>CAXSGE010000048.1:0-28351 GCA_964236715.1 uncultured Acetobacteraceae bacterium | reverse complement strand
GCCAATCTACGCCGGCAAGGCACAAGACCTAAGCGGACAAGAGAGGAAGGTCAAGATGTGAACCGCAATATCCCGAGCGATATCGCACAAACCAATCCACAAACTTCGGTATTCCGGCCGCCAAGGAGGTCGTCGGCCGATAGCCGACATGCCTCTCGATGGCTGAGAGGTCAGCGCAGGTTTCCGCCACGTCGACCTTGGGCCGCGGCGACGCCTCGATGATCGCCGACCGTCCCAAACACAATTCCAGCAACCGGACCAATTCTGAGACCGGCTCTCCACGGTTACCGCCGATATTGAACACCTGCGGCATGACGCCTGTCGCCGGAGGACGGTCGAGGCATGCCACAACGCCGGCCACGATATCGTCGATGTAGGTGAAATCCCGCCGCAAGGCGCCGCCCTCATAAAGCGTGATCGGCTGTCCCCGGACGATCGCCTCGGCAAAACCGAAGTAGGCCATGTCGGGCCGGCCCCACGGCCCATAGACCGTGAAGAACCGCAATCCCGTCTGCGGCATACCAAAGAGATGGCCATAGCTGTGGCTGATGAGTTCGTCAGCCCGCTTCGTCGCAGCATAAAGCGATACCGGCGCATCTACCCTATCGCTTTCGGCGAACGGCAAGGTCGTGTTGCCGCCGTACACGGACGACGAGCTGGCATACACGAGGTGCTCGAGGCGATTGAGGCGCCGGGCAGCTTCGAGAACGGTGACATGGCCCATGACATTGGACGTGACATAGGCGAACGGGTCGACCAGCGAATGCCGCACCCCAGCTTGGGCCGCCAGGTGCACCACCCGATCCGTGGCGCGCTCCTCATCGAACAACCCGAACATCGCAGCCTTGTCAGCGATATCCACCCGCCTGAAGCGGAACCCGGCTTGCGGAGTCAATTGAGCAAGCCGCGCCTCCTTCAGCCGTACATCGTAATAGTCATTGAGGTTATCGACCCCGATAACGGCATCGCCTCGCGCCAGTAGCGCACGGCAGACATGAAAGCCGATGAAGCCCGCCGCGCCGGTGACAATCGTTGCCAAATACCCTCCAAACTCGCGCTAGCAGCTACGTTGCGACCCACCCGCCGTCGATGGATAGCGGTGCGCCCGTGATGGTCCGCGCCGCCTCCGAGCACAGGAACACGACCAGGCCTCCGATCCCTTCCGGCGTAGTGAACTGCGCCATCGGTTGCTTTTCCGTCAGCAAAGCGTGCTTCACAGCCTCGATGTCCAATCCTTCCCGCGCCGCCCGGGCGTCCAGTTGCGCCTGCACCAAAGGCGTCAGCACCCAGCCGGGGCAGATGGCGTTGACGGTGACGCCGCTGTTCGCCAGCTCGATCGCTCCCACTTTCGTCAGTCCGATCAGGCCGTGCTTGGCCGCGACATAGGCGGATTTCTGCGCGCTGCCGACCAGCCCATGCGCCGAGGCGATGTTGACGATCCGGCCCCAACCTTTCGCGCTCATGCCGGGTATAGCCGCCTGCATAGCATGGAACGCCGCAGAAAGGTTGATCGCTATGACCGCATCCCATCGTTCCCGAGGAAAGTCCTTGATTTCGGCGGTATATTGGATGCCGGCATTGTTCACCAGAATGTCCAGCCCACCGAGGGCGGCGTGGGTTTGCTGCACCAAGTCCGCAACCTGCGCAGCGTGGGACAGGTCGGCGCCGTCATAGGCCACCCGGACGCCATAGCTGTCGGCCAGCTCAGCCCGCAGCGCTTCGACCGCGGCTGGCTCGCCAAAACCGTTCAACATCAGGTCGGCCCCTTGCTCGCCCAGGCAACGGGCTATGCCAAGGCCGATGCCGCTCGTCGAGCCCGTCACCAGCGCCACCTTGCCGGCCAGGCTTTTTGCGGAAGCAGTCATTATGGTCTCCAACAATGCATCAACGGCCACTGTCCTCCACGGCGGGCCGCGCGTGAAGGGCTGAGACATCTGCGCAAAGAGTATGCGAAATCTGATTGCCGGACCCAAGGCCCGCCTTCGACTTTCGGCCGCCCTGCCACCGGGCTTCCCTACGAAGCCGTAACGGACCACCATCGCCCGATGCGCGCCCCTCCTGCCCTGATGCCGTTGCGCCACGCCGTGTTCCGCTCGTTGTGGATCGCCAACGTCGTCACGGCGCTGGGCACCTGGATGCAGAACACCGGCGCTGGTTGGCTGATGACCTCGCTTTCGCCTGACGCGCTGAGCGTCAGCCTCGTGCAGGCGGCGACCATCTTTCCCGTGCTGCTGTTGGCGTTGCCCGCCGGCGCCCTGGCCGACACCATGGACCGCCGCCTGTTCCTGATCGGCACGCAGGTCTGGACGATGTGCGCGGCGGTGGCGCTGGCGGGCTTGACGTACGCCGGGCTAATCAATGCCACCGGGCTGGTTGCGCTGACATTTGCGATCGGCATGGGTTCGGCGATGTATCAGCCCGCCTGGGGAGCCACCGTGCCCGAGGTCGTGCCGCGGCATGACCTGGTGCAGGCGATCGCGCTCAACGGCATCGGCTTCAACCTGGCGCGTGCGCTCGGCCCGGCGCTGGGCGGCGTCCTGGTGCTGTTCGGCGGCCCGGCGCTGGCGTTTGCCCTTTATGCCGCATCCTTCCTCGCCAGCATTGGCGTATTGCTGGCCTGGCGGCGCAAAGCGCAGCGCAGCGTCCTGCCGCGGGAGCACCTGCTCAGCGCCATGCGCGCCGGCATGCGCTTCGCCCGGCACACCCCCGCCATGCAGGCTGCCATGCTTCGCGCCATCGCCTATTTCCTCCCCTCCGCCGCGCCTTGGGCGCTGCTGCCGTTGATCGTGCGGGAGCAGTTGGGCTTGGGCGCCGGCAGCTTCGGGCTGCTGCTGGGCATGATGGGCATCGGCGGCGTTGCGTCCGGCATGCTGCTGCCGATGCTGCGGGGCCGGGCCGGACGGGACGCCACGACGTTCGGGTCGAGCCTGTTCTCATGTGCCGGCATGGCCTGCATCGCCAGCAGCCATCATTGGGCGCTCGCCGGGCTCGGCATGATGCTGTTCGGCGTCGGCTGGGTAGCGGCGGCGAGCACCCTGCAGGCGGCGGCGCAATTGGTGGCGCCGCCCTGGGTGCGCGCCCGGGCACTAGGTATCTACCAACTGGCGTTCAATGGGGCGCTGGCGTTCGGGTCGATGCTGTGGGGATGGTGTGGCGACGCGCTCGGATTGCAGGTGACGATGGCCATCGCTGCCCTGTCGATCGCGGCGCTGGCCCTCGCCGTCCGCGGTTTCAGCCTGGAGCAGACGGCCGCCAGCACAGCGCAGGCCCCCGCGCCGCCTATGCCAGAAGCGCCAGCGCCCGAGTTCGCCGCCAAGCTGCCGCAGTCCCGCGAGCGCATTCTTGAGACCATGCGTTACCATGTTCCGCCGTCCGACCGCGAACGGTTCCTCGAAGCGATGCAGCATGTGCAGCACGCTCGCGGGCGCGCCGGGGCGCTCGATTGGCGGCTGTATGAGGACGTCGCCCATCCCGACGGCTGGCTCGAAGCGTGGTCGACGCAAAACTGGACGGACCACCTGCGCGAGGCACACCGCCTGTCCGAAACGGACCATGAGGTACTGGCGCGGGTCAGCGCGTTCCATGACAAGCAGGCCCCGTTGCCCTGCCGCTACATCGCCGTCGATCCCGGCCAGCGGCTGAACGGACGTCCGGTCCGCAACGCCGCCCGGCTGGCAACGCTCGATGGCTCCGCGCGTTGACGCGGCTTCCACTTCTAAGGAGGCCGTGATGGCTGAGAACCCGAGCGACATCAAAGACCAGAGCCAGGGCGCACGCCTGCACAAGACGAACAACAACCTGAAGAACAACGCCAAGGCGGTGGCGATGGAGGTTCTGCAGGCGCGCATGGTCGACAGCATCGACCTCGCCTTGATCACCAAGCAGGCGCATTGGAACCTCAAGGGCCCGCAGTTCATCGGCGTTCATCTGATGCTCGACGGCTTCCGCGACCAGCAGGACGAATGGACGGACATGATGGCCGAACGCATCACCCAGCTCGGCGGCACCGCCCGCGGGACGGTGCAGGAAGTGAACCGTGAGACCAGCCTGCAGCCGTATCCCACGGACATCTACGCCGTTGCCGATCATATCAAGGCACTGATCGAGCGCTATTCCGCCTGCGCCAACGCGGTCCGCAAGAATATCGAGGATACCGACGAGGCCGGCGACGCCGACACGGCGGACCTGCTGACCGAGGTGTCGCGCGGCTTGGACAAGCAGCTCTGGTTCCTTGAGGCCCACACCCAGGAGCCTTCCGGGACGTTTCGTAACTAAGCGGGTCGCAACTAAGCGGGCCGCAACGGCACGGAGCAACACGCAAACGTCACGACCCTTGCCCGGCCTGGCCCAGAGCACTAGCTTTGGGCCAGACCCGGGAACACAGCATGAACGACTTGCTTGCCAAGCTGGCCGATGACGAGGCCACCGACAGTTATTCCGCGCGGGATATCGAGGTCCTCGAGGGCCTGGAACCTGTGCGCCGCCGCCCCGGCATGTACGTCGGCGGCACCGACGAAGCCGCCGTGCACCATCTCGCGGCAGAAATCCTTGACAACGCCATGGACGAAGCGGTCGCCGGGCACGCCAGTTCGATAGACGTGTCGCTGGACGCTGGGAACTGGCTGACGGTGCGCGACAACGGCCGCGGCATCCCGGTCGATCCGCATCCCAAGTTCAAGAAGCTGAGTGCGTTGGAGGTCATCCTGACCACGTTGCACTCCGGCGGGAAATTCGGCGGCAAGGCCTATGCGACCTCCGGCGGGCTGCACGGCGTCGGCAGTTCCGTCGTGAACGCCTTATCCGATGCCATGGATGTGGAGGTGGCGCGCGACCGTGTGCTGTGGCGTCAAAGCTACAAGCGCGGCAAGCCGGTCACCAAGCTCGTGAACGCCGGGCCGACGCAGAACCGGCGCGGCACGACAATCCGCTTCCATCCGGACCCCGAGATCTTCGGACCGCTGCAATTCATCCCGGCCCGGCTGTATCGCCTCTGTCGATCAAAGGCTTACCTGTTCCGCGGCGTGCGCATCCGCTGGACGTGCGATCCCGGCCTGCTGGCCGACGCCAAGGATGTGCCTGCCGAGGCCATGCTGCATTTCCCCGGCGGCCTGCGCGACAGCTTGCAGGAGGACATTGGCGACCTGCCCCGCGCCGTGCCGGAGCTGTGGTTCGGCGACGCCGACCTGCCCGCCACCGCGAACGGCAAAACCGGCGGCCGTGTCGAATGGGCGGTGGCCTGGCTGGAGAACGCCGACGGATTCCTGCATTCGTACTGCAACACCGTGCCGACGGCGCAGGGCGGCACGCATGAGGCCGGGTTCCGCGCGGCGCTGCTGAAAGGCCTGCGGGCCTGGGGCGAGCAGCGGGGCAACCGGCGCGCCACCCAGGTCACGGCCGAGGACTTGCTGGGGCAGATGGCCGGCAAGCTGTCGGCCTTCATCCGCGAACCGCAGTTCCAGGGCCAGACGAAGGAGAAGCTGACCAGCCCCGAGGCGACGCGGTTGGTGGAAACGGCGCTGCGGGACCGGTTCGACCATTGGCTCGCCGGCAACCCGGCCCAGGCGGATAATCTGTTAAGTTTTGTCATCGAACGCGCCGAGGAGCGGCTGCGCCGTCGCGAGATCAAGGACGTCAGCCGCAAGACCGCGACGCGCCGGCTGCGCCTGCCGGGCAAGCTCGCGGATTGCACGCTGGAGAGCCAGGAAGGCACCGAGATCTTCTTGGTCGAGGGCGACAGTGCTGGCGGCTCCGCCAAGCAGGCGCGCAACCGCAACACGCAGGCGGTGCTGCCGCTGCGGGGCAAGATCCTGAACGTCGCCAGCGCCAGCGCCGACAAGCTGCGGCAAAACCAGGAGCTGAAGGACCTGATCGAGGCCCTGGGCTGCGGCGTCGGCGACCGGTTCGACCGGGCCAAGCTGCGCTATGGCCGGGTCATCATCATGACGGACGCGGACGTGGACGGCGCGCACATCGCCTCGCTGCTGATGACCTTCTTCTACCGCGAGCTGCCGGAGTTGGTGCAGCACGGCCATATCCACCTGGCCCAGCCGCCATTATATCGGCTGACCCAGGGCGCCAAGTCGATCTATGCGATGAACGACGCCGACAAGGACCGGCAAATGAAGCGCGGCTTCAAGGCTGGCACGAAGGTCGAAGTGAGCCGCTTCAAGGGCCTGGGCGAGATGCCTCCCATGGCATTGAAGGAGACCACCATGGACCCGGCGAAGCGCACCCTGCTCAAGGTCGTGGCGGCGCCGGAGCATCGCCATGCGACCAACACCCTGGTCGAAAGCCTGATGGGCCGGCGGCCGGAGTTGCGGTTCCAGTTCATCCAGGACCGCGCCCGCACGGTCGAGGACGTCGATGTCTGACAGGGGGCTGCCTGCGACGGAGGCCGCGAGCCCGCGGTTCGCCACCATGGACACATGGCCGTCTGCCGACATCCTGGACGCGCTGCTGGAGGGACAGATGGCGGCGGTCGCTGCCGTGCGCCCCGCGTTGCCCGCGTTGGCCGCTGCCGCGGACGCCGCTGCCGAGCGTCTTCGGGATGGCGGCCGCCTGGCCTACGCCGGAGCGGGAACATCCGGCCGCATCGGCGTGCAGGATGGCGCCGAGCTTGCGCCCACCTTCAATTGGCCGCGCGACCGGCTCGTTTTGCTGTTGGCGGGTGGCGAGGCGGCGCTGACGCAGGCGGTCGAGAATGCGGAGGACCGGGACAGCCTGGCGCGCGGCGACGTGGCCGCTGCTAAGCTGGGGACGTCGGACGTCTTGGTGGGCCTCGCCGCCAGCGGGGCCACACCCTATACGCTGGCGTGCCTGCAGGCGGCGCGGTTGGCCGGGGCGCTCACGATCGGCATTGCGAACAGCCCGGGCGCACCCCTGCTCGCCATAGCGGACCATGCGATACTGATCGAGACCGGGGCGGAGCCGATCGCCGGGTCCACCCGGATGAAGGCCGGCACGGCGCAGAAGGTGGCGCTAAACCTGTTCAGCACGTTGCTGATGACGCGGCTCGGCCGAATTTATCGGGGCCAGATGGTCGACATGGTCGCCCGCAACAGCAAGCTGCGCGCCCGGGCGATCCGCATGTTGCGGGAACTGACGGGCTGCTCATCGGAAGCTGGTACCGCCGCCCTGGCGCAGGCCGACGGCAGCGTAAAGGCCGCCGTGCTGATCCTCCATGGCCTGAACCGGCCCAGGGCGGACGCGCTGCTGGCCCAGCATGGCGGCCACTTGCGGCAGGCGCTCGAAAGCCTTGGCTAGCTGCGATACGGCGGCGGCTCGCTAGCGCTTGTGCACCGACCACAGCATCAGCCAGCGCACCGGGAAGACCCAAACGATCCCCGCCACGCACCAATACAGCGCCTCGAGCGTCCAGTGCAGCCGCGGCACAAGGTCCGGCAAGGTGATCGCCGCGACAATGTAGGCCGCGACGAACAGCAGCCCGGCGATGGTGGCGATGGTTGGCCTCGACATGCGGGCTGGCCTAGCCCGGCCCACCGGTTGCAGCAATGCCCGCAAGCCAGTAAGCCCGCCGCAACTCATTAGGACGTCACCATGGACCTCAAGGACCACATCCGCGGCATTCCGGATTTCCCGAAGCCCGGCATCCTGTTCTACGACATCTCCACCCTGCTGCGGCACCCCGACGCCTGGCAGGTCGCGATGGGACGCCTGGCCAACATGGTCCGGGCATACCACCCGCAGCTCCTGGCCGGCGTAGAGTCGCGCGGCTTCCTGCTCGCCGCCCCGCTGGCGCTGAAGCTCGGCTGCGGCTTCGTCATGCTGCGGAAACCCGGCAAGCTGCCGGGCGAGGTCGTTGGCCTGGACTACGCCCTCGAATACGGGACCGACCGAATCGAGATCCAGGCCGATGCCGTCGCCCCCGGGACCCGCGTGGTGGTGGTCGACGACCTGCTGGCGACCGGCGGCACCATGGCGGCGGGCATTGCCCTGCTGCGCCGCGTTGGCGCGGACGTTCCCGCCGCTGCAGCGCTAATCGAGCTCAGCTTTCTGCACGGCCGAGCCAAGCTGGACGTGCCGTTCGAAGCATTGGTTTCTTACGACGCCTGATATTGAACTATCGCTCATTTGACATCCGCGCTCGCAGGGATACCAGTCGTGGCGGGTCTCGGTTAAGGCCCCACATTGGAGGGGGAAACCGATGACTGGCCTGCCGCCTAGCCGCCGCCGCGCGCTGTCGATAGCCGCAAGCCTGTTCGCCGGTTCGGCCGCCTCCCGTTTCGCCAACGCTGCAGCCAGTCCGGCAAGGCCAGCCGCTGCCGCTCCGGGCATTCCGGCGTCCCAGTCCAACCTTCTCGCCAGCTTTGCCGAGCGTCCCGCCCTCGTCGTCGCGGGTCCGCCACAAGGACGGCTCGACCACTGGGCAGACCTGCTGATACCCGCCCTCGCCCGCGCCTTTCCCAGCGCGTTCGCTGGATTGGCCGCGCAGCCGGTCGCGCGCAGCGCCGTGGGCGGTGCAGACGGCGTCACCGGCGCCAACCAGTTCGAGGCGCACGTGCCCCCGGATGGTGACACCGCACTGCTGCTGCCGGGTTCGGCCGCCATGGCCTGGCTGGTCGGGGATCCGCGCGCGCAATTTGACGCGGCACGCTGGGTTCCGGCCTGGGCCGGCCTAACGTCCGCCGTGTTGGTCAGCCGCGTGCCGCTCAGCCCCGGCCGCACGCTCCGTGTCGGCGGCGCCCAGCCGGCTGGGCTGGCCCTGCCCGCGCTGCTGGCGCTCGACATGCTCGGGATTGAAGTGACGCCGAGCGCCGACAATGCCGCCGACGCCGTGTTTCATTCCGGCCAGGGCGCGCCGGCGGCTGCCGCGGCGCAGCGCGGCATGGCACCCGTCATGACCCTCGGCACCGTCGACTCCGCCGGCGCATGGCTGCGTGATCCCGCCTTCCCGGGCGTGCCGACCGCCATGGAGGCCGCATCCCGTCAATCTCCGCCGGCGGCAATGCTCGCCGCCCTTCACGCCACCGCCGCTGCCGCCATCCTCGATGTTGCGCTGGTGCTGCCGCAGCTCTCCCCTGCGAACCGCGTGGCGCTTTGGCGTCGCGCCTGCGCCGAGGCCGCAGCCACCCCTGGCCTGCTATCCGAGGCGGCGTCGCTCGGCGTCCGCGCCGCGCCAGCCCCTGCAACCGCCACGCTCACCCGGGCGATCGCTGCCGATGTGCCGACCCTGCTCGCTTTGCGCGCCTGGCTCGACGCCCGTTGGGGCTGGCGGCCGGCTTAGGCCCCCGCCATCGCAACCCGTATGCAGCGGCGCATAACCGTCGGCAGCGCCTCGTCCGCCAATGCCGCGGCGTCGCGCAACAGCCCATCGGCGGTGATACGGCCCACCCGCGCCGCATAAACGTCCATCGTCAGGGTGAAGTGGGTGAAGCCGTGCGTCGCCTGCCCGGCCAGCCGCCAGTCCGCGGGTTGCGGCGCATGGATCAACGCCTCGGCCTTTGGCCACGGTTCCGCACGCCACGGCGCGCCCGGCAGCTCCAGCATGCCGCCCAGCAAGCCTTGCGGCGGGCGGCGGCGCAGCAGCACCTCCCCGGCCGCGTCCATCAGCCAGAACTGCGCCCCATGCCGCATAGGCCGCACTGGCTTGGGCGCCTTGCGCGGCAGCGCTTCTGCCACCCCAAGCGCCCGCGCCCGGCACGCCTCCATCCAGGGACAGAGCGCGCAGGCCGGCGTGCGCGGTGTGCAGATCGTCGCGCCCAAGTCGAACAGCGCCTGGGTGAAGTCCGCCGGCCGCGCCTGGGCCGCCGCATCCTGCCCGAGCCGCGCCGCAGCCGCGCCGATGGCACGCCGCGCGCCGGGCAATGGGTCGCCGATGGCGAATATCCTCGCCGCCACACGTTCGACGTTGCCGTCCACCGGCACCACCGCCCGGCCAAATGCGATGCTGGCGATAGCGGCGGCGGTGTATTCGCCAATGCCCGGCAAGGCGCGCAATCCCGGGAGATCATCTGGAAACCCGCCGTCGGATGCCACCCGGCGCGCACAGGCGAGCAGGTTCCGCGCCCGGGCGTAGTAGCCGAGCCCGGCCCAGGCCTCCATGACAGCGCCATCCTCGGCCGCTGCCAAAGCTTCGATTGTTGGAAAGCGCAGCACAAACCGCTCATAATACGGTATAACCGCCGTGACCGTCGTCTGCTGCAGCATGATTTCGCTGAGCCACACCCGGTATGGGTCTGCCGGCTCGCCGGGCAGGGCACGCCAGGGCATCCGCCGGCGGTGGCGATCATACCAGCGCAGCAATGCGCCGGCGGGCGGGACGGGGAGCGCGATGGCGGGGAGCACGGGCTGGATATGACGACAACAGACAGACCCGGCAAGCAAGTCCCCAACGCGGACCGTACGGCCCCACCCGAGCGTGCGGCCCTGCAAGAAGCGCCACGTCACGTTTATGGCCCGCGCCCGATCGGCGCCGTGGTGCCCGCCGTGACCCGCCCCGCCTTCCGCAAGCGCGCGCCAGGCAGCGCCCAGGTCATGGCGGATTGGGCGCAGATCGTCGGCCCCGAGCTATCGGCCACCACCACGCCGCGAAGGCTGACCAACGGCACGCTCACGCTGGCCTGCGCTGGCCCGGTCGCGCTGGAGCTGCAGCACCTCAGCGACCAGGTGCTCGCCCGCGTGAACGGCCACCTAGGCCGCAAGGTGGTCGAGCGACTCCGTTTCGTTCAAGATCCGACCGAGCCGTCCAAGCCGGCGCCGGCCCGGCCCCGCCGCCTGTCCGCGCCCGTCGAAGTGCCGGGCATCCCGCCGGGGCCGCTGCATGACGCCCTGGCGGCGCTGGGCCGGCGCATCGGGGAGACCGACCAAAGCTGACCCTGGAACCGATCGGACTTGACGCGCCTGCCGGGAGCACGACCATACGTTCCAACACTCCCCAGTTCCGAGGACGTCATGCCCGTCACCCGCCGCCTGCTGATCGCCGCTGCCCCTGCCCTCCTGACCTTGACCCCGGCACGCGCCCAAACGGCCGACCCGCGCATGACCGAGCGCAGCATGGGCTCTGCCGATGCCAAGGTCGTCGTCACCGAGTGGTTCTCCCTGACCTGCACCCACTGCGCCGCGTTCCAAAAGGAAACCTTCGGCCAGGTCCGCGCCAAGCTCATCGACACCGGCCGGATTCGCTACGTTTGGCGCGATTTCCCACTCGACCAGATCGCGCTCACCGCCGCCATGGTCGCCCGCGCCCTGCCGCCCGAGCGCTATGAGCCGTTCATCACCGCCCTGCTGGCGAGCCAGGACCGCTGGGCTTTCGCCCGCGGCGTGAACTCGACGGAGGAGCTTGCGAAGTTTGCCGCATTGGCCGGCATGTCCCGCGCCACGTTCAACACGACGATCGCCGACGCCGACCTGAAGCGCGCGATCCTTACTGACCAGGAGGAGGGCGAGAAGAAGTATGGCGTCAACAGCACGCCCACCTTCGTCATGAACGGCAAAACAACCTCCGGCGCCCTTTCCTATGACGACTTCGCCAAGGCCGTCGACGCAGCGACGAGCTAAACGCGCTCCATGGCGGCGCGCTTCGTCCGGCTGCGGATCACCGGGTTCAAGAGCTTTGCCGAGCCCGCGACCGTTGAGATTTTGCCGGGCCTGACCGGCGTCGTCGGCCCGAATGGCTGCGGCAAGTCGAACGTGGCGGAGGCGCTACGCTGGGCCATGGGCGAAAGCAATGCCCGCAGCCTGCGCGGCGGCGAGATGGACGACGTTATATTCGCCGGCACCGCTGCCCGGCCGAGCCGCAACCTTGCCGAGGTCGCGCTGACCCTTGAGGGCGACGGCGATGAGCCCGGCTTCGACGGCCATCCGGAACTGCAGGTGGTCCGCCGCATCGAGCGTGGCGGTGGCAGCTTCTACCGGGTGAACGGACGCGAGACCCGGGCGCGCGACGTGCAAACCCTGTTTGCCGACCTGGCCAGCGGCGCGCGGTCCTCCGCCATGATCAGCCAGGGCCGTGTCTCCGCCATTGTCGCCGCCCGTCCGGACGAGCGCCGCATGGTACTGGAGGAGGCAGCCGGGATCACCGGCCTGCACGGACGCCGCGCCGAGGCCGAAGGCAAGCTGCGCGCCGCGGAACAGAATCTCGAACGCACCGAGCAGGAGCGGGGGCAGCTCGAAGCCCAGCTTGCGGCGTTGCGCCGCCAGGCCGCGGAGGCCGAGCGTTACCGGGCCGTTTGCGCCGCAGTGCATGGGGCGGAGACGGCGCTGTTGTCGCTCGTTCATGCCCGCGCGCAGGCCGCACACGCCCGTGCCAAGGCCGGGTTGGAAGGGGCCGCTCGCGCTGTCGTGCAGGCCGAAGCTGCCGCTGGCAATGCCGAGAGGGAAGCCGCTTGCGCCGCCGCGGCCCTTCCCGCCTTGCGCGAGACCGACGCTGCCGCCCGGATTTTGCTGGAGCGCGCCCGTGTTGGGCAGCAGGTGCTCGCCGCCGACGCTGCCCGCGCCCATGACGCGCTCTCGGCCGCGTCCGCCCGGTGCGAGCAGTTGCAGCGCGACCTCAGCCACGCCATGCAAGTGCAGCACGACGCCGCCAGCGCCGATGCGCGCCTTGCCGCCGAGGCCGAGCGCCTTGGGCAGGATGCAATGGCCAGCCCCGCCCGGCTCGAAGCCGCCCGCGCCGAGGCCGCCGCCGCGAGCGAGGCCGCCAATCAGGCCGAGGCCGCCGCAACGGAGGCTGCTGAACGCGCCGCCGCCCTGTCGGCCAGCACGCAGGCGGCGGCGGCGCTTCTGGACCAGGCCGCATCCCGTGCCCGCCGCACCGATGCCGCACTCGCACGCCTGGCTGCCGAGCGGGTCCACGCCGTGACGCAGTTGGTCGATCCTGCCCGTATCGCGGCCGCTCGACAGGCGCATTTGGCCGCCGAAGCTGCGGCTGGCGAGGCGCGCATCCGCCTGGAGCATGCGGAGGCAGCCCGCGCCGCTGCAGCGCCGGGCGGCATTGCTGCCCGCGAGGCGGCGATCCGATGCGAAGCCGTCCAGTCTAAGCTCGCCGCCGAGGTTGCCGCGCTGGCCGAAATCTCGGCGGTACGGGATAATGAGCGCTGGCCGCCCATGCTGGACCAGATGCGCGTGCCGCCGGGGCTGGAGACGGCGCTGGGCGCAGCGCTGGGCGAAGACCTGGTGGCCGCTGCCGATCCTACCGCTGCCCGGCATTGGCGCGAACTGCCGTTGGCGGAGCCGCCCGCCCCGCCAGGCCAGACGCTCGCCATGATGGTGGACGGCCCGGCGGCGCTGTCCCGGGCGCTGGGCGCGATCGGTTTTGTGGCGGACGACGCCGCCGGGGACGCGGCGCATCACGCGTTGCAGCCCGGGCAAAGCCTGGTTTCCGCAGCCGGCGCAGTTTGGCGCTGGGACGGTTATACGGTCCGGGCAGGCACGCCATCGGCCGCCACCGTGCGCCTGCAGCAGCGTAACCGCCTGGCCGAGTTACGGGTCCAGCTCGATGCGGCCACCGCTGCCGTGGACGCCGCGCAAAGCGCCCGCATCGCTGCCGACGCCGCCGAACGCGAGGCCGGGGCGTTTGAAAGCCAGGCCCGCCCCGCCCAGCGTGAGGGCGAGCAGCAAGCCAGCCGCACCCGGCAGGCCATGGCCTCGCTGCAAGCTCAAGCCGCGGTGGCAGCAGCCGGGCTCGCTGGCCTTGACGAGCAAATTGCCGCGTTGCAGCCCGAAGCGGCGGAAGCAGCCGTGGCGCTTGCCTATGCCAGCTCCCAGCGCGCCGCCTTGCCGAATGCCGCAGCATCGCGTGCAGCGCTCGACGGTGCCCGCGCGGCCTTGGTTGCCGCCCGCAGCCGAGACAACGCTGCTGCCCGCACGCTTGACGCCATGACGCGTGACGCTGCAGCCCGGACTGCCCGGCAACGCATCCTGCTGCGGGAGCGTGAGGACTGGCGCATGCGCACGGACGACGCGGCGGGACGCTTGGCCGACCTTCGTGCCCGGACCGCCGAGGCCGAGGCCGAGCGTGCCCGCATGGCCGCGGCGCCCGGCCAGCTTGCCCACGACGCCGCGGTCGCTGCCGAGACGCTACGTAAGGCCGAAGGCGCCCAATGCGCCGCCGCCCTGGCGCTGGACACTGGGGACCGCCATTGGGCCGACGCCAGCCTCGCCGCCCGTACCGCCGAACAGGCGCTTTCGGCAAGCCGTGAGGCGTTGGCGCGCGTCGAGGCTGCGGCCGAGTCAGCCGCCGCCGGTTTCGCCACGATCCGGGAGCAGCTCGGTCCCAATGATGCGTTGGGAGAGCCTCCGGCCGATTTGACCCAGGCCGCCGCCGATCGCACCCGCAACCAGCTCGACCGCCTGATCCGCGATCGAGACGCGATCGGCCCGGTAAACCTGCGGGCGGAGATCGAGGCTGCCGCCGTCAGCGAGGCCGCCGATGCAAGAAGACGTGACCAGGACGAGCTCGCCACCGCCATCGCCAAACTGCGCGGCAGCATCGGCCACCTGAACCGCGAGGGCCGCGAGCGGCTGACCGCTGTGTTCCAGCGTGTCGACCGGCAGTTCCAGGCGTTGTTCGCCCGCATGTTCGGCGGCGGACGGGCGCATCTGGCGTTCGTGGGGTCCGACGATCCGCTGGATGCCGGGCTTGAGATCTACGCGCAACCGCCGGGCAAGAAGCTGACTGCGCTGTCCCTGCTGTCCGGCGGCGAACAGGCGCTCACGGCGCTGAGCCTTGTATTTGCCGTGTTCCGCTGCAATCCGGCGCCGTTGTGCGTGCTGGACGAGGTCGACGCGCCGCTCGACGATGCCAACGTCGACCGTTTCTGTGCGTTGCTGGCCGACATGGTGCATGAGACCGGCACGCGGTTCCTGGTCGTGACCCATCACCAGCTCACGATGGCGCGCATGGACCGCCTGTATGGCGTGACGATGCAGGAGCGCGGGGTATCCCGCCTGCTCGCCGTCGACCTGCATGCTGCCGTGGGCATGATGGAGGCCGTTGCAGCCGAATGATCTCGGCGTCCCACAACGGCTTGACACCCCGCACCCTCGCCAGTAGCAAGCCGAGGCCCGCAGGGCGCGGCCGAATGGGCGTGCAGGGGGCCGGACATGAGTGATGACAAGGGCGGTTCGTTCGAGGAGCGGCTGCGGGCGGCACGGACGAAGCAGGCGATGGACACCCCGGCGCCGTCCGAGGACGCACCCGCCACGACGAGCGCCATGGGCATTGGCGTGCGGGTGGGCGTGGAGCTGGTCTCGGCCCTGGCGGTTTCCGTTGCCATCGGTTGGATGCTGGACCGGTGGCTGGGCACCAAGCCATGGTTGCTCGGCTTGTTCGTGGTGCTTGGCGGCGCCGCGGGCATCGCCAATGTTTGGCGCCTGATGATGCCGCGTGCGCCGCGGACCTGAGGTTGGGTTAGAGAGGGCAGGACTTTGGCGGCTGAAGGTAAGATGGATGCGCTAGGCCAGTTCGAGCTGCACACGACGCTCGGCGGCCTCGGACGTTCGGTGAACTTCACCAATTCCAACTTGATGATGGTGATTGGCGGCGCGCTGATCCTCGGCACGCTGTTCTACGGCATGCGTCCGCGCGCCATCGTGCCGGGCCGGCTGCAATCCCTGGCCGAGATCTGCTACAGCGGCCTCCTGGGCATGGCCGAGGGCAGCATCGGGTCGCAAGGCCGCCGCTTCTTCCCATTCATCTTCACGCTGTTCTTCTTCGTGCTGATGGGCAACCTGCTGGGATTGCTGCCTTACTCATTCACCTACACCAGCCATATCGCCGTCACCTTCGGCCTGGCGCTGCTGGTCATCGTGGTCGTGACGGCGGTGTCGTTGCACATCCACGGCCTGCACTTCTTCAGCTACTTCTTCCCAGCGGGCGCGCCGAAGCTGCTTGCGCCGCTTATCATCCCGATCGAGGTCATCTCCTACCTCTCGCGCCCCGTCTCGCTGTCCATCCGCTTGTTCGCCAACATGGTGGCCGGGCACGTGATGTTCGAGGTTTTCGCCACGTTCGTCGTGTTGCTGGGCGGCGCCGGCGTGCTTGGCGCTACCGTCGGCATCCTTCCGCTGGCGCTCAACATCGTGCTCGTCGGCTTCGAATTGCTGGTCGCGGCTTTGCAGGCCTACGTCTTCGCCATCCTGACCTGCATCTACCTGCACGACGCGGTGCATCTGCACTAGCCTCCGCGCGGACCTCTCTCCTCGTTTTAACACTGTCAAAAGGATTGGATCTATGGACGTCGCTGCTGCAAAGGCCCTCGGGGCCGGTTTGGCCGTCATCGCGCTCGCGGGCGTGGGCATCGGCATTGGCAACATCTTCTCGGCCATGGTCTCGACCGTCGGCCGTAACCCGGCCGCCCGCGACGCCGTGTTCCCGATCGGCATCCTTGGCTTCGCACTTACGGAAGCCGTCGCGCTATTCGCGCTGCTCATCGCCTTCCTGATCCTGTTCACCTAAGCACCGGCTCCTGGGACCGGCGGTCTGCTGGTCCCGCCCCTTCCATTCCCCTAGGGACCGGTCCATGCCACAGCTCGACTTCGCGAACCCGCTGACCATCGCCCAAGTGGTATGGATGGCGATCATCTTCGGCCTTTTATACTACTTGCTGGCGCGTTACGCGCTGCCGCAGGTCGGCCAGGTTATCGACGCCCGCGCCCAACGCATTTCAAGTGATCTCGACAGCGCCCGTGCCGCCAAGGCGCAATCGGACGCAGCCATTGCCGAAGTCACCGAAGCCGGACGCCGCGCCAATGCCGAGGCGCAATCGGCAATTGGCAGCGCCATTGCCCAAGCCAAGGCCGAGGCGCTGGAGCAATCCCGTGCCGCCGACGAACGCCTGGGCGCGCAGTTGGCCGAGGCCGAGCGCCGTATCGCCGATGCACGCAACACCGCGATGGGCGCGTTGCGTGAGGTGGCGCAAAGCACCGCCAGCGCCGTCGTGACCCAGTTGACGGGCCATACCCCAAACCCGTCCGTGATCGAGGGCGCGGTTGGCGCCGCCATGGCCCGGCGCGCCTAGGAAGCAGCAAGCATGGAACATCATCCCAGCCTTTGGGCCGACCCGCGTTTCTGGGTCGCCGTTGCCTTTTTCCTGTTCTTCGCGATTTTCGGCCGCAAGCTGTTCGGTCCGTTGCTCGCGCAATTGGATAAGCGTGGCCAAGCGATCAAATACGAGTTGGAAGAAGCCTCCCGCTTGCGCCAAGAAGCCGAAGCCATGCTGGCCGACGCGAATGCCAAGCGCGAGGTTGCAATGAAGGACGCGCAGGCGATGCTGGATCAGGCCCGCACCGAGGCGCAGCGTGTCGGTGAGGCAGCTCGTGCCGATGCCGCCAGTTCCGCTGCCCGGCGTGAGCAGATGGCGATGGACCGCATTGCCGCCGCTGAAAAGGCCGCGGTCACCGACGTCCGCCTGGCTGCTGCCGAGCTTGCCGGACGTGCCGCCGAACGTGTGCTTGCGGAGAATTTCACCGCCGACGCCGATGCGGCCCTGATCGACCGTGCCATCCAAGGCCTACCCGCCGCCCTCGCCAGCCGTCGCGCCGCCTGAACGGATGGGACAAGGGCTGGAGCCCGATCCAGCCAAAAATCTTGCTAGCCCGGCTTATTATACATCCGTTTCTCGAACAGCCGCGCGAGCTAACGGATGGTTCCGAAGGACGGTGCGCCGAGTCCGGGGCAACTGCACTCGGCGCCGACCGGACCCGCCGGCACCTGGCAGATGTAGAAGCCGGCGTGACACGAGGTCCCGGCATACCCCACGACTTGGCCAGCCGACCCGGTGCCAGCCGCCCCCAGCACCGGGCTTGCCGGCACATACGGCATCGGGCCAACCGCCCCAGGCACCGAGTAGCAGCCGCCAAGCACCAGCAATGCCCCAAGCGCCAGCACTGGACGGATCAGCATTGCGTTGAGCATGAAACCTTCTCCTGACCGAACGTCGGCCGCCATCAACGAACGGGGGGTAGCCTAGTTCTTGGCCTTGTCCACCAGGGCATTCTGTTTGATCCACGGCATCATCGCACGTAGCCGCTCGCCGACCTGCTCGATTGGATGCTCGCTCATCCGGCGCCGGGTCGCCTTGAAGCTCGCCTGGTTGGTCCGGTTCTCCAGCATCCAATCCCGCGCGAACCGGCCCGACTGGATATCCTCCAGCACGCGCTTCATCTCGGCCTTGGTCTCGGCGGTGATGATGCGCGGACCCGTGACGTATTCGCCGTATTCCGCCGTGTTGGAGATCGAGTAATTCATGTTGGCGATGCCGCCCTCGTAGATGAGGTCGACGATCAGCTTCACCTCGTGCAGGCACTCGAAGTACGCCATCTCGGGTGCGTAGCCGGCATCCACCAGGGTCTCGTATCCCGCCTTGATCAGCTCGATCAGGCCGCCGCACAGCACCACCTGCTCGCCGAACAGGTCGGTCTCGCACTCCTCCTTGAACGACGTCTCGATAACGCCGGCCCGGCCGCCACCGATGGCGCTGGCGTAGCTCAACGCGATTTCCAGCGCGTTGCCGCTTGGGTCCTGCGCCACCGCGACCAGGCAGGGCACGCCGCCGCCACGCTCATACTCGCTGCGCACGGTGTGGCCAGGACCCTTCGGCGCGATCATGAACACGTCGATGTCGGGCCGCGGGTCCAGTAGGTTGAAGTGTATGTTCAGCCCATGCGCGAACGCCAAGGCGGCGCCGGGCTTCATGTTGGGGCCGAGCTTGTCGCGATACAGGTCGCCCTGTCCCTCGTCGGGCGTCAGCACCATAACGATGTCGGCCCACTTGGCGCAGTCGGCCGGGTCCATAACGCGGATGCCGGCTGCCTCCGCCTTCGCCACGCCAACCGACCCGGCGCGCAGCCCGACCGCAAGCTCGGTCACGCCGCTATCCCGGAGGTTGGTGGCGTGGGCATGGCCCTGGCTGCCATAGCCGATGATCGCGACCTTCTTGCCCTTGATCAGGTTCACGTCGGCGTCGCGATCGTAATAGACGCGCATGGCTAGAGTCCTTCTTGGTTCTGAATGGATAGGTTCTAGACGCTTTGCCAAGCGCCGGTCCAATGGCCCTCATCCCCGAAGGGAGAGCAGGCAATCAGAGCATCCGCTTCCCGCGCGCGATCGCCGCGATGCCGGTGCGGCTGACCTCCGCCAAGCCAATCGGGCGCATCAGCTCGATGAAGCTCTCCAGCTTCTCCGTGCTGCCCGTCAGCTCGAACACGAAGCTTTCGGTCGTCGCGTCGATCACCCGGGCGCGGAATGCATCGGCGATGCGCAGCGCCTCCGCCCGGTCGGGTCCAGCGCCCACGACCTTCACCATCGCCATCTCTCGCGCCAAATGCGGCCCGCCCTGCGACAGGTCAGCCACCCGGTGCACCGGCACCAGCCGGCCAAGCTGCGCCTTAATCTGCTCAATCACCATGTCGGTGCCGCTCGTGACGACGTTGATCCGGCTTTGGCTCCCCGTCGCGTCGACCGGCGCCACCGTGAGGCTATCGATGTTGTAGCCCCGGCCAGCGAACAGGCCGATGACCCGGGCCAACACCCCGCTCTCATTCTCTACCAATACCGAGATCGTCGCAGACCGCCGCGGCAGCGCCGCAGCGTCTTGGCTGGAAGTCGAGACTAGCATCAGACCAGCATCAAGCCTTCGTCCGTGATCTCCGCCGTACGCGCCTGGTGCTCCGGACCCAGGATCATCTCATTATGCGCGGCGCCCGACGGGATCATCGGAAAGCAGTTTTCCTTCTGGTCGACGCAGATGTCGGCGATGACCGGGCGGTCGACCGCGATCATCTCGCGGATTACCCGGTCCAGGTCGTCAATGCTCGTCGCCCGCAGGCCCACGCCATGGAATGCCTCAGCCACCTTCACGAAATCCGGCAGCGCCTCCGAATAGCTCTCGGAATAGCGCCCGCCGTGCAACAGCTCCTGCCACTGCCGCACCATGCCCATATACTGGTTATTCAATATGAAAACCTTAACGGGCAGGCGATATTGCGCCAGTGTGGCCATCTCCTGGATGTTCATGAGGATGCTCGCCTCGCCGGCGATGTCGATCACCAGCGCGTCGGGATGGGCGATCTGCGTCCCCATCGCCGCCGGCAGGCCATAACCCATCGTGCCCAGCCCGCCCGAGGTCATCCAGCGGTTCGGCTTGTCGAACCGGAAGTGCTGCGCCGACCACATCTGGTGCTGGCCGACCTCCGTCGTGATGTAGGTCTCGCGTCCGGTCTCGCGGGTGATCTCATACAGCCGGCGGATGGCGTGCTGCGGCTTGATGATGCTGCCCGGGGCCGTGCTCTGCGTGTATTTCAAGCTGTCGAGCGCGCGCCTCGCGTCGATCTCCCGCCACCAGGTCGCCAGCGCCACCCGGTCCTGTTGGGTGCCGTCCGCCTTCCAGGCCGCCAGCATCGCCTCGAGCACCAATGCCGCGTCGCCGACGATCGGCACGTCGACCAACACGTTCTTGTTGATGCTGCTCGGGTCGATGTCGGCGTGGATCTTGCGGCTGCCGGGGCTGAACGCGTTGATCCGCCCAGTCACCCGGTCGTCGAACCGCGCGCCGATGTTGAACATGACGTCGCAGTCGTGCATCGCATGATTGGCCTCGTAGGTGCCGTGCATGCCGAGCATACCAAGGAACTGCGGATCGTTCGACGGATACGCCCCCAAGCCCATCAGCGTGCTGGTGCACGGCATCCCTGTCGCCCGCACGAAGGCGATCAATGCAGCCGTCGCCGCGTCGCCCGAGTTGATGACCCCACCGCCGCTGTAAACGATCGGCCGCTTCGCCGACTTCAACAGCCGCACGGCCTCGTTGATGCGCGCTGGGTCGGGCTGCATGGCGGGGCGATAGCTGCGGTGCGGCTCGGCCGAGGCCGGCTGATACGGCGCCGGCGCAATCAGGATGTCCTTAGGCAGATCGATCACCACCGGGCCGGGCCGGCCGCTGCGCGCGACATAGAATGCCTCGTGCACCACACGCGCCACGTCCTCGGACCGCTTGACCAGGTAGTTGTGCTTGGTGGCGGGCCGGGTGATGCCGGTCGTGTCCGCCTCCTGGAACGCGTCGTTGCCGATCAAATGCGTCGGCACTTGGCCCGTCAGGCACACGATGGGGATGCTGTCCATCAGCGCGTCCACCAGGCCCGTCACCGCATTGGTCGCGCCCGGTCCGCTGGTCACGAGCACGACGCCCACCTTGCCGGTGCTGCGCGCATAACCCTCGGCCGCGTGCACCGCCGCCTGCTCATGGCGCACCAGGATGTGGCGAATGCTGTTCTGCTGGTAGATCGCGTCGTAGATCGGCAGCACCGCCCCGCCGGGATAGCCGAAAATAACCTCGACCCCTTGGTCGCGGAGTGCCCGCAGCAGGATTTCAGCGCCGGATTGCTGCAGGGCAGCCGTCATGTTATCTTCCCTCATTGCACGGCCATCGCATCATTCGTTATGCTGCGTCAACCAATAAGCTTATTGAAGTGCATTAAAGCATACCAATCACTTTCCGAAAATTGCGCTTTATCCGCAAAGCGCGCATGGATCGTATGCGTTGCGCACGGGTCGACGATGGCGCGATGCCGGAACCACGTAGATTGCCGCTTGGTATACTGCACGGTCGCCAACACGGTCCGGCGCTCCGCCTCCGCCAATGTCAGCTCTCCGCGATGGTATGCCAGCAACTCCGGCACTCCGTGCGCGCGCATCGCCGGCAATGCAGGGTCAAGCGCCAATCGCGACAGCGCCTCGATTTCTTCCAATGCGCCCGCCTCCAGCATCGCAGTAAATCGACACGGGATTGCATTTCGCAAGTCGTCGCGCGAAGGGTTCAGCAGCACCATGCGGAACCACCGGCCGGGCGGCGGCTGCGCGTCCGCATGCCAGTCCGCCATGCCGCGCCCGGTGCCGCGCCAAACCTCCCATGCCCGCGCCAGCCGCTGGCCGTCACTGGGGCGCAGCGTGGCGGCCGTTGCCGGGTCGGCCTGCTGCAGCCGCTGATGCAGCGCCGCCGGACCGAGTTCCTCCAGCAAGCCGCGCGCCTCCGTCCGCGCCTCCAGGCCGGGATCAGGGATGTCCGCGATGCCCCGGATCAATGCCGAAAGATACAGTCCGGTGCCGCCGCACAGGATCGGCACCCGCCCGGCCGCCCGCGCTGCATCCATCGCCGCCAACGCCTCATCGCGCCACCACGCGGCGCTGCCGGGCTCAGCGGCGGCGCGAACGCCATAGAGCGCGTGCGGAACTGCTTGCTCCTCCTCCACGGTCGGCCGGGCGGTCAGGATGCGCAGTTCGCGGTAAACCTGCATGGAATCCGCGTTGATCACGACGCCATGGAGGCGGCGCGCGAGTTCCAACGCCAAGGCCGACTTCCCGCTGCATGTCGGACCCGCGATGATCAATGCATCAGCCGCCCGCGCGTCAGCTTGCTCCATTCCGCAACCCCTGCCATCCCTCCATCATGCACGTCCTCACCCTGATTGCCCCCCGCGGCTCCGACGCACTCACCCCTGCGCTGATCGCCCGCGTGGCCGAGGCGGCGCATGGCGGCCCGCCCGTGACCCTATCCGCCGGCGAGGCAATCGACATCCCGGTTGCCGCCGTCCCCGACCCGGCGATGATCCACGCAGCGCTCGACGCCGCCCCGGTCGATGCCGTCGTGACACCCGCCGCCAACCGCCGCAAGCGCCTGCTGATCGCCGATATGGACAGCACGGTCGTCACCACCGAGACCCTCGACGAGCTTGCCGCCTATGCCGGCCTGCAGGACCGCGTCGCCACCATCACCCGGCGCAGCATGAACGGCGAGATCGACTTCGCCGACGCCCTCCGCGAGCGTGTCGGCCTGCTGCGCGGCCTGCCGCTCGACGCCCTGGCAAAGACTTGGGCCGGAACAAGCCTCATGCCCGGCGCCGCCGAGCTGGTCGCCACTATGCGCGCATACGGCGCCACGGCCGCGCTGGTCTCGGGCGGCTTCACCTACTTCACCAGCCGCGTCGCAGATCGACTCGGCTTCGATGTCCACCGCGCCAACACGCTGTTGGATAACGGAACGGCGCTTACCGGCGCCGTGGGCGAACCGATCCTCGGCCAAGCCGCGAAGCTCGAAGCTCTGCAGGAGCTTGCGGCCGGCCGGGGCCTCGGCTTGGCCGACTGCCTGGCCGTGGGCGACGGCGCCAACGACCTCGCGATGATCCGCGCCGCCGGGCTTGGCGTCGCCTTCCATGCCAAGCCGATCGTCAGCGAGGAGGCGCGGGTCCGCATCGACCATTGCGGTCTGCGCGCCCTGCTGTTCATGCAGGGCTACACCGAACCCGAGATAGTCACCGCATGATCCGCGACGCCGCAGCGCTGGTCGAGGCCGGCCTTGCCCCAGCCGAGCGCCTCCGCGTGCTCGAACAGGTTGGCGCGCGCTATGCCATGGCTATTCCGGATGCCATGCGCGCGTTGATCGAGCATCCCGGCGACCCGATTGGACGCCAGTTCATCCCGGACCCGGCCGAACTCGACGTGGCGCCGCATGAACTCGCCGATCCCATCGGCGACGATGCGCTGTCGCCGCTGCCGGGCGTCGTCCACCGCTATGCCGACCGCGCATTGTTGAAGCCGCTGCTGATCTGCCCGGTCTATTGCCGCTTCTGCTTCCGCCGCGAGCACGTCGGACCCGGCGGCGGGCTGCTGTCCGACGCCGAGCTTGAAGCCGCCTACGCCTGGTTCCGCGAACATCCCGCCATCCGCGAGGTGATCCTGACCGGCGGCGACCCGCTGATGCTGTCCCCTCGCCGCCTCGGCGCCATCCTGCAAACGCTCGCCGGCATGCCGCATATCGAGCTGCTGCGCATCCACACCCGCGTCCCCGTCGCCGACCCGGCCCGCGTCACTGCCGCGCTCGCCGCAGCGATGGCGGTCGAAACCCCGGTCTGGCTCGTCGTTCACGCCAATCATGCGCGCGAGTTCACCCCTGCCGCCATCGCAGCGCTCCGCCGCATCCAGGCTGCCGGCGTGCCGCTGCTAGGCCAATCCGTCCTGCTGCGCGGCGTCAACGACGGCCCCGATGTGCTGGAGGACCTGTTCCGCGCCATGCTCCGCGCCCGGGTGAAGCCGTACTACCTACACCAGCTCGACCCGGCGCCTGGCACCGCCCGCTTTGCCGTACCCATCGAGGAGGGTCAAAGCATCCTGCGCGCATTGCGCGGCCGGCTCACGGGCCTGGCCTGGCCGACCTACGTGCTGGACCTCCCCGGCGGTTACGGCAAAGTGCCGATTGGTCCGGGCTATCTCCACGGCGACACCGTGCAGGACTCGACGGGCCGCAGTCATCAGCGTTCCCGGTAGAATGTCGCGGACCTTCGTTGAGGCACCTCTTACGGATCGGCAGGCATCGTCTCGCTTTGAAAGCCGGCTCAGGACGCTGATTGGACTTTCGTGTTAAGGTTCGACACCATAACGACCTTAGGATGTTTGCTGCATTTCGTGTGGCCATAAGCGACTGTAAAGTTGCAACAAGGTCCGGCATTCTGGCGAAAGGGCGATATGTCTATCAGGGCAAACCAGTGGGGACTGTCCGGCGTCTTTCTATCACTAACTTGTATAGCCGCGCAGGCGCAGAACGCACCTCCGCCCCCTTCTCCTCAGTTCAGCGCCATCCTTCAGTCTCAAAAACAACGTGACGCTGTCATCGAGACCGCGAAGCACAGCACGACTTGGATAAGGCACGGCTGCGGGAACGCCTCGTTTTCTCACCTGCCACTGATCAAGATTTGGAAGCGGCCAGAATTCGATTCAGCGAATGCACCGATGGCTGGACAATGGGGACAACGTGTGGAGGCAAGCGGTTGTGGGATCACGCGCCTCTTGAATGTGTTGACATCAGTACGCAGTATGGGCGTCCTCATCAATAGCCTTCTCGCGCCCGGAGATACCAGCGCCGACCCAACATTGCAGATTGATGCCTCTCGTTATGCATTCGCAACCGCGATTGCGGGCGTACAGGGGTGCCGAGATGCTTACATAGATAATACTCAGGCTATTCGCAACGAGGTACCGGAACCATCAGATGTGGGGATCACCGGACCTGTTAAGGTAGAACACTGGACAATCGTAGCCTGCGGACACAACATAGTAGTGGGATTGAAGTTTTCACCCACGGCAACTGGCACGACTATAGTAGCGCACACCCTTTGAACGCCATGCAGTCACCCTAAAGAAGCACGCGTGATTGCCGCCCGCTCTCAAAAGTCCGCTTTGGACCAGCCACGAACGCTACAAACATGGCTTTATCAATCGACATCGTGACCGGGACGCTGCCGGTCGGATTCGACGGCCTCCATGCCGAGGCGCGAACCGAGGGACACCGATCCCTCGATCGGCTCGCTGCCGAATGGGCGGCCCACACGACACGGTTCAACCGCCCGGGCGAGGCTTTGCTTGCGGCGCGGGTGGCCGGCACGCTCGCGGGTGTCGGAGGCTTGACGCTTGACCCCGTCATGCCTGGCGCCTTGCGTATGCGACGCTTCTACATCCGCCCGGCATTCCGCCGGAGTGGGATTGCGCGGACTCTGGCCACCATCCTGCTTGAGGCGCCATGCCTGGCCGGCCAACCCGTTACGGTCAACGCCGGCAGCAGCGATGCACATGCGTTCTGGGAGTCGCTCGGCTTCACGGCCGGTCCGCGGGATGGGCACACCCATATAAAGGCCCTCCGCCTTGCCCGGGTGTCGGGCGCGGGCTAAAAGCGCCGCTCACGACGGGCGTGGCGCCCGGTTCTTTAGATATTGTCCGATAAGCAGGTCCGTTCGATGAAGCAACAGGCAAACCTCATTCGCGCCGGCCAGGTGCTGGACCACGGCGGCCGCCGCTGGACCGTGCTCAAGCAGCAGATCATCACCCCCGGCAAGGGCGGCGCCTTCATCCAGGTCGAGATGCGCGACCTCAAGACCGGCAACAAGACCAACGAGCGCTGGCGCACCGCCGACAGCGTCGAACGGCTGATGACCTCGGAAAAGGATTTCACCTATTCCTACACCGACGGCGCTAATGTCATCCTGATGGATCCCGAGAGCTACGAGCAGACCATCATCCCGCTCGGCCTGCTGGGTGACGCCGCGTCGTTCCTGCAGGACAACATGACCGTGACGGTCGACATGGTCGAGGACGAGCCCACCGGCATACGCCTGCCCAGCACCGTCGTGCTCGAGGTCGTCGAGGCCGACCCCGTGGTAAAAGGCCAGACCGCCACCAGCAGTTATAAGCCCGCCCGCCTGTCCAACGGCGTGAAAACCCAGGTGCCGCCCTTCGTCGAGGCCGGCGAGCGCATCGTCGTCCGCACCGAGGACGCCTCGTACGTGGAGCGGGCCCGCTCGTAATGGCGCTGCGCCTGTCGCCCCACATGACCGTCATGCAGAACGCCGCGCAGAAGGCGTCGAAGCGGCTGCTGCGCGACTTCAACGAGGTCGAGCAGCTCCAGGTAAGCGTGAAAGGGCCGGGCGACTTCGTGAGCCAGGCCGACATACGCGCCGAGTCCACCATGCGGGAGGAACTCGGCAAGGCGCGGCCGGGCTACAGCTTCCTCATGGAAGAGAGCGGCATGTCCGGCAGCGACAACTGGTCGTGGCGCTGGATCGTCGATCCCCTCGACGGCACCAGCAACTTCCTGCACGGCATCCCGCACTGGTGCATCTCGATCGCGCTGGAAAAGCGGCTGCAGGACGGCAGCTCCGAGATCTCGTCGGGCATGATCTACAACCCCGTGCATGACGAGATGTTCTGGGCCGAGAAGGGCGGCGGCGCGTTCCTGAACGAACGCCGGCTGCGTGTTTCCGCCCGGCGCGAGTTCAAGGATGCGCTGTTCGCGACCGGCATTCCTTTCGCCGCCGTCGCCGGCGGGCGTCGCCTGGCCTTCGCCCGCACCCTGGGCGTGCTGATGCCGCAGGTTGCCGGCATCCGGCGCTTCGGCGCGGCGGCGCTGGACCTCGCCTGGGTCGCAGCCGGGCGCTACGACGGCTATTGGGAGCTTGGCCTCAAGCCTTGGGACATGGCGGCCGGCCTGCTGATCGTGCGCGAGGCCGGCGGCTTCGTCACCGACCCGGCCGGCGCCGAGAGCGTGCTGCACGAGGCCGGGCCGAATGACATCGTGGCGGCCAACCCCCACATGCATGCCCGGCTGCGCGAGGTCGTTGCGGAGGGCGTGACCGCCGCCGAGGGCCGCACGGGCTGATGGCCTGGCACGCCGCCCCTGCCCGATCGAGAACGCCGGGCCTGCTAGCCGCGTCATTGCTCTGCCTCCTTGGCACGGCGCAGGCGCAGCCTGTGCAGCCCGGGGTGAACTCCGGTGCGTTGGACGCGCTGAAACCGACCCCGGCCCGGCCCCATCCCGCGCCGCACCAGCATCCAGCCGCCCGGCCCGCGGCCCGGTCGAACGCCGCCAGGCCAAATACCGCCAAAGCTGGGCCGGCCGCCGTCCCGGTGCCGCCAAAGCCGCCGGCCGTGCCCACCGTCCCGCCCGCCATCGCCGCCATCCCGCCTGCCGTCGCCGTCCCGGTGCAGCGCCCGCCCGAGCCGCCGCCCGTCGTGGTCGTGGCCGATGCGCCCGGCGAGGCCTCCACGGCGCCGGGCGGCGTGCGCGCGACCTTTGGCCCGAGCCGGGCCGACCTCAACACCGCGACCGAGGCCGCCATCCGCAATTTCGCCCGCCCGTTGCGGGACTCCAACCAGGCCATCAACGTGGCGGCCTACGCTGCCGGCAGCGCCGACGACCCGTCCACTCCGCGCCGGCTCTCGCTGGCCCGTGCGCTGGCGGCGCGGGCGGTGCTGATCAACGAGGGCATCCCGTCGACCCGCATCTACGTCCGGGCACTCGGCTCCGCCGGCGGCGACGGCCCGGCCGACCGCGTGGACCTCAGCACCAACGTGCCGGGCGCACCCGCAGCCGCCCCCAGCGCACCTGCACCGGCCGCGAAGCCATGACCCGGCCCAAGATCTACCTGGTCCGCATGCTGGGCTTCCTGCTCGCGGTCATGTTGCTCACTATCCTGCTGTCCGGCGCGCTGATCACCGCATTCTCCAGCAACCCGCTGCTGAACGGCCTGATATTCGTCGTGCTGCTGATCGGGATCGGCTGGAACCTGCTGCAGGTGACCCGGCTGACCCCCGAGGTCCATTGGCTCGAAACTTTCCAAAAATCCCGCGCACGCCTTGCCACCTTGCCGCCGCCGCGGCTGCTGGCGCCGATGGCGAGCATGCTGGCGGCCCGCCAAGCCAAGAACCGCGAGGGCCAGGACCGCTTCACCCTTTCCGCCCCGGCCATGCGCAGCCTGCTCGACAGCCTCGCCAGCCGGCTCGACGAAAGCCGCGAGCTTTCCCGCTACATGACGGGGCTGCTGATCTTCCTCGGCCTGCTCGGCACATTCTGGG
>CAXSGE010000047.1:0-28517 GCA_964236715.1 uncultured Acetobacteraceae bacterium | reverse complement strand
GGATGCCGTAGCGCAGCGACGGCCGCCCGATCAGGTTCATCAGGAAATAGACGGCCGTTATGCCGGCCGCCATGGAGATCAGCACCTGCCATCCGGTCAGGCCGAGGAAAAACAGGCTTGCGGCGAAGGTGTAGCCGCCGACCGAATGCACATCGGACATCCACATCGCGAACAGGCTGAACACGCCCCACGTCCGGCCGGCAGGGGCCGTGGGGGCGAGGTCGTGGTTATATAGCTTCGGATGCGCCCCGGTGATGACGAGGGTCGGCACGCCCTGGCTGTTCGACGACATCGAACGTCTCCTTTCCGTCGCTCGGCCTGATGCGGGCCGGGCGCATTGCCCTTTCGCACCGGATGCCATGCAACAGAAATGCCAGTGGAGGCGAGCTAACCCTTAGTCCGCGGACTTACCATCAGCGTCGTTCCCTCCAGTCCCACGACCTCCAGCAACGACCCGGCTGCCGGGGACGACCGGTCCATCATCCGCGCCGGCCATGTGCTGTCGCCCAGCGCCACCCGGCCCTCATTGCCCTCGAACGCAACGGCGCGGCAGGTCTGGCCGATCAGGCCAGCGGTGGGGGCGTTCACCCGGTCGATGCGCGGCCCTCGGCCCCGAATGCACCAAGAAGCAGCGACCAGCCCGGCGGTGAGCGCCATGAACAGCACTACCTGCTGCGCGCCACCAAGTCCGAACCACTCCGTGCCCACCCCCGTGCCGCATGCCGCCATGCCGACCGGCAGCAGGAACGCGCCCGGCGCAGCCATCTCGGCGGCGCAGCCCAGCAGGCCCGCGATGATCCAGATCGCGCCGGACGTCACGAAAGCTTCGTGCCGGGCGTCACGGCGCAGGATCGCGCGCCAGGCGCATCGCCTCAATCGCCTGGGTGATGCCGCCAGCCAAGGCGCCGGTTTCGACCGGGATGACCAAGGTGCGTCCGCTGGGGTTCGCCGCCAGCCTGCCGATCGCATCCACGTATTTCTGCGCAATGAAATACCGCAGCGCCTCGCCGCCGCTGCCCTGGGCGGCAACGGCGACGACCTGGGTCGCCCGCGCCTCTGCCTCGGCAAGGCGTTCACGGGCGGTCGCATCCCGCATCGCGGCCTCGAGACGCGCCTCGGCCGCCAGCACCGTCGCCTGCTTCTGGCCCTCGGCGCGGGCGACGGCCGCTTCCCGCTCGCCCATGGCGCGGGCGACGGTGGCGCGGCGCTCGCGCTCGGCGGTCATCTGCAGGTTCATCGCTGCCATCAGGTTCGCCGGCGGCTCGATCTTGCGCAGTTCCACCCGGCTCACCTTCACCCCCCAAGGCGCCGTCGCATGGTCCAGCGTCACCAGCAGCTTGGCGTTGATCTCCTCCCGTCCCGACAATGCGCCGTCCAGGTCCATCGCGCCGATCACCGACCGTATGTTGGTCATCGCCATGCTCGTCAGCGCCTGCACCAGGTTCTGCGCGCCGTATGCCGCCTTCGCCGGGTCAAGCACACGGTAGTACATGATCCCGTCCACCACCACGGCCGCATTGTCCCGGGTGATCACGGCCTGCTCGGGGATGTCGATCACGATCTCCTGCACGTTCATCTTGTGCCCGACCCGCTCCACCATGGGCAGCATCAAGTTCAGGCCCGGTTGCAGCAGCCGGGTGAAGGCGCCGAAGCGCTCGACGGTCCAGACCTGGCCCTGCGGCACGGTGCGCACCGCCAGCGATACGCCGAGCACGACGACGAAAGCCAGCGCAATAAGCGGGATCAGCATGACGAGGTGGCTCCTAAACGGCGCGCGGCATCCACGCGGCGGCCTGGCACAGTGGCTTGCCGGGGCGGTCCAGCGCCGCTTGGTCCATTCCGAAGCTTAGGCCGGAACGGCGGCGCAACGGAAGCGGATTGGTCGACGCGGGTGCGTGGTCCGCCGCGAAGCCGCAGCGTGGCTCGGTGCTTACGCCAGCGCCAAGGCGGGCTGCGCCGTCCCGAGCCGGGTTCGCGCCGCCGCGTATTCCTGCACCAGCCGCGCCACCAAAGCCGCTGCGGGGACCACCGAGTCCACGGCGCCGATGCCCTGGCCGGAGCCCCAGATGTCCTTCCACGCCTTCGGCTTGTCGCTGCCGAAGTTCATCGCCGATGGATCGGACGCCGGCAGGTTGTCCGGATCGAGCCCGGCGCCCGCAAGGCTCGACCGCAAATAGTTGCCGTGCACGCCGGTGATGAGGTTGGTGTAAACGATGCTGTCGGCGGCGCCGTCCACCACGGCCTGCTTGTAGCCTTGGGAGGCGTTCGCCTCGGCCGTCGCGATGAACGCGGACCCGATATAGGCGAAGTCGGCGCCCATTGCCTGCGCCGCCAGCACCGCCGAGCCGGTGGCGATTGCGCCCGACAATGCGACCGGGCCATCGAACCACGCCCTGATCTCATGCATCAAGGCAAAGGGCGACAGGGTGCCGGCGTGCCCGCCCGCGCCGGCGGCGACGGCGATCAGGCCGTCCGCGCCCTTCTCGACCGCTTTGCGCGCGAATCGGTCGTTGATGATGTCATGCAGCACGACGCCGCCATAGGAATGCACCGCTTCGTTCAACTCGGGCCGGGCGCCGAGCGAGGTGATGACCAAGGGCACCTTGTAGCGGACGCAGACGGCGACGTCCGCCTCCAGCCGGGTGTTGCTGCGGTGCACGATCTGGTTGACGGCGAAGGGGGCGGAGGGGCGGTCCGGATGATGCGCGTCGTGCGTCGCCAGCGCGTCCTGGATGCGCTGGATCCACTCGGCGAGCACCGGGGCAGGGCGGGCGTTCAGCGCCGGGAATGAACCCACCACGCCCGCGATGCATTGCGCGATCACGAGGTTGGGGTTCGAGATGATGAACAGCGGCGACCCGATGACCGGGACGGACAGCCGCCCGGCCAGCATGCGGGCCAAGTTGGGGGGGAGCGACATGGGGGCTACCTCGGGTTCGCTGCGATCCTGCCACGGCTGGGGCGGGGATGGTCAGGGGATGGTCAAGTGATAGGGACTATTGGGGTTGCCAGGGATTGATGACCGGCACGCCCATGGGTGCGAAATCCGCTACATCGCGCGTGACCACCAGCATGCTGTGGACGAGCGCCGTGGCCGCGATCATCGCGTCGCGCTCGGGCCGCGGGTCCGGCACATGGAGCCGGGCACAAACCCGGGCGATGGTGGTCGTGATCGGGAACGTGCGGTCGGCGAAGGCGATGATGACCTGATGCTCTAGCCATGCCCGCAGCACAATGCCCTGCCTCGCGTCATGCCGCTCTAGAAGTAGCGTGCCGTACTCCAGTTCGAGGAACGTGATCGCTGATAGGAACAGGGTGGACGCCCGCACACCCGATGCCCAACTCGCGACGTTCTGGTCGGCTTTGCCGGTCTTGATCTTCCGAAATTCGGAGATGACGTTCGTATCGAGCAGGTACACTACGACAGATCAACCAGCTTCATGACAAAATTCATCTTTGGCGGATCGAACTCGATGTCCTCGCCGCCCGGCATAGCCAACAACTCGGCAATGCTGGGCTCGTCTCCGCTCAACCTGCGGTAGTCCTCAATCGTCAGTAGCACATGCGCTGGCCGCCCCCGGTCCGTGATAAACACCGGGCCATCCATGGCTGCCCGCTTTGCCCCGCTGGTGTCCTGGTTGAATTCACGGCTCGATAGAGTTTTGGTCGACATGGCAGCACCGTTATCCCTGATATAGAAACATTACTACATACTTAGCTGCTGCGCAAATGACCGGCGGAGAGCGTCGCGATACAAGCCCGTTGACGCGCAAGCCGTTGCGACCGAAAACTACCCCCATAAACAATGGTGCCCGCAACGAGGCGCCGCCGGAGGAAACCCATGCTCAACCGCCTAGTGGCCGCTGCCATCGCCGCCTTCGTCCTAGCCGCGCCTGCCGTGCGCGCCGATGAGGTCGTGCGCATCGCCTACATCGACCCGCTCAGCGGCTCGTTGGCCGCGACCGGGCAGTTGGGCGAGCAGCATTTCCGCTTCGCCATCGACCGGGCGAACGCGAGCAACGCCGCCGGGCCAGGCCGCAAGCTGGAGCTGGTGGCGCTCGACAACGAGGTCAGCCCCGAAAAATCGTTGACCCTGCTGCGCAAGGCGATCGACGACGGCATCCACTACGTGACCCAGGGCAACGGCTCCTCCGTCGCATTCGCGCTGTCCGACGCCATCGCCAAGAACAACCGCCGCGCGCCGAACCAGGCCGTCATGTTCCTGAACTACGCCGCCGTCGACCCCGGCCTGACCAACGAGAAGTGCAACTGGTGGCACTTCCGCTTCGACGCCGACAGCGACATGAAGATGCGCGCGCTCAGCGACTACGTGGTCAGCCAGCCGGAGATAAAGAAGGTTTACATCTTCAACCCCGACTACTCGTTCGGCCAGTCCGTCGAAAAGGCGGCGCAGGCCATGCTGGCGAACCGCCGGGCCGACCTGAAGGTTGTCGGGGCCGAGCGGGTGCCGCTGGGCAAGGTCAAGGACTTCGGGCCGTATGTGCAGAAGATGCAGGCCGCCGGCGCCGATGCGGTCGTGACCGGCAACTGGGGCGCCGACCTCACCCTGCTATCCAAGGCCGCGCAGGACGCAGGCTACAAGGGCATTTTCTTCACCTATTACCTCGGATCGAGCGACGTGATCGCCGGCCTCGGTGCCGGGGGCAAGGACTACGCGCAGATCAGCGAATACCACGCCAACCTGGGCATTCCCGAGCTGGAGAAGGTCGCGGCCGAGTTCGAGGCGAAGTACACCAACAATCAGTTCTACTATTGGCGGGTCGTGAACGAAATCGACATGCTGGCGGCTGCGATGAAGCAGGCCGACAGCTCGGACCCGGCCAAGGTCGGCCAAATCCTCTCCACCATGGTGCACAGGACGCCGCTGGGTGACGTGACGATGCGCGAGGACAACCATCAGCTCCTGCAGCCGATGTTCGTCTCGGAACTGGAACCCGGCATGAAGTTCACCTTCCCGGACAACAAGATGGGCTTCAAGACCGTAAGCCGCATCGAGGCCGCGACCCAGCGCCTGCCGACCACCTGCAAGTTCCAGCCGCCGGCGTAAATACCTTGCAGCAGCTTGGCCTCATCCTGCTCAACGGCCTGGTTTACGGCCTGCTGCTGTTCATGCTGTCGGTCGGGCTGACGCTGATCTTCGGCATGATGGGCGTGCTGAACCTGGCGCACGCCAGCTTCTACATGCTCGGCGCGTTCCTCGCCTTCACCATCAGCATCCGCCTCGGCTTCTGGGTGGCGCTCGTCATCGTGCCGGTGCTGGTCGGCGCGCTCGGCGCCGTGGTCGAGCGCTACGGCCTGCGCACTGTCCACAAGAACGGCCATGTGGCGGAGCTGCTGTTCACCTTCGGCCTCGCCTTCATCATTGGCGAGGTCGTGCCGCTGATCTGGGGCCGCACCCCGGTGCCGTACCGGGTGCCCGCGTCGCTCGACTTCCCGCTGTTCTCCATCGCCGGCAACGCCTACCCGGCCTACCGGCTGTTCATGATGGCGGTCGCGGTCGCCATGTTCCTGGCGCTTTACCTCGCCTTGGCGCGCACCCGCCTGGGTCTCGTGGTGCGGGCGGCGCTCACCCATCCCGACATGGTCAGCATGCTCGGCCATGACGTGCCAAAGGTTTTCACCATCGTTTTCGGAGCCGGCTGCGCGCTGGCCGGGCTGGCCGGGGTGATTGCCGGCAATGCGTTCACGACGGAACCCGGCATGGCCCGGTCGCTCGGCGCCGTCGTGTTCGCCATCGTCGTGATGGGCGGGCTTGGGTCGATCTGGGGTGCATTGGTGGCGTCGCTGCTGATCGGCTTCGTGCAGACCGCCAGCATCAGCCTCGATATGCCGCTAGGTACGGCGCTGACGCAGCTCGGCATCCCGGTGGACACGGCGGTGCTGACCGACCTGTGGCAGATCACCATCGCGCGGGTGGCGCCGGTGGTGCCGTATGTACTGTTGATCCTGGTGCTGGTGCTGCGTCCGCGCGGCCTCATGGGCACGCGGTCCGCCTGATGCTGGCCCCGGCGCAAACCGGACTGGCCCGGCCGCAATCCAGCGCCGCGCTGCGTGCGATGCTGCCCTGGATATTGGCGGCCGCCGCGGCGCTGGTCCTGCCGCATGTCGTGCCCGGCGGCTTCGGCCTGTCCCTGCTGTGCCGGATGGGCATCGCCATCGTTTTCGCGCTATCGTTCAACATGCTGCTCGGCCAGGGCGGCATGCTCGACTTCGGCCACGCCGTGTTCCTGGGCCTCGGCGGGTTCCTGGCGATGCACGCCATGAAGCTGGCGGACGCGGGCTGGTGGATGCCAACGCCGGCCCTGCCGTTGGTCGGGGCATTGGGCGGCCTCATGGCGGCGATCCTGGCCGGATGGGTCTCGACGCGCCGGGCCGGCACCGCGTTCGCCATGATCACCCTGGGCGTCGCCGAGCTGGTCGTCGCCATCGTCCTATTGTTCCCCAGCCTGTTCGGCGGCGAGGAGGGCCTGTCCGGCGACCGCTCCTCCGGCCCTCCGCTGCTCGGCCTCGACTTCGGCGCCCAAATCGAGGCGTACTACGTCATCGCTGCCTGGGCATGGGCGGCGGCGCTGCTGATGTGGCTCTATACCCGCACCCCGCTCGGCCGCCTCGCCAACGCCGTGCGCGACAATCCGGAGCGGGTCGGCTTCCTCGGCTACGACCCGGCCCGCATCCGCCTGCTGGTCTTCTCCTTAAGCGGCCTGTTCGCCGGGATCGCCGGCGGCCTCGCCGCGCTGAACGACGAGATCGTCACCTCCGGCAACATGTCGCCCGAAGCGTCGAGCGCCGTGCTGGTCATGACCTTCATCGGCGGCGTCGGCACCTTCTGGGGTCCGGTGATCGGCGCCGTCCTGATCACCTTCTTGTCCGTGGCGCTCAGCACCGTGACCGACGCGTGGCAGCTCTACAGCGGGCTGCTGTTCGTGGCGGTGGTGGTTTGGGCGCCGGGCGGGATCTCCGGCATCATCCTGGCGCATGCCCCGGTTTTGCGGGCGGGCTTGGGCGGACGCCTCGTGCCTTCCTACGTTGCGGTGCTGCCGGGGCTCGTGCTGGCGGTCGCCGGAACCATCGGCTTGGCTGAACTCGCCTTCCGTCTGCAAAGCGTGCGCAACGGCGCGTCTCCACGGCCGGTCCTCGGCTTGGCGCTCGACCCGCAAAGCATCCTGCCCTGGCTCGCGGCGACCGTGTTGCTGCTGGTTGGAGCGTGGCTGCTGCGCCGTGCTGGGCCCGCTGCCAAGGAGGCCTGGCAGGACGCCAGCGCCATGGCGCAAGCTGCATGACCCCCGCCCTGCGCGTCACCGGCCTGGAAAAGGCGTTCGGCCCGACGAAGATCATTCGCGGCGTCGAACTCGAGGTATTGAAGGGCGAGCGCCACGCCGTGATCGGCCCGAACGGCGCCGGCAAGTCGACGCTGTTCCACCTGATTTCCGGCCGGCTGCCATCGGATGCCGGGCAAATCCTGCTGCATGGGCGCGACATCACCGGCCTGCCTCCGTACGAGATCTTCAACCGTGGCCTGGCCCGCAGCTTCCAGGTGACCAGCCTGTTCCCACGCCTGTCGGTGTTCGAGAACCTGCGCGCCGCCGCGATGCGCACCCATGGCTGCGGCCACGCCTTCTGGCGCCGGCTGGAGGGTTTCGCCTCGCTGCGCCGCCGGGCGGAGGAGGTCCTGCTGCTGCTGGGCCTCGAACGCCGGCGCGACGTGCTGGCCGGGGCGCTCGCCTACGCCGATCAGCGCGCGCTGGAGATCGGCGTGACCATCGCCGGCGGCGCAGAAACCATCCTGCTCGATGAACCCACCGCCGGCATGAGCCGCGCGGAGACCGAGCGCGCCGTGACGCTGATCCGCCGCGTGTCCGAGGGCCGCACGCTGGTGATGATCGAGCACGACCTGGGCGTCGTTTTCGGCCTGGCCGACCGGATTTCGGTGTTGGCGGAGGGCCGGGTGATCGCCTCCGGCCCGCCCGACGCCGTCCGCGGCGACCCGGCCGTGCGCACCGCCTATTTGGGCGCGGCAGCAGAGGCGCTGGCATGATGCTGTCCGTGCAGGGCCTGCAGGCTTGGTACGGCAAAAGCCAGGTGCTGCGAGGCGTCGACATGCAGGTCGCACGTGGCGAGATCGTGGCGCTGCTGGGCCGCAACGGCGCCGGGCGCAGCACGATGCTGAAAGCGGTCATGGGCAGCGTCGTCCGCGAGGGTCAGATCAAGTTCGACGGCGTGGAGATCGGCCGTCTGGCGCCGCACCAGGTCGCGCGGCTGGGCCTTGGCTATGTGCCGGAGGACCGGTCGATCTTCCCGGACCTGACCACGGTGCAGAACCTGGTGCTGGGTGAGAAGAAGGGACCCGGCGGCAAGTTCGGGCTCGATGACGCCTACGCCCTGTTCCCCCGGCTGCAGGAGCGCGCGGACGCTCCGGCCGGGGCGTTGTCGGGCGGCGAGCAGCAGATGCTGGCGATGTGCCGCACCCTGATGGGCAGCCCGGCGCTGCTGATGGTCGACGAACCCACCGAGGGCCTGGCGCCCATGATGGTGCAGAAGGTCCGCGAGCTGCTGGTGGCGGTGGCCGAGCGTGGCGTGACAATCCTGCTAGTGGAGCAGAAGCTGGACATCGCATTGGCGATCAGCCAGCGGCTGTATGTCATGGGCCACGGCGAGATCGTATTCGAAGGCACTCCGGCCAGCCTGGCCGGCAACGCCGGGGTAAGGCGCGAATGGTTGGAGGTTTAAACAAAATGGGCAGCATCAACGCAGCCGTCGACGTGCGGCTCCAGGACGGCGTGGCCGTGGTGGCGATGGACAACCCGCCGGTGAACGCGCTCGGCATCACGCTGCGCAGCGGCCTGATGCAGGCGATGGAGCAACTGCGCGGCGACCCCAGCGTGAAGGCGGTCGTGCTGTCCGGCACCGCCCGTGCGTTCAGCGGCGGGGCCGACATCACCGAGTTCGGCAAGCCGTCGCAGGACCCCAATTTGCGCCAGCTTATTGCCGTCATCGAGGACATGCCGATGCCGGTCGTGGCCGCGATCCAGGGCGTGGCGCTGGGCGGCGGGCTGGAACTGGCGCTCGGCTGCCACGCGCGGGTGGCTTGGGCGACGGCGCGGCTTGGCCTGCCCGAGGTGAAGCTCGGCCTGCTGCCCGGCGCTGGCGGCACGCAGCGCTTGCCGCGCATCGTCGGCATCGAGAAGGCGCTGTCGATGATCGTGACCGGCAACCCGATCGGCGCGAAGGAGGCGGCGGAGTGCGGCCTGGTCGACGCGCTGCTCGACGGCACCTATCCGGACGCGGCGGTGGCATGGGCGCGCAACGTCACGGAGCGCCGCCGGGTGCGGGACCGTGAGGATGCGCTGGCTCCGGCCCGGGCCGACGCCGGGCTGATCGACCGCGTCGCGTCACCGTTGCTGAAGGCGTCGGGCGCTGCCGCCCCGCGCGCCTGCGTCGAGAGCGTGCGCGGCGCCGTGACGATGCCGTTCGACGAGGGCCTCGCCAACGAGCGCCGCCTATTCGAGCAGCTTGTCACCGGCGACGAGAGCCGCGCCCAGCGCCACGCATTTTTCGCCGAGCGGGAGGCGCAGAAGCCCAACCTACCTGCCGGCACCCAGCCGCGGCCCATCGCCCGCGCCGCGGTGATCGGCGGCGGCACCATGGGCGGCGGCATCGCCATGTGCTTCGCCAACGCTGGCATCCCCGTGACCGTGATCGAGACCGAGCAGGCGGCGCTCGACCGCGGCCTGGCCCGTATCGCCGAGCTGTATGGCATTTCGGCCAAGCGCGGCAGCATCACCGCCGCGCAGGCCGAGGAGCGCCGCGGCCGCATTCAGGGACGGCTCGGCCTGGAGGGCGTCGAGGGCGCAGACATCGTGGTCGAGGCGGTGTTCGAGGACATGGGCGTGAAAAAGCAGGTGTTCGCGGAGCTTGGCCGCTTCGCCAAGCCCGGCGCGGTGCTGGCCACCAATACCAGCTACCTCAACATCGACGAGATCGCCGAAGCCTCCACACGGCCCAGCGACGTGCTGGGCATGCACTTCTTCAGCCCGGCCAATGTGATGAAATTGCTGGAGGTCGTGCGCGGAGGCCAGACCAGCCCGTCCGTCATCGCCACCGCGTCGGACATCGGCAAGAAGCTCTCCAAGGTCAGCATCGTGGTTGGCAACTGCTTCGGCTTCGTCGGCAACCGCATGCTGGCGCGGCGCAGCGACGCGGCCGAGCGCCTGCTGCTGGACGGCGCCAGCCCGGCGGAGGTCGACGCGGCGCTGGTGGCGTTCGGCTTCCGCATGGGGCCATTCGCCATGGGGGACCTGGCGGGCCTCGACATCGGCATGCGCATCAGGAAGGCCTTCGGCAAGCGCGCCCCGGTGTCGGATGCCCTGTGCGAGGCCGGGCGTTACGGGCAGAAAACCGGTGCGGGCTATTATTTGTATGAGGGCCGCAACGCCACGCCGGACCCGGAGGTGGACCGCATCATTGCGGCTGAGTCCGCGAAGCTGGGCATCACCCGGCACCCGATCAGCGCGGAGGAAATCACCGAGCGGCTGGTGTATCCCATGATCAACGAGGGCGCGCGCATTCTGGAGGAGGGCATCGCCGCCCGGCCCGGCGACATCGACGCCATCTGGCTGCATGGCTACAACTGGCCGGCCTGGCGCGGCGGGCCGATGTTCTATGCCGATCTGATTGGGTTGCCGCGCATCCGCGACCGGCTGCAGGACTTCTTTGCCGCCACCGGGGACGAGCTTTTGCGCCCGGCGCCGCTGCTGGCAAAGCTTGCCGACGCCGGGCAGGGTTTCGCCGCCCACGCGGCAAAGGCAGCATAGTGCCACGCCCGTTCGCCTGGGAGGCCAGCTATCCAGACAATGTGCGCTGGGACACGCCGATTGCGGTCAGCACGTTGCCAGAACTGCTTGACCGCGCGGTGGCCCGATATGCGGGTCGGCCGGCGCTGGAGTTCCGCGGCCGGCGCATGAGCTATACCGAGCTGGGCGAGCGGGTCGACCGCCTGGCGCGCGGGCTGATGGCGCTCGGCCTGCTGCCGGGCGACGCGGTGGCGCTGCTGCTGACCAACAGCCCGGCGCACCCGATTGCCTTCTTTGCGGTGCTGCGCATCGGCGGCGTGGTGGTGCATCTCAGCCCGCTCGATCCCGCGCGCGCTGTGGAACGCAAGCTGGTGGATAGCGGCGCGCAGACCATGATCGTCGGCAACCTGCCGGCGCTGATGCCCCAGGCCCTTGCGGCCCGGCAGTCCGGCGCTATCAGCAAGCTGATTGTCGCGGAGGACCTGGATTGGGGGCCGGGCGGCGTGGACGCGCCGGTGCCACCGGGCGCCCGCACGCTGCGCGACCTCGATGGGCCAGAGGCGGCATGGCCGGCAATCGAGCCGCCTGACGTGGCCGTGCTGCAATACACTGGCGGGACCACCGGCGCACCGCGGGCCGCGATGCTGACCCATGCGAACATCACCAGCGCGGTCGCGATCTATGATGCCTGGAGCGCCGGTAGCGAGCGGGGCTACATGCCCGGCGACCGCATTATGTGCGTGCTGCCGCTGTTCCATATCTATGCCCTGTCCGCGGTGATGCTGCGTGCGCTGGCGAGCGGTGTGGAGCTGATGCTGCGCGCCCGGTTCGACGTGAACCAGGCCCTGGAGGACATCGAGATCGGCCGCTGCACGCATTTCTTCGGCGTGCCGACCATGTGGATCGCGCTGGCGAGCCATCCCGGCTTTGCCTCACGCGACCTTTCGAGCCTGAAAGTCACGAGTTCCGGAGGTGCCGCGCTGCCACATGATGTGGGGATGCGGGTCGAGGCCATTACGGGGCTGCGGTTGGGCGGCGGCTGGGGCATGACCGAAACCTCGCCGGCCGGCACCAACGTGCTGACGGACCGCACGCCGGGTCCTGGCGACATCGGCGTGCCGCTGCCCGGCATCGAGATGGACGTGGTGGCGGTCGAGGACCCGACCCGTGTGCTGCCGCCCGGCGAGATCGGCGAGGTGCGCATTCGCGGCCCCAACGTGACGCCGGGCTACTGGCGGCGTCCGGCAGAGACGGCGGAGGCGTTCGTCGATGGCTGGTTCCTGACCGGCGACATTGGCCGGATGGCGCCCGATGGCGTCTTCACCTTGGTCGACCGCAAGAAGGAGATGATCATCTCCGGCGGTTTCAACGTGTATCCCCGGTCGATCGAGGACGCGATCCACGAGCATCCGGACGTGCAGGAGGCTGCGGTGATCGGCATCCACGACCCGTATCGCGGCCAGGCGGCGAAGGCGTATGTCGTATTGCGGGATGGTGCGCCGACGTTGACCTTGGACGCGCTGCGGGAATTCCTGGCCGATAAGCTGGGCCGGCACGAGCTGCCGACCGCCCTCGAACTCCGCGAGCGATTGCCGCACACGCCGGTGGGCAAGCTCGCCAAACGTGAACTGATCGCCGAACTCACCCAACCCGAACCTTCACAACACGGAGCATCGAACCATGGTTGAAGCCGTCATCGTCTCCACTGCACGCACCCCAATTGGCCGAGCCATGCGCGGCGCATTCAACATGACCCACGGGGCCGAAATGGGCGGCCATGCCATCCAGAACGCGGTCGAGCGCGCCGGGCTGGAGGCGGGCGACGTGGAGGAGGTCGTGCTGGGCTGCGCCAATCCGGAGGGCGCTACCGGCGGCAATATCGCCCGGCAGGCAGCCCTGCGCGCTGGGCTGTCAGCGGGCACGGCGGCGATGACGGTGAACCGTTTCTGCTCGTCCGGCCTGCAGGCGGTCGCGATCGCGGCTAACCGCGTGGTGTGCGACGGCGTGCCGGTCGCGGTGGCGGGCGGGCTGGAGAACATCAGCCTGGTGCAGACGACGATGAACCGGCACATGTACAAGGACGCTTGGATCGAGGACCACGTGCCGGCGCTGTATATGCCGATGATCGAGACGGCGGACATCGTGGCGGCGCGGTATGGCATAAGCCGTGAGGCGCAGGACGAGTATGCTCTCGAGAGCCAGCGCCGCACCGCGGCCGGGCAGCAGGCTGGGCGCTTCGACGGGGAGATCGTGCCGTTGCCGAGCGTCATGGCGATCACTGACAAGGTGACGGGCGAGGTCCGGCATGAGCCGATCACGCTGCGCCAGGACGAAGGCAACCGGCCCGAAACCACGCTGGAAGGGTTGGCAAAGCTGAAGCCGGTGCGCGGCGACGGGCAGTTCATCACCGCGGGCAATGCGAGCCAGCTTTCGGACGGCGCCAGCGCCTGCGTGGTGATGTCGGACAAGGAGGCGGCGCGCCGGGGCCTGGAGCCTATGGCGGTGTTCCGCGGCCTGGCGGTCGCCGGCTGCGACCCGGACGAGATGGGCATTGGCCCGGTGTTCGCGGTGCCGCGGCTGCTGGAGCGTCATGGGCTGACAGTAGACGATATTGATCTATGGGAACTTAACGAAGCCTTCGCCAGCCAGGTGCTGTATTGCCGCGACAAGCTCGGCATTCCTGCCGACCGCTTGAACGTGGACGGGGGCGCGATCTCGATTGGGCACCCTTATGGCATGAGCGGGGCACGGATGATGGGGCACGCGTTGATCGAGGGCCGGCGCCGGGGTGCGAAGCGCGTGGTCGTCACCATGTGCATCGGCGGAGGCCAGGGCGCCGCCGGCCTGTTCGACCTGCGATAGGAGCACGTTATGGACCTGAGCTTCACCGCCGAGGAACGCGCCTTCCGCGAGAAGATGCGCGATTTTTTCACCACGCAAATTCCCGAGACGATCCGCGAGCAGGTGCAGCGCGGCGAGCACGTGTCGCGGGACCAGCAGGTCACGGCGCAACGCATCCTGAACGCGAACGGGCTGGCGGTGCCGCACTGGCCGGCGGAGTGGGGCGGCCAGGATTGGACGCCGGTGCAGCTCTACATCTATCAGGACGAGATGCAGCAGAACTGCGTGCCGGCGCCGCTCGGTTTCAACACCAACATGGTCGGGCCGGTCATCGCGCAGTTCGGCTCCGAGGCGCATAAGAAGCAGTTCCTGGCGCCGACGGCGAACCTGGACATCTGGTGGTGTCAAGGCTTCTCCGAGCCTGGCGCCGGGTCGGACCTCGCGAGCCTGCGGACCACCGCCGTGCGGGACGGCGCCCATTATGTGGTGAACGGGCAGAAGACCTGGACGACGCTGGCGCAGTACGCCGACTGGATCTTCTGCCTCGTGCGCACCGACACCGCGGCAAGGAAGAAGCAGGAGGGCATTAGTTTTCTGCTGATCGACATGAATACGCCGGGCGTCACGGTGCGCCCAATCCAGACGATCGACGGCGGCGTCGAGGTCAACGAGGTCTGGTTCGACGAGGTGCGGGTGCCGGTTGAGAACCTGGTCGGCGAGGAGAACAAGGGCTGGGACTACGCCAAGTTCCTGCTGGGCAACGAGCGTACCGGGATCGCCCGCGTCGGTGTGAGCAAGGCGCGCATCCGCCGCATCAAGCAGTTGGCGGCGCTGGAGCGCGTCGGCGACCGCGCCATGATGGACGAGCCGCATTTCCGCGAGCGGGTTGCTGCGGTTGAAGTCGAGCTGAAGGCGCTGGAGATGACCCAACTCCGCGTCGTCGCGGACGAGCGCAACCGGGATCGCGGCAAGCCGAACCCGGCAAGCTCCATCCTGAAGATCAAGGGATCCGAGCTGCAGCAGGCGACGACCGAGTTGCTGATGGACGTGGTTGGTCCTTATATACTGCCGTATGACGACCATGAGCCCGGCAGCAACGAGCCGCCTGTGGGTCCGGACTATGCGGCCGAAGCGGCGCCGACGTATTTCAACTGGCGCAAGATTTCGATCTATGGCGGCTCGAACGAGATACAGCGGAACATCGTCGCCAAGGCCATACTGGGGTTTTGAGGACACGCTCGACCGGGGTCTCGTATCTTTAAGGAAACCAACACGGGCATCGTGAGTTGGTTGCAGTTACGTGCAATCATGGAGACCTCGATGCTTAACGGACGTATTTCATCCCGTGCCCTGTTGTTGGCGCTCGCGTTGTCTGCCTTGGCGCCAATGCTGAGCGCTTGCAACACGACAGCCGGCGCCGGTCAGGATCTCAGCTCGGCAGGTAAGGCCGTGACGAACGGCGCAGACAAGGTGAAGAGCGGCCTATAGCCTTCGCAGCGTTTGGGGTTAGCGGGACGAAGGTTTTCGTCTACGCTAGCCTCAAAAGCGAACGGAAGGGGATGGCATGGACTTCGATCTCAGCGACGAGCAACGGCTGCTGAAGGACAGCGTCGATCGCATGATCGCGGACCGCTATGGCTTCGAAGCCCGCAACGCTTATCGGAAAGCTCCCAACGGTTGGAGCCGTGAGATTTGGGCGCAGTTCGCTGATCTTGGATTGCTGGGCTTGCCTTTCACCGAGGCCCAGGGTGGCTTTGGCGGCAGCCCCGTTGATACGGCGTTGGTCATGGAGGCTTTTGGCCGCGCCCTGGTCGCCGAGCCGTATTTCGCAACTATTGTCGCAAGCGGCACGCTGCTGCGGCACGCTGCGTCCGAGGCGCAGTTAACGGCATTGGTGCCCGGGATCATTGCCGGGGAGCGTGTCCTAGCCTACGCGCAAGTTGAACGGCAGTCCCGCCACAGCTTGAATGACGTCGTGACCCGGGCGGAGCGCGACGGTGAAGGCTGGCGCATCACTGGCGAGAAAAGCCTCGTTTTGCACGGTGATAGCGCCGGCACCTTGCTGGTGACAGCCCGGACTGCCGGCGAGCATCGGGAGCGCCACGGCATCGGCCTGTTCTTGGTGCAAGCTGACAGCGCCGGCGTGACCCGGCGCGGCTATCCGACCCAGGACGGCATGCGAGCCGCAGAGATCAGCCTGGCCAACGCGCCCGCTGAGGCATTGGGCGACCCTGCCGAAGCACTGCCGGTGTTGGAGCGCGCCAACGACGAGATGCTAGCCGCCTTATGTGCGGAGGCAGTCGGCGTGATGGATGCAATGCACGCCATGACCGTCGACTACATGAAGACCCGCAAGCAATTCGGCCGCGCAATCGGCGACAACCAGGCGTTGCAGCACCGTGCCGTGGATATGTACGTATCGTTGGAACAAGCACGCAGCATGGCGCTGTATGCGACGATGATGGCGAGCGAGCCGGACCCGTTGGAACGTCAGCGCGCCATGCACGCCGCCAAGGTGCAGATCGGCCGCAGCGGCCGGCACATCGGGCAGGAGTCTGTGCAGTTGCATGGCGGCATCGGCGTCACGATGGAGTACGCCGTCGGTCACCACTTCAAGCGTATGACAATGATCGAGCGAGGCTTTGGCGATACCGACAGCCATCTGGCGGCGCTGGCACGGCTAGGCGGCCTCATCGCCGCTTGATGGCGTCAGGGGTCGTTTTGGCCTATACGCACGCGGTGAAGTCCATCGCCGCCCTGCTGTTGTTGTTGGCTGCCACCCCAGCTTGGGCGGAGGCAGCTTCACCGTTCGATGAGTGCGAAGCGGCAATCGGCACGGCGAAACAGGTGCCGCGCATCCCGGACAAGCTGATGCCGGCGATCTCGCGGGTGGAAAGCGGTCGGCTTGACCCGGCGACCAAGCGGGTCCGCCCATGGCCGTGGACGATCAATGTGGGCGGCGCGGGGTTTTTCTTCGATACCAAGGATCAGGCTGTCGCGGCCGTGCGCGAATTGCAGGCACGCGGCGTCCGCTCGATCGACATCGGGTGCATGCAGGTTAACCTGATGCATCACCCTACAGCGTTCGCCAGCCTGGACGAGGCGTTCGAGCCCATGGCGAATGCGCGCTATGCCGCAAGATTCCTGGGCGCGCTTTATCGGCAGACCGGCGATTGGGGTTTGGCGGCGGCAAATTATCATTCGGCAGACGCCGACCGTGGGGAGGATTACCAGCGGCGGGTATTCGGCCGGGTGATGACCCCGATGGGCGCAAAGGCGGCAGTGTCGGGCGCCAGTCCCTATGGCGTGTGGCCGCCACCCGGGAGCGCCTATGCCGCATTGCCGCCAGTCGAATATGCCTTTGGCGCGTTTGGCGCGGTGCCCGGCCGGGTCGTGGTGCAGCTTCCGCCTTTGCAGACGCATCGGTGAAATGGTGGCATTGTTTTTGCTCCAGGGTCTGAAGGATGCTCTGAAGATAGATCAGCGCCAATCGGGGTCAGGACCATGAATGCCAGACACTTGCTTGCCTCATTGGCCTTCGCGGCCGGCCTCATTGCCGCGGCGGCCCAGGCCAAGGAGTACACTGCGCTGCGTTTCGGCATGGATGCCGCCTATCCGCCGTTTGAAAGCGTCAACTCGAAAGGCGAGATCGTTGGGTTCGAGGTCGACTACGCCAAGGCATTGTGCGAACGCATGAAGGTAAGCTGCACGTTCCAGAACCAAGACTGGGATGGCATCATTCCCTCGTTGATGGCCGGCAAGTTCGACGTGATCTTCTCCAGCATGAACATTACCGCCGAACGGGCAAAGCGAGTTCTGTTTTCCGATATGTACTACGCAACGCCGCCGGTCATCGCGACTTCGGCCAGCAACAAAAGCGATGATATCTCTCCCGCGGCGCTAAAAGGCAAGACGATCGGCACGCAATCGTCCACGATCCACGCCAACTACCTCGAACGCTTCTATAAGGACTCCGACATCAAGCTTTATCCGACCCAGGACGAGCCGAATCAGGACTTAGCGAGCGGGCGTCTCGACTACGTGGTAGGCGACGGTCTCGTGACCAAGGACTTCATCGAGAAGAAGGGCAATGGCTGCTGCCGCATCGTGGCGACCATCGCCCGCGTGCCGGACATCCACGGCCCCGGCGTGGGCGCCGCTTTCCGGCCCGACGACACCGAGCTGCGCGACAAGTTCAACAAGGCAATCGCCGAGCTGGATGCGGATGGCACCTACGCCAAGCTCGCGTCGAAGTACTTCACCGTGGACATCCGGGGCAAGTAACTGCAGTCCTAGGGCAGGAACATGCTCGGCCTGCTATTTGGCCCGGACGGATGGATCGGCCTTCTGCTGGAGGGGGCGACGGTCACGATCGGCTTGGCTGTGGCCACCATCCCGTTCGGGTTCGGCGGCGGGCTGGCGCTAGCGGTGCTGCAAGGCTCGGGCGGTCGCGTCGTCCGGGCACTCTGCGCCGCCTACACCGGGTTTTTCCGCGGCATTCCGGACCTTCTGGCGCTGTTCATCGTCTATTTCGGCCTGCAGGCGGTCATCGACAGAGTCGGCAAGCTGCTCGGCCTCACGGTCCATCTTGAGGTCCATGCGATGGTCGCCGGGGTGATCGCATTGGCCGTGGTGGTGGCTGCCTATTCCAGCGAGGTCTGGATCGGCGCGATCGGCGCAATCCCACCGGGGCAAACCGAGGCGGCGCTGTCGCTCGGCCTGACGCAGCGGCAGGCGTTCCGCCGGGTCGTGCTGCCGCAACTGCTGCGCGTGGCGCTGCCCGGCCTCGGCAATATCTGGACAATCTTGCTGAAGGATACGTCGCTGATCTCGACGCTCGCGGTCTTGGATCTGCTGCGCGCGGCGTCGGAGGCTAGCCGCAGCACCCGGGCGCCGCTGCTGTTCTACAGCATAGCCGCGGGCTTCTACCTGATATTGAGCATCGGATCGGGCCTCGTGCAGGCGGCGCTGGAACGCAAGGCCGCCCGGGGCTACGCCTAATGCTGGCGTCGCTCCAGGCGGCAGTCCCGCTGCTGTTCGACTTTGACTTATTGCAGGCCTATGGCGGGCGCCTGATCGCAGGCTTGTGGATCACGCTCAAGGTCGTCAGCCTTTCCTGCGTCCTCGGTTTCGGGTTGGCCTATCCGATCTGCCGCGCGCGCATGTCGCGCAGCCGGTTGCTGTCCGGAGCGGCGCTGGCCTATGTCACCTTTTTCCGCGGCACGCCGCTGCTGTGCCAGCTTTATTTGGTTTACTACGGTGCCGGCGAGGTCCGTCCTGCGCTGACCGACCTCGGCTTGTGGTGGTTTTTCCGCGATGCATTCTTTTGCTGCATCTTCGCCTTCACGCTGAACACCGCCGCCTATCAGTCTGAAATCATGCGTGGCGCGCTGGGCTCGGTGCCGCGCGGTCAAGTCGAGGCGGCGATGGCGCTCGGCTTAGGCGAATTCGCAACCAACCGGCGCGTGGTCTGGCCGCAGGCAGCCCTGGTGGCGATCCGCCCCATGGGCAACGAGGTGATCACCGTCATCAAGGCGAGCGCCCTGGCGGCGATCGTGACCCTGCTCGACCTGATGGGGGAAACCCGCTTCATTTTCGCCCGTACGTTCGACTTTTCGGTCTACCTTTATTGCGCAGTGCTCTACCTCATGCTGACGGAGGCGGTCCGCCGCGCGCTGGGCTGGGTCGAGCGCCGCAACTCGCTGCATCTGCGGGCGGCCCACGCCGCGACGGCCCAGGCGGCGCCAGGGACGATGCGGACGGCTCCGGCGTCCCCTAATCGGCAGCCGACGCCAGCTTGAAATTGCGGAATTGCTGCCGGAGCGCGAGCTTGTTCAGCTTGCCAGTCGCGGTGTGCGGCAACTGGTCGACGACGACGACCTCGTCCGGCGTCCACCATTTGGCAACCTTTCCGGCGTAGCTTGCCAGCAGTTCAGCGGGGTTGATGGTGTGTCCGGGCTCGGCGACGACGATCAGCAGCGGGCGCTCATCCCACTTCGGATGCCGCGCGCCGACGATCGCGGCTTCGGCGACGTCGGGGTGGGCGACCGCGATGTTTTCGAGCTGGATGGAGCTGATCCACTCGCCGCCGGACTTCACGATGTCCTTGGTGCGGTCGGTCACCTGCATCAGGCCATGGGGGTCGATGGTGGAAACGTCGCCGGTGGCGAACCAGCCGTCGGCATCGGTCGAGTCGGCGTCGGCGTTGAGGTAGCGCCGGGTGACCCAGGGACCGCGGACCATCAGGTTGCCGTAGGTCGCGCCGTCCCAAGGCAGCTCGGCGCCGGTGTCGTCGACGATCTTCATGTCCAGGCCGGGCACGGCGCGGCCCTGCTTATATTGCAGGTTCTTCGCGTCTTCGGGCGTCATGCCATCAAAGCTGGGCTTGGGGCCGTAGCAGGTGCCGAGTGGGCTGGTCTCGGTCATGCCCCAGGCATGGTCGACGCGCACGCCGTAATCGCGCGCAAACGTGTCGATCAGCATGGGAGGGCAGGCGGACCCACCGCAGATCAGGCGCTGCAGGGTGTCGAGCTTGCCGTCCGTGGCGCGCAGGTGCTGCAGCAAACCCATCCAAACCGTTGGGACACCGGCGGAAATGGTCACGCGCTCGCTGTTCATTAACGACTGCATGCTGGCGCCGTCGAGATAGCGGCCGGGCATGATCAGGCTGGCGCCTGCCATGGGAGCGGAATAGGGCGTGCCCCAAGCGTTGACGTGGAACATCGGCACCACCGGCAGCACGCGGTCGACGCTGCGCAGCCCGAAAACGTCCGCCATGTTCACGGCATAGGCGTGGATGACGGTGCTGCGATGGCTATACAGCACGCCTTTCGGCCGCCCGGTGGTGCCCGAGGTGTAGCACAATGCGCTGGCCAGTTCTTCATTGAGGCGCGGCCAGGTGAAGTCGTCGTCGGCATCGGCCAGCAGCGTCTCGTAGCACAACAGGTCCTGGCCCGGCGCCAGCGCCACCTCCGGCATCGCTTCCGGGTCCGCCAGCATGACGACGGCGCGGAGGCCGGGGACCAACGGCGCTATGGCGGCAAGCAGCGGGGTGAACGTGGTGTCGGCGCACAGGATGGTGCTGCCGGCGTCGTTCAGGATGTGCACGATGTCGTCCGGCGCCAAACGCGGGTTCACGGTATGGATGATCGCCCCCATGCCGGACACGGCGTAATACAGCTCCAGATGGCGGTGCCCGTTCCAGGCCAGGGTCGCGACGCGGTCGGATTGTTGGACACCCAGGCGCAGCAGCGCGCGGGCAAGGGTGCGGGCGCGCCGCTCGATCCCGGCGTAATTGGTGCGGTGGATGGTGTCCTCGGTGGTGCGGGACACGACCTCGGCGCTGGCGTGGTGGCGCGCGGCGTGGGTGATGATGGACGAGATGAGCAGCGGCTGCGATTGCATCAATCCGAGCATGGGCGTTTCCTGAAATGGGGCCGTCTAGGTGCGGCGGTATCCTAGGATGGCCGGATCGGGCCGTGGTGTCACGAAGCGCTTGTTTATCCAGCCATCCGTGGATGACGCAGACCCGTGAGTTGAAGCCGAGCCACGTCTAGCCTACCGTGAATCCGGCAACAAAGAGGCTCGTTATGTCAGGCTTCGCCAGCACCAAGGACCTTGCGGACAAGACCATCAGCTTCGACGAGTTAGGACCGGGCTTGTATGGCTACACCGCCGAGGGCGATCCGAACAGCGGCGTCGTGGTCGGTGATGACAGCGTGCTGGTCGTGGATGCGCAGGCGACCCCGCTGATGGCCGCCGACGTGATCGCCCGCATCCGCACCGTGACCGACAAGCCGGTCCGTCATGTCGTGCTGACCCACTACCACGCCGTCCGCGTGCTCGGCGCCAGCACATACAAAGGCGCGGAGATCATCGCGTCGGATGTCTGCCGCGACATGACGATCGAGCGCGGGCAGCAGGACACCGACAGCGAGATCGGCCGCTTCCCGCGCCTGTTCCGTGGACGGGACAGCATTCCCGGGCTGACCTGGCCGACGCTAACGTTTCATAAACGCATGACGCTATATCTTGGCAGCCGTGAGGTGCAGATCATCCATATCGGGCGCAGCCATACCGCGGGGGACACCGTCGTTTGGCTGCCAAAGGAGCGCGTGCTGTTCAGCGGCGATGTCGTCGAGTTCGGCGCCACGCCATATTGCGGCGACGCGCATTTTACCGACTGGCCGACGACGCTCGCCGCAGTGCAGGCCTTGGGGGCGGAGGCGCTGGTGCCGGGCCGCGGACGTTCGTTGAAGAATGCCGCCGAATGCGCCGAGGCGATCGAGGGCACGCGGGCCTTTACCAGCGACCTGTTCGCCATCGTGCGGCGCGCTTCGGCCGGTGGCGCCGAGTTGAAAGAGGTCTATGACCAGGCCATGGCGGAGATGCGGCCCAAATACGGCCACTGGGTCATCTTCGAGCACTGCATGCCGTTCAACGTGACCCGCGCGCACGACGAGGCGCGCGGCCTCGATCATCCGCGCATCTGGACCGCTGAGCGCGACATCGAGATGTGGCGCGCCCTTGAGCAAGGGGCGCCGGTCCCGGCTGCGGACGCATCAACCGGGTCGGCCTGATGCCCCATGCCTCTCCACGCTACGCCGTGCCGCCGCCGCCCTTGGGCTTGGCGCATCATGCGGCGGTGGTGGTGGGCGGCGGGCTTGTTGGACTGACGCTGGCGCTCGACCTGGCGCAGCGCGGCGTGGCCGTGGTCGTGCTGGACGACGACAATAGCGTCAGCACCGGCAGCCGGGCAATCTGTTTCGCCAAGCGCACGCTCGAGATCTTCGGACGGTTGGGGCTTGGGCCTCGTATGTTGGCCAAGGGCATCACCTGGAACGTCGGCCGGGTATTCTTCGGCGATCGCCAGCTTTTCGACTTCAACCTGCTGCCGGAGGAGGGGCACGAATACCCGGCCTTCATCAACTTGCAGCAGTATTACGCCGAGGAGTGGCTGGTTGAGGCGTGCGAGGCGACAGGACTCGTGGAGCTACGCTGGCAGCACAAGGCCACAGCCGTGGACAGCCGGCTGGACGGCGTGACCGTCACCGTTGAGGCGCCAGCCGGGTCCTATGCGCTGACCACGGATTGGCTCGTGGCAGCGGACGGCGCGCGCAGTTTCGTGCGCGGCTGCCTCGACCTGCCCTTTGTCGGCAAAACCTTCCGCGACCGTTTCCTGATCGCGGACGTGGTGATGCGGGCCGAGTTCCCAACCGAGCGTTGGTTCTGGTTCGACCCACCGTTCCACCGCAATCAATCGGCCCTGCTGCATAAACAGCCGGACGACGTTTGGCGTATCGACCTGCAGCTCGGATGGGACGCCGACCCCGAGGAGGAGCGCCGGCCCGAGCGCGTGATCCCCCGCGTGCAGGTTATGCTGGGGCCGGACGTGCCGTTCGAACTTGAGTGGGTCAGCGTCTATACCTTCCGCTGCCGCCGGCTGGAGCGGTTCGTGCATGGCCGCGTGGTGTTCGTGGGGGACAGCGCGCATCAGGTCAGCCCGTTCGGCGCACGCGGCGGCAATGGCGGGGTGCAGGACGCAGACAATCTGGGTTGGAAGCTAGCCGCGGTCATCCAGGGCGACGCCGACCCGGCGCTTATCAATACCTATGATGACGAACGCATTGCGGCGGCGGATGAGAACATCCTGCACAGCACCCGCGCCACTGACTTCATCACGCCGAAGTCGGACGCCGCCCGCGCCTATCGCGATGCGGCCCTGGCGCTGGCCGCGCATCATGCGTTCGCGCGTCCGCTGGTGAACTCCGGCCGGCTGTCGCGGCCGGCGCGGCTATTGAACAGCCGGCTCAATGCCCGGGACGGCGATGTTTGGCCGGGCTGCCTGCCGCCGGGAACGCCCGCCGCGGACGCGCCGGTCATGCATGCGGGGAAGCCGGATTGGCTGCTGCGCCACCTCGCCGGGCCGGGCTTCTTCCTGCTGGTGTTCGGGCCTGCAACGCCGGACGTGCCTGGCGTGACCACGGTCCGCATCGCGCCGGATGCGCTGCACGACTTGCACGGCACGGCGGCACAGCGCTTTGGCGCGATGCCCGGCGCCTGCGTGCTGCTGCGCCCAGACCAGCACGTGGCGGCGCTGTTCCGCCGGTTCGACCGGAATCGGGTGGCGGCCGCCGTCGCTCATGCGATGTGCCGTGCAACGCCCGCGCATCTAGAGCGGGTCGCCTGATGCCGCTCGACCTGACGCCGCGCCTGGCCGATCCCGACGGGCTGTTTGCGGCGCTGGTGGCGGCGCATGAGGGCCTGAGTCCGGACGCATCTCGTCGCCTTGACGCAGCCCTGGTTTTGTTGCTGGCCAACCACATTGGCGACGACGGCGTTGTGCTTGCCGCCATCAAGGTCGCGCGCTCAGTGAAGGAGTCCTCGTGAACGCCATGCCCCGGAGCCCCTCACATGACGATTGACCATACCCATGATCCCGCCCTGCAAAGCTGGGTGGCCAGCGCCAACGGCCACGCGGACTTCCCGATCCAGAACCTGCCACTCGGCGTATTCAGCCCGCTAGCCGGAGCGCCGCGGGGTGGCGTGGCGATTGGCGACATGATCCTCGACCTGCGGGCCGTGCACGAGGCAGGCTTGCTGGATGAGGAGGCCCAGGCCGCTGTCCATAGCTGTATCGGTCCGTCGCTCAATCCATTCCTGGCGTTGGGCGCCGCACCCCGCCGCGCGCTGCGCGACGCCATCAGCGCGTTGCTGCAGGAGGGTTCGGATGAGCGCCCGCATCTGCTGCATGCGGCTGCGGACTGCATCATGTATTTGCCGGCGCATGTTGGCGATTACACGGACTTCTACGCCGGCATCCACCACGCGGAGTCCGTCGGCAAGCTGTTCCGGCCCGACGCGCCGTTGCCGCCGAACTATAAATTTGTGCCGATCGGCTACCATGGCCGGGCGAGCAGCCTGCGGCCGAGCGGCTCCGACGTGCGGCGTCCGAATGGGCAACGCAAGCCTGCTAGCGAGGCCACTCCGACCTTCGGACCCAGCCGGAACCTCGATTACGAGCTGGAGCTGGGCATTTGGGTCGGTCCAGGCAATGCGCTCGGCACCGTGATCCCGATTGCCAGTGCGGCGGAGCACATCTCCGGCTTCTGCTTGCTGAACGACTGGTCTGCGCGGGATATCCAGAGCTGGGAATACCAGCCGCTCGGCCCATTCCTGGCCAAAAGTTTCTGCACCACCATCAGCGCTTGGATCGTGACGCCCGAGGCGTTGGCCCCGTTCCGTGCGCCGCAGCCGCCCCGTCCCGCCGGTGATCCGGCGCCGCTGCCCTATTTGCACGACGCCGCAGACCAGGCTGCCGGCGCATTGGATATTGAACTCGAAGTGCTGCTGATCACGTCGCAGATGCGCAAGCAGGGCCTGGCGCCGCATCGGTTATCAATCGGCTCGTCGCTGGCACTTTACTGGACGCCGGCGCAGTTGCTGGCGCACCACGCAAGTGGCGGGTGCAACCTCAACCCTGGGGATCTGCTGGGCACGGGCACCATCGCGGCGCCGACCAGCGACGGCTGCGGCAGCCTGTTGGAAATTACCCAGGGTGGCCGCGCCCCGATCACGCTGCCCTCGGGCGAGGAGCGGCGCTTCCTTGAGGACGGGGACGAGGTGATCCTCTGCGCCCGAGCCAACAAGCCCGGCACCGCGCCGATCGGCTTTGGATCGTGCCGCGGAACTGTGGCCGCTGCACTCTGAACCCGGCCGTAAACTTGCAAGCAGCATCCTAATGCAGTGTAGCTTGCCGACGTGTCCCGGGATGGAGTAGCCCTTGGGATCGAACCCGAAAGGCCCCCATGCAGGTCAAAGATGTGAAAAAGGTCGTTCTCGCCTATTCCGGTGGGCTGGACACGAGCGTCATCCTGCGTTGGCTGCAGACCACTTACCGATGCGAGGTCGTGACCTTCACCGCCGACCTCGGCCAGGGTGAGGAATTGGAACCAGCCCGGCGCAAAGCCGAGCTGTTGGGCGTCAAGGAAATTTTTGTCGACGACCTGCGGGAGGTTTTCGTCCGGGATTTCGTCTTTCCGATGTTCCGCGCCAATACGGTATATGAAGGCCAATACCTTCTCGGCACCAGCATCGCGCGCCCGTTGATTGCCCAGCGCCAAATCGAGATTGCTGAACTCGTCGGCGCCGATGCGGTCGCGCATGGCGCTACAGGAAAGGGCAACGACCAGGTCCGTTTCGAGATCGCGTACTATGCGTTAAAACCCGACATAAAGGTTATCGCTCCCTGGCGCGAGTGGGACATCACGAGCCGCACCCGGCTGCTGGAATTCGCCGAGGCCAACCAAATCCCAATCGCCCGCGATAAGCGGGGCGAGGCGCCGTTCAGCGTGGACGCGAACCTGCTGCACTCCTCCTCCGAAGGTAAGATGTTGGAGGATCCGGCTGAGGAGGCGCCAGAGGCTGTCTATCAACGCACAATCCGGCCGGAGGACGCACCGGACCAGTCGACCGTCATCAGCGTCGATTTTGAGCGCGGCGACCCGACCGCGATCGACGGTGCCGTGCTGTCGCCGGCGACGCTGCTGGCGCGGCTCAATGAATTGGGCCGGGCAAATGGCATTGGTCGGCTCGATTTGGTCGAGAACCGCTTTGTCGGCATGAAGTCGCGCGGAGTGTATGAGACGCCGGGCGGGTCGATCCTGCTGGTGGCGCACCGTGGCATCGAGAGCATCACCCTGGACCGCGAGGCGGCACACCTCAAGGACAGCCTGATGCCGCGCTACGCCGAGCTGATTTACAACGGTTTTTGGTTCAGCCCGGAGCGTCGCATGTTGCAGGCGGCAATCGACGAAAGTCAACGCAGCGTGACTGGCCGGGTGCGCCTGCGGCTTTACAAGGGCAATGTAAGCGTAATTGGACGGGAAAGTCCGAACAGCCTATATTCCATGAATGTCGTGACGTTCGAGGATGACCAGGGCGCCTATGATCAAACGGACGCACAAGGGTTCATCAAGCTTCAAGCATTGCGGCTACGGCTAGGCGCCATAGCCGGGCGTCGGGGCGGCACGCTTTAATCGGCTAGGCCTGCCGCCACTTGCGAGACCAGCAAAGATGGTTTCGCAAGTGGCATAACCGAGTTTTGTGCGGCAGCGATCCAGGGCCACTCATCCCACCTGGGATCACCACGTCACACGACAAGCCTAGTAACGATAATCCAACAGTTCAGCACGCATAAAGGTCAAACCTTGGCCTTCTGCCCCGCAGCCTGCAGTTCCATGTAACGCTTCGTGGTCGGCACAACTAGATCGCCACATACCTTGCCGAAAGCAATCTCCTCGTCGAGGTTCTGCTTGAGCAACGGAATATGCTCCTGGTCGCCAGCCGCCTCTGCCATGGCAATCAACGACATGTAGGCCGCCTGCTCAAAGTGTTCATACGCAAAATTAGCAAAACTGTTTTTGATGACTTCATCGGTAGTGAAAGCGTGGCCGATGGCTGCCGCGTTGCCGGCCAGGCTAGTGACCACTTCCTTAAGGCTGCTGGCACTGGTGCCGTGCGCGTCCATAATCTGTTCCAGCCGCTTCGACTGGGCTTCGCTCTCTTTGATGTGGCGCACCAAACCCGCCTTCATGTCGGGATAGTTCTCCAAACGCTCGACCTGCCGGGACATGATTTGCACCGCTTGGGCCTCCAACGCATGGGCGTTGCGCAGGCCCTGCATGTAAAGCTCCTGGATGCCGCTGTTGTCGCTCATTTTCATTGCTCCAAATGGGAGCGACCGAAACAGGCAACGCTCACGGCGGTTCCGCGGCACAGCAACACATTCCAGTGAAATCCACCGAACCGCGCCCATGCCGCACCGCCTCGTTCAACTGGCGCGGCCGCTCACTAGGTCAGTCACCACGCCGGGGTCGGCCAGGGTGCTGGTGTCGCCCAGCCCATCCGTCTCGTTCGCCGCGATCTTGCGCAGGATACGGCGCATGATTTTTCCGGACCGGGTCTTCGGCAGGCCCGGCGCCCACTGGATCACATCCGGCGAGGCAATCGGGCCGATCTCATGCCGCACCCACGCCACCAATTCCTTGCGCAGCGCGTCGGTCGGTTCCTCGCCGTCGATCAGTGTCACATAGGCGTAGATGCCCTGTCCCTTTAGGTCGTGCGGGAAGCCGACCACGGCGGCCTCGGCGACCTTGGGATGGGCAACCAGCGCGCTCTCGACCTCGGCGGTGCCCATGCGGTGACCGCTGACGTTGATCACGTCGTCGACGCGGCCGGTGATCCAGAAATATCCGTCCTGGTCGCGCCTGGCGCCGTCGCCGGTGAAATACAGGCCCTTGAATGTGGTGAAGTAGGTTTGAACAAAGCGGGCGTGGTCGCCATACAGCGTCCGCATCTGGCCAGGCCAGCTATCGGCGATGCAAAGGTTGCCCTCGACGGCGCCCTCCAGCAGCTTGCCCTCGCCGTCCACCAAAACGGGGTGCACGCCGGGCAAGGGCAGGGTGGCGGAACCAGGCTTGACCGGCACGGCGCCGGGCAGGGGCGAGATCAGGATGCCGCCGGTCTCGGTCTGCCACCAGGTGTCGACGATTGGGCAGCGTTCGTCGCCGATGACCCGGTAGTACCACATCCAGGCCTCAGGATTGATCGGCTCGCCGACGCTGCCGAGGATGCGGAGCGACGCCCGCGAGGTGGACTGCACAGGCCCTTCGCCCTCCCGCATCAGCGACCGGATCGCGGTTGGCGCCGTATAGAAAATATTAACCTGATGCTTGTCCACTACCTGCCAGAAGCGGGAGCTGTTGGGGTAGTTGGGGATGCCTTCGAACATGAGCGTGGTGGCACCGTTGGCGAGCGGGCCATAGACGATATAGGTGTGGCCAGTGACCCAGCCGACGTCGGCGG
>CAXSGE010000046.1:0-30039 GCA_964236715.1 uncultured Acetobacteraceae bacterium | reverse complement strand
GCCTTGATGATCTGCACCCAGGTCGTCGCCTTCATGCCGCCGAACACGACATAGACGATCATCAGCACGCCGACGATCGGCACCGCGACGCCGTATGGCAGCCCGAACAGCAACTGGATCAGCTTCCCGGCGCCGACCATCTGCGCGATCAGGTAGAACGCCACGACGGTCAGGGTGCCAACGGCCGAAAGGATGCGTATCGAGGTTTGGTCGAGCCGGAAGGCAGCGACGTCGGCGAAGGTGAACTTGCCGAGGTTGCGCAGCCGCTCGGCGATGGTGAACAGCACGATGGGCCAGCCGACGAGGAAGCCGATCGAGTAGATCAGCCCGTCGAAGCCGTTGGAGAACACCAGGCCGGAGATGCCCAGGAACGACGCCGCCGACATGTAGTCGCCAGCGATGGCGAGGCCATTCTGCCCAGCGGAGATGCCGCCGCCAGCCGCGTAGAAGTCCGATGCGGATTTAGTTTCCCGCGCCGCCCGGTAGGTGATGCCCAGCGTGAGCAGCACGAACAGCAGGAAGATGACGATGGCGGTGATGTTGACGCCCTGTTTCTCGACCGGGCCCTCGATGGCGCCCGCCGCCCAAGCTGCGGCCGGGCTGGCCAGCAGGGCCGCCAGGACCGGGGCAAATACTGCGGCGCGGCTCATACGCCCATCTCCCGCTTCACCTGGTCGGTCAGGTCGTCGTAGCGGCCGTTCGCCCGGACCACGTAGATTGCGGTGAGCACGAACGCGATGATGATGACGGCGAGCCCGAGCACGATGCCCAGCGAGGTCGTGCCGCCGCCAATCTTCTGCGCGAGCAGGGATTTATCGTATGCGACCAAGAGAATGAACCCCAGGTAGATGATCAGCATCACGATCGACAGGGTCCAGCCGAACTTGCTGCGGGTCGTGACCAGTTCCTGGAACTTTGGGCTCTGCAGGATGCTCTGGAAATTGCTTCCAGGCACGCCCACACCCACACGGTCTCCAAACACGGCCGGAGCCGTCGTGTTCAACGCCATATCTATTGCCACTCCCTGAGTCTTCTTTATTAGCTGATAGCCCTAAACAGTCGTGTTCCGCAACGGCTGTTGAGGGCAACCCGTTCAGCAGGCGCTATTTTTCCAGAACATAGCTTCCTGGCGCATCCTGCAAGGGTGGATAGGCTTCGCTGCCCATCGGCGGCGGCGCAACCTTCTCGCCGGAACGCGACGCGAGCCACGCGAACCAATCGGTCCACCAGCTTCCGTCGTGCTTCTGCGCCGCCGCACGCCATTCCTCAGCCGTCGACGTCTTGGCCTCGTTGGTCCAGTAGGTGCCTTTGCCGCCCGGCGGGTTGATGATCCCGGCGATATGGCCGCTCGATGCGAGGATGTAACGCACGTTGCCGCCCGAGAGCTGGGTGATGCGCCACGCCGAGTTCCAAGGCACGATGTGGTCCTTTTCGGCCCCGCAGGCATAGATGTCCTGTTGGATGCGGCCTAGGTCCAGCGCCTCGCCCTTGAGGTGGACCTTGCCGGGCTCGATCAGGTTATTTTCGACATAGGTATTGCGCAGGTACCAGCCATGCGCCGCCCGGGCCATGCGGGTGCCATCGCTGTTCCAATACAGCAGGTCGAACGCCGGCGGCTTCTGGCCCAGCAAATAGTTGTTCACCACGTTCGACCAGATCAGGTCGTTGCTGCGCAGCAGGTTGAACATGTTGGACATCTCGCGGCTGTCGAGGTAGCCGCGCTCCAGCATCTGCTGCTCCATGAAGTCGATGGTCGGTTCGCCCAAGAACACGGCGGTGTCGCCGACCTTCGAGAAATCCTGCAGCGAAACCATGAACGTCACCGCGCCGAAGCGGTCATCGCCCTTGGCCGCCAGCCACGCCAGGGTCATAGCCAGCAAGGTGCCGCCGATGCAGTAGCCCATCACGTTCACCGTCTTGCTGCCGGTGATCTGCCGCACCGCGTCGCTCGCCGCCAACGGGCCGAGGTCCACGTAGTCCTCGATCGTGGTGCCCTCCATGGCCGCGTCCGGGTTGCGCCACGACACCATGAACACGGTGAAGCCCTGCTCGACCAGATGCCGCACCATGCTGTTCTTGGGCTGCATGTCGAGGATGTAGAACTTGTTGATCCACGGCGGCAGGATCAGCAACGGGACCTCATGCACCTTGTTGTTCTTTGGGTCGCCCTTCGGTGAATATTGGATCAGCTCGATCAGCTTGTTGCGGAACACCACTTTGCCCGGCGATAGCGCCAGGTTGCGCCCCGGCGCGAACGCGGTGGCGTCCACCATGCTCAGCTTGCCGTCCTTCACGTCCGCCAGGAGGTTGCGCATGCCCTCGGCGATGCTGACGCCGCCGGTCTCGACCGCCCGGCGCAGCGCCGCCGGGTTGGAAACCAGCAGCAAGGTGGGGCTCATCGCGTCGACGAACTGACGCAGATGGAATTCGAGGTGCTGCCGTTCGGCCGTCGTCAGGTCGCCATCCTCGCTCACCTGCCGCATCAGCCAGTCCGAGGCAAAGAAATAGAGCTGCTTGAGCGTGCTGAAGGCCGGGTTGCCCTGCCACTCCGGCGCCGCGAAACGCTTGTCGCCAGAAAGCGCAGGCGTAGGCGCAGGCGCCGGCATGCCGGACTGCGCCATCCCCCACCAACGCTGGCTCGCCTCGGTCCAGGTGTCGATCGCCGACTGCCACAGCCGCATGTTGAAGTCGGTGGCGGCCGCAATGGCCTTCTCCGGACGGCTCATGGACCGGATCCAAACCGTGCGCAGCGCCCGCGCGATCTCCGCCCAGTCGACCGGGATGACCTCGCGCAGCGGATTTGCGTTCAGTGCGTCCTCTGCGGCACGCAGCATGGGGTCATGGGCCAGCATCTCGCCCAGCTTCTTCATCGCGCTCTCGAGCATGTTCCCGGTGAGCTGGTCCGGACCCATCTGCCACGCGGCCTGGCCCGACGGGCTGTTGAGCAGCGCAGCCATGCCCAACTCCGGCTTTGAAGCCTTCTCGACCCAGGATGACCAGAGCTCGAGCATCGTCTCGGGATTGGGCAAAGGCAGTGCCGACGCGATGCCCTGCGCCGGATCGCGCCGCATCTCCGAATTCACGGTCGAGGGTGTTGCGTTGGGCGCCTTCGTGGAGCTTTGATCTGACATGGCTTATCCTCCTGTCCGCGACCATTTGCATGGTTTTAAAGACCCCTCGTGCCGGATCGCGCGGCCTAGGGCAAACTTCTTCGGCTATTATATCCCTTCCGTCCGGTGCAGCCAATGAGCGCCCCCGACATCGCAGCCCTGATCGAGAGATGCAGCGTCACGCCGGGCAAAACAGTGCGCCTCGCGGATCGCGATCCCACCGACCGGATGGGGCTGAGCGGCGCCGACGCCAACGCGATGCTGGCCGCGGGCGCCGAACGCCTGGCCAAGCTGCACGACCGGCTGTTCGCGCGCCGCACCTGGTCGGTGCTGATGGTGCTGCAGGGCATGGACGCCAGCGGCAAGGACGGCGCGATCAAGCGGCTCGCGGCCGGGCTGAATCCGCAGGGTCTGCGCGTCACCTCGTTTACGGCGCCGAACGCGAACGAGCTCTCGCACGATTTCCTGTGGCGCATCCACCAGGCGCTGCCCCCGCGCGGCATGGTGGGCATCTTCAACCGCAGCCACTACGAGGACGTGCTGGTGCCTCGCGTCGATGCGTCCTTGCTGGCGCGGCAAAGCCTGCCCGACAGCCTGGCCGGGCCTGAGATCTGGACCCAGCGCCTCGGCGCCATCGTCGCGTTCGAAACCTATCTGGCCCAGCAGGGCACGGCGCAGGCCAAGGTCTTCCTGCACCTTTCGCGGGATGAGCAGCGCAAGCGCCTGCTCGCCCGTCTGAACGACCCGGCGAAAGCGTGGAAATTCGACCCTTCGGACACTGCCGCCCGCGAGCGCTGGGCGGAGTACCAGCCGGCCTACGAGGCCGCGTTCAACGCGACCGCCACCGGCCTGGCGCCATGGTATATCGTGCCGGCCGACAGCAAGCCGGTGGCGCGCGCCTTGGTGCAGGCCATCCTGGTCACCACGATGGAGAAGCTGGACCTTGAGCTGCCCGCCCCGTCGCCAGAGCGCTTGGCCGCCATGGCCGAGGCGCGTAGTCAGTTGAAGGCGTGACCCAAGCCAAACGGCAGGCGCCCCACCGAGCAGACGGACCCCCATGCCACCTGATCCCTACGAAACCCTTGGTCTTGCCCGCGACGCGACCCAGGACCAAATCCGCGCGGCCTACCGCAAGCTGGCCAAGAAGCACCACCCTGACCTGAACCCTGGTAGCGCCACTGCCGAGGAGCGCTTCAAAGCCGTCAACACCGCGAACGAGCTGCTGTCCGATCCGGAGAAGCGCGCTCGGTTCGACCGCGGCGAGATCGACGCGGCCGGCGACCCCCTGGCGCCCGAGCCGCCGCGCTATCGTCGGTATGCCGATGCGGCCGAGGGCGCACGCTACCAGGCCGGACCCGACGACGAGTTCCAGTTCGGCGACATCTTCGGCGATTTCCTCAACCGCGGCGGCGAGGGCCTGCGCATGCGCGGCGCCGACGCGCGTTATGCGCTGGCCGTCGCCTTCCTGGACACGGTTATGGGCGCCACCCGCACGCTGACGTTGCCGGATGGCCGCACGCTGGAGGTGCGCATCCCGCCGGGCATCGAGGATGGGCAGGTCCTGCGGCTGAAGGGCCAAGGCGGTCCGGGCCTGAATGGCGGCCCGCCCGGCGATGCGTTGATCGAGGTCCATGCCGAGCTGCATCCGTTCTTCACGCGCGAGGGCGACGACATCCACGTCAAGCTGCCGGTCACGCTGAAGGAAGCCGTGCTTGGCGCGCGTATCACGGTGCCCACGCCGGCGGGCGACGTGACCATGACTGTGCCCAAGCGGTCCGACACCGGCGCACGCCTGCGGCTGCGCGGACGCGGCATCCCGGCCCATGCCGGACGGCCCGCCGGCGACGAGCACGTCACCCTGCAGGTCACGCTGGACGACGCCGACGACGCGCTTGAGGCATTCCTGCGCGGCTGGGAGCCAGCCGTGCCCAGTCAACCCCGCCGCAAGATGGAGGGAGCATGATCACCGTCCAAACCCTGTCCCGCACCGTCGGCGTCGCCGAGGCGGAGATCACCCGTTGGGTCGAGCTTACCTGGCTGCGCCCGGACGGCTCGCCCGGCGGCTGGATCTTCCATGAGGTGGACGTTGCCCGCGTCCGCCTGATTGCCGAGCTACGCGAACTGCGCATGGATGAGGACGCGATGCCTGTCGTGCTGTCGTTGCTCGACCAGCTCTATGCGACCCGGCGCCGCATGAAATTGCTGCAGCAGGCGGTGGACGAGGCTGCCCCTGATGCGGTCCGCATCCGGCTCCGCGCGCTGCTGGAGGGCGCTGGGTAAACGCGCCGGTTCTACCGACGGAGGCGCTTGGCGTTCGCGGTTGCCCGGCTGTGCCAGGGCTTGAGGAGCGCCGCAGCCGTCACGCCCATCGGCGAGGACAGCACCATGCCGATTTCGAGCGCCGCCGCGGCCTTCTCGCTGACCATCTGGTGATATTCGGCCGGGGAGCAGGTGCTCTGCGCCATCATGAAGGTGCGGCGGGCGATCGTCTCCCACGATGCCCAGGCTAGCTCGGCCAGCATGAGGGGAGCAGGGATCGGCAACGGCTGCTGGCGGGATTTCATAGACGAAGCATGCTCCGAAATTGTGGCATATTTTTGCATTGGCCGTCAGCACGCAGGCGTTTGTGAAGCAAGTCGTCCGCAAGATGGCTGCGAGGGGTAAGCGAGCGTATCATGGCCTTCATACATTAACGCCGTTACAACGCCTGAGTTGACGGATGAACAGACCTTAGTCGAGCAGCAACATCAATGCGGCGTGACCGTAACCTCGAGGCCACATGACGCAGTGACCTCAAGCAAAGCGCAGCCGCTGGCCAATGCCTAGCTTTCGCGCCTTTTCCAGCATGGCGTGCGCCAGCGCGATATCCGACAACGACAGGCCGCGATGCCAAAACAGGATGGTCTCGTCGTCGCGCTCCCGCCCGGGCCGCAGCCCGGCCACGATCTGCCCCATCTCGGCGTGCAGCGTCGTAGCCGACAGCTTGCCCGCGTCGACATGGGCGCGCAGGCTGCCCCACTGCCCGCCCTTGCACTGCCCCCAGTCGTCCACCACCAGCTTCGACATGAGGTCGGTAAGCGACAGCTCGACGGCGCTCATGGTCCCGTATGGCATGACCAGCGCGCCGGGCTTGATCCACTCCGTATGCAGCAGCGGCGCGGGCTCGGGCAGGCGGGACGCCTCGACGACGATGTCGGCGCCTTCGACGCAGCTCTGCCAATCCGTGGTCGCCGTCACCGTCTTGCCGAGGTCCGCCGAAAGCCGGTCGGCGAAACCCTCGCGGCTTTCAGGGCGGCGCGAATGCACCCGGATCTCGTCGAAGTCGAACAGGCTGTCGAGCAGCCGCACGTTCCAGTAGGCGGACCCGCGCGCGCCGACGTGGCCCAGCACCTTGGACCCCTTGCGCGCCAGGTACTTTGCGCCGACCGCCGTCACCGCGCCGGTGCGCATGTCGGTGATGCCCGACCCGTCCAGGATCGCCTTGGGCGCGCCGTGACGCGGGTCGAGCAGCAGGAGGACGCCAAGCTCCGACGGGTAGCCGAGCTGGTAGTTGTCGACGAAATCGCCGATCACCTTCACCCCGGCGCTGTCGACGGCGCCGCCGATCGCGCCGCGCAGCACGTTGAAGTGCCCGCGCGCGACGCCGGGTTCGAGGTGCATGCGCGGCTCGATCACCGTCTCGCCGCGTCCCTGGGCGGCGAGCGCGCTCTCGATGGCGGCGATGATCTCCGCGTCGGACATATGCAGCTCCGCAATGTCGAGGCGGTTCAGGAAATCGATGTAGATAGGCGGCATTGCGGGATGGATTGGCATTGATGATCCTGGAATGGCTACGGAAAACGAGTGTCGCCCATGCCGCCGGGCCTGGCGTTCACGCCGCGACGGCCTCGCGCCAGCTTGGATTGAGCACCCGCCCGGCGGCGAGGCCGGCCACGTCGGCTACGGGCATCTCGCCGGTGATGGCGCGGCCCACCAGCTCGCCCATCAGCGCCCCCAGCTTGAAGCCATGGCCGGAGCAGGCGCTGATGAGCCAGCCGGCGGCCCCGGTTGGCTGCACCAGGAACTCCTCATGCTCCGTCACGGTGTAGAAGCACGCCTTCGGTTCGAGCACGCTGTAACGGTCGAGGCCGCGATAGGCGGCGCGTGCGGCCGGCCACAGCCTTGCCAGGTCTTGGGCGTTGGCGATCCGGTCGCCGTCGGGGTCGCCGGCGCGGGAGAACAGGTGGTCGCCGATCTTCAGGCGCGTGCCGCGGCGGGGCGGCAAGGTATATAGCCCGCCCTCGGGCCGCACTTCGAGCATCACCGGCGCCGTCGCCCAGGCCTCGGCCAGGTCCATGGGCGGCGACAAGTATAGCACCGCTTGACGCGACGGCACCGCCACGCCGCGCAAGCCCGGCACCAGCCGGTCGGCCCATGCGCCGGCCGCGACGACGACCGTGTCGCCGTCGTAGGCGACGCCATCGGCCACGACGCGGCCATGTTCCGGATCGACCTCGCTCACCCGGATGCCGGCACGCAGCGTCACGCCGAGCCGGCCCAGCAGGACAACGAGGTCGGTCAGGATGCGGATGGGGAACAGCATGCCGGCGCCATCCGTGCTGACGACGCGCTGCAGGCCGTCCGGCTGCACCATGGGGAACCGCCGCCCGACATCCTCGATCGGGATATCGCGGTAGCCGATGCCCATGGCGTCCAGCGAGCGGGACGCGCCCTCGTACCAGCCATTATCGTGGCGCAGGAAATAGACCGCGCCGCAGGGTTCATAGTGCGACGTGCCTGTTGCCCGCCACAGGCTGTCCCAGACTCGGAACGCTTCGGGCATCAGGTGCGCGTAGCCCTCCATCGTGCCGTAGGCGTGGCGGATGATGCGGTGCTCGTCATACGAGGACGAGCGCGGGTTCGGCAGCGGCCCTTGCTCGAACAGTTCGACTTGCACGCCGCGCCGGGCCAACGCCCAGGCGGCCGATAGGCCGGCGATGCCGCCGCCGACGATCAAGGCCTTTGTCATGGGTGTTTCCTTTGCATCAAAGGCATTACTAATAGGCTAAACGACCATAGGGAACAGCATGACCGATCTCGCCCGCATCCGCGCCCTGCTCGACCAGCGGCGGCCCGGCCATGCATTGCCGCGTGAGTTCTACACCGACCCCGGCATCTTCGCCTTCGACCTCGACGCGATCCATCATCGGTCCTGGACCCTGGTCGGCTTCGAGGCGGAGCTGCCGTCGCCGGGCTGCACGCTGGCATTGACCATCGGCCGCTCGCCGGTCGTGGTGGTGCGCGGGCGGGATGGCGCGCTGCGGGCGTTCTTCAACTCCTGCCGCCACCGTGGGGCGCAGATCTGCGCGGACGGGCTGTCGAAGCGGCCTCGGCTGGTCTGCCCGTATCACCAATGGTCCTACGACCTGCAGGGCAAGCTGGTGAATGCGACACGGATGGCCGCGGACTTCGACCCGTCCGAGCACGGCCTGCGCCCGGTCGCGCTGCGCACCATCGCCGGCACGGTCTATGTCTGCCTGTCCGAGGACCCGCCAGCGTTCGACGACTTCCATGACCAATTCGAGCCGATGCTGGCGCCGCACCAATTGCAGCTCGGCAAGGTCGCGTTCGCAACCACGCTGGTCGAGCGCGCGAACTGGAAGCTCGTGATGGAGAACGCGCGCGAGTGCTACCATTGCGCCACCAACCATCCCGAACTGTCCGTCACCTTCCCGGTCGGCCGCCGGTCGCTGACCGTTGCCGAGCAAAAAAGCGTGTCCGAGGCGTTCGACGCGCGCATGGCCGAGCAGGGCCTGCCGACCGGCCCGGTCGAGGGCGCATGGTGGCAGGCCGGGCGGTTCCCGTTGAACGAGGGCACGCAGTCGCTGACGATGGACGGCAAGCCCTGCGTGTCCCGCACCATCGGCCGCGTCGGCAATGGCGACGTCGGCTCGCTGCGCTGGGCGCTGGAGCCGCACAGCTTCGCCCACGCCCTGGGCGACTACGTGTTCATGTTCAGCGCGATGCCGACGGCGCCGGAGGAGACCGTGGTGACGGCCAAATGGCTGGTGAGCGCCGATGCGGTCGAGGGCGTCGACTACACCATCCCGCGGCTGACCGAGCTGTGGGACAAGACCAACCTGCAGGACCGCGCATTGGCCGAGAACAACCAGCGCGGCGTGTCTTCGGCGGGCTTCATCCCGGGGCCGTATTCACCGGAAGCGGAGTCGCTTGTGCTGCGGTTTGTCGATTGGTACTGCGGCAAGGCGCGCGAATACATTACGTATTGCGAATCTTCCGTCCAGAATTAGCGCTTGCGAAGCTTTGGCCTTTGCTAGCACTGTTTTTGCATGGACCAGCCGCGTGACGGCCGGGAAACGCTAGCCAGGTCAGGTCAGGGGAACGCCCATGCGTCAATCGCCGAAGTTTTTGGCGTCGAAGTTGCTGGACCATCTTCGCCGCAAAGCGAGCGACCTGGAAAACCACGTGGTCGACGAGTTCCTCGCCGGACGCCTGGACCGGCGCGGCCTGCTGCGTGAGGGCAGCCGCTTCGGCCTGGCGTTGCCGCTGATTGGCGGCCTGCTCGGCACGGCCAACCCCTTCGGCGCCGGGCGCGCGCTGGCGCAGTCCGGCCAGAAAGACGCGACCATCCGCGTCGCCTCGCCAACTCCGGCGGGCGCCGTGGAGCCGGTCAGCGTGGCGAATGCCGGCGGCCTCGTCATGCTGATGCAGACCGGCGAGTTCCTGATCTTCGACCAGCCGGACCTGGTGCTGCGCCCGATGCTGGCGTTGTCGTGGAAGGCCAACGACGACGGCACCATCTGGACGTTCAAGCTGCGGCCGAACGTGAAATTCCACAACGGGCACGTCCTCAACGCCGACGACGTGGTGGCGACGATGGACCGGCTGGCCAACCCGAAGAACGGCTCCAACGCGCTGTCGGCGTTCCGCGGCGTGCTGTCGGTGGGAGGCACGCGCAAGGTCGACGACGGCACGGTCGAGTTCCACCTCGACGCGCCGAACGGCAATTTCCCGTATATCGTGTCGTCGGACAACTACAACGCGATCATCCTGCCCGCCGACTACGCCGGCGACTTCGAGAAGACCTTCATCGGCACCGGCCCGTTCAAGCTCGACAAATACACGGCGAAGGTCGGCGCGAGCTTCGTGCGCAACCCCGACTATTGGGGAACGAAGGCGCTTCCGGCCCGCACCGAGTTCACCTTCTTCGCCGACCAGCAGCCGCAAATCCTGGCATTGCAGGGCGCCCAGGTCGACATCATCCTGCAGGTGGCCGTGCAGGGCGCGCAGGGGCTGCTGAACGATCCCGACGTAAAGCTGCTCAAGATACGCTCGGCCGCGCACCGGCAGCTCCATATGCGCAACGACGTGCCGAAGTTCGCCGATAAGCGGGTGCGGCAGGCGATCGCGCTGACGCTCGACCGTCCGGCCCTGGTCTCCGGGCTGTTCCGCGGCCTGGCCGAGCCCGGCAACGACTCGCCGTTCGCCCCGGTGTATCCCTCGACCGACAAGGCCATCCCGCAGCGCAAGAAGGACATTCCGGCGGCGCGGGCGCTGATGGCTGCGGCAGGCGTGCCCGACGGGTTCGAGGCGACGCTGACGACCGAGCGGCTGCAGGAAATCCCCGACTACGCCGTGCTGGTGCAGAACGCCTGCCGCGAGATCGGCGTGAAGCTGAACCTCAAGATCGAAACGGACAGCGCCTATTACGGCAAGGCACAGCCGGGCCAGTCCGATTGGCTGGATTCCGAGATGGGCATCACCGATTACGGCCACCGCGGGGTCCCGAACGTGCTGCTGGGCGCGCCGTTGCTCAGCACCGGGGCGTGGAACGCCGCCCATTTCAAGAATGCGGCCTATGACGGGCTGGTGGCGCAGTACATCGCCACGACCGACCTCGGCAAGCAGCGCGAGCTCGCGGGCAAGATCCAGGCCCTGCTGCTCGACGAGACGCCGGTCATCTTCGCCTATTTCTACGACTATCTTACCGTGACGGCGCCGAGCGTCGGGGGGCTGACGGTGACGGCGATTTCGCAGTTGTTCCTCGCCAACGCGACCATAGCCTGAAGTGCTGGCCCGTTTCGCGCGGCAGGCCGGACGGCGGCTGGGCCTCAGCCTGCTGACCCTCGCCTTGCTGAGCGTCGTCGTCTTCGCCGGCGCGCAACTGCTGCCCGGCGATGTCGGCCGCGCCATCCTGGGGCCGCTCGCCGACCCGGACGCGGTGGCGGCCATCAACCACGAGGTCGGCGCCGATCGCCCGGCCATCGAGACCTACGTCACCTGGATCGGGCACTTCCTCACTGGCGACATGGGCCGCTCCTACACCTTCCGCACCCCCGTCGCGCCGTTCATCGGCAGCGCGCTGGTGAACTCCTTGAAGCTCGCGGCGGTCGCGTTCGTCATCGTCGTGCCGCTGTCGATCGGCGCCGGCGTCTATGCCGCAATGCGCGCCGGGCACTGGCAGGACCGGGTCATCAGCGTCGCCAGCCTTTCATTGACCGTGATCCCGGAATTCGTTTCCTCAATCGCATTGATCCTCTTGCTCGGCATTTGGCTGCGCTGGCTGCCGATCTCGGCCGCGACCCGTCCGGGCACGCCGATGCTGGAGCAGCTTCGGCACCTGATCCTGCCGGCCCTGCCCCTGGTGATCGTGCTGTTCGGCTATATCGCGCGCATGGCCCGGGCGGGCACCTTGGAGGCGCTCGACTCCGACTACACCCGCACCGCCATCCTCAAAGGGCTGCCGCAGCGCACCGTCATCTTCCGCCACGTGCTGGGCAACGCGCTGCTGCCGACCATCACCGTCGTCGCGGCGCAGGTCGGCTACATGATCGGCGGGCTGGTCGTGGTGGAGTCGTTGTTCCGCTACCAAGGCATCGGCAGCCTTATCCTCACCGCGGCGCGCGGCAAGGATTTCCCAATGCTGGAGGCGGGCATCCTGACCGTCGGCGCCATCTTCGTCATGACCACGCTGGCAGCCGACACGCTATACACCGTGCTCAATCCGCGGCTGCGTGAGGCGGGCGGGCGATGACGGCCGCGGCAACCATGCCGGACGCCGGCCTGCCCTCCGCGGGCGTCGCCCACACCGAACCGGCGGCCGAACCGCTTGCCGCCGCGCCCAGCCGGATTGGCCGGCTGCTGCGGTCCGGACCGTTCATGGTTGGCGCGGCCATCGTGCTGTTCTGGATTTGCTGCGCGCTGTTCGGCCCGTTCGTCGTTCCCTACGACCCGTATGCCGACGACCTGCTGAACACCCTGGCGCCGCCATCCGCCGCGCACTGGTTCGGCACCGACCAGATCGGCCGCGACATCCTATCGCGCATCATCGTCGGCGCGCGGCCCATCCTGTCGGTCGCACCGCTCGCGACGCTGCTGGCGACCGCCGCCGGCACCACGCTCGGCTTGCTCACCGGCTACGTCGGCGGCTGGCTCGACAGCCTGATCGGACGGTTGATCGAGGTGCTGCTGGCGCTGCCGCTTATCGTCGTGGCGCTGTTGGTGCTGGTGGCGCTCGGGCCATCCTCGGGGACCGTGATCGGGGTCATCGGCATCATCTTCACCCCGTTGATCGCCCGCACGGTCCGCTCGGCGGTGCTGTCCGAACGCTCGCTCGACTACGTCGCCGCCGCCGAGCTGCGCGGCGAGGGCGCCTTGCACATCATGTTCGTCGAGATCCTGCCGAACGTGCTGCCGCCGATCCTGGTCGAGACGACCGTGCGGCTCGGCTACGCCATCTTCACCGTAGCGTCACTCAGTTTCCTCGGCTTCGGCATCCAGCCGCCCTCGGCGGATTGGGGCCTCGCCATCTCGGAGAACTACGGCCTGATGACCGGCGGATACTGGTGGACCGTCAGCTTCGCCGCCGGGGCGACGGCCTCGCTCGTGGTCGGCGTCAACCTGGTGGCCGACGGCATCCAGGCGGCACTGGAATGAGCGACGTCGTCCCGGCGCACGAACTGCGCCGCTCGCCCGCTCTAGAACTGCGCGATCTCAGCGTCGCCTACCGGACCCAGGGCGTCGAGCAGCTTGTCCTGCGCGGCGTGTCGTTCGCCATAGCGCCCGGCGAAACCTATGGGCTCGTGGGCGAAAGCGGCTGCGGCAAGTCGACCGCCGCCTTCGCAGCGCTGCGTGCCCTGGCGCGCAACGGCTTCATCCGCGGCGGGCGCGTGCTGGTGGACGGGCAGGATGTCACGGATCTCGACCCGTCCGGGCTGCGGCAGCTCCGGCTGACCAAGGTGTCGATGGTCTATCAGGACCCCGGACGCGCGCTCAACCCGTCCATGACGGTCGCGCAGCAGATCGCCGAGGTCTATGAGGCCGTCGGCGTCCGCCGCGCCGATGCGCTGCAACGGGCCGAGGCGATGCTGGTGAAGGTGCGCATCCCCGGCACCGGACGCGTCATGACGGCGTTCCCGCACCAGCTTTCGGGCGGCATGCAGCAGCGTGTCGTCATCGCGATGGCGCTGGCCAAGGACCCGAAGCTGCTGGTGCTGGACGAGCCCACGACCGGGCTCGACGCCACCGTCGAGGCCGAGGTGCTGGACCTGATCGAGGCGCTGAAGCACGAGTTCGCCACCTCCGTGCTGTTCATCAGCCACAACCTGGCCATCATCGAACGCATGTGCGACCGCATCGGCGTGCTGTATGCCGGCAGCCTGGTCGAGGAGGGGCCAGGCGCCGATTTGCTGGCCCGTCCGCTGCATCCCTACACCATGCGGCTGCTGCGCTGCCTGCCGGCGGCGGGCCGGCGCAAGTCGGACGGGCGGCTCGACACCATCCCCGGCTTCCTGCCCCCGCTGGGCAGCATCCAGGCCGGCTGCGTGTTCGCGCCGCGCTGCGACTTCGCCGACGCGGTGTGCCGCACCACGGCGCCGCCGGCCGTTCGGATCGGCAGCCAGATGGCGTCGTGCCACCATATCGACCGCGCCACCGCGGCGGAACGCGGGACGCCGGCGGCGCCGGGCATGGCCCAGCCGGCGGCGTTTAACGCCGGCCGTCCGGCGCTGCAGGTCACAAAGGTCTCGAAAACGTTCCGCGTCGGCTCGCACGCGCTGCGGGCGGTGACCGACGTTTCCCTGACGCTCGGGACCGGCGAGACGCTGGGGCTCGTGGGCGAGTCCGGCAGCGGCAAGACGACCTTGGCCCGGCTATTATTGGGACTGACCGCGCCTGATCCCGGCGGCAGGATCGAACTCGATGGGCAGCCGGTGGTGGGCCAGGCCAAGAACCGCTCCCGCGCCGACCAGAAGGCGCTGCAGATCGTGTTCCAGAACCCGGACTCCGCGCTGAACCGGTCGCATACCGTCCGCCACCTGATCGAGCGCTCGCTGTCCCGGCTCGGCGGCCTGTTCGGGCGGCAGCGTGCGGAGCGGCTGATGGCGCTGGTCTCGGCGGTGCGGCTGACGGAGCGGCATCTGTCGATGCGTCCGCGCCAACTCTCCGGCGGATTGAAGCAACGCGTCGCCATCGCCCGCGCCTTCGCCGGCGACCCGCGCGTGGTGATCTGCGACGAGCCGACTTCGGCGCTCGATGTGTCGGTGCAGGCGGCGATCCTGAACCTGCTGGCGGACCTGCAGGCCAGCGCCGGGGTCAGCTACGTGTTCATCAGCCACGATCTCGGCGTGGTGCGTTATCTTTCCGACCGCATCGCCGTGCTGTATCTCGGCCGCATCATGGAGATCGGCCCGGCGGAGGACGTGTTCAACGGCCCGCACCACCCCTATACCGAGGCGCTGCTGTCGGCCGTGCCCGGCCTTGCGGACCTGCGCGGCGGCGAACGCACAGCCCGCATCCGGCTCAGCGGCGAGATGCCGAGCCCCCTGGCGCCACCGCCGGGCTGCGTGTTCAACAGCCGCTGCCCGCGCAAGATAGGCGCGATCTGCGAAACCACCGAACCCATGCTGCCCACCGACACCGGCCACGCGATCCGCTGCCACCTGCCGCGCGGGGAGCTTGGCCGCCGCGGCGGTCCGCCCCCGTTTGTGATGGCGGAGGATCGCAGCCACGTTGCGATGCCTGCCTAGCAGCCCATGATTCCGGAGCACGACCCTATGACGCCGCGCGTGATCGATCCGCGTTCGACCGCCAATGCCAAGCTTACGGTGACGGAGCATACCGACCTGCTCGTCGTCGGCGCCGGGCCGTCCGGGATCGCCGCCGCCATTGCCGCCGCGGGGCACGGCATGGCAGTCGTGCTGGCCGACGAGAACCCGGTGCCGGCAGCAACGATGGGCGATGACATCCCGCTGCATTTCGGCCAACGCATGAGCGGCGCAGTGCGCAACCGCACCGCCATGACCGAGGCGATGCTGGCCAGCGAACCGGCCCTGGCCGACGCCATAGAGGCCGGCGTGGATGTCCGGTTGGGCACGGTCGTTTGGGGGCTCTATTCGAACGGTCGCAGCGTCGGCTGGCTGCCCGGCAGGGTGGCCGGGCTTTCGGATGGCGAGGCGTCGTGGATGCTTGGGTTCAAGGCCGCGATCGTGGCGACCGGGCGGCGCGACATGGGGCTGGCCTTTCCCGGATGGCAACTGCCGGGCGTCATGGGAGCCACGGCGGCCGAGCGGCTTGCCTCGCGCTACGGTGCGCTGGATGCGCGGCGGGCGGTGGTCCTGGGCACGGCCGCCGAAGCATTGCTGGCGGCACTCGCGTTGCGCCGCGCCGGAGTGGAGGTGGCCGCGGTCGTCGAGCAGGCGGCGGCGGCGATCGGCCCCGCAGCGCTCGTTGAAGAACTCGCAACGGCCGGCGTCCCGTTGCTGACCCGCCATATCATCGCCGCCGCCGAAGGAGCGGACGACGGAGTGACCGGCGCCACGCTGGTGCGTCTGGACGACAGCGGCGCGCGCATCGGCGCGAGTGCTACGACCGTGGAATGCGACACGATCGTGCTGGGAATCGGCGCAGTGCCGGTGATCGAGCTGCTGGACGCCATCGGCTGCCGCCCGGCGTTCTCGCCGGAGCGCGGTGGGCATGTGCCGATGGTGGACGCGGCGCTAATGACGTCGCTGCCGGGCATCTATGCCGTGGGCGACTGCGCGGGTGTTTGGGCGGCGAAGTCGATGGACCGCGCGGTGTCGGAGGCGGAGGGCCGCCGCGCCGCGGCCCATGTGGCCCAGACGGCCATTGCCGCCGACGAACTGCTGACGCCGGGGGAACCGGCCGTGGACCTGTCCGCCTACCGCCTCGCCTGGGTGCGCGGCGCCGTCGTCGAGGCGGCATCCCCCGGGGCAGAGGCGCACGTCTGCCAGTGCGAGGCCGTCACCGCCCGCGACATCCTGGAAGTCCGGGCACCGCGCTATTTGGACTCGCGGCACCCGTTGCGGAACAGCGCCGACCTGTCCGCTTTGCTCGGCAATGGCCCGCCGAACGCCGACCAGGTGAAGCGCCTGACCCGGGCCGGCATGGGGCTGTGCCAGGGCCGCCGCTGCCGCGAGCAGGTGGCGGCGCTGCTGGCGCTCGGCGCGGGCGTCGGATTGCATGAGGTGCCGCTCGCCACCTTCCGCGCGCCGGTGCGTCCGTTGGCGCTTGGCCTGGCCGGGTCGCTGCCGGAGTCGCCGGAGATGGCCGAGCACTGGGATGTCTGGTTCGGCATCCCCGGCCAGGTGGCGACGCCCTGGGAGCTAAAGGCCGGGGAGCTTAAGGCGCGGGAGCCATGACAAACACCGACCCGGCCGGCATAACCGGCGCCAGCGTCGTCATCGTCGGCGGCGGAGCGACCGGGCTCAGCGCCGGGTGGTGGCTCGCGCGCGCCGGCGTGGACGTGCTGGTGATCGACAAGGGCGTCGTCGCCTGGGAGGCGTCGGGGCGCAACGGCGGCGGCTGCACCCACGGTTTCAGCCCGTTGTTCGCCGAGGAGCAGCGGCTGTGGCCGCAGATGGACGAGCTGCTCGGCTACCCCACCGAGTTCTGCGCCGGCCGCATACGCATCGCCATGGACGCCGCGCAGTGGTCCGACGCGCAACGCATGGTGCAGAACGGCGACCGCTACGGCTTCCGCACCGAACGCCTGGACGTGGCGCAACTGCGCGAGCTGGTGCCGCTGGCGGGCGACGTCCATGCCGCCCAATGGCACCACTTCGGCGGCCACGCCAATCCGCAGCGCACCGTCCAGGGCTACGCCTGGGCGATGCAGGACCATGGCGGGCGCGTGCTGCAGCACGCCACTGTCCTGGGATTTGACCGCAGCGGCGGCCGCGTCACGGCCGTCGAGACCGACCGCGGCCGGTTCGGGTGCGACCATCTGGTGCTGGCGGCGGGTCCGCAGACCGGCAAGCTGGCGGCGATGCTTGGGGTCCGCGTGCCGGTGGTCGCCGCCCGCGCCGAGATGATCGTGACCGAGCCGCTGCCGCTGATGCCGGTCGGCGGCGCGGACGGCAACGGGCTGTATGGCCGCCAGACGCTGCGCGGCAACCTCGCCTATGGCGGCGGACCGCATGAGTGGCTTGACGACTGTGACGGCATGGCCGTGCCGCCGCGCAGCAGCACGCCATTGATGGGCAACATCGCCGCGCATTTGGTCGAGATGTTCCCCCGCGCGGCGCATGCGCGCATCCTGCGCAGTTGGGCCGGCGTGATCGAGAACACGCCGGACGGACGCCCGGTGATCGACCGGCTAGTTGACCCGGCGAACGTCGTCGTGGCCACGCTGTCCAGCATCGGCTTCGGCCTGTCGCCCGCCTCGGGCCACGCGGTCCAGGAACTGGTGACCGACGGCGCTTGCCGTTTCGCCGACCTGAGCACGCTGCGCCTGTCCCGCTTCGACGGGCTCGATGCCGACTGGATCGCGCAACGGGGCTGGCAGGGCTTGCCGGAGGCCATGCCCATAGCGCCATGATCTAACTTCGCCACAGCCGAAGCCGCTCACAGCCAGCCGCGCTCACGGAATGGGTCGAGCGCGACGCCCGGCGGGGCATACCAGCCGCCAGTGCGATAGCGTGCCCCGAGCTGCTGGGCGGCCTCCTTGTTGCCAAACGGGATGCGCAGCGGCGTTTCGGCCGCGGGCGAGGGCACGGCAGCCGCCTTTTTGCTGCGGGGCCGCTTCGCCGCAGCCTTTCCGGTGCGTTCGGCAGCGACAGGCTTGCGGCCCCTGCCCCGCCGCGTTCCGGTCGGCGCTGGCGGTGTCCCCGGGTTGGCGATGGGCAGGCTGGCCACCGCGCCCGCGCCCTCCGTCAACCGGCCGATGATGCGCAGCGCCTGCGCGCATACGGCGTCGATCGCGCCCATCATCTCCTGTCGCCCCACCAAGACCTCGTCGAGCAGCAATTCAAGCTGGGCCGTCACGCCGGGGTCCACCAGCGCCGGGTCGGCGCGCTCCAGCACGTCGAACAAGGCCAGGCCGCGCTCGGTCGGCACGATGTGCTTGCCATCCGCGACCAGGAAATCCTGCGCCTTCAGGCCGCGTATGACCTCGGCGCGGGTCGCCGGCGTGCCGATCCCCTTGGCCTTGCGCAGGCGCTCCCGCAACGCCGGGTCCTCGATGAAACGCCAGGCGCTCTGCATCGCCTCGACCAGCGTGCCCTCGTTGTAGCGCGGCGGCGGGCGGGTTTCCTTGTCCTCGACGGCAGCGTCGCTCAGCTGGGCGGTTTCGCCATGGCGCAGCGCAGGCAACGGCTGCGCGTCCTCGCCTTTCTCCTCGGCGGGCCGCCAGTCCGGGAACGCCGCCCGCCAGCCGAGCTCGATGGGCTGCCGGCCCACCGCCCGGAACGCATGGCCCCCCACGTCCAGCGTCGCCGTCGTCTGCCGGTAGCGGTGGTCCGGCATGACCGCCGCCAGGTATGAGCGGGCGATCACGTCGAACAGCCGCCGCTCGTCGCCCGACAGCCTCGGCCAGATCGCCTTGAGACCACCAACCGTGTTCACGTTGGGAATCACCGCATGGTGGCTCACGCCCGCCAGGCCCTTGTCGTGAAAGGTCCCGGCCGCGCCACGCCGCACCACCGGCGGCTCGGGCACCGGGATCGCGCCGAACGCCTGCCCGGCGCGCAGGGCGGCAACGATGCCCGGCACGTCCACGATCAGGCTCTCGGGCAGATAACGCGTTTCGGCGCGGGGATAGGTGATGACCTTCTTGCCCTGGCCGTCATACAGCTCCTGCGCCACCTCCAGCGTCTTTGCCGCCGACCAGCCGAAGCGCGAGCCGCACAACCGTTGCAGGCTCGGCAGGTCGTGCAGGCGCGGCGGCCCCTGGCGCTTCTCCTCGACCTTGACCGCGAGCGGCCCGGCGAAGCCGCCCGCCAGAACGGCGACCGCGTCCGCATCGGCGCGCTTCATAAGGCGCGGCTCGGGCGCGTGCCGCATGCGGAACTCGCCGGCTTCGACCGTCGCGGTCGCAACGACCTCGAAATACGCCTGCGGCACGAAACGCCTGATCTCCAGCTCGCGCCTGCACACGATCGCCAGGGTCGGCGTCTTCACCCGGCCCACCCCGACCACCGCCCGCCCGCCGCCGTTCCGGGGGGCCAGGGTGACGGTCGCGGTTCGGGTGAGCGAAAGGTTGTAGATCTGGTCGGCCTGCCGGCGCGCGACGGCGGCGGCATACAGCCGGGCATACTCGGCGTTCGGCTTGGCCCGCGCGAAGGCGTCGCGGATGGTCTGCGGGTCCTGCGCGGTGAACATCACGCGCTGCACCTCGCCACGGTAGCCGAGGTGCTCAAGGATTTCCTGGCCGATCAACTGCCCCTCGCGGTCGCAATCGGTCGCGAGCCAGACGCGCTTGGCCGTGCGCAGCGCGTCCTTGATGGCGGCGAGCTTGCCCGCCTTGTTGCCGCCCGATGCGGCACGCATGCCATACAGCCCCTCGGGCCGCAGCAGGGCCGCGGTCCAGCGTTTCCAATCGGGCGTCACGTCCTCGGGTTCGATCAGTTCGATCAGGTGGCCCTCGGCGGGCAGAATCTGGCCATAGCGGTTGCCCACGGCCGCGCGCACATCCCGCGCCTGGCTGTTCTTCTCGGTGATGACGAGCTGGGCGGCGGACGTCAGCACTGCTGTCCGCCGCTTAATTTGGTCGGCCCCATAATCGGCAGCATAACCACGCATCCATTCCGTTCCCAGGGCGTTGCGTGAGCATGGCAATACGATCAAAAGCACCGAGCGCGCCGGTTAAGCGTGGCAAGAACACTCCCGTCCCGGACGCGCCCGCGGCAGCGCCGGCCAAAACCAAGGCCCGGCGCGCCGGCCCCGCAGCCGAGCAGCCGGAGGCGTCAAGCACTCCGGCGCCTGCTGCATCGACGGACTCGGCGGTCCAGGAGCAAACCTTTGAGTCGCCGCCCGGTTTTATCGAACAGCAGCCCGCCGAGGCCAGCGCCGGACGCGAAGCCAGTGCTGGACGCGAAGACCGTGCCAGCCGGGCACTGGACGCGATTAAGACGCTCAGTGACATGATCGCCGAAGGAATTGGCACGCTCGCTGATCTGCGTGCGGAGATGCAGCAGATGAGCGGACGGCTGGATCAATTAGTGGCCAGCAGGCCGAATGCAGCCCAGGCCGATGCGGCGGATGAATATCAAGCCGGCCGTGAGCACGATCCCGGCGACGCCGTGCCGCCGGGTGTCGCGGTGCTGTCGCCGACGCCGCTGACCGAAACGGACGAGGCCGCGCTGCACTCGCTCGAGGAGCTGCCGAAGCGGGCGGGACAGGGCAAGCGCGGGCCGCGCGCCAAAGCCTAAGTTGAACGGCGCGCTCCCGGAGGTCATGCGCCCTGGGCGTGGCGCTTCAGCCGGCCGGGAACGCCCCTTCGAACGCGGTCTCGCTCAATGGACGGCGGCTGTTGGGATGTTCGCGCGCACGCACCGCTTCCGGCAAGCGCGCCGGGTCGCCGGGACGTCCGACCGCAATCATTTGCTCGACCCGGTAGCCGATCGGCACGCCGAGTTCGGCGAAGGCACGGTCCATGTCGAAACCGACCATGCCGTGTGCGTGGTATCCCATCCGCGTCGCCTGCAGCGCAAAACAGACCCAGCCGGCGCCGGCGTCATGGCTATGGCTGTGCGACGGCACCTCGCCCTCCTTGCCTGGGACGGCCATGGTGGATTTGGACAGCAGCACCAGCAATGCGCCCGCGTCCTTGCACCAAACGCGGTTGGCCTCGACCAGCAAGCCGAGGAACTGGTCCCAGTGCGGCCCATCCTTGACGGCATAAAGGAACCGCCAAGGCTGCGAATTGTAGGATGACGGCGCCCAGCGCGCGGCCTCCAGCATGGTCATCAGGTCCTCGCGCGGCACCGGCTGGCCGTCATAGGCGCGGGGGGACCAGCGTTCGAGGAAGACGGGATCGATTGGGTGGTCGGCGGTGCGTCCGTTGACGGTCAGGGTCATGAGGGGGCTTTCAGCGTTGGGGAAGGCGGCCACTTGCAGGAGGGCCGGGCCGCAAGCACAAACAGTTTGGCCCGGCGGCGTCAACATAATCCGGCTCGGTGCGCGTTGCCGGCCGAAGCTGCACGGCTGAACAAGGAGATGACCGCGATGCGTTACAATAAGCTCGGCCGGACCGGATTGTTTGTCTCGGAGCTCTGCCTTGGCACCATGACCTTCGGCGGCGGCGAGGGCATGTGGAAGCAGATCGGCGCGCTGCAGCAAGGCGACGCCGAGCGCCTGGTCGGCAAGGCGCTCGATGCCGGCATGAATTTCATCGACACCGCCGACGTTTACGCCGAGGGGCTGTCGGAGGAGATCACCGGCCAGGCGCTGCGCAACCTGAAGGTCGCGCGCGAGAACGTGGTGGTCGCGACCAAGGCGTTCGGCCCGACCGGCCCCGGCCCGAATTCGCGCGGCAGTTCGCGCGTGCACATCATCGATGCGGTGAAAGCGAGCCTGAAGCGGCTGCAGCTCGACCATATCGACCTGTATCAAATCCACGGCTTCGACCAGGCCACGCCCATCGAGGAGACGATGCGCGCGCTCGACATCCTCGTGCAGCATGGCCACGTCCGCTATGTCGGCGCATCGAACTGGGCTGCCTGGCAGGTCATGAAGGCGAACGGCATCGCCGAGCGGGAGGGCCTCGCGCGGTTTGAGACGCTGCAGGCGTATTACAGCGTGGCCGGGCGCGACCTCGAACGCGAGATCGTGCCGATGCTGCGGAGCGAGGCCGTGGGCCTGATGGTCTGGAGCCCGCTGGCTGGCGGCCTGCTCAGCGGCAAGTATGGTCGCAACCAGGATGGCGAGGCGGGCAGCCGGCGCGCGGCGTTCGACTTCCCGCCGGTCGACCGCGAACGTGCCTTTAGCTGCATCGACGCCATGCGACGGATGGGGGAGGAGCGGTCGGTCTCGGTGGCGCAGATCGCGTTGGCCTGGCTGCTGCACCAGCGTGTGGTCACGAGCGTGATCGTGGGCGCAAAACGCCTGGACCAGCTTGAGGACAATATCGCCGCCGCCGGGGTGGAGCTGACCGAACAGGAATTGGACACGCTCGGCCAGGTGAGCGCATTGCCGAAGGAATATCCGGGCTGGATGTTCGAACGGCAGGGCGAATATCGCGCCAAGCAACTGATCCAGGAACGCCGCAAGGCGATGCGTTAGGCCTATGAAATGGCATAGAGGATTTTAAGGGCCTTGGCCTGGGTTTTACCCCCGCCCTGGCCGTCGAACGCGCGGGCCTCCGCCACGGTCAGGTCTATGACCACGTCGACCTTGCCATCCCCGCTCGCCACCGAGCGGATTGCATCCTCCTTAGAAACCGCGTTGTCGTAGATGACCCGCACCTCGCCGCCGGGGAAGCGCATGCGGACGGTGTAGTCGTCCACGACTTGGATCGTGGTGTCCTGTGCGAAGTTCAGGAATGCGCCCGGCGGATGCGGGTCCGTCCACTCCTGCACCTTGTCGAAGGCGAGCTTGAACAGCTTGGCGTCATACTTTGCGCCGTCTTGGAACACCGCATTGCGGCGCAGCAGCTCTAGCGTCTCGTCGTCCACCCACTTCCACCCGGCTGCGAGGCTCGGCTGGCCGATGCCCGCATGGTCGACCCGGTTCGCCTTCTCCATGGCGTTCCAGGTGATGGACAGCCAGTTCACCGGCGACGGATCGATCACCGTCACTGTGTTATGCGGCCCCCAGCGCGCCATTTGCACTGTGCATCGCCGCGAGTCCCTCTATATCCTAACGCTAAGCACCATCATCGGAAATGCTATCGGCGGTTGAGCAGGCCCAACCTCATGACACAAGTGGGACACGAGACATGTCGCCGACCGCAGCAGGCTCCTTGCTGGACCAGTTCGCCCGCCTCGCAGCGAGCGTCACTGGGACATCTGCGGCCGTAATCGACCTGCTTGGCCGCCGCAGCGACCCGGCTCCGGTGCGAGCCGTATTTGGCCTGACCCGGCAGCAGGCGGAGATGGCGACAAGGTTCGACGCGGTCCTGCAATCCTGTTCCGGCCTGACGGTGTTGCCCGACTTGACGCAGGATGCCAGGTTCACATCGGAGGGCTTCGACCCGGCCAGTGCCTGCGCCCCTGGACTGCCGCCTCCACGTTTCCTGGCGCATCAAACGCTGCTGTCCCCCGGAGGCGAGCGCGTCGGTTTCCTGTGTGTCTGGGACCCAAGCGTCCGGACCGGCCTGACGGAGGCGCAGGCGATGTCGCTGAGCCATGTCGCAGACCTCATCATGGCGGACCGCAAGCGGGAGCAGCGCCACCTCCACCTCATGCACGTGGCCAACCGCGCGCTGCGTGTCGACCGGATGCTGCGCATCGTTTCGGAAGCGAACTCCTGTGCAAACGCGCTGACCGGCATTGTCGAGGAGCTCTGCCGCTTCCACGATGCCGCGGTTGGGCGCATCTGGCAGCTAACCCTGTCGAGTGGCCGCATCCATGAGATCAGCCGATATAACCAGGACAAGGATTCTCACCTCGTTCTACTGCCTCCAGAACCGGCGGACACCCTGAACTTCATCGCAGCCGATACTGTCCGTTTCAATAAGCCCCGCGCGATCACCTATTCGCAGCTCGAGCCGCCGGAACGCCTCCTGCTTGCCGATGCGATGGCGTCAGGGTTGGCGAGCCAGGTCAGCGTTCCCGTATGGCTGCAGCAGCAACGATTTGGCATTTCACTCGCGTTCGCCACGGAACGGCCCGACCTCAACGAGGTCGTGGCGGATGTGGCCTCGCTCGCGAACACCATACGCCCGGCGCTGTTCCGCAAGCTGACGGAGGACCGTATCCGCCACGTGGCCCACCATGACGACCTGACGCAGCTTTCGAACCGGCTGATGTTCCAAGAACGCCTGAACGAGGCCTTTGCCGCGGCGCGCCGTGGCGAGGGCCTTGCCCTGCTGTATCTAGATTTGGACGGGTTCAAGCTGGTGAACGACATACGTGGGCACGAGGTCGGGGACAAGCTGCTCGCCGCGGTCGCCCAGCGGCTGCGGCACAATGTGCGGGAAGTGGACACGGTCGCGCGGATCGGTGGGGACGAGTTCGCCATCATCCAGTTGCTGAGCGGGCAGCCCTTGGCGGCGACGGTGCTGGCGGAGCGCCTGCTGGAGACCATCAGGCAGCCCTTCAACCTGGACGGCCAGCAGTCGGCGATCGGCGTCTCGATCGGCATCGCCATCTATCCCATGGACGGGGAGACGCCGGACATGATGCTGCGCAATGCCGACACTGCGCTGTATCGGGCGAAAGAAGCCGGGCGCGACACCTATCGCCTGTTCAGCCCATCAATGAACACGCGCCAGCAGGAACGCCTCCTGATCGAGCAGGAACTCGCCGGCGCCATCGAGACCCAACAGTTCACGCTGGCCTATCAACCGATACGCGACGCCCTGTCGCTCGATGTCCTTGGGTTCGAGGCGCTGCTGCGCTGGAGGCACCGGTCACGCGGGCTGGTCCAGCCGGGCCAGTTCATACCGCTCGCCGAATCCAGCGGGCTGATCGTGCCGCTCGGCCAGTGGGTGCTGGAGGCGGCATGCGCCGAGGCCGCCATCTGGGAGCCGCCGGCCACCGTTTCCGTCAACCTATCGCCATTGCAGTTTCGCCAGCCGGATCTGGCGCAGTGGGTCGCTGATGTCCTGCATCGGACCGGATTGCCTGCCGGACGCCTCGATCTGGAGGTGACGGAGGGCGTCCTGCTGGACGCGTCCGGCGTCGTGCTGCGCACCATGGAAGCTTTGAGGGAGCAGGGAGTCCGCATTACGCTTGATGATTTTGGCACTGCTTACGCCAGCCTCAGCTACCTTCGCCGGTTCCCGTTCGACCGCATCAAGATCGACCAGTCCTTTGTCCGTGGCATGTGCGACGACGACAGCACGCTTGCGATCGTGCAAGCCATCATCTCCCTCGGCAAACGTTTGAACCTTGCCGTGGTGGCTGAAGGCGTCGAGACCGAGCGCGAACTCGATATGCTTCGCAAGCTCGACTGCCGCATCGTCCAGGGTTTTCTAGTCGGCAGGCCGATGGTCGACGAGCAAGCCCGCGCCTTGTTGGCTCAACTCGCCCGCCCGGCCGGGCGAAAGGAGCCTGCGCACTTGCGCACGCTGCGGCTTCAGGGTCCGCGTCTCGGCCGTGCCGCCCCGGTGCCGCCGCCGTTTAACTAACTATGACGGGCCGAACCCACGACCCAACCCCGTCTCTTCTATGTTTCGTGGCCGGGTCCACCACCAAAGGGCTGCTGCACTCGCAGCGAGGGCCGCCATCGGGGCGGCGACGGCTAATTGCCTCAAGGTTGGAAGCAGGACCGCCACCGCAGCGCTGGTCAATGCGCCCGAAACGAGCTGCGACACGCCGATCGCGGCGGAGGCGGTTCCCGCGCGTTCCCGCTGCCGCTCGATGGCGAGATGCTGCAGGTTCGGGGCAGTTATTCCCCGGGAGAATAGGAGCACCAGCAGGAGAGGCACAAGCATGCCTGCCGAGGCGATGCTGCCGAAGCTGACGCTGACCATGGCCAGGGCGGCCGCAGCCGCGGCCGTGAGGCTCGGGCCGAGCAAGCCAACCGCCCCGAAGCCACGGCGGCTGAGCCTGCCGTTGGTCCATGCACCAGCCGTAAGCGCCGCGGCCGTGCACGCGAACAGTCCGGCGTAGATGGAGGAGGACAAGCCCATCTGGTCGATGATGACGATAGGCGACCCCGCGATATAGGCGAAGACAGCCCCGTAGCTGAGCGCATTCACGGCGGCAAGGCTGATGAACTGGCGGTCGTCGCGCAGCCGGGCGGGGACAGCCATGCCGAGGTTCGTCACGCCGGGGCCGGCAGTTGCGGCTCGCTGCCGGACCGGATTGCTCTCCGGAACTCCCCACCATGCCACGGCAAGCAGCAGGGCGCCGGCCAGGGCGAGAACGCCGTGGACCGCGCGCCATCCCGCGAAGTGCGCCAGCCACGCCCCCAGTGCAGGGGCGAACATCGGCACGACGCCGAACACTACGGTCACGTAGGACCGCTTGCTCCTGGCCTGCTCCCCTTCGAACAGGTCTTGCACCATGGCGAAGGCGAGGACGGAACACGCGCCCGCTCCGACGCCTTGGATAAGGCGGAACGCCAGCAGCGCGGCTCCAGACGGTGACGCGGCGCAGGCGATCCCGGCCAAGGTGTAGCCGACCAAGCCTGTCAACAGCACAGGCCGCCGTCCGTGGCGGTCGGATATGCGTCCGCCGCCCAGTTGGCCAAGGGCGAATCCCGCCATGAACAGCGACAAGGTGAGGCCTGCGACGGTCAAGGACGTGTTCAACGCTTTTGGCAGCAGGGCAAGCGTTGGCGCGCTGATGTCGATCGAGAGCGCAGGGAGGGCGGCAAGCACCCCGAGCAGCACGGTGAATGCGAAACTTTCTGGAGCAATGCGCACTGATTAACCTTATGCAGAGCATTGCTGAATAACCATAACCCGGTTTGTTCGGGCAAGCCACCTTTGATGAACATCTGCGAAAACAGGCAAGATCAAACAAGGTTGCAGAGAGGATGTGGAATTTTGTTCCATCCAGAAGCTATGGAATAAGGTGTTTCATCTGCTCGAAATCTCGTGGCAGAACACACAACATTTGGATGTGATCTATTTTCTTGATATGATGGCGTGGCGTTTAATCAGCATAAATGAGCATGACTAAGGCGTCTAAAGACATAGATTTGCAATGTATTTTAATTCTATACATTCTCATTTATTAGCAAACAGGGCGCGAATGGTTCTTGCTGGTTGTGCGCCCAAAGCACTGCAATATCTTGCGATTCAAAGCTGGAGCTTCTAAACGGAATCCATGTCCTTCAAAGAACTTAGGTTTGCCGGATGTAGCATTGGTGCCGTTTTTACCGCAGTAGGCTGGACAGCAATTACATGCCATTGATACATCCTGCATCTGGCCTTGTGCCAATCGGGCCTCATAATGAGGCGAGTGAGGCGACATTGGGCGGCGTGCCGTTTGAAAGGCCTGATTGGCTGCCGCTGAATTTCCGAGGCGTCACCGACCTATCGGACCTGCAGCTTGGATGGAGGATGGCTGTGCTGCCGTTCCGTAACCTGGGTGCGCCGATTGGATATGGGATCGCGCTTGGAATGGCCGAGGAGGTATCCGCGGCACTGGCCCGATTTCGTGCGCCGCGCCTGATCGCGACGGCCACGTTCTGGGATGGCAGCGGCCCGGCCGCCGATGCGTGGGAGCGGTGCAGGATCTTCCAGCTCGACTACGTCATCGACGGCGCGCTCCAGGTGATCGACAACTCCATAAGCGTGACCGTGACGCTGCTGGACGTCGTGCTGGATTTTGAGGTCGTCTGGTGCGGCCGCTTCGAAGGCACATTGGACGACCTGTTCTCATTGCAGGATCGCATAGCCTCCGAAACCGTCGCGCAGGTTGACCCCGCATTGTCCGGGCGTGAATGGGAGTTCGGCGTGCCTGCCAAGACAGTAGCCGCTGGCGCCCATCACTCTGTGCTGACGGCGATAAACGGCATCTTTCGCCTAGATCGGCCAAAGTTCATGCTTGCGCGGGAGCTTCTGCTGCATGCGATTGAACTTGATCCCAATTACGCGGCAGCCCATGCGTGGATGGCGTATTGGAGCATCATGGCAGTCGGTCAAGGTTGGGTCGATGATGCTCGGGACGCGACGACGCTGGGGGGCATATCCGCTGAGCGCGCTGTCCTCCTTGACCCACTTGACGCTCGCGCTGTCGCCATTGCTGGCCACGTCAAAGGTTATTTGCTGCATGACGTGCCTGGCGCTCTTGCCATGCACGCGAAGGCAATTGAGTTAAATCCCAATCTGCCAGTCGCATGGACGTTAAGTAGCTGGTCCAAGATATACAGCGGAGAGCATGCTGTCGCCGTTCGCCATGCCATGATGTCCCAGTCGCTTTCGCCGCGTGACCCGCATATCTTTTTTGCCGAGCATGCATTGATGACAGCCCAGTTCTTCCGGCGTGAACTTGACGAGGCGGAGATGCTTGCAGGAATCGTGCTTGAACGTAATCCGGGCCATATGTCTGCGTTGAACGTCCGCCTCTCGATTCTGGGTCACATGGGTCGTAAGGATCAAGCGGATCAGTGCCTGGCGATCTTACGAGCTGCCAATCCCGCCATCACGATCAGCAGCATCGTAGCTCGCCCGCCGCTGCGTCCAGAGGATCGGGAATTCTATACGGATGGCCTGCGCCTCGCAGGCGTGCCGGTTTCATCCGGACCTGGTTTATAACCCGTCGCGCGCCGGGCTTAGTCATCAAGCAGGGATGCATGATCCACGGGGCACATGCGGCGTTTGCGGACAGCCACCGCATAGTTGCCTTGGCGTAGTTCCCGGTCTTCTTGTGGAAGCAACACCTCGCCAAGGCGCTCCCAATCTATTTCCGCGATCTCTGTCGCCTCGTTGCAAACAAACGAGGCCAATGCTTCTTCCCGGTAAGCGAGTTGCGGAATCGGCTGGACCTGCAAGAATGGGACGCCGGCCCGGATGCGAACCGCTACATCGGTCCGGGTCAGCCGGACGTTGGTAAAGAGCGGGCCGAACCAGAGGTCCGTTTCGATGATGCCTTCCCAGGCACTGAGGCCTGCCGTCATCGGCAGGTTGACCGGGGGCCGTACAAGGAGGCTCCAGCCAGGGCGCGTCTTGGCGAGGAGACCGGTCCAGATCTGGACGCCGCCCAACTCTGGCAGGGCAGTCAGAAACGGGGGCGAGTAGCCGCGCAGCTTTTCAGGTGCCGCGGAGTCGAAGGCTGCGGCATAGCCGGGATACTGGACGGCGCCACTCTCTGTGCCGGACAACGGCAGCCAACCTTCTATGTCACCATAGGACCAAAAAACCTGCTCGCCATCCCAGAGTAGCTGGATATCCATGGGCGGAAACACCCAGTAGCCGTAACCCGTAGCGGACGTAAGCGCGTCGCAGTATCGCATAGCCCGGCTTGGCAGGTAACCAGCAGCCGAGCGCTCTGCCCGCTTCGGCGGCCTCGCATCCGGGATCATGCGAAAGAATTCTACGATTGGCGTTTGATGCATGTGCATTCCGTTGCAGGCAAGGGGCGGCATCCCGCCAGGTTTGCGGGATGCCTCGTCGCCTAGATCGGTTTAGAAGTGCATCATACCACCGCCGATATGCACGCGGCCGGCATCCTTGGTGGCAGCCTGAACATCGTTGGCGGCAGACTGGCCCGGGCGGCTGCTGACCGGAGAAACCGGGAGCTTGATGTCCGCTTCGGTCGACTTAGCGTTCGACACAGACTGCTGAGAAGATTGGATCATTATCGAAACTCCTGGGCGTTTTTGCCAAGGCCAGTGATACCAGAAGGCATCTTAAGCATGTAGTCAAATAACAGTTAATTAATCATCAATAAAAGGACAGGTTAAAACCGGCTCTCGGCATGTATTACTGCATTGCCCTGCAAATTGTCATGTAATGTTACTAGGTAATACTTACCAATTAACATGCAAAAGCTATTCAATCCTGCCATGGCGAATGCAAGGCGTAATTGCTCACCCTGGTTGGGTCGCGACCTTGTTGGGTGAGGTGGTGGCCAAT
>CAXSGE010000045.1:0-30100 GCA_964236715.1 uncultured Acetobacteraceae bacterium | reverse complement strand
GGCTGGGTGGCGGTGTTCCTGTCCGGCAGCGACACCTCGGGCAACGCGCTGTTCGGCAACCTGCAGGTGGTCGCGGCCAACCAGCTCGGCCTGAACCCGGTGCTGATCGCCGCCACTAACTCCTCGGGCGGCGTGATGGGCAAGATGATCTCGCCGCAGAATATCGCCACCGGCGTGTCGGTGACGTCGCTCAAGGGGCAGGAGGGCGTCGTGTTCGCCCGCACCTTTAAGCACAGCATTGTTCTTACTGTTGTGCTGGGGCTGCTGGTCGTGCTGCAGCAGTATGTCGTGCCGTGGATGATCCCATGAGCGCCGTGGTCCACCTACGCCATCGCTGGCCACGCCGTATCGCTGCCGCCGCGCCGGAGATGCGCGCGCCATAGCAGCGCTGCAGCGATCGCGCCGTTCATTAAGTTCCACCCGATCCCGTTGGCGAAGGCGAGGCGATACGATCCGGTATGGTCGAAGATCGCGCCGGTCATCCAGCCGCCGAGCGCCATGCCGACGATGGTTGCGGCCAGCACAAGCCCCACTTTCGCGCCCGCGCCGCGCGCGGGGAAGTACTCGCGCACGATGATCGCGTAGCTCGGCACGATTCCGCCCTGGAACAGGCCGAACAGACCGGAGATCACATAAAGCGACGTGAGTGAGTCGAAGAACAGGAACAGCGACAGCGAGGCCAACTGCAGCACCGAGCCGACGAGCAAAGTCGGCAAGCCGCCGATGCGGTCGGCAACCCAGCCGGATCCGACCCGGCTGACAATGCCGAGCCCGAGCATGACCGACAGCATCTCCGCGCCACGTGCCGGGCCATAACCGAGGTCGGCGCAGTAGGCGACGATGTGAACCTGGGGCATGGCCATTGCGACGCAGCAACCTAGGCCCGCGACAACGAGCAGCGCCAGCAGCGTGCCAGGAGCCAAGCCTAGCCGCGCTTGCGAAGTGGCTGCCGCCGCGCTGGCGCCAACGGTGCCCTGCTGTATGGGAGAAGGCGTGCGCAGCAGCCAGGCAAGCGGGGGGATTGTGAGCAGCATGACCATACCGATGCCGAGCTCGGCCCTGCGCCAGCCGAAGGACTGGGTCGCTGCCGCCACGATTGGCGGCCAGATTGCACCCGCCACGTAGTTGCCGGACGCCGCGATCGACACGGCGAGGCCACGCCGGCGGCGGAACCACAGCGACGCATCGGCCATGACCGGCCCAAACAATGCGCCTGAGCCGAGCATCCCGATCAGCGCGCCATGCACCAGCGCGTAGGTCAGCAGGTCGTGCGTGCGGCTGGCGAGTGCGTAGCCGGCCGCCAGCATGACGCCGGCGACGGCCGCCACACGCGCGATGCCAAAGCGGTCAGTCGCCCGCCCCATCACGACGCCGCCGGCGGCAAAGCCCAGCATCGTGAGCGTATAGGGCAGCGCAGCGCCGGCGCGTGCCACGCCAAACTCCGCTTGCACCGCCGGCAGCGTGACCACCACGGACCACATTCCGACGCCGCCAATCGAACTCACGAGCACCAGCAGGCCTAGGCGCGCCCAAGATGCGCGACTGTCCAGCATTTCTCTCCCCCAACAGTTCTCGGGGCAAGCTAGGTCGGACTGAGTTTTGCGGCAATCAGGCCGTGATAGCCGCCCAAGATTGACCCAAAAATGGGCAGATCGAAACACGGAAGGGCGTGGGCACCGAACCTCCCGCCTTTATAGCCTTTGCACTCTTTAGCCCGGCCGACGCCGCCGCTCCAAGGTAGTGAAGGCGGGGCAGGTGCCCATCAAGCTTCGAAGTCGCAGGCCTTGGAATGGTCTGTATCTTGCACATTTTATTTTGCAGGCAGACCTGCGCCCGGACCTGCGGAAAGGAGCAAAGGCCTTGCAGCAACTGGATGTCGCGATACGGCCCGACCCGGCGGACGATGCCGCTGCTTTGCTCGCATTGGTCCACGAAAGCCGTGCCCGCGCGGTGCAGGACCCGTTCGGCAATCCCGTGCTCGTCGCAGCGCTCGCCATCAGCCGGCAATTGGACGAGGGCCGGCTCGACGAGGCGCAGCTTGCCGGCCTGGTGGCGTTCCTGCGCGATGCGGCGGCCACCGATCGCGCCCAGCGGCTTGCGGAGTACGTCGGCGGCACCGACCCGGCTGCCTCGCGTGCGGCACTGACGCGGCTCGCCGAGCGCCTCGTCCGCCCCATTCCGGACGACAGCCCGCTGCCGCTGCGTGAGGTGCGCGCCCTGTTCGAGCGCCCCCGCTACGCCTGCGTCTTCACCGCGCATCCCACCTTCGCCGCGGCGCCCGAGGTCTATTCGATCATCGCCGCAACCGCGAGCGGCGAGCCCGTCAGCGAATTTCCGCCCTCGCACCGCCCACCGAAACCGACGCTCGAAAACGAGTTCGACGCCGCCAACATCGCCATCTCGCACGGGCGGGACGCGCTCGACGCGCTGGGCGGCGCGATGCTGGACGCCGCCAGCGCCGCATTCCCGCAGACCTGGACCGGGCTGAACCCGGCGCCCGTGGTGCTCGCCTCCTGGGTCGGCCTGGATACGGACGGACGCACCGACATCGGCTGGTGGGACAGCCTGCGCCTGCGGCTGCGCATGAAGCGCCTCGGCCTCGCACGGCTCGCAGCCGGCCTCGCCGACATCCCGGACACCGCCACCCTCAATGCCCGCATCGGCGAAGCGCTCGCGACGGTGGACGCGCAGATCGCCTTGGCGCCAACCGGCCCCGACCCGGCCGCGGTGGAGCCGTTCGCCCGCGCGCTGGTCGAGGGCCGCGACCGCGCGCTGCTCTCGCCGGAGCCGCTGTTGCCGCTGTTCGCGGCTGCCATCGCCGGGGCGGACCGTGCGAGCCAGCGGACCCTGTGCATCGCCCGCGCCGGTGCCGTGGCGCATGGGCTGTGCCTCGCGCAATCGCATTTCCGGCTCAATGCGGCGCAGGTCCATAACGCCGCCCGCCTCCGCCTCGGTCTCGACGACCCGCCGGCGGACCGCTCGCGGCGCCGCACGCTGCTGGCCGGCATGGACGACGCCCTCGACGCCATGCGGACGCAGCCGGTCGACTTCGGCGCCCTGCTCGCCGAACAGTCCTCGGCGATGCGGCTGATGATGCTGGTGGCGCAAATCTCCAAGCACGTCGACCGGCACACCCCCGCGCGCTTCCTGATCGCCGAGACCCGCAGCGGCTACACCCTGCTGGCGGCGCTTTGGATGGCGCGGCTATGCGGCGTCGAGCGCCACGTGGAGATCAGCCCGCTGTTCGAGACCGCCGACGCCCTGGAGGAGGGCGTGCGGGTGCTGGACGAGGCGCTGCGCTCGCCGCACTACCGCGACTATGTGCGCGGCATCGGCCGGGTATGCCTGCAGTTCGGCTACTCGGATTCCGGCCGCTACCTCGGGCAGCTTCCAGGAAGTTATTTGGTCGAGCGGCTCAAGCTCCGCCTTGTGGAAGCGCTTGGGCGGCATGGACTGGGCGACGTCGAGGTCGTGCTGTTCGACACCCATGGCGAGAGCATCGGCCGCGGCGCGCACCCGGGCTCGCTCGCCGACCGCTTCGCCTACCTGTCGCCGCCAGCCGCGCGCGTGGCCCTGTCGACGGGCGGCTTGCTGATCCGCGAGGAAAGCAGCTTCCAGGGCGGCGACGGCTATTTGCTGTTCGGCACCCCGGCGTTGGCGCTCGCCACGGTCGCCCGGGTGGCGGAGCACGCATTCCAGCCCGCGCCCACGCAGCCCGACACGGTGTATGTCGAGAGCGACTACGCCGCCGGGTTCTTCGCCACGGCGTCCAACGCGATGCAGGAACTGGTTGAGGACCCCGGATATGCCGCGCTGCTCGGCGCGTTCGGCCCGGCGCTGCTCGACACGACAGGCTCCCGGCCCAGCGCGCGGCAGAACGACGCGGGCGGGCCGGCCGTCATCCGCCATCCGCGCGAGCTGCGGGCGATCCCGAACAACGCCATCCTGCAGCAGCTCGGATGGTGCGCGAACGTGATGCACGGGATTGGCGCCGCGGCGGCGCGGGACCCCGAGCTGTTCACCGAATTGCGCCAAACCAGCCCCCGCTTCCGCCGCGCGCTGGAGCTTGTGGAGCACGCGGCCCGGCACTCTGACCTCGACGTGCTGCGTGCGACGGTTTCGGTGCTTGATCCCGGCTCGTGGCTGGACCGTGCGGCGCATGCGCGGCTGCCGGGCCGGGCGGTGCAGCTTGCGGAGGTGGCGGAGGCGCTGGTCGGTTTGGGGCTGTGGGTGCCGATGCAGGGGACCATGCGGCAGGCGCAGGCCGACCAGGTGCGGCTGCGCCGGGCGTGGCCGGAGCTGCCGCGCATGACCGACCGCGAGACCCTGCTGCACGCGCTGCGGCTCGCGATCATTGGGCGGGTGTGGCTGCTGGCGGTGCAGGTGCCTGACTTCTCGCCGCGGCACGGCGCCACGCCGGAGGGGGTGCGCGCGCGGCTGCTGCGGTTGGATGTGATTGCGACGCTGGACTTGTTGACGGCGGTGTTCCCGCGGGAGAGCGGGGCCGCGGCCGAGCGCGACTTCGGCGAGCCGGCCGGCCCGGGCGTCAGTGTTTCCTACGCCGGGGAGCACGATCGGGTGTTCGAGCCGATGCGGCGGCTGTTCGGCTTGACCCGCGAGATCACCGCCGCATTGTCGCATGAGGTCGGCGCATTCGGTTGAACTGCGCCCGGACCAGGACGGCTGGCGTGGGAGTGGGGGTTCGATGAATTTCGATAAGATGGCTCAATCCGTCGCCCGCGCCGCCGGGCGCCCGGCGGCGTTCATAACCGCCGTGGCGCTCGTGGTGATCTGGGCGGTTTGCGGGCCGATATTCGGCTTCAGCGATACTTGGCAACTGGTGATCAACACCGGGACGACGATCATCACCTTCCTGATGGTGTTCCTGATCCAGAGCACGCAGAACCGCGACACGGACGCGCTGCAGGTCAAGGTGGACGAGCTGATCCGGGTGACGGAGGGTGCGCGGCTGGCGTTGCTGAACCTTGAGGAGATGAAGGCAGCAGATTTGGATAAGGTGAAGGCCGGGTTTGTCGAGCTGGGGCGCAAGCATGAGCTGACCGACTAGAGCTGACCCCGCAAGGCGAAGCTGCATCGCAAAATATCGGTTGCCGACAGGCTGCGCCTCGGGACAAACTGTTCAAATGACGCCAATAAAGGCGCAACTCGAACGGGAGGCGGCCACGCGACGCCTGTTAACCTTGGCCTTCATCGGCCTCGCATCCACTGCCCATGCGCAAGACGCGCCCGACGGCGCCAAGCTGTTCGCCCGGCAATGCGGCACCTGCCACTCACTTGTCGCCGGCGAAACCCGTCAAGGCCCCAACCTCGCCGGCGTCTATGACCGCAAGGCCGGCACTGTGCCGGATTTCAAGTATTCCCCCGGCTTCGCCGATGCGGACTGGGTTTGGGACGAGGCGCATCTCGACCCCTACCTCACCAACCCGCAGGCGGTCATCAAGGGCGGCGTCATGGGCTATCGCCAGGCCAAGCCGGAGATACGCGGGGCGATCATCGCCTATTTGAAGGAGCAGCACTGAATGGCCAAGCCGATCCACTCGATGATCCGGGTGCTGGACGAGGGCCGGGCCGTCGCATTCTATCGCGCGGCCATAGGGCTGGAGATCGTGGACCGCTACGCTTTCGACAGTTTCACCTTGATCTACATGCGTGATTCGGAAAGCAGCTTCGAGGTCGAGCTGACGGTGAACCACGGCCGGACCGAGCCGTACAACCTCGGTGATGGCTATGGGCATCTTGCCGTCGTGGTCGACGACCTCGAAGCCGCGAGGACGAAGATGTCGGTGGCCGGCGCAGCGCCGGGGCCGGTGCGCGAGCTGGAGCGGGAGGGCGCGCTGCTCGGACGCTTCTTTTTCGTGAAGGACCCGGACGGCTACAGCATCGAGGTGCTGCAGCGGCACGGACGCTTCGCCTAACTTAACGGAAATAACGGAGGGAACAGTCCATGAGAGAGATCGACCGCCGCGCGCAGTTCAGCCGGCGCAATTTCCTGCGCACCACGGGCGCCGCAGTCCCAGCGGCCATCGTCGCCGGCGCCAGCATCAGCGCCGACGCCGCCTGGGCACAAGGCGCAAAGGCCATCGCACCGCATGATATGGCGACGCTGGTGAAGGTGTCGCGCGACATCTTCCCACATGACCACATCGGCGACGTATTTTATGTCCGCGCCGTGACGCCCTGGGACGCCAAGGCCGGCAAGGACAACACGATGAAGGCCATGGTGGCCGAGGGCGTGGGGCGGCTCGACCAGGACGCGCAGGAGCGGAACGGCAGCAACTACCTCGGCGTCGCGTGGGAAGCGGACCGGGTCGCGCTGTTGCGCGGCATCGAGCACACCAAGTTCTTCCGCACCCTGCGGTCCGACCTCGTGGTGTCCCTGTACAACCAGCCGGAGATCTGGCCGAAGTTCGGCTATGAGGGCTCGTCCGCCGAGCATGGCGGCTACCTGGCCCGCGGCTTCAACGACATCAACTGGCTGCCGACGGCTTAGGGAGCGGGCACATGGCACAATTCGATCTGAACGACGACAGCGTCGTCGTCATCGTCGGCTCCGGCGCAGGCGGCGGCACGCTTGGCAACGAGCTGGCGCAAAAGGGCATCAAGGTGGTCATCCTGGAAGCCGGGGACCGCTATGAGACCGCGGACTTCGTCAATGACGAGTGGGAAAGCTTCACCCAGCTTGCCTGGAAGGACATGCGGACGACGTCCGGCACCTGGCGCGTCGGCAGGGATTTCCCGAACCTGCCGGCTTGGGTCGTGAAGGCGGTGGGCGGCTCGACCGTGCATTGGGCCGGCGCATCGCTGCGGTTCGAGGACCACGAGTTCAAGACCCGCACGACGTATGGCGCGTTGCCCGGCGCCAACCTGCTGGACTGGCCGATCACCCTGGAGGAACTCGCGCCCTATTACACGAAGGCCGAGGACAAGATGGGCGTGACCCGCACCAACGGCATCCCGGGCCTGCCGGGCAACAACAACTTCCGCGTCATGGAGGCCGGCGCCAAGAAGATCGGCTACAAGGAGGTCCACACCGGGCGGATGGCGATCAACAGCCAGCCACGCGATGGCCGCGGTGCATGCCAGCAGATCGGCTTCTGCTTCCAGGGCTGCAAGTCTGGCGCGAAGTGGTCGACGCTCTATACTGAGATCCCCAAGGGCGAGGACACCGGCAACCTTGAGGTGCGGCCCCTCAGCCAGGCCGTGAAGATCGAGCACGACGCTCAGGGCAAGGTGACCGGCGTCGTCTATGCCAGCCCGGACGGCGCGCTGCACAAGCAAAAGGCGCGCGTGGTCGCGGTGGCCGGCAACTCGATCGAAAGCCCGCGCTTGCTGCTGAACAGCGCCTCCAGCTTGTTCCCGGACGGCCTGGCCAACAGCAGCGGGCAGGTCGGACGCAACTACATGCGGCACATGACGGGCAACGTTTACGGCATTTTCGACAAGCCGGTGCACATGTATCGCGGCACCACCATGGCCGGCATCATCCGCGACGAGTCGCGCAACGACCCCAGCCGCGGTTTCGTCGGCGGCTACGAGATGGAGACCGTCTCGCTCGGCGTGCCGTTCATGGCCGCGTTCATGGACCCCGGCGCATGGGGCCGCAGCTTCACCAGCGCCATGGACGACTACAGCAACATGGCCGGCATGTGGCTGATCGGCGAGGACATGGCGCGCGAAACCAACCGCATCACCCTCGATCCGGCGGTGAAGGACAAGCTGGGCATGCCGGTCGCCAGCGTGCATTTCGACGACCATCCGAACGACATCGCGATGCGCGCGCATGCGGTGCAGCAGGGCTCCGCGATCTACTCAGCCGTGGGCGCTACCCGTCTGATCCCGACGCCGCCCTATCCGAGCACGCACAACATGGGCACCAACCGGATGAGCGAGAAGCCCAGGGACGGCGTGATCAACAAGTTCGGCCAGACGCACGACGTCAAGAACCTGTTCGTATCGGACGGCAGCCAGTTCACCAGCGGGGCCGCCTGCAACCCGACCCTGACCATTGTTTCGCTCGCCATACGGCAGGCCGACAATATGGCGCGCATGATGCAGCAACGGGAGATCTGAGGGGCTGATCGACAGCCCCGTTTCAAGGCACTCGTAGTGCATGAGGGCTTGCGACGCCGCGCTCTCCGGGTGGTGAAAGCTACCCTGGACCGCGGCGCCGGAACCGGCTCTCAGCGTCGCTGGCTAAACCCCTGGCTACTTACGCACGCCGCTGTCTTGTCCGGTGGTGTCGCCTGGCAACGCCGATGACGGCGTGCCGATCTTGCCGAGGGCATTCTGTCCTGCTGCGTCACGCAGGGTGCGGTCGCCGACCGTGTCGGCGGAAGGCGTGCCCGGCGGCGTGTTGCCCTGAGCCGTCCTCGGGGTATCTACGCTGGGTCCGACGCCGCCGGCAGCGCCGCTGCCCGCCGCAGGGGCCTGCGCGTAGGCGGTCAGGGAGCCTAGCCCGAAAAGGCAAAGCACTGGCAAGGCTAGAAGTATTGTTCGCATGGTTTCCTCCCTGGAAGCGGTTTCAAGGCTAACGGCCTCGAAGCGTCCCGGTTCGGCGCGGAACCTGCAGAACCCGCAGGCCATTTTGTGATTCCATCACGCACAATTCGATTGTTCCCAATCGAAATCGAGCGTAGTGCGACCCTGCTACGCACATAGAAAAGGAACGCCCATGATCAGGAAAATGGCAAGCCTCGCCATCGCCGCCTCCCTCGCCGCCAGTGCCGCTTGGGCGCAGGAAGCCCCGATGACCATCACTCGCGGCACGATCGGCAGCGTCACCGCGCAGACCCTGGAGACGAAGGGCCGCAATGGCCAAAACACCTCGGTTGCGCTGACGGACAAGACGAAGATGCTGGTCGCGAACACGGCGAGCCTGGCGGACGTGAAGCCGAACTCCTATGTCGGCATCGCCGCCGCGCCGCAGCCTGACGGCACGCTGAAGGCGCTCGAGGTTACGATCTTCGACGAGAGCCTGCGCGGCAGTGGCGACGGCCACTACGGCTGGGACCTCACGGGCGGCAACACCATGACCAACGGCGCCGTCGGCAGCGTGCAGACGACCAACGGGCACACCATGGTCATCGACTACAAGGGCGGCAGCAAGACGGTCGTCGTGCCGGATGACGTCCCCGTCGTGACCATCAAGCCCGCCGACCTCGCCGTGCTGCAGCCCGGCGCCCGCGTGGTGGTGTTCAGCCCCAAGGGCGCCGCGAGCATCACCGCCAACGCCGTGATCGCCGGGGCGAACGGCACCGTCCCGCCGATGTAAAGGAACCAGGGAAGCATGAGCGCCGCCCAGCCTGCCCCAGTCCAGACTGTCCCAGCCCAGCCTGCGCGAGTTGCCGTGACGGTCATCCACCCGCTCGTGGTGCGGATCACGCACTGGCTCAACGCCGTCGCGATCGTGTGCATGATCATGAGCGGCTGGCAGATCTACAACGCCAGCCCGCTGTTCGGCTTCAGCTTTCCGCGCTGGGCCACGCTGGGCGGCTGGCTGGGCGGCGCCATCGCCTGGCATCTGGCGGCGATGTGGCTGCTGGTGGGAAGCGGCCTGGTCTATTTCGCCTACGGCATCGCCGGGCGACACTTCATGCGCAGCTTCCTCCCAATTGGGCCAACCGCAGTCTGGCGGGACCTGAAGGAGGCGCTGTCATTCCGCCTGGTGCATAAGCTCGGCGTCTACAACGCGGTGCAGCGGCTGTTTTACGTCGCGGTGCTGCTGCTCGCCGTGGCGGCCGTGCTGTCTGGGCTCGGCCTGTGGAAGCCCGTGCAGTTCCAGGGCATGGTCGGCCTGATGGGGGGTTACGAAGTCGCCCGGCGCATCCACTTTTTCGCCATGGCGGGGATCGTCGGCTTCCTGGTGGTGCACCTGGCGCTGGTGGCGATCGTTCCCAGCACATTATGGGCGATGATCACCGGTCGCGCCCGGGTTGAGGCCAGAGTCGAGGAGTTGCAGCCATGACTGACCGCAAGGTTCCAGCGCCCAGGCTGGCGCAGCCCGGCTTGGTGCAGGTCGAGCGGCGGATGCTGCTGCGTTCCGGCCTGTCGCTCGGGGCGCTTACGATGCTGACCGGCTGCAACCTTAGCGATGGGGACGCGGTGGACAAGGCGCTTTGGGCGGTTTCGCGGTTCAACGATCGGGTGCAGGCGTGGCTGTTCGACCCGAGCCGCCTCGCGCCCACCTACGCCGCCAGCGACATCACCAACCCGTTCCCGTTCAACGCCTATTACCCCGAGGACAACACCCCCGAGGTCGACGGCGATACCTGGAAGCTCGAAGTGTCTGGCCTGGTGCAGGACAAGGCGCCCTGGACATTGCAAAAACTGCGCGACATGCCGCAGGCCAGCCAGATCACCCGGCATATCTGCATCGAGGGCTGGAGCGCGATCGGCGAGTGGTCCGGCGTGCCGTTCCGCACGTTCCTCGAGCGGATTGGGGCGGACACCCGGGCGCACTACGTCGGGTTCAAATGCGCCGATCGTTATTATAGCAGCATCGACATGGCGACGGCGCTGCACCCGCAGACGATTCTCGCCACCGGCTTCCGCGGTTCGCCGCTGCCGGACAAGTATGGATTCCCGGTGAAGCTCCGGGTCCCGACCAAGCTTGGCTTCAAGAATCCGAAACATATCACGGCTATTTTCGTCACCAATGACAATCCCGGCGGATGGTGGGAGGATCAGGGCTACAACTGGTTCAGCGGGTCATAGGTGGCATGGCGGCAACAGCGCGGGAACGGCCCACAGCGGAGAACGACAACCTTGGCCTTGAGGCGCAGCTTTGCTTCGCGCTGTATTCGGCGACCCTGGCGCTCGGCAAGGCTTATGCCCCGATCCTTGCCGGGTTGCGGCTGACCTATCCGCAATACCTCGTCATGCTGGTGCTGTGGCAGCAGGACGGCCTGACCGTGCGCGCCCTCGGTGAGCAATTGCACCTCAACTCCGGCACCCTCACGCCCATGCTGAAGCGGATGGAGCAGGCCGGCTTGGTGCGCCGCACCCGCGACAAGCACGACGAGCGCCTGGTCCGCACCGAATTGACCGAGGCCGGGCGCAGCTTGCGGACACGGGCGCTGCATGTGCCCTGCACGATTGCCGGGGCCATGGGCCTGTCGGTCGAACGCCTGGTGCAGATCAAGGACGATTTGCAGGAGATCAGGCAGTCTTTGGAGGCTGCCGGAGCCACTCCTTCCGACTAAGTATCGCCATCGAGCCGATATCGCCGGGTCATGCGCGCCAAACGACCATGCGGGCCGCGCCCTGGACGCGGTCGTCGACCGGACCCGGGCACGGCAGCGCGTCGCCACGGCCAATCTCGGCTACGATCAGGGCATCCGGCGCGATCCACCCGGCGGAGCGCAGGGCAAGGAGCGCCGGGGCAACCAAATCCTGGCCATAAGACGGATCGAGGAACACCAGCCCGCAGGCCTGTCCCGGCGGCGGGCGGCGCGCGTCGGCCGCCAGCACCGTGCACCGCGCCTCGGCCCGGCAGGCCGCGACGTTGGCACGGAGCGCACCCAGCGCCGCGCGGCCATTCTCGATGAATGTGGCATGGCTGGCCCCGCGGGACAGCGCCTCAAGCCCCAATGCGCCGGTGCCCGCGAACGCATCCAGCACCCGGACGCCTTCGATCGCGGCCCGTCCGGCCCAAGGCGCATGCATCAGCCGGTCGAACAGCGCCTGCCGCACCCGGTCGGCGGTCGGGCGCGTCGCATCGCCCGGCGGCGCCGCCAACGCACGGCCGCGCCAGGCGCCGGCGATGATGCGCATGGATCAGGCCCGGCCCTGCTTCGGCGGCTCGGCCTTTCCCACTTCCGAAAGCTGTTCGCGCAGCACCTTGCCGGTGATCTCGTCCACCGCGCCGCGTTCGAGGTTGCCGAGCTGGAACGGGCCGTAGGCAACGCGGATCAGCCGGGTGACCTGCAGGCCCAAATGCGCCATCACCTTGCGCACCTCGCGGTTGCGGCCCTCCTTCAGCGCGATGCTCAGCCAGCTATTGGTTCCGGTGCGGGCGTCGAGCAGCGCCTCGATCGGGCCATAGCGCACGCCCTCCACGGTCACGCCGCGGACCAGGCTGCCCAGCGCCCTGTTGTCGATTGCGCCATAAACGCGGACGCGGTAGCGCCGGGTCCAGCCATTGGCCGGCAACTCCAGCCGCCGGGCCAGCGCGCCATCGTTGGTGAGCAGCAGCAGCCCCTCGCTGTTCAGGTCCAGCCTGCCGACGCTCACGACACGGGGCAGGCCGGGCGGCAGCTTGTCGAACACGGTCGGTCGGCCCTGCGGATCGCGATGGGTTGTCACCAGGCCCTCGGGCTTGTGGTAGCGCCATAGGCGGGTGCGGTCGGGCGCGTCGACCACGGCGCCGCGCACCTGCACGATGTCGTCGGGATCGATGAAGGTGGCGGGATGCGTCACCACCGCCCCGTTCACCGCGACGACGCCGTCGGCCACCAGCTTCTCCGCGTCCCGCCGGCTGGCGACGCCGGCGCGGGCAAGCCACTTGGCGATGCGCTCGCCGCGGCCGGCCTCGGCCTCAGCCGTGCCCTCCGCGGTCATCCCCCGGCGGCCGCGACCAGGGCGCCGAAGATGCGCTTGTCGCCGGGGTCGATCAGGAACTCCGGATGCCACTGCACGCCGAGGCAGAAGCCGTAGCGGGAGTCCTCAACCCCCTCGATCACGCCGTCCGGGGCGGTGGCGTTCACCGTGGCCCAGCGCCCGGGGCTGCGCACTGCCTGATGATGGGCGGAGTTCACCTGCATGGCCGATGCGCCCACGACCCGGTGCAGCAGCGTGCCGGGCACGATCTCGATGGTATGGCCTGCCTCGTCGCGCGGGTTCGGCTGCTCGTGCTCCAGCGCATCGGGCACGCTGTCCGGGATGTGCTGCACGAGCGATCCGCCCAGCGCCACGATCAGCAGTTGCTCGCCGCCGCAGATGCCGAGCACCGGCATGTCGCGGGCCAGCGCGCCGCGCACCAGGGCCAGTTCGGACGCGGTGCGGGTCTCCTTCAGCGTGACGGTCGCGTGCCGTTCGCTGTCGCCATAGAGCGCCGGGTCGACGTCGAATGCGCCGCCGGTCACGACCAGGGCGTCGATGCGGTCGAGGTAGGCGGCGGCGAGCCCCGGGTCGTGCGGCAGCGCCACCGGGAGGCCGCCGCTGCCGGCGATCGCCTGGGTGTAGTTGGCGCGCAGGGCATACCAGGGGTATTTCGAGTAGCCGCCCGGCTGCTCCGCATCCAGGGTGATGCCGATGAGGGGTCTGATGCGTGCGGTCATGGCGGGTGACTAGACCCGCATGGGGATCGGGAGCAAGCAGGCCAGATGACCCCTATGGACCAGGCCCTCGCGGAGGCGCGTGCGGCGGCGGCGCGCAATGAGGTGCCGGTCGGCGCCGTGGTGCTCGGACCCGATGGCGAGGTGCTGGCGTGCGCCGGCAACCGGGTGGATGCGGACAGGGACGCCAGCGCGCATGCCGAGATGCTGGCGCTGCGGGATGCGGCGCGGCGGCTGGGCACGCCGCGGCTGATTGGCTGTGACCTGGTGGCGACGCTGGAGCCCTGCCCGATGTGCGCCGCCGCCTTGGTGCATTTCCGCATCCGGCGGCTGGTGTTCGGCGCGTATGACCCGAAGGGCGGCGGGGTGGAACATGGGCCACGGGTGTTCGATGCGCCGGGGTGCCTGCATCGGCCGGAGGTGGTGGGGGGCGTGCAGGAGACTGAGTGCGCGGCGCTGCTGCGGGCGTTTTTTCGGGAGTTAAGAGCTTAGGCATAACACCGGATATGTCCTGCCACTGCCCCGCAGGCCGCGCCCGGCATCGCCACATAGCCTTTGGCAGTCAGCGGGGACAGCCATGACGGCGCAGCCCGGGCGCCGCACGGGCCTGGTCGCTATGCCGGTCGTCGGCGAGGCGCTGGGCCATCCCGCGGCGCATCGCCCCAGGTTTTGACGCTTCCTCATGAGAGAATTACTCTGCCCAAACCTAGTCATGGGGGGCAGCTTCGATGGACAGGCATTCGCCATTCGCTGTCGGTGGAGCATTGCTCGGCGCAACCCGCAAGCTGCCGCGTGTGCGGTCGGTTATTGAGAAAGGGCGGCCGATCCTCACGGTCGTGCGCGGACGCCATGGACCCGGCCGCCGCGAAGTCGGCGGCGGGCTCGACGTCCCGATCATCGTGGCCTTGTCGGCGGTCCACCAAGTCGAGCGGCGGACGCAGGCCGGCGTGCTCCGCAAATCACCGACTGTCGGTGCGGTGACGATCGCCGACCCGGCAGAACGGACGGTCTTCACCGTCGACGGCGAGGCGGACGTGCTGCAGATTTTCGTCTCCATGCGCCTGATCGAAGAGGCGGCCGACGCGCACGTCCGGTCCGTGCGCCCGCTGTTCAACCAGCATGAACCTGCCATCGAGCGAAGCGCCATGGGCGCCCTGGTCGCGTTGAGGGATAGCGGCAGCCATTCCGACTTGCTGCTCCACTCCATCGGCTACCGGCTCGCGGACATTCTTGGACAGCCCGGGGCGCCAAGCGGCGTATCCCGGCGTGGCGGCGTCACCAGCCCGGCGCTGCAACGCATCTGCGACCTCGTCCAGGCCCGGCTCGACCAACCGCTGCCGGCATCGCCGACGCTGGACGAGTTGGCGCAGGCAGCGGGCGTCAGCAAGCACCACTTCATCAAGGCTTTTCGCGAGACGGTCGGGGAGACGCCGTATGCCTGGGTGATGCGGCAACGGATCGAGCGGGCACGCGCCCTGCTGACGCAGCCGCGTGAGACGGTGAGCGACGTCGCATTCCAGACTGGCTTCAGCTCGGCCGCCCACTTCGTCGCGGCATTCCGGCAACGGCTAGGGGTGACGCCAGGCGCATTCAAGGAAGCTGTCCTGGGTTAAGCCGCGCACCGGCCTCATCCATGTCCGCGCGCGGCAGGTGAGACGTGCGCGCAGTTCGAAGCCACCGTCGCCAGCACGCCTGTCGGACAGGACCTACCAGGGCCGGACAGCGCTGCCGCCGAACACCGCGTGCTGGCGCAGCGCTGGCGTGAACAGGCTATACAGCATCCTGGGATCCGGCGCGCTCACCGCATCGAGCATCGCGCGGTGCCCTGGCGACAACGCGACATCAAGCGCAGCAGCGTTATCGGGCACCTGTTCGGCCCGGCTTACCCCCATCAACACCGAGGCGATCCCTGGCCGTCCGGCCACCCACGCCAACGCGACACGGGCCGGACTCTGGCCCGCCTCACCGGCAACGCGGCGCAGCACGTCCACAATCTTCCAGTTGCGCTCGGTGAACAACGTGTCGCCAAACGGGTTGGCCCCGTCCAGCCGCTTGTCGTCCTTGGGGCGTTCCTCGCCTGCCGCAGCCGCATCGCGGGGCAGTCCGCCCGTCCTTGGGCCAGCCGCTTCGACAGACGCGCGGTCGTATTTGCCTGTCAGCAACCCATAGGCCAGCGGGCTCCACGGCAGGATGCCCATGCCGAATTCGGCGGCCAACGGCACATGCTCGTCCTCGATGTCGCGGTTGACCAGCGAGTAGAAATACTGGAGCGCAATCGGCCCCGGCAGCCCGCGGACAGCGGCGAGCGTCGCCAGCTTGGTGGCATACCAAGCCGGCGCGTTCGACAGGCCCCAGTAGCGCACCTTGCCCGAGCGGACGAGCGCAGCCATCGTTTCCAGCAGTTCCTCGGCAGGCGTCACCGAATCCCACACATGCAGCCAGAACAGGTCCACGTAGTCGGTCCGCAACCGGCGGAGCGAGCCGTCGAGCGCGGCATGGAGATGCTTCGCGCCACTTCCGCCGGTTTGGGGTCCCTGGCCCGCCGCGAACCCGGCCTTGGTCGCAACGACGATCCGCTCGCGCAGGCCCTGCTCAGCGATAAAGCCGCCCAGCATCTCCTCGCTGCGCCCGCTTGAATACACATCCGCCGTGTCGACGAAGTTCCCGCCCGCCTCCACATAGGCGTTGAACACGGCGCGCGAGCCATCCTCGCCGGACCCCCAACGCGCCGTGCCGAACGTCATCGTGCCGAGGGCAAGGGGGCTGACGACCAAGCCAGATCGGCCGAGCGTGCGATAATCGGTGAGCGGCATGGCGCATATCCATAGCAGTTGCTACGAAACGCTTAGCATCGCTTGCCGGAATCTGTCCACTGTTTCATAGTGGCCATTATGGAAACGTCTGAGCACGCGCCGCGTCGCAGGGCCGGGCGGCCGTTGTCATTCGATCGTGACGCCGCGCTGCATCAAGCCATGCTGCTATTCTGGCGGCACGGCTACGAGGCAACCTCGTTGAGCGATCTGACGGCAGCCATGGGCGTGACGCCCCCAAGCATCTATGCCGCTTTCGGGGACAAGAAGCGGCTTTTCCTCGAAGCTGTCGGGCAATACCTGTCCGGGCCGGTCACGTCCGAGCGGCTTATCGAGGACGCCGCTACGGCGCAGGAGGCGGCTTGGGGCTTGCTGCAGGCGGCCGCAACCGGCTTCACGGGTGCAGAAACCCCGCCTGGCTGCCTCCTTGCCACCTCGGCAATCAGTTGTTCGGACGCCGCCGCCGATGTCCAGGCCGAGCTAGCCGGCATCCGGCACGGGATCGAGCAGCGGCTGACCGATAAGATTGCCCGAGCGATCGGCGTTGGCGAGATCGACGCTGGAACGGATGCGGAAGCGCTGGCCGGGCACATCATGGCCGTGATCCAGGGAATGTCCACGCTGGCCCGCGACGGTGCGACACGCGAGAAACTCATGCGCGTGGCGGCGGCGGCAATCAAAGGCTGGCCTGCGCGACCCGGCGCCGTCCTTCCAAGACCATAGCGAAACGCGCGGAGGGCCACTCGTTGCTGTGGCGCATCAGGACGCCTGCGCCAGCCTGGAGCAGCATCCGTCAGTTCGAACCGCATCGCGATCCTAACTGACGGATAAATCCGCCTTCCACTAACCCATGCCGCAACGGCTACCCGATGAGCGTGTTATGCGCCGCCTGGGCGATGAGCATCTGGCCCCGCTCCGTCGTGTCGAACAGCGGGTCCATGAACAGCGACCCGTGCTCGACCTTGGGGTCCTGCCCATTGATCGCTGGGTTGTAAACTGGGGCCGGGCTGGCGCCCGGTATGCTCGACAGCACCGGCTCGGTGACGTTGGTGAAGCCGTATGCGGACGGGTCGGCGACGATATCGTTGAACAGCTTATGGAGGTCCAGCGTCTTCACGTCCAAGCCCGTCTCGCCCTGGAAGGTGCTCAGCCCGGCCGTAAGCTGGCTGTTGAAGTCGTCGACCAGGGTCTCGACCCCGGCGGCCGTCGCGCCGCTGGCGAGGAATTCTGCCGATTTGAAGATAGGCGCCAGCGTGACATCCGGCGAGTTCGAAACCAAGAAATGCTTGGCTCCGTCAGCGCTCAGTTGCTTCATCCCCGAGATGATCGCGTTGACGCTGTCGGTGATGACTTGGTGCGCCGATGCGGTGCCCGCCAACTCCGCGGCGCTCGCCAGGAAGATGTCGTTGCCTCCGAAGGTGACCGAGACCACGTCGCTGGACGAGAATACGCCGCCCTGCTGCTCGAACTGCGCCACCTGCCCCGCGAAAGTGTCCAGCAGAGACAGCCCTCCCGCAGGGTTGACCGGACTGTAGGCGTCGCCGAGCGAGCCTCCGGTCGCGCCCTCGTAGGCGAAGTTTTGCTGCTGTGAGGAGTGCATCCCGAGATAATAGGAAAGGTCGGTGGTCCACTTGGGCCCGTCCGAAAAGTCACCGTTGGGCGAGTAGGGAGCCGACAGGTAATTTGGCGTTTGGCCAAGCGACTTCTGGACAGCAGCCGCATTGCCGTTGTCGGAAAGCAGGTCGCCGAACACGACCAGTTTGGAGAGGGCATGCCCGCCCGCGCCGCCGCCGGGGGTATTTTCCCAACTGCTTGCCGTGCCATTGAAATCCATGCCTGAACCCGGCCAAGCATAGGAGTCGTCGCCGTTCAGTGTGTGGCCCGCGTTCTTCGTATGGTCGTCATTCGGGTTTATAGCCGCCATGAGCACCTCCTGTGGATCAGCAGGCTTTAGGCGGCTCTGACATACCAGGGGTATCAGGAAATAGCGGTAATCAGAACGGCACGACATTTGCAGGTTCGTCGCCATCGGACGGAGGATGGTGATGCGGCGTCGAACCCTGCTTGGGGCTGGACTGACTGGGGCGGCGCTTCTGGCGCGGCCAGGGATAGTGCGCGCGCAATCCGAAACCACACTGCGGTTCGTCCCCTACGCCGACCTCGCTTTGCTCGACCCCGCCGTCAGCGCCTTCGTGACGCGCAACCACGTGCTGATGCTCTACGACACCCTGTTCGCGATGGACGAGGACGGCGTGGCGCAGCCGCAGATGCTGGCCGGATACACGGCCGAGCCGGACGGCCTGACCTGGACCCTTACCCTCCGTGACGGGCTGCGGTTCCACGACGGCGCCCCGGTGCTGGCCCGCGATGCCGTGGCCAGCATCGGGCGCTGGTGGGCCAACGACGCCTTCGGCCAGTCCCTTGCCGCCGTCACGGCGGAGCTGTCCGCACCCGACGACAAGACGATACGCTTCCGCCTTAAGCGCCGCTTCCATCTCCTGCCCGACGCCCTGGCGCATCCCACCAACACCATGGCCGCCATCATGCCCGAGCGGCTGGCCCGGACCCCGGCCAACGCCCGGCTGACCGAGATGGTCGGCAGCGGCCCCTTCCGCTACGTGGCCGCCGAGCGCGTGCCCGGCGCCCGCAACGTGTATGCGAAGTTCGATGGCTACGTGCCGCGCCAGGGCAAGGCCAGCTTCTGCGCCGGCCCGCGCACGGTGCATTTCGACCGGGTCGAATGGATCACCACCCCCGACCCGGCCACCCAGGTCGCCGCGCTGAAGAACGGCGAGGTGGACTGGGTGGAGCAGCCGCTCATGGACCTGGTTCCGTCGATACAGGCCAACCGCGCGCTCAAGGTCGAGGTCGTGGAGACCAAGGGCCTGATCGGTTTTCTCCGGTTCAACCAGCTTTTCCCGCCGTTCGACAACCCGGCAATCCGCCGGGCGGTGCTGAAAGCGGTGAACCAGCGGGAGTTCATGGAGGCGGTGGTCGGCGGCAATGCCCCATTCGACAGCCAATGCGGCATCTTCACCAGCGGAACCCCGCTCGCCAACGACGCCGGCATGGAGGCGCTCAGCGGCAAGCACAGCATGGCCGACCTCAAGCGCGAACTCGCGGCCGCCGGCTACAACGGCGAGAAGATCGTCTATCTCGAGCCAACCGACGTTCCCCGCATCAACGCCATCGCCGAGGTGGGCGCCGACATGCTGCGCAAGCTCGGCATGAACGTGGACGTCATCGCCACCGACTGGGGCACGACGGTCCAGCGCTCCGTCAGCCGGCAATCCCCGGATAAGGGCGGCTGGCATATGTTCGCGGCGTTCTCCGGCGGCTACGACATGAGCACGCCGGGCAGCCACCAGTTGATGCGCGGCAATGGGGAGCGTGCCTACAACGGCTGGCCGACCTTGCCGAAGCTGGAAGCCCTGCGCGACGAGTGGCTGTTCGCCGAGGACAAGGCCACCCAGCTCGCCCTCGCCCGCACGATCCAGGAGCAGGCGCTGCAGGACGTGCCGTATTTGCCGCTGGGGTCGTATTACCAGCCCATTGCCTACCGGTCGGACCTGACCGGCGTGTCGAAGGGCCTCGTGCAATTCACCGGAGTGAGGCGTGCCTGACCGGACGCTGCCTGGTTAATATGCGTCCGGGGTAGTGCCGGCTTATTTCATCTCGATCTCGACGAACACGAACTCGCCGTCGTTGTCGTTGATGACGTCGTGCTCCACCCCGGCGGCGCGCGTGTAGCTGACCCCCGCGTGCAGTTCGGCATGGCGTGATGCGCCGCCGGGCTCTTCGAGCAGCAGGCGGCCCGTGGTCATCGGCACGACGACATAGTCGTAGGCATGCGTGTGCCACCCGGTGGCTGCGCCTGGGGCGAACCGCCACTCCACGACGCGGCAGCGGCTGTTGTCGATCTGCACTGTTGGAACGGCTGCGGGCCTTGTCATGCGTCAATGCCTTGTTCGAGGGGATCGGTTCAGTTCAACAGACTAAGCAGACGTCTATCAGTCTGCGCATACACAACAACCTAAGCAGGGTTGCGTGGCTTGGACTTCCAAAAACTCATCTGTGTCCAGGCCACGCAACCCTGCTTAGGCGCATGTCGTCGACGGCTTAGATGGACCAGCGCTTCGCTTCGTCGACGCAGCAATAACTCGATAGCTCATCCTCTCGGGCTCACGTTGGTTCAGGAGAAGCCGTCGTGCATCGATCCCGATGAGACCGGCAAAGCGAGGATGAGCATGCCGCAGACAAGTTTGGCCGAATACGTCGAAACCTTGGACAAGGCCGGGCTGCTGACCCGGATAGCCGAGGAAAAGCGGGTCGACGAGCTTCCTGCGCTGATGGAAGCCAATCCCGACACCGCAATCCTGGTTGAGCATGTCAAGGACTGCAAGTTCCCGTTCTTCGCCAACGGCTACGGCGTGCGTCCGATGTATGCGCTCTCGCTCGAATGCGACGAAACGAAGGTCGGTTTAGAGATCGCCCGCCGGTCGGAGCTGCGGTTCAAGCCGGAGATGGTCGAGACGGCGCCGTGCAAGGACGTCATCATCAAGGGCGACGACATCGACTTGACGATGTTCCCGCTGTTCCAGCATCACCCCAAGGACGGCCAAGCCTACCTGAACGACACCAACGTCGTCAGCCGCGACCCGACGACGAACCAGATCGACCAGGGCATCTACCGGTTCATGTACCGGTCCAAGGCCGAGACCAACATCGACATGCGCAACGCCACCCACCGGGCGCGCATCGCCGCCGAGCAGTTCGGGGCCAAGGGAAAGGACATGCCCATCGCGGTGCTGATCGGCGGCCCGACGCTGGACAAGATCGCCTCCATGGTGAGCTGGCCGAACACGGACGACTGGGACGTGATGGGCGGCTTCTACGAAGCGCCGGCCAAGCTGGTGAAGTGCGAGACCAGCGACTTGACCATTCCTGCCAACGCCGAGATCGTCATCGAGGGCCGCGTCATCACCAGCGAGGGCTGGGTGCATGACGAGGGGCCGTATGGCGAATACACCGGCACCTATGGCGGCGGCCTGCCGCACAACAACCGTTTCGTCGTTGATTGCATCACCCATCGCAAAAACGCGATCTACCAATACGCGACGATCGGCGGGTTGCACCCGGGCCGCACCGACATGTTCGCGTTCCAGCCGGCGATCGAGGGCGACCTGTACTTGGCGCTGCAACGCGCAGGCGTCCTGGTTCAGAACGTGTACATGCCGCCGGGCGGCTGTTCGAACATCGCCTATGCGAGCATCAAGGCCCGCTCGGGCGGCGACGCCAAGCAGGCGCTGGCGATCATGCTGTCCGGGACGCGCCAGTGGATGCCCAAGGTGGCCTATGTCTTTGACGATGACGTGGACATCTACAACCCCGAGCGGGTGATGTGGGCGCAGGCGTGGCGGTTCAACCCGGAGAAGGGGATCATGATCCTGCCCGGCATGAACATGCTGCCGCTGGACCCGAGCCTTGGCACGGATGCGCCGCCGGTGAGCGTGTTCAAGGCCGGGTTCGACTGCACGATCCCGGTCGCCAAGGGCGTGGACCGGTTCTCCTACGCCGCGGCGGTGGTGTCGGAGCCGCTGGACGTCAGCAAGAACACCGACCCGATGAGCGAGGGCGACATCGTTAAGCAAATGGAAGCCATGATCCGGGAAAAGCCGCGGACCTGGCAGGAGATCATCGCCGAATTTGCCGCCCAACCTTACCCGGTCGTTTACCGCGCCTTTGGCCAATTGCGCCCCAAGCTCGGCCGGATGGCGGACCAGCGGCCAGACTACCCCTACACGTTCTCCGACACCGATTTCGTCAACGACAAGCAGGGATGAGGCCGGCCATGCAGCTCGGCGCGTTCCTGATGCCGACCCATGCGCCTGAAACCCCGGTCGCGGACGGGCAGGCATGGGACCTGGACGAACTCGAACGCCTGGACGCGCTGGGGTTCGAGGAAGCGTGGATCGGCGAGCATTTCACCGCCGCGTGGGAGCCCTGCCCGGCGCCGGACCTGTTGATCGCGCAAGGCTTGCTGCGCACCAAACGCATCCGCCTGGGCACGCTCGGCCATCTGCTGCCCTACCACCACCCGATCGAGCTGGCGCATCGCATCGCCTACCTCGACCATTTGGCGCGCGGCCGGTTGGCAGTGGGCGTGGGCGTCAGTGCCCTGCCGACCGACCACGAGCTATTCGCGCTGGATGCCAAGGGCGGCCGCAACCGCCGCATGACGTTCGAGGCGATCGAGATCATGACCCGGCTGTGGACGGAGGGCGCCAGCGACTTCGCCGGCGAGTTCTGGTCGATGGGCGAGCCGCGGTCCGAGTTCCCCGGCCTAGGCTACCACATGCGCCCTTTCCAGCAGCCGCATCCGCCGGTCGCCATCGCCGGGCTGACGCCGGGCTCGGAAAACCACAAGCTGGCCGGCGCGAAAGGCTACATCCCCGTCAGCCTCAGCATCAGCCCCGATCCGGCGGTCACCGCCCGGCACTGGGATGCGGTCGCAGCCGGCGCGGCCACTGCCGGGCGCACGCCCAACCGCCAGGACTGGCGCATCGTGCGCGACGTGTATGTGGCGCCCACGGATGCCGAAGCGCGCGCCCAGGCAACCCAGGGCATCATGGGGCGATGCTGGCGGGAGTTCCTGCTGCCGCTCTACCTTGGGCTCGGGTTGGGGCCGATGCTCAAGCGCGATCCGTCGATGCCCGACAGCGCCGTGACCCTGGACTACCTGGCCGACAACCTCTGGCTGGTCGGCTCGCCTGCCACCGTCGCCCGCAAGATCGACGATCTGCAAGCTGGGACGGGGGGCTTCGGCCGGCTGCTCGCCGTGTCCTACGACGCGCGCGGCGAACAGGCTGCGTGGGAGCAAAGCTTGCGGCTGCTGGCCACCGAGGTGCTACCCGCTTGCGGCGACATGGCGCAGGCGCAAGCGGCATGAGCTACGTGGCGCTGGCGACAAACGCATTCGACGAGGTGGCGCATTTCTATGGCGACGTGCTGGGCTTCCCGGTGGCGTCCGAATGGGACCGGGCCAACGGCCGCGGGAGGCGCTTCAACCTGCAGGGCGGGCTGCGCCTGGAGATCCTGGACAACCGGCGGGAGCGGGAGCCGTTGGCGCTCGGTTCGCCCGGCGACCGGGTTCATGTCGTGGTCGAAGTGGATGACATCGACGCCGCGCATAACCGGCTCGCGATTCCCGCGCCCTCGCCGCAGTCCGTTTCATGGGGCGCCCGGCTGTTCCAGGTCCGTGATCCCGACGGGGTGGCAGTGACCTTCCTGCAATGGGATTTTGCGGGAGGGGCATCATCTTGAGGCGTCTTATCGTCGGAATATCCGGGGCCAGCGGCACGATCTACGGCATACGCATGCTTGAAGTGCTGCGCGGCGTTTCGGACGTCGAGACACATCTCGTGCTCAGTCCCTCGGCGCGGCGCACGCTCCTGCTTGAGACTGACTACTCCGTCGAGCAGGTCGAGATGCTGGCGGACAGGGTTTACCGGTCCAGCGACATAGCGGCTGCCATCTCCTCAGGCTCATTCCGCCCCTCGGGCATGGTGGTGGCGCCTTGCTCGATGAAGACCGTTTCAGGCATCGCGACCTCGTTCTCCGACAACTTGCTGCTGCGTGCGGCCGACGTGGTGTTGAAGGAGCAGCGCCGCCTGCTGCTGCTTGTCCGTGAAACCCCGATGCACCTGGGCCACCTGCGGCTGTTGGTGCAGGTTTCTGAGATCGGCGCGATCGTCATGCCACCGATGCCGGCGTTCTATCACCGGCCAGCTACAGTGCAGGAGATCGTCGACCAGACCGTCAATCGCGCTCTCGACATGCTCGACATCGAGCTTGACCTAGATCTTTTCCCGCGGTGGCAGGGTGCTGACAGGCCATCGCGAGATGCCGCGTCCCAATGTCTGAGGCGCGGCGCCCACCCCGATGAACATTCACTGAAGGAGAGCATAGATGGCGAAGTCGTCCCATAGGATTCGTGTGCATGCGCCAACCGGCCGCGTTTACCAGGCCCTCACGAGCAAGGCTGGCCTGGAGGGGTGGTTCACCCCGCATGTGGACGGGGAGATGCAGGAAGGGCATGAAGTGAAAATGTCCTTTAGCGGCAAGGAGCCATTCCGCTGGAAGTTTTCCCAAATGACGCCGGAGACGCACGTCCATTGGGATTGCCTGGAAGGTCCTGGAGCGGCAGCCGGCACGTCGGTCACCTATATCCTCAAAGCCGAGGGTGACGGCCAGACCGTGGTCGAGTGCGATCACGATGGCTGGCCTGAAGGCCATGATGCGCTTGCGACCTGCAACACGCTGTGGGGCATCCTCATGGGCCGGCTCAAGGATTTCTCGGAAACCGGGAAGCCCAGCCCAGCTTTCGTCTGACCAGCCTTCACACGCCTCCCGGTGCCGGCCAAAGTCCGGTGCAGCCGAACGAAGCGGTGGGCAGCATCCTGCTCGGATTCTCACCGCTGTTCTGGACGCTGGCGGTGCTGACCGGCATCGGCACCGGGATCGGCGCTGGGTTGCTGATGTGGCTGCTGCGGGCGGTGGAGCACCTCTGCTACTCCTATGACTCCGGCGTGTTCCTGGATGGGGTGCAAAACGCTCCGGTGATGCGCCGGGTGGTCGTGGTCTGTTGCGCCGGACTGCTCGCCAGCGTCGGCGTTTGGCTGCTGAAGCACAGTCCCGGCGGACAAGGCGGTGACCTGAACGGACGTATCTGGTTCCATTCAGGCCGGATGCCGACGCTGAAGACCATTATCCAGGGAGCGTTCTCGATGGTGCTCGTCGCCATGGGCGCGTCGCTTGGCCGGGAATCCGCTCCGAAGCAGACGGGCGCGGCAATCGCCAGTTGGCTGTCCCGCATAGGCAAGCTGACCAGCGCCGAAACGCGCCTGCTCGCCGCTTGCGGCGCCGGGGCCGGCATGGGCGCCGTTTACAACGTGCCGCTGGGCGGCGCGCTGTTTTCGCTGGAGGTGCTGCTGGGCACGCTGGCGCTGCCCCTGGTGGCGCCGGCAATCCTGGTATCGGTCGTCGCGACCTTGGTGTCGTGGCGCTTCCTTCCCGACCAACCGACCTATGCCGTCCCTTCCTATCCCGTCACGTCCAGCGAACTGGCTTGGTCGATCGTCTTCGGCCCGATTGCCGGCTGTGCGAGCGTGGCCTTCGTCCGGCTGATCGTGCTGGCCGACGGGTTCAAGCCGAAGCAAGGCGTCGCGATGACCGCACCGGTCTTCGTCTTCGCTGGTCTGGCCGTGGTTTCCGTTTGGTTTCCGCAGCTTCTCGGCAACGGCAAGGACGGGGCGCAGTTGGGCTTCGACGGCACGCTTGGGTTTCCGTTGCTGCTTGCGCTCACCATTCTCAAACCACTGATGACTGCTGCCTGCCTCGGCAGCGGCGCGCCGGGTGGGCTGTTCACCCCGACCGTGATGTTTGGCGCGATGCTGGGCGGGTCGCTTGGCCGCATCTGGTCCCTGCTTTGGCCGGGGGCCGAATCCGGCAGCTATGCGCTGATCGGCGCCGCGGCGGTCCTCGCGGCCAGCATGCAAGCGCCTCTTGCGGCCCTCGTGCTCATGTTGGAACTCACCGACAATATGGTGCCGATGATGGTGCCGACCCTGCTTGCGGTGGCCGGGGCCAGCATCACCGCGCGACGGCTCGATCCGCGTTCTGTCTATTCTGGGCGGCTGCACATCGCACGCCTGCCGGCGGAGGCGGGGTCGCCTGAGGCCTGCCCGCATTACCGATACCTTCTGGCGCCGAAAGTGAAGGCCCTCTCGATTGTTGCAAACTACCCCGAAGTGTTGGAACGCCTCGCCGGCGAGCCCGGCCAGCAGGCCAAGGGCTCGGAACAGTTGTATGTCATCGATGAAAAGGCGCGCCTGGCCGGACGGATCAGTGCCGCGGACGCCAGGCATCCAGGGGCGCTGCCGCCGGTGCTGTCGATCGCCGCGGCCGCCGACCTCATGCGGGCCATCAAGCCGCTGGATGCGGACGCCAGCGAAACGGAAGCGCTTGAACGGCTACGTGCCGAGCCGACTGGCGAACTGCCGGTTGTGGATCGTAAGGGCCGGCTGGTCGGTGTCGCAATAAGCCCGCGGCTTGATGATGGTGCGTCGTCAGCACTGCCAATCGCGCCGTTCGGCCCTATCATGTAGGCTTGAGCGATCGCGCGATACGATGGCGTGCGCCTGCCGACCACCTGGAGCTTTGAACATGAGCAGTTCGTCCGAGTATACGCCGCCCAAGGTCTGGACCTGGAACAAGGAGAACGGCGGCCGGTTCGCGAGCACCAACCGGCCGATAGCGGGACCCACGCACGACAAGGAGCTTCCGGTCGGCCGCCATCCCCTCCAGCTTTATTCCCTGGGAACGCCGAACGGCGTGAAGGTCACGGTGATGCTTGAGGAGCTGCTGGCCGGCGGCCATCGCGGCGCGGAGTACGACGCCTGGCTGATCCGGATCGGTGACGGCGACCAGTTCGGCAGCGGCTTCGTGGCCGTCAACCCCAACTCGAAGATCCCGGCCCTGATGGATCGAAGCGGCCCGACGCCGATCCGGGTGTTCGAGTCCGGCGCGATCCTGGTGCATCTCGCCGAAAAGTTCGGGGCGTTCCTGCCGTCCGAGCCCGGCGCGCGCGCCGAATGCCTGTCATGGCTGTTCTGGCAGATGGGAAGCGCGCCGTATTTGGGTGGAGGCTTCGGCCACTTCTACGCTTACGCGCCGACGAAGATGGAATACCCAATTGACCGGTTCGCGATGGAGGCGAAGCGTCAGCTCGACGTGCTCGACCGCCGCCTTGCCGAGAGCGAGTACCTGGCCGGCGGCGACTACACGATCGCCGATATCGCCGTCTGGCCGTGGTACGGCGGCCTGGCGAAGGGCTGGCTGTATGAGGCGGCCGAGTTCCTGGAGGTGCAGGAGTACAAGAACGTGCAGCGCTGGGCCAACGCGATTGGCGAACGGCCTGCCGCCCAGCGTGGGCGCATGGTCAACCGCGTCAGCGGCGAGCCTGCAAGCCAGTTGCATGAGCGCCACGACGCCAGTGACTTCGACACCAAGACGCAGGACAAGCTGACGGCCGGGACCTGAACGATTGTCCAACGTCGGCCGAACCAGGTCCGCTTTGATCCTCCCTTGGTTCCGTGGAGACCGACAGGCAAGGATGGAGCTGGAGGTATCTGATGGAAAAGCAGTGAGCAGAGATGGAAGCACCAGGATCGGCTAGCGCCGCAGCAGTTGCAAGCAAGCTGCCGCTTGCTCGGCCGCCGGCCGGGCGGCGCCGCGCTGCATCTGACCACTGAGGACCATGGGCATCACCTTCTCGCGGAGCAGACTCGGTAGGTCGGTATCGCGTCGCATGTCCGGCGCTGTGGCGCGGTAGATCGAGCCAGCCTCTGGTGAAAGCTTGGCCGCGCAGCTTTCGCCTGCAGCGCTCTCTGCCACGGTGGGATGGGCCGCAGCGCTATCTGCTGTGTGGGGCTCCGTGCAACTGGCGGCGCCAAACAATGCAGACGCGGACAGGGCCGCACGGCAGAAAGCAAGGCGCATTCAACTCTCCATCGATTACTGGCGGCAAACCACTTAGTGCGCCCGCCTCAAAGTAACAGTTAGGCCGTACGGAGGTAATCCTGTCTGCTCACTGTTGCCGCCATAACGACCTGCCGCAGCCGCGTGTTACCAGCCTTTCCCTCGACACCCAACCGCCGAGTTCCGCGCATGCTGGGGATGAACATCTCGCCTTGGCTTGGAATGCAACCGCAACGCCCGTTGCGTGGCAGCACAACAGGTTGAGCTTCCGGTGGCTCCACCATCAACGATCAACGATGAGCCCGTTCGAATTGGGATGACTCGTTGAATGGCACCGTGAACGGGACTGAACCGCGCCGGGTTTGCCGGAGGCGTGTTGGCTTGAGTGCTACGCGGCCACGGGCACCTCGTCCAGCATGGTGTGGTAGGTGGCTTCGGCTTCGGCCGGCGGGACGTGGCCGATGGGTTTGAGCAGGCGGCGGTTGTTGAACCAGTCGACCCATTCCAGGGTGGCGAACTCGACGGCCTCCAGGCTCCGCCACGGTCCGCGGCGGCGGATCACCTCGGCCTTGTAAAGGCCGTAAGACTTAAGCCTGGCCAAATGGGTCATGGGAAGAACTGTTGCGATGTTGCTGTTACTCGATCAACGAGGCAATCCCGCCTGTCAGCCGCTCGTTATAGCAGCAGTTCCGTCCGCCAAGAATTGGGCGGCTTCGGCTAAATCTGAGGACGCCACCGTCATGACATCCATAACTTCGATCATTGCGCCGCCCTATCACGTGCAGTCGACCGCGACGGATCTTCGGTCGGGCTTTCCATATTTTTCGCATCACGACTCCGTCTCCGCACTGTGGGCCAAGAAATGGCGCATGCCGTGCCAGCATGGGATCTATCCATTCACTGACGCCAAAGTAGAAGACTTTGATCCTATTTTTGATGAGCTGATCAAGGTGTCGGGCGATGACACCGGCATCCTTTACCGGCCGGATGATTACGCAAAGCCGTTCCTGCCTGTGGCAGAAAACCTTGTGGTCCAGGCGAGGGAAGCCGAAGTGCAGCGGGACACTTCGAGGGCGCGGGACCTGTATTTGCGTGCCGCAGCCGTCTACCGCATCGCACGCTTCCCGATAAACCGTTCCCCCATCAGTCAAAAGGCGTGGGAGAGCGGTAAAGACGCTTATGTCAAAGCGGGCCAGTATCTCAGCCCGCCAAGCGCCGCCGTCGATATGCCATTCAAGCACGCGGACGTATCCGCCGGGGACATCGACCTGCCGATCCAGGCGTACCTGCGAATGCCCGCCGGTGAAAAACCTAAGGATGGCTGGCCGGTCGTGTTGTTCATCTGCGGCCTCGACGCCTATAAGACCGACCACACTCCCCGCACCCAAGTCCACGTCGATCGCGGTTTCGCGACGCTCAGCTTCGAGATTCCAGGAACCGGCGATTGCCCGGCGGCTCCCAACGACCCAAGCTCCCCGGACCGGCTGATGAGCAGCGTGCTGGACTGGGTGACCGCCAACAGCACTGCTTACGACTTCGATACAGCTAGGATTTGCGCTCGTGGCATCAGCACTGGCGGATATTACGCGATGCGCATCGCACATACCCATGCCGACCGTCTCTTTGCTGTCGTGGCGCAGGGCGGCGGCTGCCATCACATGTTCGACGCTCCGTGGATTGGCGCCCAGAACCAGATGGAGTATCCGTTCGCCCTTGCCGACGCCCTGGCGTATAAGTTCGGCTACCGGGGATCTGACGCCGTCGCGGCGTACACGGCCGAAGCGCACAAGTTCAGCCTTCTCGGTTCAGGCGTGCTGGACAGGCCGAGCTGTAAGCTTCTGGTCCTCGACGGCATGGAGGACTCCATATTTCCAATCGAGGACAACTTCATTGTCGCTGTCCGGGGCGATAAGAAGGACCTGCTCGCCAGGGGCAACCGCGGTCACATGGGAAACCCTGGCGCCGAGGACCTCCTCTACGATTGGATCGACAATGCTGTTGCGGGAAAGCCGTAGGCTCCAGACCCGATCAGAACCGCAACGCGACGACGCTGGCGAAGGTGACAGTTTATCGTGACGCTGTCCGAGGGCGGCATCTTCCGGTGGATGGCAACACCTTGGCATCCGGCGCCTGGCGATCCCGGGGCATATTTCGACCTGCGGGGAGTCGCACGAACGGTGCTCGGCCATACGGTGGTGGCGCTGGGCCAAGCGCGCACCGCGATCGAAAGTATGGGCGACGGCCAGCAAGAAGCGCAGGTCTCACAATATGGAGGCGATTGGCAAGCGGACCTGATCGCCCAGACGCATGATACCTAACCCTGGCTCCGCGTTTCTCCAGCGTTAGCCTGAAAATGCAGGCGGCGTCGAACCAGTGCACCGCGGGCCAGCGGTTCGCCCCCTTACTTCCCGTGCACTTCGACTTTCTTGCGTTCGCTTTCGTTCATCTGCTGGACGG
>CAXSGE010000044.1:0-30512 GCA_964236715.1 uncultured Acetobacteraceae bacterium | reverse complement strand
GAATCAGACTTCACGCCGCGTGAGAATCCCTTGCCGGTTCAAGCGATTGCCCTGCGTGGGCGCAAGCTGCCTTGCTTATCAGGCCGTTTCGACTACGTTCCCACGAAATCGGCTTTCCCCCGGGAGGAAATCAACAATGTTCCGCAGGTCCCTGCTCGCCGCCGCTATAACCCTGGCGCTGGCGCCGCACGCGTTTGCGCAGGCGGGCGCCCCGATCCCGGTCGGCGCGATCGAAATCCTGAGCGGCCCCAATGCCGCCTATGGCACCGCGATCCGCGCCGGGCTGGAACTCGCGCTGGAGGAGGTCAACGAGAAGGGCGTGCTGGGCCGCAAGATCGCGCTCACCATCGAAGACAGCGCCGCCAACAAGGACCAGGCGATCAACGCGGCGCGCAAGCTGATCGGCCGCGACAAGGTGGTCGCGATCATCGGGCCGACCCTGTCGAACGAGATGTTCGCCGCCGGGCCGGTGGCGAACGAGCGCAAGATCCCAATTATCGGCACCAGCACGACGGCGGCGGGGATCACCGACATCGGCCCCTATGTGTTCCGCACCAGCCTGCCCGAGAGCGACGTGATCCCCGTCACCCTGGCGCGGGCGAAAGCGCACGGCGTGAAGACGATCGCGCTGATGTATGCGAACGACGACGCGTTCTCGAAGTCGGGCTTCGACACTATGAAGGCGGCGGCCGAGAAGGCCGGGCTGAACATCGTGGCGATCGAGAGCTTCGGCAGCAAGGACACCGATTTCAGCGCGCAGCTTACCAAGATCAAGGTGCTGAAGCCCGACGCCATCGGCATTTCGGCGCTGGTCGAGCCGGTGTCCGGCGTGCTGCTGCAGGCGCGGCAGTTGGGTTTCGGCAAGGAAACGCTGTTCGTCGGCGGCAACGGCAGCAACTCGCCGAAATTGGGTGAGATCGCCGGCACGGCGGCGGATGGCCTGATCGTCGGCAGCCCGTGGTTCGTGGCGAAGGACGATGCGATCAACCAGGCGTTCGTGACCAAGTTCCGCGCCAAGTATAACAAGGACCCCGACCAGTTCGCCGCCCAGGCCTACGACTGCATGCATATCCTGGCCGACGCCATTACCCGCGCCGGCTCCACCGAGCCTGACAAGATCCGCGACGCGCTGCTGGCCACCAAGTACAGCGGCGTCATGGGGCCGTTCACCTTCACCGCGGGCCGCGACCCCGCCAGCACCGAGGGCGTCGTAGTCCTGGCCGTGCAGGGCGGCAAGTTCGGCATCGCGCCGCAATAAAGCCTCGGGGCGGCCAAGGCTTGCGGCGAGCGCACGAACGCCATAGGACGCTGCGATGCTCGCCCAGCAGCTTGTGAACGGCGTCCTGCTCGGCGCCACCTATGCCCTGTTCGCCCTCGGTTTCACGCTGATGTTCGGCGTGCTGCGGGTGATCAACCTGACCTACGGCTTCTACTTCTCGGCCGGCGCGTTGCTGGCGTTGTGGATGACTAGGAGAGGCGCGCCGATCTGGCTGGCGTTGCCGGCAGCCGCGGCCGGGTCCGGATGCATCGCCGTCGTGTTCGATTGGATATTGCTGTCCCGCCTCCGCCGCATCCATGCGCCGGAGCTGTCGTCGCTCATGGTGACGCTCGGCGGCGTGCTGGCGCTCTATTCGGCGCTGACGAGCTGGCTCGGCCCCGATATCCGCCGCCTGCCGCCCGGCATCATCAGCGCAGACGCGTTCCACATTGGCGACATCCGCATTACGGCGGCGCAAATCCTGATCCTCGTCGCCACCACGGTCCTGGTCGGGGCGCTGATGGCCTTGATGCGCGGCACGCGGCTCGGCCTCGCCATCCGCGCCATGGCGGAAAAGCCCGACGCGGCGCAGCTCATGGGCATCGACACCGGGCGGACGGCGGCGCTGGTATCCTTCATCTCCGGTTGCCTCGCTGGGGCAGGGGGCGTGCTGATCGGGCTGAATTTCAACGCGATCCACCCCTACATGGGCGAGGCGATGATGCTGCGCGGCTTCGTCGTCATCATCGTCGGCGGCCTCGGCGACATACGCGGCGCGTTGCTGGCCGGGCTTGCGCTGGGCGTGATCGAGGTGATGACCGCCGCCTACGTGTCGTCGAACCTCAAGGAGGCGGTGGCGTTCCTGATCCTCGTGGCCGTGCTGTGGACCCGGCCCTCCGGCCTGTTCGGCCGCGCCGTGCTGCGCCGGGCATAACCGATGCCCGCGTGGCTCGACGACTTCCTGTGGACCTACCAGAACCTGGTCTATGCGCTCGGTGTCAACGGATTATTAGCACTTTCGATGTATGTGGTGCTGGCGGTGGGCCAGTTGTCGCTGGGTCAGGCGGCGTTCATGGGCCTGGGCGCATACTCCTCCGCATTGATGACCTTGGAGCTCAAGCTGCCGTTCCTCGTTGTTCTTCCGCTGTCGGCCGTGGTGCCGGTCGCCTTCGCGCTGGCCATCGGCGTGCCCACGCTGCGGCTGTCCGGCGTCTATCTCGCGATCGCCACCATTGGCTTGGGGGAGGTATTGCGCGCGGTCTATCTGAACGTGGACTTGTTCGGCGGCGCGCTGGGCCTGTCCGGCATCCCGGAGCGCGCGACAACCTCCATGATCTACGGCCTGCTCGGCCTGGCGGTGCTGGCGCTGTGGCTGATCGGGCGCAGCGGCATCGGCCGGGCGATGGAGGCGATGCGCGAGGATGAGACCGCAGCCCAGGTGATGGGCGTGCCGATCGGGCGCTACAAGATGGGCGCGCTGCTGGCCTCCGCCGTGCTGGCCGGGCTGGCGGGCTGCCTGTCCGCCCATGTGTCGAGCTTCATCGGCCCCAACGAGTACGGCTTCGAGCCGGCGGTCACTATCTTGTCGTATGTGCTGCTGGGCGGCATCGGCACCCCGTTCGCCCCCGTGGTCGGCGCCTGGGTGCTGACCTTGCTGCCCGAACTGCTGCGCGGCTTCAGCGACATCCGGCTGGTGCTGAACGGCGTCATCATCGTACTGGCCGTGCTGTTCTTGCCGAACGGGCTGCTCGGCGCCCGCATGAAGCGGATCGGCGCCCGCACCGCCGCATGACCCCGCTGCTGGAAGTAAGCGGCCTGACCCGCCGCTACGCCGGCCTGGTCGCAGTGGACAGCGTCGACATGCAGGTCATGCCCGGCGGCGTCCATGCCGTTATCGGCCCGAACGGCGCCGGCAAGACCACGCTATTCAACCTGGTGTCCGGCCTGGTGCCGCCGAGCGCCGGCCGCATCCGCTTCGCCGGCCAGGACGTGACCAAGCTGGCCGCCGACCGCCGCGCAGCGCTTGGGCTGGCCCGCACCTTCCAAAACATCCGCGTTTTCGCCGCCATGACGGTGCTGGAAAATGCCCTGACCGGCCTGCATGCCCGGCTGACCGCCAGCCTGCCCGCCGTGGTGTTGCGCCTACAGCACTTCCGGGCGGAGGAACGCCGCGCCGTGGCGCGTGCCCGCGAGGCGCTCGACCTCGTGGGCCTCGCCGACAAGGCCGGGCAGCGTGCGCAGGCCCTTTCTTACGGCGACCAGCGCCGGCTGGAGATCGCCCGCGCCATGGCGCCGGAGCCGCGGCTGCTATTGTTGGACGAGCCCGCCGCCGGCATGAATCCGGCCGAGACCGAAGCGCTGGCCACCCTGGTCCGCCGGCTGAGCGGATTCGGCACGACTGTCTTGCTCGTGGAGCACGACATGGGTTTCGTCATGGACATCTCCGACCGCGTCACCGTGCTGAACTTCGGCAGGCGCATCTATGAGGGCGCGCCCCAGGCCGTGCGGCAGGAGCCGTCGGTGATCGAGGCCTATCTCGGCCACAAGGTCGCCGCGCGCCTCGCCGCCGGCGCCAAGGCCGGCGTGCGCGGAGCCTGATGAGCAGCCTCGAAATCGACGGGCTTGAGGTCGCTTACGGACGCACCTCCGCCGTGCGCGGCATCTCGATCAACGTGGGGGATGGCCAGGCCGTGTGCCTGATCGGGGCGAACGGCGCCGGCAAGACGACGACCATGCGGGCCATCTCCGGCCTCGTGCGTCCGCGCGCTGGGCGGATACGCTTTGCCGGGCGCGACATCACCGGCCAGCCCGCCCACCGCATCGCCGCCGCCGGGCTGCGCCAGGTGCCGGAGGGCCGCCAGTGCTTCGCGGAGCTGACCGTCGCGGAGAACCTGGCGCTGGGCGCCTATCTGACGCCGGCCCGCAACGAGGTCGCCCGGCGGCAGGAAAGCGTGCTGGCCCGCTTCCCGCGGCTGCGCGAGCGGCTGGGCCAGCTCGCCGGCTCGATGTCGGGCGGCGAGCAGCAAATGCTGGCCATCGGGCGCGCGCTGATGGGCGCCCCGCGCCTGCTGCTGCTGGACGAGCCGAGCATGGGCCTGGCGCCGCTGTTCGTCGAAGAGATCTTCGCCATCATCGCGGCGCTGAAGGCGGACGGCACCACGATCCTGCTGGTGGAGCAGAACGCCTCGGCCGCGCTCGACGTCGCGGACCACGCCTACGTGCTGGAGAACGGACGCATCGTCCTTTCCGGCCCGGCGGCAGACGTCGCGAACGACCCAGGCGTGGCAGCGGCCTATCTGGGCGGCTAGAGCATCGTCCGATCAGTCTGCTTTTCTGATCGGACAAAGATGCTCGTTTATACAAAGCTCTAGAGACTCTCCGGCGGCGGCAGCTCCTGCTGCTCGACCGGGGTAGGCGGCGGCTCCGTGGCGGTGTCCTGCAGCCAGTCGCGCAGCGAGCGGCGGACCTGGAACTCAAATTCCACGTTCAGGTCGTCCAGCATCTGCCGGGTCAGGTCATACAGCGCCGCGCGCAGGTCGCCTGGTATGGTGGCCGTGCAGGTCACCCGGGCCGCCGCGAAGCCGGCACGGACGCCCTCGGTCGTCACCACGTCCAGATGCACGGCAACGACGCCCTGCAAGCCCCCGGAAACACGGTCGACGCGGGCCTCGTCGATGACGAACACGGCCCGGCCCGACGTGCCGCCCGCTATCAGCCGGTCAAGCCCCATCTGTCGCGCCGCCACGCCCAATGGGGTCGGCGACTGCGCTTCGATTGGGCTCGGCGGCGGCGCGTCGCCCACGTCCACCGCCGCCACATTGAGCGGCAATGGCTTCAGGTAATCGTAGCGCAGCGGCGGCATGGCACGCGGCGGCTCGTTCCCGCCGCACGCCGCCGCGGCCAACGGCAGCAGCAATGCCATGCGGCGCGGGATCTCAGTTGAGCTTTTCATTCGCGCCTTTGCCATGGACCTCGTTGCGGTCGAACCGGAAGTCCAGGTTGCAGAATTCGCACGTCATGACGATGTCGCGGCCCACCGTCATATGGTCCAGGTCGTCCGGCGGGAATGTTTCCAGGATGCCCGACAGCCGGGCGCGCGAGCAACGGCAGCCATAGGCCAATGCGCGGTTGCGGTCGGCGGCCACGCCTACGGTGCCGAACAACAGATACAGCAGGCGCTCCGGCGGGATTGTGTCGTCCAGCAGCTCCTCCTCCTTCAGCGTGGCGGCGAGCGCCGTCGCCGTGCGCCAGCTCTCGGCCTGCGCCTCGGCGTCGAGGCCCGGATCGATGCCGCCCTCGCCGGGGACACGCTCGAGGATCAGCGCCCCGGCCCGCCAGCCGGCGCCGGTCCGGGCACAGGCCAGGCGCACGCTGCACTGAATCTGCTCGCTGGTTTCAAAGTAGTGCAGCGCCATGTCGGCGAGGCTGTCGCCCTCGATCGAGACGATGCCCTGGTGGCGCTCGCGCTCCGGTCCTTGGTCCACGCTGAACGCCAGGTAGCCGTGTCCGAGCAGGGTGGCGGCGGACGGGCTGCGGTCTGCGGCGAGCAGGGCGGCCAGCCGTTCGGGTTCGGCGCGGGCATAGCCGCGCAGCGCGCCCGACTCGGTGCAATCGGCCAGCAGCATCGGCACTGCGCCGTCGCCCTTGGCCTGCAGGCTGAAGCTGCCCTGGAACTTCAGCGCCGTCGCCAACGCCGCCGCGAGCGCCAGGGCCTGGCCCGAGAGCGCCGTCACGGAGTCATGGTTGACGTGCCGGGTCAGCAGCGCGTCCGCGAGCGGGCCGAGCCGCACGAGCCGTCCGCGGACCGGCTGGCCCGGCAGGTGAAAGGGGGTGACGCCACGCGGCACGACGATGTCGGGCACGTCCGGGCGGGCGCTGTCGAGGAAGGGCGGAGTGGTTATCATCGCCCCTACATAGGGATCAGCCCTGCCGAGGTGAACCTACTGCGTGCGGGCCATGCGTCGTAGGTTGCCCCATATGGGAGCGACCATGACGCGAAAATGGGTGTTCGTGGCGGCGGTGGCGCTCGGGCGCGTTGCGTTCGGCTACCAGTTCCAGGCCATGGCGAGCCTCGGGCCTGAACTCCGGGCTGTATTCGGACTGGACTACGCCGCGCTCGGCAGCCTGATCGGCGTCTACATGGCGCCGGGCATCCTGCTCGCGCTGCCCGGCGGATTGCTCGGACGCCACTATGGCGAGCGGCCCGTCGTCGGCGCTGGACTGGCGCTGATGGCGATCGGCAGCCTCATGAGCGCCGTCGCAGCGGGTCCGCAGGGCATCGGCGCCGGGCGCGTGCTGTCCGGCGCCGGGGCGGTGATGCTGGTGGTGATGCAGGGCAAGATGGTCAGCGACCGGTTCGAGGGCCGGCAGTTCTTCACCGTCATGGGCCTGCTGGTCGGCGGATTTCCCGTGGGCGTCGGGCTGGTCGGCTTGTCGCTCGGGCCATTGATTCAGGCTTTCGGCTGGCCCGGCATGTTCGCCGCCGGCGCCGGGATCGCCGCAGTGGCGCTGCTGCTGTTCTGGCCGGCCAGCCTCCGTCTGCCGCCGATCCTGGCAGCGCGTTCCGGCTGGACCCTGCCGTCACGGCGCGAGTCCTTGCTGGTCATGGTCGCCGGGCTGGTCTGGACCGCCTATAATGCCGGCTACTATGGGTTCCTGTCCTATTTGCCCTCGGTGCTCGCGATCCGGCAGCATCCGGCCGCGCTGACTGCGCTCGTGCTGACGCTTGCGACCTGGACCAACCTGCCGGCGATGGTGATCGGCGGCTCGCTGGCCGGACGGTTCGGCACCACGCCGGTGTTCCTGGTCGGCACCGTGGCCGGCGTCGTGGCAGTGGCCGGCCTGGCGTTCGCCGATTGGCCGTTGGCATGGGCCGTTCTGTTCGGCACCGTCGCGTCGATGCAGGCCGGCGTCATCGTCGCGATCGGCACGCTTTCGGCGCGTCCGGAGAACCGGGCGGCGGGCATGGGGCTGTTCTACATGGTCTATTACATTGGCGGCACCCTGCTGCCGGCGCTGTGCGGACGGGCGGCGGACCTCGCCGGGGACCCTTCCGGCGCACTGCTCGCTGCCGCGGCCCTGTCGTCGTTCGCAGTGCCGCTCTACGCGCTGCATGCCTGGCTGGCGCGCCGGCCGCTGTGACCAAGCCGTCATGATCCGCCCCATCCAGCCCGCCGACGCCGCAGCCGTCGCCACGCTGATCCGCGCTGTGTTCGGCGCCATCCCGGAACCGCTCGACCCGGCGCCCAGCGCGTTGCGGGAGACTGGGGCCAGCATCCTGGTCCACCTAACCCAAGGCGGTGGCGCTGTGGTCGAACAGGCGGGCATCGTTGCGTGCGTGCTGTGGTCAGAAAGGGATGCTGGCCTTTATCTTGGCCGGCTCGCGGTTGCGCCGCACTGCCGCAACCGGGGCCTCGCCGCGGAGTTGGTGCAGGCCGCGGAGGCCGAAGCACGGCGGCTTGGCCTGCCACGCCTCCATCTTGGTGTCCGGCTGGCGCTGCCGGGCAACCGTCGGCTGTTCGCCCGGCTGGGTTTCACCGAAACGACGCTGCACGCCCACGACGGCTACGCCCATCCAACGTGGGTGGCTGCCGAGAAATAGTTAACTATCGCGCCACCGCCAGGAACAGAGGTATCTGCACTTCGGTCATGAGGACGGGACCCCAGCGTCGCCAGCGCGGCCTAGCTGTCCTCAGCCATCTCCGCCTCAAGCGCTTCGAGCTGCCGGTCGAGCTGCGCCATGGCGGCATCGGGAAGCCCAAGCCCCGCCAACTGCCGGCGCACCACCGCCCGGCAGCCGTTGAACTCCGCGCCGAGCATGTCCGAAGGCGCAGCCGGTGCCTTGTTCCGCGCCAAGCAAGTAAGATAGCCGTTGCGCGCTGCGTCCAGCCCCGGATTGGCCGGCAATGCGGCAAACACCTCGTCCAGCCGCTGCTCGACCCAGCTTGGCGCCGCTGCGATCTCCTCCGTCATCGCGCCGCGCCCAGCGACCAGGCCAGCACGCCCTTTTGCGCATGCAGGCGGTTCTCTGCCCCGTCGAACACCACGGATTGCGGGCCGTCGATCACCGCGGCCATCACTTCCTCCCCGCGATGCGCCGGCAGGCAATGCATGAATATCGCGTCCGGCGCCGCATGCGACATCAATGCCGGCGTCACGCAATACGGCGCCAGCAGGTTGTGCCGGCTCTCGTTCGGGTCGTCAGCCATGCTGACCCAGGCGTCCGTCACCACGCAGCGGGCGCCGCGGACGGCGTCGGCCGGGTCGGCGAATACCTGGATGTCGGCGCCTTGCGCCCGCGCCCAGTCGATCAACTGCTGCGGCGGACGCAGTATCTCCGGCGTTGCGACCCGCAGGCTGAAGCCGAAACGCACCGCCGCCTCGATCCAACTGCTCAGCACGTTGTTGCCGTCGCCGCTCCAGGCCACCACCTGGCCGGCAATGGGGCCGCGATGCTCCTCGAAGGTCATGACGTCGGCCATCAACTGGCAGGGGTGGCTGCGGTTCGTCAGCCCGTTGATGACCGGGACCGTCGCGTGCTCCGCCATTTCCTCCAGCTTCGCCGCATCGGCAGTGCGCAGCATGATGGCATCGACATAGCGGGACAGCACCCGGGCGGTGTCGGCCACCGTCTCGCCGCGTCCGAGCTGCAGCTCCTTGGCCGACAGCGTCACGACGTCGCCGCCCAGTTGCCGCATCGCCACCTCGAAGCTGACGCGGGTGCGGGTGCTCGGCTTTTCGAAGATCATCGCCAGCGTCTTGCCGGCGAACGGACGCGACGAAATCCGGCCGGCTTCCTTGTAGCCCGACGCGATGTCGAGCATGTGGCGCAGCGTCGCCGGCTCGAAATCCCGCAGGTCGAGGAAGTGGCGGGGAGGGGCCTGGCCCTCCCCCACGCTGCTGCGGTCGCCTGTGCGCTCGACAGCGCGCCGGAGCGCCCCGCTCACTTCGCCGCCACCGAAACAGGGCTGGGCAGGCAGCGGCGCGCGCCACGGCGGATCATCTCGACCGCCGCATCGCAGTCCGCGTCGGTCAGCACCAGCGGCGGCACCAGGCGCACCACGTTTTCGCCCGCCGCAACCGTCAGCAGTCCCTCGGCGGTGAAGGCGTTCTGCAGCTCCGCATTAGGCACCACGGCCTTCAGGCCCAGGATCAGCCCGGCGCCGCGCACGTCGGCCAGCACGGACGGATACTCTGCCACCACCGCCTCGAGCGCGAACCACAGCTTGCGCGCTTTACGGTCCACTTCGTCCAGGAAGCCCGGCGCCAGCATCACGTCCAGCACCGCATTGCCGGCGGCGCAGGCCAAGGGATTGCCGCCGAACGTCGTGCCGTGGGTGCCGGCCACCAGGTGCTTCGCGACCTCCTCCTTGGCCAGGATTGCGCCCATTGGGAAACCGCCGGCGATCCCCTTCGCGGCGCTCATGACGTCGGGCGCAATGCCCGCCCACTCATGCGCGAACAGCTTGCCGGTGCGCCCCATGCCGCACTGCACCTCGTCCATGCCGAGGATCAGCCCGTACTCGTCGCACGCCGCCCGCAGGCCGCGCAGGAAATCGAGCGACGCGGCGCGAATGCCGCCCTCGCCCTGCACGGGTTCCACCAGCACGCCGGCTGTTTCCGGGCCGATGGCGTCACGCAGGGCGTTCAGGTTGTTGAACGGCACATGGTCGAAGCCGTCGACCTCCGGCCCGAACCCGGCCAGGTACTTCTTGTTGCCGGTGGCGGCCAGCATCGCCAGCGTCCGGCCATGGAACGCGCCGTCGAAGCAAATGACCCGGTAGCGCTCGCCACGCCCGGTCTCGTGCATAGCCTTGCGCATCATCTTGACCATGCCCTCGTTCGCCTCGGCGCCCGAGTTGCAGAAGAACACGCTGTCGGCGAACGTCGCCTCGACGAACCGCGCCGCCAGCCGCTCAGCCTGCGGCACGCGATACAGGTTGCTCGTGTGCATCACCCGTGCCGCCTGCTCGGCGATGGCCTGCACCAGATGCGGGTGGCCGTGGCCCAGCGAGGAGGTGGCGATCCCCGCGCCGAAGTCGAGGAATCGTCGCCCGTCCGCCGTATATAGCCAGGCGCCTTCGCCCCGCTCGAAAGCGAGGTCGGCACGGTTATACGTCGGCATCAGGGCGGAAATCATGGGAACTCGGCACCTCGGTGCTTTTCCCCGGGCCATTTCAACGCCCAACGACCCATCGCGGGCGGTTCCGGGGAAGCGGGCAGGATGGGGCGGGCTTTCCCGGGAAGTCAAACGCTATTCGACGAAATGCCCGCTCAATTACGTCTTACCCGCTCACTTACATATCAATAGACGAAATTCGGCATCGCGTTCAGCGTGTCCTTGGTCGCGCCCTGCAGCATCATGTGGTCGCCGTCGCGCTTGAGCTGGCTGAACGGCACCGCGACCAGCTTGCTGCCCATGCCCAGGAACCCACCTACCGAGACGATCGCGACCGTGATCTTGTCGTTCTCGGTCATCACCAGGTCGTCCACGCTGCCTATCTTCTCGTTCTGGTCGCTGTAAACGGCGGAGCCGATCAGCTTGCTGACCCGCACGCCGCTTTCGAGCCGCACCGAGGCGACCGAAAGGTTTGGATTGTTCGTGGTCGCCACCACTCCTGGAGGCGTGGCGCCAGCCGGCGGTATGGCCGTCTGGTCCGCCTGTTGCGCCGCCGCCGGCCAGGCAGCCAGGGCCGCAGCCAGCGTTATCACGGCGGCAGGAGAGAACTTCGGCACAGGATACCTCAGGAGTTGATTGCGGGGCTGCCATCGAACGTAGGCTGACCCGTCCGGGTTCCGGCATCGCGCGTCCCGTGCCATCGTGCCGCAATGGCGGAGCCCTCCGAAGATGACCCAAAGGCCCCCGGCCCCAGCGGCCCCCGCCGGCGTGGGCCCAAGCCGGCCGGCCCGGCGCCGACCCGCGCCCGCCTGCATGACGCGGCGCTGGCCCACCTGGCGCGGTTCGCCACGACGGAGGCCGGGCTCGTCCGCGTGCTCGACCGCAGGATCGATCGCTGGGCGCGGGCTGCTAGCGCGGAGGGCACGCCCGATCCCGACGCCGTTGCCGGTGCGCAGCAAGCAAGCCGGCATGCGGCGCGGGATGTCGCGCGCGCCCTGGTGCAGTCCGGCGTGGTGAACGACACGGCGTTCGCCGGGGCGCGTGCCCGCAGCCTGACCCGTGCCGGCCGCTCCCGCATGGCTGTCAGCGCGCATTTGGCGGCGAAAGGCGTGCCGCAGGCCGTGGCGCAGGCCGCGCTGCCGGACCCCGAGAGCGAGTTGGCCGCCGCGCTGGCCTACGCAAGGCGCCGCCGGCTGGGCCCGTTCCGGACCAGTGACGCCGACGAGGATACGCGCCGAAAGGAAATGGCTGCGCTGGCCCGGGCCGGCTTCCCGCAGCCGGTCGCGCAGCAGGCGCTGCGCATGGCGCCCGACGACGCGAAGGCGCTCGTGATCCGGTTGAAACAGGGCTGATGTCGCTGGCGCGCCCACGATTTTCCCGCGCGGGGATGCTCGCGGGCGTGCGCCGCAGCCTGCCGCTGCAGGTCGCCGTGGCGCCATTCGGCATGGTGTGCGGCGTCGCGGCGCAGGGGCAGGGGTTGTCGCTGGCCGAGGCCACGCTGATGAGCGGGCTGGTCTATGCCGGGTCCGCCCAACTGCTCGTCCTGAGCCACTGGGCCAGCCCGGCCCCGGTGCTGGCGGCGGCCATAGCCTCGTTCGTCGTGAACCTGCGCCTGGCGCTGATGGGTCCGGTGCTGGGGCCATGGCTCGACCGGGTGCGCGGCTGGCGGCTCTGGGCCAGCTTGTTCGTGATGGCGGACCAGAACTGGGCGCTTTCGGTGACGGAGATGCAAACCGGGCGGAGCGACGCCGGGTTCCTGTTCGGGTCGGGCGCGCTGATGTGGGTGGTCTGGGTCGTTTCCACTGCGGCCGGGCACGTGCTGAGCGCCACGATGCACCCATCTCCGGGGCACCCGCTGTTCTTCGCGGCGCTCGCGGTGTTCGTGGCCATACTCGTGGCGATGTGGCGGGGCCGGCGCGATATCGTGCCCTGGATCGTGGCGGCGCTCGCGGCACTGCTGTTTGCGCGGCTGCTGCCGGGAACGAGCTGGTACATCCTGGCCGGCGCGCTGGCCGGGAGCGCCAGCGGCGTATGGCGCGACCGCCGCCGGGGCGCCGCATGACGCTCGACCCGTGGGTGCTGGCCGCGATCGCTGCGATGGCGGCCGCCACCTTCATGACCCGGGCGGGCGGCTATCTGCTGTTCCGCGCTTTCAGCCCGCCGCCGCTGATACGCGCCATGCTGGCCTATGTCCCCGGCACGCTGTTCGTCAGCTATGTCGCGCCGGCGCTCGCCATGGGAGGCCTGCAGCAATGGGTGGGCGCCGCCGCGACGGCAGCGGTGATGCTGGCGACCCGCAACTTGGCTTTGGCGATCCTGGGCGGCACAGCGGCGGCGGGGGTCGTTTGGGTGGCCGGATGAGCGGCGAAAGTATGGGATCGGCAAAGTCGGGGATCGGCATGGGTCGGCGATGGGCGCCAGTGGGATTGCTGGCGGCCTTGCTGCTGTCCGGCTGCGGCTCCGGCCCGCGCGTTTCCGTGACGGCCGGCGCCTCGACCGCATTGGAATGCGCGCCGTTCGCCCGGCAGGTTTCCGGCATCCAGCTTTACGGCGAGGCGTATGCCTGGTGGGACCAGGCCGCCGGACGCTACGCCCGTGGCACGGAGCCGGTGCCGGGCGGGGTCCTGGTGTTCCGCCGCGGCGGGCGGCTCGGGTCCGGCCATGTGTCCGTCGTCGACCGTGTGGTCTCGGCACGCCAGATCACGGTGACCCAGGCCAATTGGGTGCATCGCCGCATCACTCGCGACGAGCCGGTCCTCGACGTTTCCGCCCGCAACGATTGGAGCGCGGTGCGGGTCTGGTGGGCACCGACCGGCGTGTTGGGCAGCACGGTTTATCCCACCTACGGCTTCATTGCGCCGCATGGGTGAGCGGGCGGCTGGACCGTTGGGGCGAGAAAGCCCTGACCCCGGCCAAATCGCTTGCAAGCGACCGCGCGCCGCGCCATGTCATGCCTAGAGCGGGCCACACCCGTTTGTTGCACCTGGGCGGCACGCCAATGCGGCGTGCGCCCGCACGGAGGAACCATGGGTAGCTTCAGTATCTGGCACTGGATGGTCGTCCTGCTCGTTGTCCTGCTGCTGTTCGGAAGCGGCAAGGTCAGCGGCTTGATGGGTGACTTCGCCAAGGGCATCAAGTCGTTCAAGAAGAACATGGCCGACGATAGCGACGAGTCGATGGAGGCCAGCGCCAACGATCGTCCGGCCGGCACGATCTCCCCGCCCGGCGCCGCAACCCCGGTGCGCGAGACCACCGTGCGCGAGACGACGGCCACCCGGCACGGTTAGCCTCATGGCTGGCTAGGGTCATATTGATAGCGCCGGCGTTGTTCGAGAAAGGGAAAGCCGCATAATGTTTGCGATGGGCCCGCCCCGTTGTTACTGGGCGAGCTTTGGGTGTTCCCTAATCCGCTAGGTTGATCGCGGTATCTCGGTTCGCCCTTGACCACCCAAAGTGCCGTGGCGAGCTGTCTTACGCCGCATCTGCATCCAAATGCCTATCGGGTCCGTATGGCAACACGATGCCATGTACAGCGGACGACAGCCCACCAATGCCACTTCCTGCAACGCGCCACTCCCGTGAAAATCTAACGGGCAAGGTTGCGAAATCATGCGTTTGCACGGCTGAGGCGATGGCCAAAGCTAATGGCGTCAACCCAAACGTTTTCCGTTCAGCTCTCCGCAAAGAAGAGTTGCCTTGGCACGGTCGTTATGACCGCTGGGAAGCTGTCCGCGGAAGCTCTGAACACGCAGATATGGAGCGCGTTATGAACAGGCTCGCGATGTCGCACGGGGATCGACCATAAAATTTGCTTCGTAATGATTCAAGAGTGACTGCGGGTTGTTCAGCTTGGCCGGTCGTTCAACTTGGTTCGGGTTCGCTGCGATGGATGGCGTTCCGGGTCCTGGCCGCAAGCCCCTAAAATCATGGCTTCCAAAGCAGGCGATGACTCCGTATTTGAACGAACACCTTTATCGTTGTTTGCTGCGAACACGGAGCCGCGGCCGATGCAGTGTCACTCACATATCGGCCAAGACCTCTGGGTCGCAGAGCCGCTCAACTTCAGGCGGGATGCGTTGGTCTGACGCAGACTGCTCCCTTCGTCTGCGTCAGAGCACTAGACGGGGGAAAGCAGGCCTGCCTTTGCCGATGAGGCTGGTTCGCGGCATATAGAGGCCATCGCATCGAGGCAGCCATGACACCTGACGCATCCAATACCCCTGAACACGCCGGCCTGTCAGGCGAGCGCCTGCGCAAAATCGATGGCTGGATGGACCGCTGGGTCGACGACGGCAGGCTGTCCGGGCTGTCCGTGCTGGTGAGCCGCCGTGGCCGCCTGGCCTACGAACGCCACGCCGGCCTCGCCGACGTCGCCCGCGGCTTGCCGATGGCCGCAGACAGCATCCTGCGCATCTACTCCATGACCAAGCCGCTCACAAGCACGGCGCTGCTGATGCTGTACGAGGACGGCCTATTCCAACTTGACGACCCTATCAGCGGCGCGCTGCCCTATTTCAAGCACATGCGCGTTTATGCCGGGGAGGGCAGGGAGCCCGTGCCCGCCGAACGCGAGATCACCTACCGCGACCTGCTGACCCACACCTCCGGCCTGACCTACGGCTTCATGGAGGCAACGCCGGTCGATGCGATGTACCGGGACCAGGGCGTCGATTTCCAAACTTCACGCGGCACCCTCGCCGAAGTCGTCGAACTCGCGGCGACGCTCCCGCTTTTGGCCCAGCCCGGCGCGGCCTGGAACTACAGCATCGCGACCGACGTCCTCGGCCACCTGGTCGCGGTCCACTCGGGCCAGAGCTTCGAGCGCTTCCTGCACGACCGGGTTATCGCGCCGCTCGGCATGACCGACACGGCGTTCCATGTGCCGCCGGACAAGCTCGGCCGCTTCGCCGCCAACTACGCCCGCGGCGCCGATGGCCGGGCCAAGCTGCTCGACGACCCCGCGACCAGCCTGTTCGCCGCCCCGCGCGCCATCGCTTCCGGCGGCGGCGGCCTGGTCGGCACCGGGCGTGACTACCTGCGGTTCTGCCGCATGATGCTGAACCGCGGCACGCTCGACGGCGAGCGCCTGCTGGGCCGCAAGACGGTCGAGCTGATGACGGCGAACCACCTGGGCGGCGACATGGCCAGCATGGGCCGGGCCCGCTTCAGCGAGAGCAACTACTCCGGCATCGGCTTCGGCCTGGGCTTCTCCGTCATGCTCGACCCCGCCCGCGCGCAGATCCTGGGCTCGCCGGGCGAGTATGCCTGGGGCGGCGCGGCCAGCACCGGGTTCTGGATCGATCCGGCCGAGGACATGGCCGTGGTCATGATGACCCAGCTCACGCCCAGTTCGACCTACCCGATCCGCCGCGAACTGCGCGTGCTGACGTATCAGGCGATCGTGGACTGAATCGCTACGGACGTTGTGACGGCCTCGGCTGGTGCAGCCACCGGGGCCGGCGTCACGCCCAAGTACTGGTCCATCACGTCCTGCGGCGCGCCATCCGCCTTGACCCGGCCCTGGTCCAGCCAGAGCACCCGCGTGCACCATTCAAGGATGACCGGGGTCGAATGCGACGACAGCACGAGGATGTCGGCGCCGCGCACCATATCCTCAAGCCGGCCGCGCGCCTTGTCCATGAACGCCGCATCGCCGGCCAGCAACCATTCATCCATCAGCAGCACCTGGGGACGGATGGCGGTGGCCAGCGCGAAGCCGAGCCGGATCACCATGCCCGAGCTGTAAAAACGCACCGGCAGGTCCAGGAACTCGGCCAGTTCGGCGAACTCCTGCACGTCCTCCTCCAGGCGGCGGATCGCGGGACGGGGCAACCCGTTATATAGCCCGCGCAAGGCGATGTTCTCGCGCCCGGTCAGCTCAGGGTTCATGCCGAGGTTGGGGTCGAGCAGCGCGCCGATGGTGCCGCTGACACGCACCGAGCCGACCACCGGCTCATAGATGCCGGCGAGCGTGCGCAGCAGCGTCGTTTTGCCGGCGCCGTTGCCGCCGATCAGGCCGAGCCGGTCCCCGCGGTTCAATTGCAGCGACACGCCGCGCAGCGCCTGCACGACGATGCGGTGATGGGTGTCCTCGTGCAGCCGTCCGCTGGCGGCGGCGAACACGGTGCGCTTCAGGCTGCGGCTGTTGCCGTGATAGATGGGGAAGCTGACATGCACGCCCTGGACGTCGATCGCGGCCATGCCGGTCAGACCCAGAACGCCAGGCGGCTGCGCACCCGCGCGAACACCATCCAGGCGGCGCCGCATAGCAGCGCGCTGAACACCAACGCCGAGGCCCAGACCTGCCCGCCGGCCAAATTTCCCAACAGCGGGGCGCGCACGATCTCGAGCAGGGTGAAGACCGGGTTGAACGGCAGCCACGTGGCCTGCTGCCCATGCAGCAGTTCCGGCTTCCAGATGATCGGGCTGACGAAGAACGCGATCTGCATCACGCTGCCGACGATCGGCGGGATGTCGCGGAACCGTGCGCACACCGCCCCGAGCAGGAAGCAGACGGCCAGCCCATCCAGCACCCAAAGCAGCAAGCCCGGCACGGCCGCCAATGCGGTGAACCCCGGCCACGTATCGAACGCGGCATAGACAAACAGGATTACGACCACATTATGCGCCAGCACCAGCACGTTCCGGATGACGACCCTGATCGCATACAACGTGAATGGCATGCGCTGCGAGCGGATCATGCCTTCGGCCGATTGGAAGCAGCCGCAGGCGTCGGTCACCAAGGTGTTGAGGAAACCCCAAAGCACCAGCGAGAGCGCCAGGAACGGCAAGTAGTCGTGCAGCTCCATTTTGAATAGCTGCGAATACAGCACGCCGAGGGCAGCGACCATGACGCCGGTCGACAGCGTCAGCCAGAACGGGCCGAGCATGGAACCGCGGTAGCGCAGGCGGATGTCGAACCAGCCGAGCGTGAACCCCAAACGCCAGAGGCCCAGCCCATCATGGACATCCTCGATGGCCAGGCGCTGGCGCGCCCCTGCCGAAAGGTCTGAGAGCAGCACGAGCTTGGCCGTGCTGCGGGGTTCCATGGTTGCGCTCACCGGGGCGCGATAGCCGATTCGACGCTGCACTGCAAACGGCAACGGAGCGGCTGCAACACTGGATTTGTTCGGTGGCTGTCGCCGGATTGCTACAGCGCCGAATGAATTTGAACGGATTTCGCCACGTGTCCGTAACAAAACCTTGCAGAGAAAGCGTAGCTCGTCTAACGCGTTGCAATGGGTTCCTGCCCATCGACCTGAGCGACGGCCCATAAAGCCGTTGTGCCCTCCGGCCATCCATCGGCCGCGCCACGACGGAGGCCATTTAATGTCGCTTCGCCCACTCCCTTCGATTCCCGCCGCCCGTGTCCTATCCTCGGCCTGCTTGGTGGGCAGCCTCACGGCGATCGCCCTGCTGTCGGCCTGCGCCACTCGGCCGCAAATCAGCGCGCAGCAGGAGTCGACGCAGTACTTGACGCATGCCCGTCGCACCTACACGCCGCCGGGCAGCGCGAGCGATCCCTGGGGACCTTACATCATCGAGGCCTCGGGCAAGTACGACGTGCCGGAGCGCTGGATACGCGAAGTGATGCGCCAGGAGTCGGGTGGCCATCTTTACGGCCGCGGCGGCGACCTCATCACCTCGGGCGCCGGCGCCATGGGGCTGATGCAGGTCATGCCCGGCACCTACGACGAGCTGAAAGCCCGCTATTCCGAGCTCGGCAGCGATCCGTTCGACCCGCATAACAACATCCTGGCGGGCACGGCGTATATCCGCGAGATGTATGACATCTATGGTTCGCCCGCCTTCCTCGCAGCCTACAACGCCGGCCCCGGCCGCCTGGACGACTACCTCACCCGCAGCCGCACCTTGCCGGAGGAGACCCGGCGCTACGTGGCCAACATTGGGCCAAGGATCGCCGGGTCATTCCCGACAACGCGTTCGCCGGGTGAGCAGTACGCGATGAACTCGCTGCCGATGCCCATACCGGATGGGCCGCGCTACAGCGGATCGAGTGCGCCGGCTCCGCAGCAGTACTATCCCGCGGTCGCCCTTGCGCTCAACCCGGTTCCCTTTGCGGCGCCTGCTGAGCCTGCGCCGGCGTGGGAACCAGTGCACGCCGCGCAAGCGCCGGAACCGCCGCGTGCCCAGCCGGAGGGCGGCTACATCAAGCTGTCGCCGCAGCCTGTGGAAATCGCGGAAGCGCCGGAGCCGCCCCGTTACGAGCCGCAAGCAGCGTATTCCGCCCCGTCAACGTTCAGGCCGATGCAGGTCGTGCAGCCTCCGCAGCAGCATGTGCTGCCGACGCCGCCGCCTTATCAACCGGCGGAACCCGCCCGGCAGTTCGCGGCCCTTACGCCGGTTTCCCCACGGCGTTCGTCGTCGTTCAGCTTGGTTTCCTCGGCCAACGCAGCGCCAATCGCCATCCATCGCAGCGGTTTCGCGCCCGGCGGATGGGCGGTGCAGGTCGGCGCGTTCGAGAATGCGAACCTTGCATCCGCTGCGACCGTGGCGGCCCGTGGCACCGCCCGCGACGAGCTGGGCGGCGCGCGTCCGGCCGTGTCCACCGTCCGCCAGGCGCGCGGAACGCTGTATCGCGCCCGCCTCGTCGGCCTGTCGCACGACGCAGCCGCCCATGCGTGCGAGCGGCTGGCGCGAACCCGCACCAATTGCATGATCGTGTCGCCCGAAGCTCAATCCTGAGCCGAGCCGCCCGATCAGGGGATCTTGGTCGTTCCGGCCGCGGACGACCGTGAGCGCATCGCTTTTTCCAGCACGCCGCTCACGCCCTCACGGCGGTGCAGCTCATACCATACGTCGGACGGCTCGATCCCGGCCGCGACCCACATGACGAGCAGGTGATACAGCACGTCCGCGCTCTCGGAGATCAGCGCGTCCTTGTTGCCCAGCGCCGCCTCGATCAGGCACTCGACCGCTTCCTCGCCGAATTTCTGCGCAACTTTGGCCGTGCCGCGGGCCAGCAGGCGGGCGGAATGGCTGTGCGCTGGGTCGGCCGTCCGCCGGTCCAGCACCACGGCCCAGAGCCGATCCAGCACCTCTCCGGTAACTGCCTCGGGAGGAGTCGGCTCCCTGACCCGGCGCTTGGCCTTTGGCGCCGCCTTCTTTGCTGCCTTCGCCATCGCTAGGCCGCCATGACCGCCGGGGGCCGTACCGGCAGCCCTGCGGCATCCAGCGCCGCCTTCACTTCCGAGACCGTGAAGGCGCCAAAATGGAACACCGATGCCGCCAACAGCCCGGTGGCCCCAGCGTTGGCGCCGTCGACGAAGTGCTGCAGGCTGCCGACCCCGCCCGACGCCACCACCGGCACGCGCACCGCGCCGCACACCGCCCGCAGCAGTTCGAGGTCGAAGCCGCGCCCGGTGCCGTCCCGGTCCATGCTGGTCAGCAGGATCTCGCCCGCGCCCAACGCCGCCACCCGCTCGCACCAACCAACGGCGTCGATGCCGGTGGCGGTGCGTCCGCCGTGGGTGAACACCTCCCAGCGCCCGGAACCGGTCGACCGGGCGTCCACCGCGACAACCACGCATTGGCTGCCGAACTTCATTGCGGCGTCCCGCACCAGCTCGGGCCGGGCGACTGCGGCGGAGTTCATGCTGCACTTGTCCGCCCCGGCCAGCAGCAGCCGCCGCATGTCCTCGGGCGACCGCACGCCGCCGCCCACCGTCAACGGCAGGAACACCCGCGCGGCGGTGCGCGACACCACGTCCAGGATGGTGTCGCGGTTTTCGTGGCTCGCCGTGATGTCTAGGAAGGTCAGCTCATCCGCCCCGGCGGTGTCATAGACCGCGGCCTGCTCGACCGGGTCGCCGGCGTCACGCAGCGCCACGAAGTTCACGCCTTTGACGACGCGGCCATCCTTGACATCCAGGCACGGGATCACGCGCAGCTTGAGCATGCAACCCATAGACCCGGCCACTACGGCAAGCGCAAGCGCAAGCTGCGAATGCCAGGGGAAAAGCACTATACGACTGTGCCGATGGTCGGGATTACCCGGCCAGTGCTGCGAGCGCCGCCGCCACTCCGACTCGGCCGTCATACAGCGCCCGCCCGACGATCACTCCGGCTACGCTGGGCACCTCGGCTACGCTGGGCACCCCGGCTACGCTGGGCACCCCGGCCGGCACCCCGTCGCGCAACGCCAGCAGGTCAGCAATTGACCCCACGCCGCCGCTGGCGATCACCGGGGTCCGCAGGCGTGCGGCGAGGGCGAATGTCTGTTCCAGGTTGAGGCCAGTCAGCATCCCGTCCCGGCCGATGTCGGTATAGATCACGGCCGCGACGCCGGCGTCCTCGAAACGTTGCGCCAGGTCGGCAGCGGACATGGCCGACGTTTCGGCCCACCCCTCGGTCGCGACGAAACCGTCCCGGGCGTCGATGCCGACGGCGATCCGTCCGGGAAAGGCGCGGCAGGCCTCGTGCACCAAGGCCGGCGTCTTCACCGCGGCGCTGCCCAGGATCACCCGCCGCACCCCAGCCTGCAGCCAGCGCTCGACTCCCGCCATGTCGCGTATGCCGCCGCCGAGCTGCACCGGCACCGTCGCCGCGGCCAGGATGGCGCCGACCGCCTGGATGTTGACCGAACGCCCGGCGAAGGCGCCGTTCAGGTCGACCACGTGCAGCCATTGGCACCCGGCGTCCTGCCAGGCCCGGGCCTGCGCGCCGGGATCGTCCGAATAGACGGTGGCGTCGTCCATGGCCCCGCGGCGCAGCCGGACGCATGCGCCATCCTTCAAGTCGATCGCGGGATATAGCACCAGGCTCAAGCCTTCGGGTCCCGCTGCAGCAGCTTGACATAGAAAATGCCGCGGATGGTGCGTCCGCCGACCCTGGCATAGCACGGATGCTCGCCCCAACGATGGTAGCCGAGCCCTTCATAGAGGCTGATGGCGACCTCTTGGGTTTCGCGCACGTCGAGGTTCAGCACCTGGTAGCCGAGCGCCCTGGCGGCGTCCTCGACGCGCAGCGTCATCAGTCGGGCGAGGCCGTGGCTGCGGGCATAAGGCGCGACAAAGGCGTGCATCAGCGTCGCCGCAAAGGCCTGCGCCTCGTTGTTGCGCGGCGGGCGCACGAGCTGGACGCTGCCGACGATGATCCCGTCCAGCCGTCCGATGAACAATTCCCGTTCCGGCACCAGCAGCACGCCGCGGAAATAGCTTTCCAGCGCCAGCCGGCCCGGCGACTTCACCCAGCCGAAGCCGCCGCCGTCGATGATGGCGGCATCTGCGGCCTCGCACAGCGCATGCAGGTCGTCTTCGGGCATCTCGCTGGCGCGCTCGACCAGGAGCTCGGGCGTCGTGACGCCAATCGTCTCGCTGCGCGGTCCCATCGCTATGGCGTCCAGCGAAGGAAATTGGCCAAGATGCGTAGGCCGACGCCCTGACTTTTTTCAACGTGGAACTGCGTGCCGGCGCGGTTGCCGCGGGCGACGAAGGCCGCCACCGGGCCGCCATAGTCCGTGGTCGCCAGCAGGTCGCCGGCCGCGCCATCACGAAGTGCGTAGCTGTGCACGAAATACGCGTGGTCGCCGGGCCGCAGCCCGTCCAGCAAAGGGTGCGCACCGGGCACGAAGTCGAGGCTGTTCCATCCCATCTGCGGTAGCCGCAGCCCCGGCGGGTCCATCGCCGCGATGTCGCCGCTGATCCAGCCGAACCCCGGCGTCGTCGCGTGCTCCAACCCACGCGCGGCCATCAACTGCATGCCGACGCAGATGCCGAGGAACGGACGCCCGGCCTCCACGCTGCGCTCGATCGCTGCCCTCATGCCGGGCACCGCCGCCAACCCCGCCGCGCAATCCGCAAATGCGCCCTGGCCCGGCAGCACCACGCGGTCCGCCGCCGCCACCCGGTCCGGATCGGCGGTGATCTCGACAGCGGCATCAAGCCCCGCTTGCTCCGCCGCCACAGCCAATGCCCGGCTGGCGGAGGCAAGGTTGCCGCTGCCGTAGTCCACCACGGCGACGCGCATCATCCGATTTCGCCGATCAGCACGGAGTGGAGGTCGGTGCGGGCTTGCAGTAGCCGACCGAGCGCGCTTTCGGCATCCCGCGCCACCAGCACGTGGGACAGCAGGTAGTGCCGACGTTCCAGCGACCAGCGCACCGCGTCCCGCCCCAGCAGGCCCGAGAGCACGCCGAGTCCCAGGCCGATCACCAGGGCCAGTCCCAGCGGCGCGAACACCAGCACCAGCACGATGACGGCTGCAAACAGCACGGCAGGAATCCAGGCGCGATGCACCAGCAGCCAGAGCGGTCCGAAGATTGCGGCGCCCCAGCTCCAGCCGTCGGGCAACAGGACCGGGGCGCAATCCGGTTTGATATGCGCCGTGTAGCTTCTCATAGCGCGCCCTTGGTCGACGGGATGACGCCGGGCGCCCGCGGATCGATCTCGGTGGCGGCGCGCACGGCGCGGGCGACCGCCTTGAAGCACGCCTCGGCCACGTGGTGCGCGTTGCGCCCGGCGCGTTGGGTGACATGCAGCGTCATGAGCGCGTTCATCGCCAGCGCGCGGAAGAACTCCTCGAACAGCTCGGTATCCATGGCGCCGATCTTGTCGCGCTCGAAGGCTACGGACCAGGCGAGGAAGGGGCGGCCGGACAGGTCCAGCGCCGCATCGACCAGCGCTTCGTCCATCGGCACCACGGCGCTCCCGTAACGCCGTATGCCGCGCTTGTCGCCCACCGCCTGCGCCAGCGCCTGCCCGAGCACGATGCCGACGTCCTCCGTCGTATGGTGGAAATCGATGTGCAGGTCGCCCTTGACCTGGACGGCTAGGTCAATCAGCGCGTGCCGGGCGAACGCGGTCAGCATGTGGTCGAGAAAGCCGATTCCGGTCGCGATCTCAGCCTGGCCGGTGCCATCGAGCATGAGGCGGACAGTGATCGCGGTTTCAGACGTGGTGCGGGTGATCTCGGCGGTGCGGGCCATGCGCGGCTGATACCGCAAAGCCCTGTCCAAGGAAACTATCGTCGGAACCGTCATCACGCAGCAACCCAGCCATTTGCCTATAGCTTGTGCAGCCCGGCGGCTGCCCCCATTTTGGCGTCATCATGCAGACATCATCCTCCCACGATCCCGTCGGCTGGCACGGGACCACCATCCTCTGCGTCCGCCGCAACGGCCGGGTCGCCATGGCCGGCGACGGCCAGGTCACGCTCGGCCAGACCGTCATCAAGGGCAACGCGCGCAAGGTCCGCCGCATCGGCACGGGCGGCGCAGTGCTGGCCGGGTTTGCCGGCGCCACCGCGGACGCGTTCACCTTGCTCGAACGGCTCGAAGCCAAGTTGGAGCGCTTCCCGGCTCAGCTCGAACGCGCCTGCGTCGAGTTGGCGAAGGATTGGCGCACCGACCGCTACCTTCGCCGGTTGGAGGCCATGATGGCCGTGGCCGACGAAGTGCACAGCTATACCCTCACCGGCAACGGCGACGTGCTGGAGCCTGAGGACGGGGTGATCGCCATCGGCTCCGGCGGCAACTACGCCCTTGCAGCCGCCCGCGCGCTGTTGACCGTCGATGGGCTGGAGGCGGAGGAAATTGCCCGGCGCTCCATGCGCATCGCCGGCGACATCTGCGTTTACACCAACTACTCCGTGATCGTGGAGACCCTGTGATGGATGTTCCGACCTACTCCCCGCGCGAGATCGTCGGCGAACTCGACCGCTTCATCGTCGGCCAGCAGGACGCGAAGCGCGCCGTGGCGATCGCGCTCCGCAACCGTTGGCGCCGGCAGCAGCTTCCCGAGGGCATCCGCGACGAGGTGGTGCCGAAGAACATCCTGATGATCGGGCCGACCGGCTGCGGCAAGACGGAGATCGCCCGCCGCCTGGCGAAGCTCGCGCAGGCGCCGTTCATCAAGGTCGAGGCGACCAAGTTCACCGAGGTCGGCTATGTCGGACGCGACGTGGACAGCATCGTGCGCGACCTGGTGGAGGCCAGCATCACCATGCTGCGCGACGCGAGCCGCAAGGACGTGCAGGCGAAGGCGGACCTGGCGGCGGAGGATCGGCTGGTCACGGCGCTGGTGGGCGAGGGCGCCAGCGCCGACACCCGCGGCAAGTTCCGCAAGATGCTGCGGGCCGGGGAGCTGGAGGACAAGGAGGTTGATGTCGCCGTGGCCGATGCCGGGCCGGTGATCGGCCAGATGGACATCCCCGGCATGGCGCCGGGCCAGATGGCCAATTTGGGCGAGATGATGAAGGGCATGTTCGCCCGTCCGCCGCAGCGCAAGCGCATGACGGTATCGGCCGCCCGGGTCGCGCTGGCGCGGGAGGAGGGCGACCGCCTGCTGGACAACGACCAGCTTACGAAAGACGCGGTGCATCACGCCGAGCAGAACGGCATCGTGTTCCTGGACGAGATCGACAAGGTGTGCGCGCGGTCGAGCGAGGGCGGGTTCCGCGGCGGCGACGTGTCGCGGGAAGGCGTGCAGCGCGACCTGCTGCCGCTGATCGAGGGCACCACCGTCAGCACCAAGTATGGCCCGGTGAAGACCGACCATGTGCTGTTCATCGCCTCGGGCGCGTTCCATTTGGCCAAGCCGTCCGACCTGTTGCCGGAACTGCAAGGCCGCCTGCCGATCCGCGTCGAGCTGGCGCCGCTGTCCCGCGCGGACCTGCGGCGCATCCTGACGGAGCCGGAGCACAGCCTGCTGAAGCAATATTCGGCATTGCTGGAAACCGAAGCGGTGACGCTCGACTTCACGCCCGGCGCCGTGGACGCCTTGGCCGACCTCGCGGCTGACATCAATGACCGCGTCGAGAACATCGGCGCCCGGCGGTTGGCGACGGTGCTGGAGAAGCTGCTGGAGGAGATCAGCTTCACCGCAACCGACCGTGGCGGCGAGCTTGTTACCGTCGATGCGGCCTATGTGAACGAACGCGTCGCGCCGCTTGCAGCAAAGGGTGACTTGAGCCGGTTTATCCTGTAATCGTAATGTTGGCATAAGCGGAACGTTCCTGCTTTGTCGATTTGCATTCAGGAGAACTTCCATGCGCATCAAATTCGCTGTTTTCGCCGTTGTCGCCAGTGCTGTCGCAGGCTGCGCCAGCACGCCCCCGCCGGCTCCCATGGCAATGGCGGCTGAGCCCGCTCCGCCGCCTGCCCCGGCGATGACCGGGCCGGTCAACGGCATGTACAAGGGGCCGGTCGTCTCCAGCGACGACTCAAACGCGCGCTGCCGTAAAATGCCGGCCATGGCCTACACCCAGGTGCGGAACAATATGTTCATGCTGGGCGGCATGCGTGGCCAGATCGGTTCGGACGGCAGTGTGATGTCGACGGCACGCCACGGCGCGACCATGACCGGCATGCTGGCCAACGGCTCGCTCGACGTCACGACCATGAGCCATGGCTGCGGCTACCACTACACGCTCGCCCAAACCTAAAACTTGTCGGCGATGCTTGCCTGAACGGCTCCGCCTCCGGCATTCGGGGGCGGGGCCGTTTGCGTTCTGGCGAACCAGCCGCCAGGCCAGCGCGGCATTCGCGCCGGCACGGGGTTGAAGCTTTCACCGGCGGACCGTAGATCGCGGCATGACCGCAGAATCTTTCGTCCAGCCTGAAGACGCCTCCGCCGCCGACGCGATCGCTGCAATTGGCGAAGAATTGGACGTGTTCGACGATTGGATGGACCGCTACCAATACATCATCGAACTGGGCCGCAAGCTGCCGGCCTTCCCCGCCCAGTGGCAGGATGACGCCCACCGTGTGCCCGGCTGCCAAAGCCAGGTTTGGATGGAGGCTGCGGTCCGGGATGGCCGCCTGCTGCTGGCCGGCGCGTCGGATGCCGCCATCGTGTCAGGGTTGGTGGCCCTGTTGCTGCGGGTCTACTCCGGACGGCCGCCGGCGGAGGTGCTCGCGACCGATCCGGTGTTCTTGAAGGACCTTGGGTTGCTGGAAGCGCTGTCGACCAACCGTGGCAACGGCATTGCCGCCATGGCCCGGCGCATCAGGGATGTGGCGCAGGCCTGCACGGCCGCTGCCTGATTTGTGCGGTTCGGCGATGGGCAGCGCGTCGGCCTATTCCTGGCGACGTTCTTCGCGGCGGGCGCAGTCACCACCGCCTACTTGCCGGTTTGGTTCGCCGACCGCGGGCTGACAAACGCCGAGATCGGCCAGGTGCTCGGGCTCGGCTCGCTGCTGCGGGTGTTGACGGTGCCGGGCTGGGGCTGGCTGGCGGACGTGGTGGGCCGGCGCCGGGCGGTGCTGTTCCTGGGTGCGGCGTTGGCGGCCAGCGCTGCGGCCGCGCTGCCGGCGGCTGACGGCTTCATCGCGACTCTACTGGTTGCGGCGGTGCAGGGCGTGGCGGCCTCCGCGCTGACCCCACTTACCGATGCATTGACCCTCGCCCTCGCGGCCGTCCGCCGGCTCGATTACGGGCGAACGCGGGCCTATGGGTCCATCGCATACATGGCCGCCACTGCGCTGGGCGGCGTCCTGCTGGGCCAGCTTGGCAGCGGCATGGTGCCCTGGACGGTCGTGGGCTGTTACGGCATGGCCTGCGCCCTGGCACCCGCCTTGCCCGGCGTCATCGCCCCGACGGCGGCCGTCCAGTTGCAGCAGGGGCCGCTGTTCAACAAGAATTTCCGCCTCGCGCTGGCGGCGACGGCGATGATCCAGGGCGCGCATTCCACCTATTACGCGTTCGCCACGCTGCACTGGCGGGCGGCCGGCATCCAAGACGGGACCATCGGCTTGCTGATTGCCGAGGGGATCGTGGCCGAGGTGGCATTGTTCATTTGGGGACGTCCGCTGGTCGAACGGCTCGGCCCCGCGCGGCTGACGGCGGTGGCCGCTGCTGCCTCGATCGTGCGCTGGACCGCGACCGCCTTCGTCACCGACGTCCCAGCATTGGCAGCGATACAGCTCCTGCACGCCGCGACCTTCGCCTGCCAGCATCTGTCGACCATGCTGGTGCTGCGGACCATGCCGGCGCACCGGGGCGGGACGGCGCAGGCGCTGATGTCGGCGTTGGGCTTCTCCGCCCCGACGGGCCTGCTGATCTGGCTGTCCGGCCAAATCTACGGCGAGGCTGGCGGGCTGACGTTCCTGGCCATGGCTGTCATCGGCGGCTCGGCGCTGCTGCTGGTTCCAGCGCTGGCACGGTCCTTTCCCCGCGCCGGAGCGCCCCATCCATAAGTTCGATCTGCCGGGCGATCCGCGCCGTGGCGCTGCCGGGTTCGGGCGTCGGCTGCCCCGGCGGCAGCGCCGTCCCGTCAACGAGCGCCTGGAACGCCTGCCGCAGCCATTCGCGCCAGGCTGCAAGCGTGGCCTGGTTCGGCGCCGACGCCGGGTCGTGCTGGATCGACGACAGCCGGCCCGCCAGGCGCCGCAGCGCCGCATCGACCACCATCGTCGCCTCAAGCCCCTCGCGTGCCGAGCGCCGCGGCTCCTGCAGCGCACGGGCCAACGAGGCTTCGAGGTTGTTGCTCGCGACGCCAGCCGCCCGGCGCATCCGGTCCAGCGCCTCGCCCGGCGCCTCGCCCAGCAGCACGGCGAGCTCGGTGTCGGCGTAGTCCGCGTGGGCATCGAGCGCCGCGCGCAACTCGCGGGCCACGCGGTCGGGTTCCCAACTCGGCCACAGGATTGCGCAGCCGAACACCGCCAGCGTGCCGCCCAGCACGGTGTAAAGCGCGCGTATCCCCGCGATCACCAGCTCGCTCTCGCCGGGCCGCCCGAGTTCCGAGAGCAGGACGACAAGCGGCGTCATGCAGGTCATGAACAGGCCGAAGCTGACATAGCGCACTGCGAACGCCATGACGGCGAGGGGAAAGAGCACGGCGGCGGTCGCCAGCGGCGTATGCACGGCCAGCGAGATGGCGGCTGCGACCATGCCGCCCACGACGGTGCCGATGATCCGCTCGATCGCGCGCTGCCAGGTCAGGGCGAAGAACGGCTGCAGCGTCAGCACGAGGGTGATGGTGAGCCAATGCGCGTAAACGTTGCCGGATGACAGGGTGATGACCAGCGCCGGGCCGGCGACCACGGCAGCGCGGAACGCATGGCGGAACGGGGCGGACGACCAGGCGAGGTTGGCGCGCAGCGGCAGCAGAATACGGTCACGCCACGGGTCCTGGCCGGGCTGGTCGCTCCCGGTCCGCAGCCCGGCCGGGGTGGTCAGCAGCGCTGCAATGCGCAGGCGGCTCACGATCGAGCCGGTGACGCCCGCCAGCGCCGTATCGGAGTGGCCGATTGCCGCAAGGGTATCCAACAGCCGTTCCACCATGGCGCGCCGTGCGGGATCGTCGGGCGCCGCGTCCAGCGCCGTGTCGTCGGCCAGCACCGCCAACAGAAGCCGCAAGCTGTGCAGCAGGCGCACCGCAATGGCGCGGGTGGATGGCCCGGTCGACTCCAGCACTTCCGACAGGGCAATCAGGCCGCCGAACAACTGGTCCGCGGCCTCGACCTGGATCAGCATTTGGCCGGCCCGGGCGCTCGCCTGGCCGCGGGCGCGAACGGTGTCGAGCACCAGGGTGCGCGCCTGCTCGATGCCGTCGCGCACATAACGGCGATGCGCGCGGGCGTGATCGGCCCACGCCTTCGACATAGCTGTCCGCGAAGGGGAGGCCGCCGCCACCAGCGCCGACAGGTCGCCGGCCAGCGTGCCCATGCGCCGGAACACCTCGGCGACGGCGCGCCGGGATGGGCGGAAGGGATGCAGCCGCCAGATCACCATCGTGAGCAGCAACGCCCAGAGGCTGCCGCCAACGAACGCCGAAGCCAGGATCCCGGCCTCGTCGAGATCGAGGCTGCGGTCCAATGCCAGCACGGCGACCACTGTCGACAGGTTGCCGACCTGCAGCGCGCTTTGGCCCCAGATGCGGGCTAGGCTGGTGCAGAAGATCAGCAGGCAGGCGACGGGCACGACGACAGGAAGCCCCATGGAGCGCAGCAGTCCCAGCCCGGCGGTCAGGCAAGCGCCGATCAGGGCGAAAGCGAGCAAAGGCGGGACCCGGCGGCGTATCGGCCCGCCAGAGTCGCACAGGCACGTCAGCAAAGCAGCCAGTGCCGCCTCGTTCAGCGGCGGGAACTCGATCCATTCATTGGCCGCGACGATGACGGCGACGGACAGGGCGGCACGCACTCCCTCGGCCACGCTGAGCGCCCGCAGGTCGAGGCTGACAGGCAGGTGCCCTAGGTCGGCATCCGGCCCCGCCCTAAGCAGGCGAGGCCGGGTCATATAGAGCATCGTCCCATTGCTCTGCTATCTCAATGGGACAAAGATGCTCGTTTTAACAAAGGTCTATGCGGCGCGGGCCATCTCCCGCAGCACGTAGTTCAGGATGCCGCCGTTGCGGTAGTATTCGACCTCGTCGGCGGTATCGACCCGGCACCGCACAATAAGCTCGTCCGTCTTGCCGGCCTCACGGTGAATCAGCACGCGCAGGTCCATGCCGGCGCGCAGCTCCTCCAGGCCCAGGATGTCGATCGTCTCGCCCCCTGTCAGCCCCAGGGACTGCCGGGTTGCGCCGTCCTTGAACGTCAGCGGCAGCACGCCCATGCCGACCAGGTTGGACCGGTGGATGCGCTCGAAGCTTTCGACGATCACGGCCTTGATGCCCAGCAGCGCCGTGCCCTTGGCCGCCCAGTCGCGCGACGAGCCCATGCCGTACTCCTTGCCGCCGAACACGACCAACGGCACGCCAGCCCGCTTATAACGTTCGGCCGCATCGTAGATCGGCATCTGCTCGCCCGACGGCTGGTACTTGGTCCAACCGCCCTCGACGCCGGGGACCATCTCGTTCTTGATGCGGATGTTGGCGAACGTGCCCCGCATCATCACCTCATGGTTGCCGCGGCGCGACCCGTAGCTGTTGAAGTCGCGCTGCATCACCTGGTGCTCGCCGAGGAACTCGCCTGCCGGGGAGGCTTTCTTGATGTTCCCGGCCGGGCTGATGTGGTCGGTGGTGATGTTGTCGCCGAACATCGCCAGGACACGCGCGCCGATGATGTCCGTGACCGGCGCCGGCGTCATGGTGATGCCGTCGAAATACGGTGGGTTCTGCACGTAGGTGGAACCGCTGTTCCAACGATAGGTCTGGCTGCTGGCGTCGACCTCGATCGCCTGCCACTCCTTGGTGCCCTGGAAGATCTCGCCGTAGCGCCGGATGAACTGCTCC
>CAXSGE010000043.1:0-33029 GCA_964236715.1 uncultured Acetobacteraceae bacterium | reverse complement strand
GCAGAGCGCTGCCATCACATGGCAGAGGTCGGGGGTTCAACTCCTTCCGCGCCTATCGCTAGGCGTGAGTCGTCGGATGCGGTCTCGCGTGCCGGCTAATGCAGTGTGGAAACGAGGCGATGATGGGTGCGAAGGCTTTTAGGAAGACAGGCCGGCCCTGGTCCGCGGTATTGGCCTTGGCACTAGCCGCGCCAGTGCTGGCAGGTTGCCACGGCAATGCCCCGTTGGCGATCAACGCGCCTCCGGCGGAGGTGGTCGCCAGCATGCCCTATTTGATCGGGCCGGGCGACCAATTGAGCGTGTTCGTCTACCAATCGCCGCAACTAAGCGTGCCCAACCTTGCGGTACGTCCAGACGGGCGGATCTCGTTGCCGCTGATCCCGGATATCTCAGCGGCGGGCAAGACGCCGACGGCGCTCGCCAAGGATATTGAGGACAAGCTGAAGGACTACGTCAAGCAGCCGAACGTGTCGGTGATCGTCAGCGGGTTCGTGGGGCCGCTGGACCGCCAAATCCGGGTGATCGGCGAGGCGACGGAGCCGCTGGCCATACCGTATCGCGACAAGATGACAGTGCTCGACGTCATGATCCAGACGAAGGGCCTGACACGGTATGCCGCCGGCAACAGTTCGGTGATCGTGCGCCAGGTGGGCGGCACGCGGCAGACCCTGAAGGTCCGGCTCAGCGACCTGCTGCGGGACGGCGACATCGACCAGAACGTCGCGATGCTGCCGGGCGACACGCTGATCATCCCGCAAAGCTGGTTCTGATCGGCGAAGGCCATCATCCCCGAGTTTTCACATGGGCGAACTTGGCTTCGGCCCGGTTCGGGGAAACGCATCGATGCACGCGATACAGGTACTAATCCGCAAGCAACTCTCGGCTGCCTGGCGTTACCGCTGGGTTGCGGTGTTCTTTTCATGGCTCGTCTGCGGAGTGGGGTGGGGTGTTGTCTACGCCATCCCAAATACCTTTGAGGCGAGTGCGCGGCTGTATGTCGATGCGGACGTCGTGCTCACGCCGCTGCTGCGGGGCATCGCGGTCGACAGCGCCTCGGCGGGGCAGCTCGATGTGCTGCAGCGCACGCTGCTGAGCCGGCCCAACCTTGAGAAGCTGATTTCGAAAACCGATCTCGAACTGGATTTGCAGGGCGCGTCCGACCGCGAGGCTCTGGTGGCGCAATTGGCCAGCGACATCCGGATTACGCCGCAAACGCGCAACCTGTTCACGATCGCCTATCGCAGCACGTCTCCGAAGCTGGCGTTCGACGTGGTGCGGACGATGCTGACGACGTTCGTCGAGAGCAAGACCGGCAACAACCGTAACGACCTAGAGAGCGCGGGCAAGTTCCTGCAGACCCAGATCACGCTCTATGAGCGGCAACTCCAAGAAGCGGAACGCAAACGCGCCGAGTTCCGCGTCAAGTACATCGACATCTTGCCATCCGGCGACGGCGGGGCATCACGGCTTGAGGCGCAGCAGATCAATGTGCGCGCGCTGCAGGGCCAACTGCTGGACGCGGTCGCCAGGAGCGGTTCGCTCGCCCGTGAGCTGTCGTCAACGCCGCAGCTTATCGTGACCGAGACGGATACCGGTGGACCGGGCGGCCCCAGCGGCACATCGCGTCTTCGCGAAGCCGAGCGCACGCTGCAGGAACTCCGGCTGCGCTATACCGAGCAGAACCCGGACGTGGTGGCCCAGCGCGACTTGGTCGCCGCGATACGGTCCGGCGCGGTAAGCAGCAGCGAACCCGGCAGTACACCGCGCAGCAGCCCACGCAATCGTTCGCTGCCCAACCCGATCTATGAGCAGATGAAGGTGCGCAACGTCGAGAACGACTCCGTCATCGCCTCATTACAGCGGCAAATCCTGGATGCGACCCGCGAGCGGGACCGTCTGGAGGAGATTGCGCGCGGTGCGCCGCAGTTGCAGGCCGACTATGCCAACGTGAACCGCGATTACGAGGTGCTGCGCAAAAACTATGACGATCTGCTGGCGCGCCGCGAGTCGATGCGGATCTCGAGTGCAGCCGAGGCGGACGGGGACAAGGTCAAGGTCCAAGTCGTCGATCCGCCGCAGGTGCCGCAAAACCCGGTCGCGCCGAAGCGGGTAATGCTGATGTCCGGCGTCCTGGCGGCGGGTCTCGCGGCTGGTATCGGCCTGGCGTTGTTGCTGGTGCAGATGGACCAGTCGTTCCACACGGTCGAGGATCTGCGGGAACTGGGGTTCCCGGTCGTTGGCGGCGTTTCAATGATCAACGAGGCGGTGTCGCTGATCCGGCGCGCCGTGACGATCGGCGCTTTTGCGATCGCAGCGTCGGCGCCGGTGGTCCTCTACAGTGGGCTTTTGCTGCGGCTCCTCAAAGCGGGCGTGGTCGTATGAAGCGGCTGCCGAGCTTAATTTTGGGATAATCTCAGCAGTAAGGTCTTATTAAGAAAGAGACGGCATGATAAGGCTCCAACATCGGAGAATGCCATGCTGCCGTCCTCATTCAAACAGGCTTCGTTGCTACGGTTTTTGTTCGACGGCGCTGAGCGGGGGCCAATGTTGGCCGGAATGCTTAGGTCCAACCTCGACTCCGTCGTGGAACAGGAACCGCAGCCGCTTCCGCTCGGAGTGGCGTTGGCGCTTATCGCTGCGCTGTCGCTGGCGCTATGGGCAGGCGTCGGACTGCTGTTCGCCGCGTGCATATTTCGTTAGCTTTCGGGCGATTGACGTGATGCCAATGATGGAGTTTGTCACGGCACGCGTGCAATCGTGCGCCATGTAGAAAGAGAGCCGATGCTCGCAGCCGACCACGATTTCGTCGCCGAGTACCTGGCCCATTCGAAGGAGGCATTGACGCGCTACGTCGCCGACCCCAGCCATGTGGCGTTGTTGGATCAGATGGCGGATGCGGTGACCAAGTCGATCCGCAATGGCGGGAAGCTGCTGATCGCCGGCAACGGCGGCAGTGCCGGCGACGCGCAGCATATCGCGGCCGAGTTCACCGGGCGCATGCTGTATGACCGCGCACCGCTTGCCGCGATCGCGTTGCATGCAGACACGTCGGCATTGACTGCAATCGGTAACGACTATGGCTTCGTCCATGTGTTCGAACGACAGGTTCAGGCATTGGCGCGACCGGGCGACGTGGTGCTGGGTTTGTCGACCTCCGGCCGATCGGACAACGTGCTTCGGGCACTTGCGGCCGGACGCGCGATGGGGATGGTGACGATGGGGTTCACCGGGGCCAGCGGCGGCATGATGGCGGCGCATGTCGACCTGCTGCTGCGGGCGCCATCCGATCTGACGCCGGTCATCCAGCAAATCCATATGGTCGCCGGACACTTGCTGTGTGCGCTCGTCGAGCGTGCAATCTATCCACGGGCGTTATAGGGGCGGCGTTGACGGTCCGGCAATGCGCCGTGCTGGTTGGCGGACTCGGCACCAGGCTCGGCGCCGCTGCGGTCGGCACGCCGAAACCCATGCTGACGGTTGGCGGCCAGCCATTCCTGGGGTGGCTGCTACGCGAGGTCGTGCGCTATGGCATCACTGACATCCTGTTGCTGACCGGACATCTTTCAGAGGTTGTCGACGAAGGCTTGCAGGCGCTGCGGGACGGGTTGCCGCGGCCTGTCACGCTCACTATCAGCGAGGAACCGGTCCGCGCCGGAACCGGGGGCGCGCTGTTCCATGCGCGCGAGCACCTGCAAGACAGCTTTCTGCTGCTGAACGGCGACTCGCTGTTCGACTGTGATCTTGCGCCGGCGTTGGCGCGGGCAGAGGAGCCTGGGGTGCTGGGCCGCCTGATGCTCCGCCGGGTGGCGGACGCATCGCGCTATGGCGTGGTTGAGACAAGCGAGGACCGGGTCACGGCATTCCGGGAGCGGGCGGAACCAGGCCGTCCCGGCCTGATCAACGGCGGCGTGTACCGTTTCGATCGGCGAGTCCTGGACCGGGTGACGCCCGTATGCTCGCTAGAGCGGGACGTATTGCCGGGCCTGGCGCAAGAGGGGCTGCTGCGCGGCACCGAAAGCGATGGCTGGTTTATCGACATCGGCATTCCGTCCGACCTCGCTCGCGCCCAACACGAGTTGCCGCAGCGGCTGACCCGGCCCGCGTTGTTCCTCGACCGGGACGGCGTGTGCAACGTCGACCACGGCTGGGTGGGCACACGGGAACGGTTCGAATGGATACCGGGCGCAAAATCGGCAATCCGGACGGCCCATGCGCGCGGTTGGCACGTCTTCATCGTCACCAACCAAGCCGGGGTCGCGCGCGGGCTGTATGACGAGGCGGCGGTTCAAGCGCTGCATGCCTGGATGCAAGACGATGTATTGCGGGCCGGCGGGACAATCGACGACATCCGCTACTGCCCATTCCACCCTGAGGCCGTCATCCCGGCCTATCAGCGGTTCAGTTCCTGGCGTAAGCCGGCGCCTGGCATGATCCTCGACCTGCTGCGGGCTTGGCGCCTCGACCCCGCCCGGTGCGTGCTGGTCGGCGACCGTCCGACCGACATGGCTGCGGCGGCGGCAGCAGGCGTGGCCGGGCGCCTGTTCCCGGGCGGCGACCTGGCCGACTTCGTGCGGCCCATCCTCGACGCATACCCGGCGGAGCACGTCGCATGACCCCGCGTTTTCCGACAGTCCGCGCGCGCGTGCCGCTGCGGTTGGGGCTGGCGGGGGGCGGCACCGACCTGAGCCCCTATTGCGACGAGCATGGCGGAGCCGTGCTGAACGTGACAATCGACCGTTACGCCTACGCGTTCATTGAGCCTTCCGAGACCGGCATGGTGCATTTCATCGCACCCGACATCGGCATCGAGGAAAGCTTTCCGCCCGATATCGCCGCGATCTCCGGCGCCAAGCTGCGGCTGCATGCGGGGGTGTTGCGGCGCATGGCGGCACAGTTTTGCGGAGGGCGTGTTGCGCCGATGCGGGTGACGTCGTTCGTCGACGCGCCGGCCGGGTCGGGGCTGGGGTCGAGTTCCGCCCTAGTGGTGGCGCTGGTCGAGGCGTTCCGCTTCTATTTGGGGCTGCCGCTCGGGCGCTACGACGTGGCGCACATGGCGTTCGAGATCGAGCGGCTCGAGTTGAACCTGGCCGGCGGCAAGCAGGACCAGTATGCCGCATGCTTCGGCGGGGCCAACTTCATCGAGTTCTTGCGGGACCAGCGGGTGATCGTGAACCCGTTGCGGGTGCCGTCCGCGGTGCTGAACGAGTTGGAGACGGCGACCGTCATCTGCTTCACCGGAGTGTCCCGCCGGTCCGAGCAGATCATCGAGGACCAGCAGCGGCGGATGTCCGGCCCCGATAAGCAGCTCGATGACCTGCATCGGCTGAAAGCCGACGCGCTGCTGATGAAGGAAGCGCTGCTGCGTGGCGAGATCGGCCGCATGGCGGACGTGCTGAACCGTTCCTGGGAGGCTAAGCAGCGGACGGCTGCGGGGATCAGCACGGCACTGATCGAGACGATGTATGCGCGCGGCATGGCCGCCGGCGCCATGGGAGGCAAGGTGTCGGGCGCTGGCGGTGGCGGTTTCATGATGTTCCTCGTGCCGCCGCCGCGCAGGATGCAATTGATTCAGGCGCTGAATGGGGAAGGCGGCACGGCGACCGGGGTGCATTTCACCTCGGAAGGCGCGGAGTCCTGGTCGGTTTGATGCGGGCTCACGGCCGCACCGATTGCGAGACCGCCGCCACATCAGCCGTAAGATTGGTCTGGGCGTCCACGAAAGCGCTCAATATAGGGCCGGCCCGCTGTAGCTCGGCCGGTGTCGGCCGCGCCGGATAGCCGATTGTGGCGCTGATCAGGACCGGATCATAGGCTGAGCCGAACAGGCTGTTCCGCGCTTGACGGATACGTCCGGCGATGCCGCCCTGCGCCGGCGCACCGCCAATCCAGCTTGCGACCGCCGTGGCGCCGGGCGGGTCAGCCGTGCGGACCAGCAGCCAAGCGCCGTTTTCTGGACGGAGCGTCGGCAGCGTGCTGACCACGGCCTCTTCGGCTGTCAGCTCGCCCGTGATGCGCCGGCGCTCGCGCATAAGGCTGTCGGGCGTCGAGCGGGGCGGGAAGGCTTGGATCGTAACGGCCAGTGGCTGGCCCGCGCAGACGAAACTCATCGAAACCTGTTGCGCTGGGGCTGGGGGTGCCGGGCCACTGTCGGCAATGCAGCCGGCAGGGATTGCCAAGGCCACGGTCCCGCTCAAGAGGGCCGGCGTCATCTGCCGGGCGAGCGCCAACGCCACCGCCGGGCCGCTCGCGAGCAGAATGACGATCATGAGCGACGCCAAGATTGGGCTCCCCGCGGCGTGTGCCTGATTGGCAGGCACCGGCTGCGCTGGCCCAGGCGGCGCTTCGCGAAACGGCATGCCGCTGACCACCAGCAGCAGCATGACGATGGAAAAGAACACCCAGCCATAGATGATATGGTCGGCAGCGGCGGCATCGGCGCTCCCCAGCACGGCGCCGAGCACGACAATTCCCAGCGCACGCACTCCGTTCGCCACGATGGGAATAAGCACCGACGCGAGGATGAACAGGGCGCGCCGGCCAGGGCTGCGATAATTGAGCAAGGCGTAGAACACGCCGAACGCGACGGCCGCTACCAGGAAACGCAGGCCGGCGCAGGCCTCGGCCACGTAGAACGCGCCGGCGGCGATTTCGATTTTAAGGTCCGTGGCGTAGTTGGCGATGCCGAGGGTATTAAGCCCGGCGACGATGAACCCGGCAGTGAAGTGCTGCAGCGCCGGCGTAGTGAAGGCGCCGAACGGCACGAGGAACACCAGGAACAGCAATGGCGCCATCAACGCCCGGAATAGCCGCCAGCCCAGCACCGCCAGGAACAGCAGCTCCAATGCCGCCATCGCCGCCAGTTGCCGGCCCTCCATCACGCCCAGCCGTTCGGCCGCGAACCAGATCGCTGCGACCGGCAACGCCAGCAATGCCAGCGCTGGCTCCGGACGGGGCGCCAAGCCGGCCAGCGCTCCCCGGCGATCCCAGGCAAGGTAGAGCGACATGGGCAGGATGAGGAAGCAGTGGCCATAGGTGTCGGACGCGCGCCACACGCCGACTGCCGCCTGGCACTCCGGCAGGAACAGGAGCGTCCAAGCCAGCAGGCCGATGGCCATCGCGACCACCCACGGGACGAAAATCGGGCGCAGGCTGGTCAGGGACGCTGCGATCATGCCGCCGCCTCCCGTACAGTCGTTGTATTTATGCTGTCCAGGATCGCGTCTAGCCGGCCGAGCGTTGCGGACCAGGCGTAGCCCCGGACCATCGCCGCGCGCGCTGCGCCGTTCAGGCCCGGGTGCATGCCGTCCAGCACCTCCGTGATCCGCTCCGCTGTCGCGTCCGCACTGTCGGCGACCAGCAGGTCTTGCCAGGGGATGGCGCGCACGCCCTCGAACGCCTGTCGCGACGCAACGACGGGCCGGCCCATCGCCATGGCCTCGAGCACCTTGTTTTGTATGCCGCGGGCGATGTGGAGCGGGACCACACACACGTCGGCATGCGCCATGAAGGGCCGGGTGTCGGGAACGCGTCCGGTCACGCTGATCCCTGGCGTGCCAGCAAGCCGCAACACGTCCCGGCCTGGGTTGGCTCCCACGATGTGGAACTCGACGGCTGGGTGTCGGCTTCTCAGCAACGGAAACACATCGGCGGCAAACCGCAGCACGGCGTCTGCATTGGGCCAGTAATCCATATTGCCCGTGAAGACCAGATGCGGCCCACCGGTCCGGAAGGGCGATTGAAATTTATGATTGGGAGAGAAATGGTCGAGGTCCACGCCCATTTCGACGGCATGCACCCGGCCCGCGGCTTCAGGCGCCAGCTCGATGAACCGGTCGCATTCCTGCTGGGAGACGAACAGCGTCCGGTCGCACTGCGCCGCGGCCTTGCGCTCGTAATCCAGCAGGGTCCGGCCCTCCCGCGACCAGACGGCGCGCATGGGCCAGTTCGCCTGCCCAGCGTAGGACGCCCATTTCTCCGAATCGATATCTTGCGCGTCCAGGATCAGGCCCGGGCGGCGCAAGTCCTCGACATAGGGCGCCATGGCGACGGAGAAGATATAGACGATATCCATGTGCTGCCGGGCCATGCTGTCCCGCACCCAGCGATGCAGGCCGGGATGGCTGTAATAGTCGAGCATCAGCGGCCGGCCCGGCCGGAACCTGGCCAGCGCCTTGAGCTTTTGCAGCCGTTTGTCGATCGGAAAGCCCGCGACATCGACGCACCATTCGCGCAGCGCCGGCAGATGCTGCATGTCGCTGGGTTCGTCGACCAGGCAGCCGAGGTGGATACGGTAGGACCGGGACAGGTGTTTCAGCAGGTTGAGCCCGCGGATTTTCTCGCCCTTGTCGGGCGGGTAGGGAATGCGGTGGGCGATGAAGATAAGGTCGCGCATCAGCCGATGCCGCGGACGATGTGCGGGCCGATCAGATTGGCGAGCGGCAACGGCAAACGCTTCCAGGCGGCGATGAGCAGCCGGTATTTCGGATTGAGCGGATTATGCTCGGGGATGGTGGCGCCGGGCGCCAGGCGATAGCGGTAGTGCAGCGGTTCCGGGCTGAAACCCCAGTGCTTTTTGAACGCGAACGCTCCGGTGCCGGCCTTGCTGCGGCCGAAATCGAATAGGCGGCTGCCCTTTGCCGCGGCCCGGCGCATGACCTCCCAATACATGAAATCATTGGCATGGCTGGCCCGCGCCGCCGCTGTTCCGCCGCCGTAATAGGGCAGCACCTCGTCCCGGTCATAGAAGTTCAGCACCGCGCTGACCGGCACGCCGGCGTCCAGCACGGTGACCACGTCCATGCGGCCGCGAAAAACCTGCTCCAGGATGCGAAAATAGCGCCGGCTGAACACGGGGGTGCCCAGGTTGCGGACGCTCTCGGCATAGACGGCGTGCAGGCCATCGACCTGGTCGGATGCGACGGAAGTCAGGCCGTGGTCGATCCCCTTGCGCACCATGGCGCGTTGCTTGCGCGGGATCGCCTTCATGTTGGCCTCATCATCGGCCACGATTGTTTTACGAAACGTGACATAGAGGTCGGACCGGGTGGGCCAGTCGGCTTCGGTCAGCCAGCCCTGCGGCAGCGGATGCAGGAAGCGGAACTCCGTCATCCCGGCGCCCACTCGCTGCATCAAATTGGCGGCGTAGGCATCCAGCGCCGCGGCAGCGTCTGAATTGGCAGCAAGCGGGCCGCCGTATACGCAGAATGGGCTGGACATCAGGCTGTTGCCGAACAGCCGGGTCCGCACGTGCACAAGCGGCAACACGCCCACGACCGCGCCGTCCTGCTCGGCCAGGACGTAGTGCGGGCTGTGTCCGAATGCGCGGCTGAATACCGGCGCCCAGGCGGCGCGGTGAAAGAAGGTTCCGGACGGCATGGCGTCGACGAACGCATCCCAAGCGGGCGCGTTCGCGGCGTCGAGCGGTCGGCAGACGATCGACATGCAGTGCGTCCTGAAAGGGTTTTTCGACCTAATAGTTTAAAGGGCGGGCGGCGCGATGGCGGAGGCAAAAACGCGGTCCACGCGGCCCCAGGCGAAATCGCGCAGCAGGCGCTCAAGCCGGCCATGCATGGCGCCAAGGTTCACCGTATGGCGGAATCGGGACAGGCGGCTGGCCGTTCCAATACGGGGTTGCCCGGGATCGATCTCCCACGGGTGGAAATAGAACACGCCGGACGCGGCATCGATCCGGTTGAAGCGGCGCAGCAGGGTGCAGAACAGCCCATAGGGCATCAGCCGGAAGTAGCCGCCGCCAGAACAGGGCAGGTTGCGCCCGCCCAGCCGCACGGTCGTCATGGGAATCTCGACCAGCGGCCCGGCCGTCGGGCGATAGGGAAAGCGCGGCGCGTCCGGCGATCCATACAGGTCATGCTTCACCGGATAAACGCTGGAACTGTAGGAATGGCCCTCCTCGGCCAGCACGTCGAATGCCCAAGGGTTATGCGGTCCGACCGAGAACGTCGGCGCGCGGTAGCCAATCACCGGCACCCCGCCCAGGTCCTGCAACACCCCGTGCGCCCGGCGCACGTCCGCACGGAATTCGTCCGGCGTCTGGCCGTCGGCCCTCATGTGGCCATAGCCGTGGCTCGCCAGCTCGTGCCCGGCGGCCACGATGCGCCGCACGACGGCCGGATACCGGTCAGCGATCCAGCCAAGGGTGAAAAAAGTGGCGGTCACGCCCGCGCGGTCGAATTGCTGGAGGATACGGTCCATATTCGCCTCGACCCGGCAGGGGATCGTGTCCCACTCGGCTCGGTTGATGACGCTGGCGAAAGCCTGGACCTGGAAGTAGTCCTCGACGTCGACCGTCATGGCATTCATGAGCGCCATCAGCCGCGTGCGCCCAGCATTTGAGTCAGGCGATTAAAGATATGCTCGCGCTCAGCCATCTGGCTTTCCAGCGCCTCGATGCGGGCCAGCAATTCGGCATGGGACTTGCCAACACCGGGCGCTGCAGCGTCGGCATCCAAACGGATGGCGGGTGCTGCCACGTCCGTCCGCTCCGCATGCACGCCCTCCAGATCTTGCGCCAGCTCGGTGGCCGTCGCGTCCACCATGTCGCCGGTGATGTCGTGCGTCTCCTCCAGCACACCGTAAAGCAGCACGCGGGAGCACAGGCGGTTGATGCGGCGCGGGATGCCTTCGGTGTGGCTGAACACCGCAGCGAACGCGGCGTCGTCCCAATATGGATCGCCGGCCCAGCCGACGGCGCGCAGCCGATGTTCGATATAGGCCCGCGTCTCCTCCTGGCTGAGCGGTCCGAGGTGGTAGGACGTCAGCACCCGCTGGCGGAGTTGGTCGAGGTTGGGACTGGCGAGCAAGCGGCGGAATTGCGGCTGGCCCAAGAGGATCGTCTGCAGCGAGGTGCGGCCGTCGACCGTGACGTTGGACAGCATGCGCAGTTCCTCAAGCGCAGGGAACGAGAGGTTCTGCGCCTCGTCCACGACCAGCAGGCAACGGCGGCCCGTAGCCTGATGCTCGCGCAGCACGTCTTCGAACCGGCGCAGCAGGGCGGCTTTGCCCAGGCCCTCCTCGGTGAGGCCGAAACCGGCCATCGCCAGGCGGAACAGGTCATTTTCGGAAACCTGTGTCGTGCTGATCCTCGCGATGGTAAAAGCGGCAGTGTCCATCTGGGAGCGCAGCCACTCGACCAGCGTCGTTTTGCCTGCGCCGACCTCGCCCGTGATGATGATGAAGCCCTCGCCCTGGGCCAGGCCGTAGTTTAGGTGGGCAATAGCCTTGCTATGGCCGGCGCTGCCGAAAAAGAAGCGGCTGTCTGGCGTGAGCTGGAACGGCATCGCGGACAGTTTGTAGAATGTTTCGTACACTGAGCGCCGCCTAAAAGCTTTTCCGTAGGCCGACGAGCAACAGGTTCTCGGTCAGGTTTTGACCCGCCTGCCCGAAGCCGAACGGACTGGGATTGAATTGCGTCGTACGCCCGGCGGCGCCCGAACGGTCGGTGAACAGATATTGTGCGCTGCCGGTCAGTGTCTCGGTAAATACATAATTGAGCGCGAGGCTGGTCTGGATCGTGCGCGGCGTATCCGCCGACCCAGCGCCGCCCCCGTTGCCATTATCTTCTACGCCGTAGGAGAACGACGCTGAACTAGACAGGACCGGTGAAAGCTCATGCTGCCACGACAGCGTTCCGATCATGCCGCTGCTGCTGGCGCCCACCGGCAATGCCGAGGTTCCCGCGGCCGCTGTTGTGGAACTGACGTTCGTCCTGTCATCCTGGGCGAGGCTTACGCTCACCGCGTCGCGGTTCAGCACCAATAGGCCGGTGACGGAGAAGCGGCGGAGGCGATAAACGCCGTTTTGCGTGCCAAACGCGCCACTGGAGGACGAAACCGGCGCGCCAGTCGCATTATCGACCAGCAACCCGGTCGGCCCCACGTTGGTGGATTGCAGCAAGTTCTGCTGCTCCTCGGCATCCGTCGTCAGCCCGGTACTATAACGTACAAACACGCGGGTGCGGGCTGTTGGGGCAAAGGACCCGTCAACAGCAGCGGCATTGAACCCATCCCGGTGGCCATAGGTTACCGTGAGCGTGCTGTCCGCATTTGGGGTGATCCGGCCGCCCACGCTCCAGATCGGTTCACTGATCCGGACACCGGGAGTGCCGCTGAACCGGAGGTCCTGGTAGCCGAAACCGGCCAGCGCCGTGATGGTGCGGGTGACGGCATAGCCAACGTCGTTGGTGAGCTGGTTCCGGTGCGCGCCGCGATATAGCTGACCGCCGCTATACTGCACCGCCTCGACAACCACGATGTCGTTGACCCGGCCTAGGTTCTCGCCGGTGACGAACGACGCTCGCTCCCGTTGCGTCGTCAGGCTGCCAGGGACGCCGAAATCATTGTTGTTGACCAGCAATGTGTCGTTGGCGCCGAGCGTGTTCTGGTTGCCGCGGCTACCCTGTATTGTCCGCGCCAAGGAGTAGCCGATCCGGCCCTTGCCCCATCCGCCGAAGCGATGCTCGGCATAGGGCGTGGCGCTGAGCGCGATTGTTTGAATCTGATTGTCCCGGTTCAGCGTCTGCGTGCTGGTTTGGCCATAGCCGCCGGTGCGGGATTGTTGGGTAACGCTGCCGCGCAGGTCGAGGAACACTGCATCCGGCACGATGGTCGCAAGCGCTACGGCGTTGCCGAACTGATCGAACCGGGTCTGGCTCGGCGTTTGGGCATAGACGCTGGCGACTGGAGCATAGTTGAGGTTCACCTTCAGCCGCGCAGTATCGCCGGATACCTGTATGGTGGGACTGAATTGCGTGAAAATATCCGCCCGGCGTGGCCGGTCGACGTGCAAGGCGTTATCGGTGACGCCCACATCAACGCCGAGCGAGGTCGTGACCAGGAAAGCCGGGCCGGTGTTGCGAGGCAACAGACCCGGCAGGTATTGCAGAAGTTGCCCTCGCAGGTCGCCGACCCTGGTGTCGACGATGGTGGCGGGAAGGCTCGGATAGCCTCCGCTGTACTGTGCCCAAGCCGGACCGGCGCCGACGCAGGCAGCCGTGACCAAGAACGCGCCATGACGCCGAATGAGCGGATTGTTGGTAGGCCTTTGCTTGCTCGTGGCGGCGTCCATCGTATCAGCTATAGGAGCCGTAATAATCGTATGCGCCGAAGGTATGACTCGTCGTCAGCTTCACCTTATTCAGCAGCATCGTAACCGTTGGGCAGACGCGCACGAGGTCGAGCGCCGCTTCGACTTCGCTGCGCTGGGTCCGTTCTGCCTCGACCACCATGACGACTTGACCGACGAACGGCGCGACCGTGTGAGGGTCGCTGGTGGACAGGCAAGGTGGCGCGTCGAGCATGATCAGGTGGTTTGGGAAGCGCCGGGCCAATCGGGCAATGATCGGCGTGATAGGCCGTACGTGGGCGACCCCGGTGTTCTCCTCTGGTCGCGAGCCGACGGGCAAAAAGGTCAAGTTGCCGACCGCAGTATTCAGGATGACGTCCTCGGGCCGCAGGGTCGGATCGACAACCAAGTCATGGAAACCCAGCCTGTCATCGACGCCAAGCAAGGCAGAGATCGGCCGCAGCTTGGCATCCAAGTCCACCAGGAGCACGTTTTCAGTGCTGTGCTGAGCGATGCTGCCAGCCAGATTGAGTGCGGTGAAGCTCTTGCCTTCGCCGGGCCGGGCGCTGGTGACCATCACCACATTATGTGACCCGGCGCTGTCCGGCTCGTCGCGGAGCGCGCGGAGCACTCGGCCGATGACGATCCGGTATTCCTCCGAAATGCGTGTGCGTGCCGTGCGCGCGACAACCATCCCGGCGCGCTCCATAGCGTCCAACGTGATGATGGGCAGCAATGGCGATGAATCCGATCCCATATCGGCTGCAAACCGCGGCACCGCTGGGTGCTGGACGACGGGAACGGGGATTAATGGAGCAAGGCTCGGGGCCGTTACCGCTGTAGCCGGAGTTTTGGGTCGTGGGAGCGGTGAAACTGATTCCGCCTGTCCTGTATGCGCTTGCTGAAACGACCGTGGGGCAATGCCGGATTGGGGCGCCGGAGGCGTAGTCAACACGGGACCTAGCGTGGGCAGAAGGGGCGCTAGTAATGGTGACTTTGCCGCTTCAGACCCCGTAGCGTCTGCTGGTTCGAGCGGCGCACCGCTTGGCCGAGGCGCCCTGCTGGCATGGAGCAGGGCTGCGGCACGCTCGATCAGGTGATTGGGTTGCTGAACCATTGTCATATCGCCGTCATGCTCAAAGGGGCCGGATTTGGCTAGTTCGGCCTTTACGGGCCGCCGTGGGCACTATTGTTGGGGAGTGAAAGTCATATCTATATCGAACTGACGCGGCCCTCTCGTGACGTTGCAAGTCCCTCGCTCTCGACCAGACCTGTGGCTGAACGTTCATCTCATCCATAAGAACCTCCAGCAACAGCAATTGGACAAAGTGCAACGGCATGGCGCCTTATCGATACGAGACGTGTGCCGCGCACCACAGTAGTTCACCGTCGCCAACGTCTGGCATCGCGGCCTATAAGGCACAAAACCTAATAAATTGTTGCCATTAGAGGGCGGCATACGCAACGAGCGAAGGGAAGCGCTCCTGTAGTGTAGCGGAATTATCTCTCAATGTCGCCAGTTATGACGATAGTTTGTAACATTCCGGTATATTAACGTTGTGGGTTTCCCGAAGCGGGAGTATGAAGTTAGCAGCCTGAAGCCTCCGAGGCGCCACCGCCATCTTGGTCCCGTTCCATCACTCGCCAGCCGGCCAGACTGGCGGTGGGTTGGAACGAACTCCTGGATGCGCGGCACGCATCGGCAGGCCGATGTTCCGGACAGCAGCCCTCGCTCTGGCTGAAGTTTTTTGCACGAGGGTGGAATGACGCGACTCGTTGAAAACTATTTGTCGTTGCAGATGCTTGCGTTGTGGTTGCTCGAGTTGCTGTTGTCGTTCTGCCTGGCCTACATCCTGCTTGGCACTAGTCCTTTGACCGCTGGTCTAGAGCCAGTCGCGGCCAACCACGCTTTCATTCTCGCCTTCACCATTGGAGCCACCGCATTCGCCATAGGCCTGTATCGGCCAGAGGTGTTCCGCCGCACGCGCGGCATGTTGGTCAATACGGGGCTTGGCGGGCTGTTGACGTTCCCTGTGGCATGGGTCGTCAGCAGAATGCTCGGCATAGACGTGGACCTGCTCGTCGGCAGTGACCCGTTTTGGCCCGCGAAGATCATCATCATGTGGATCGCGGCTCTGTTCGCAACTCGGTTGCTGTTCCTCGCCGCGGTGCGGCTGAATCTTTTCGAAAGGCCAATTGCCTTGCTAGGGCCAGTAAGCGCCGTCGCAGGAACCGTCGCGGCGATCCGCAGCGGCCATCGCGGATTCCTCGCCGTCGTAAGCGGGTCCGTCGCCAATGTCGGCCCGTCTAGTCTGCGCGTTGCCGGCGTGCGCGAGGCCGTGCTGCCGCAGTCAGCCCTCGCCGCCATGCTCGCAAGCGAGCGGGCTGAATACGCATCTCAAGGCGTTTCGCTGGAGACGGAGGCGTGCTTTTGGGAGCGCTGCCTTATGCGCGTGGACGTAGCGCATATGAACGAGGCGTGGACCGCCGGGCTTAAACCGATTCGAGTGGGCGGCCTGAGCAACCATGCGAACCGTGTCGCGGATTTGGCTGTCAGCATGCTGCTGTTGCTGCTCACGCTTCCATTAATGCTGACCGTCGGTCTGCTGGTGCGCCTGGAAAGCGCTGGGCCGGTGCTGTATCGCCAGGAGCGTATCGGCCTGGGCGGGCGGCCGTTCACGCTATTGAAATTCCGCAGCATGCGAGCCGATGCGGAAATGCGCGGCCCGGCCTGGGCGACGCAAAAGGATTCGCGCGTAACCCGCGTGGGTTCGTTTATACGGCGCACCCGCATTGATGAGCTTCCACAATTAATTAACATTTTGCAGGGCACAATGAGCTTCATCGGCCCTCGTCCCGAACGGCCGCATTTCGTCGATCGGCTTGCCAAGGTGATCCCATATTATGAACAGCGGTCCCGTGTGAAGCCTGGGTTGACGGGGTGGGCACAGGTGAATTTCCCATACGGCGCCTCGGTAGAGGACGCTCGGGTTAAGCTTTCTTATGATCTTTACTATGTAAAGCACCGGAACATATTTCTGGATCTTGCGATTTTAGTTTCAACTATCAGAGTCATTCTTTTCCAGGAAGGCTCGCGCTAGGCATGTCTCCATCTGCGCACCCAGGCCCATGTTCATGGCGCATATGTCCATAACGCCGCTTCTATTTGGCGCCTGCGCAGTGGTGTACGTGTTGCTGCCCCTGCTCATTGCCGCGCGTTCCCGGCATTCAACCGGGCGGTGGCTGCTCGCCTGCTGCGTGGTGACCGCAGCATGGGCAGCCACATACGTCATTTCTTGGCCGGAAACCTGGGGCAACCTGTCAGGGCAGGTCGATCTATTTCGTGCGCTCTTGTGGTATGGCTTCGTCCTGCATCTGTATCGACGTTTCGTGCGGAATGACCGAGTCGAAAAGGCCTTCCTGGTAGTCGGGATCATCGCCGCCGTTCTTGCCGCCGCTGCAGTCGCCATCGAGTGGAAAGCCGGCGTGGCACGGCCGTCGCTGCTGTCGGTCAGCGTCGTGGTCCGGCTCGGAGTCGCCGTTTGCGAATTGCTGTTGATCGAAAACCTATATCTCAACATGCCGGAACATGCCCGGTGGCACGTGGCGCTGCCCTGCGTCGCGCTTGGCGGCCTGGCCTGCTTCGATATCCTGTTATGCGCCGATCTCGTGCTGTTCCAAACAGCATCGGTCTCGCTCACGGGCGCGCATGCGGTTGCAATGATCATCGTGGCGCCGTTGCTGGCTACGGCCGCGATGCGCGACCATCGCTTCCGCATGGATCTACAGCTATCGCGCACCGCCGTGTTCCATAGCGCCACGCTGATCCTAAGCGGCGCGGTGCTGCTGGCGATATCGGCGGCGGGCGAGATATTCCGCCAGTTTGGCGCCGATTGGAGCTGGCTGGCCGAGATCAGCCTGTTTTTTGCCGGGCTGATCGGCATTGGAACGCTGTTGACTTCTGGCTCTGCCCGCTCGCGCCTGCAGCGGACGGTGGTCGAGCATTTCTTTGCCAAACGATATGACTATCGCCGGCATTGGCTCAACTGCATCGATACGCTATCGGATACACGGCTGCAGGGACGGACGGCGTTGCACTCGCGGGCGATCCGCGCGATGGCAGACGTCGTGGACAGCCCCGGCGGCGTATTATTCCTGCGTGACAGCGGCGTGGAGGCATTCCAATGGGCGGGTTCGTGGAACATGCCGGTTTCGACCTCCGTCGCATCCGACCATCCTGTAGTAGCGGCGATGTCAGGCGGCAATTGGATTGCCGTGCTGGATGGCACCGGCAGGCCAGGATCGTGCTTGGCGCCGCTTGATCGGCTCGGGCGCCTGTGGCTGGCAGTTCCGCTGGTGACGGGGGATCTGCAGATCGGATTCATATTAGTTGAACCGCCGCGGGCGCCGTTTCATTTGGACCAGGAGGTGTTTGACCTGTTGCGGATTGTTGGGCGCGAGGTCGCGAGCTTCATCGCTGAACAACGGGCGACGAGCGTTCTGATGCAGACGCGGCAACTGCACGACTACGGCAAGCGGTTCGCCTTCGTTGCCCACGACATCAAGAACGTTTCGAGCCAGCTCTCGCTGCTGTTGTCCAATGCCGAACGTCATCTCGCCAATCCAGAGTTCCAGCGAGATATGCTTGGGACGGTCAGTGCCTCGGTGCAAAAGATCACCGCGCTCCTGCGCAGGCTGGATGCCCCGGCGACGGACCGGACACCGGCAGCGCTTGCCCCATTGCCCCAACTGGAGCGGCTGATCGCGACATATCGCAGGATGCGCACGACGCCGCTATTGCTCGATCATGACGGATCGACGGCGGCGGTGGCGATCAGCCCCGATGCTTTCGAGACGGCTGTCGCCCACCTGCTCAATAATGCGATCGAGGCATCGGATGGCCTGCCGGTCTTGATACGCGTAAGACACGAATCTCAGCAGGTCATCGTCGATATCGTTGATAAAGGGCCTGGCATGACATTCGATTTCGTCCGGGACCGACTGTTCCAGCCGTTCGGGACCTCGAAGCGCGAAGGATCGGGCATCGGCGCGTTCCAGGCGCGGGAGTTGCTGCGCGAGAGTGGCGGCGATGTGCAAGCGATCAGCGCCCTGGGCATGGGCACGACGATGCGGCTGATGTTGCCACGCGCCGACATGCCGGAGAGTGGAGCGCCTGAAGCCGCAACGTTTGAGGGCCGGATGGCGGTTGAAGCGGTGGACGAAGCGAATGAATTGGTGCTGACTGGAACAGGCAGCGCTCGGTCTTGAACGCGCTGCTGCCAAAGCTGCTGATTATCGAGGACGACATTGGCCTTTGCAGCCAGTATCGCTGGGCCTTTCCGTCCTGTCAGGTCGTATTTGCCCATACCCGCGCGCAGGCGCTTGCAGTCGTGCAAAAAGAGCGGCCAGCAGTCGCTATAATGGATCTGGGCCTGCCGCCAGACTCGGACGGGGTGAGCGAGGGATTCGCGACTTTGGCCGACTTGGCGCGACAAACGCCGGGCACCAAGGTGATCGTCGCGACAAGCCATGGGGATCGCATCCATGCGCTGCGGGCCATCGCAGGCGGAGCCTATGATTTTTGCGAAAAGCCGATTGACATCGATATGCTGGGCACGATTGTCGCGCGCAGCGTGCGCCTGCAGACGCTGGAGGACGAGAACCGGCGCCTGTCGGAGATGCCTTCGCCCTCGCCAGTCAAACGGATCGTGACAGCCGATCCTGGCATGCTGAAAATCTGCCGCGATATCGAAAAGTTGGCGGCAGCTAACGTTTCGGCCCTGCTGCTCGGCGAGAGCGGAACGGGCAAAGAAGCGCTGGCCCAAGCGCTGCACGCCCTCGGCCCGCGCGCGAGCCAGCCTTTCATCGCAATCAACTGCGGCGCGATTCCTGAGGCCCTGCTGGAAAGCGAACTGTTCGGGCATGAGCGCGGCGCGTTCACCGGCGCAGTCAAACAGACGCTTGGCAAGATTGAGCTGGCGCATAAGGGCACGCTGTTCCTGGACGAGATCGGCGATTTGCCGCACCCGCTGCAGGCGAAGCTGCTGCGCTTCCTGCAAGATCAGCGACTGGAGCGGATCGGCGGGCGGAAGCCGATCCAGGTGGATGTCCGCGTCGTCTCGGCAACGAACCAGATTTTGCAGGACCAGGTGGATCAGGGCCGGTTCCGCGGTGATCTGTTCTACCGCCTGAACCCCATCACCGTGCGCATCCCGCCGTTGCGCGAGCGGGGCGGCGACAAGCTGCTGCTGGCCCGGCATTTCCTGGCACAGTACGCTCGAGAGTTCGACCGCCCGGTTCGCGGGTTCAACGACGATGCGCTCACGGCGCTCGCCGCCCATTCTTGGCCCGGCAATATCCGTGAGATGGAGAACCGGATGAAACGCGCTGTGCTGATGAGCGAGCAACGGCTTATCTCGGCCGCAGACCTGGAGCTTGCGCCGGGCGTTGAGGACATGACTGCCTATGACCTGCGGGCTGCCCGGTCGCGGGCCGAGCGCGACGTGGTGCAGCGCGCTTTGGCCCGCAGCAACGGCACCTTGGCGACCGCCGCACGTTTGCTCGGCATAAGCCGCCCGACGCTTTACGCCCTCCTGGACGCGCATGGGCTCTCGGCGGACGCCGGGCTCGCGGACGAAGCCCCAATGCGGGCTGCCGAGAATATCGCTCCACAGAACGCCATTCCTTGAGAGTTGGGCCGGCATCGATGAAGAAGTTCCTGATCCCAATCGTCGTCGTAGCCATGGCCATCATGGCTGGTGGAAGCTGGTACGCCTTCGGCCGCAATGGCGACCCGATCAATAATGCACGCTATTTGCTGACGAAGGGCGATATGCGCGGGGCGCAGATTGAACTGCGAAACGCAATCAAAGCCAATGCTGGCAACGCCGAGGCGCATGTGCGCTTGGCGCAGCTTCAGTTACAGACCTCTGATCCGGTCGCAGCCGAGAAAGAACTCAAGCTCGCGCGCGGGCTGAAGTACGACACGAAAATGGTTGCGCCGCTGCTGGCCCAGTCCTACCTGGCGCAGCAGCGGTTTGCGGATGTTCTATCTGACCTGAAGGCGGACAGCACCGATCCCATCGAAAACTCGAAACTTTTTGTGTTGCGCGCTGTGGCGCAGATCGGCCTGCAGGACGTTGCCGGCGCCCGGGCCAGCTTGTCGGAGGCGCAGCGGCTGGCGCCGGACAACCAGGATGCTTCGATAACGGCCGCCCGGGTCTTCATCGTTGAAAAAGACCTTGCCGGGGCGGAGCGCCAAATTGATCGCGCGCTGGCGATCAATGACCAGCGGGCCGACGCGTTGGTGCTGAAGGGACAGCTTTTGGCCGCCAAAGGAGACAGCGCTGGCGCGCTCGACTACCTGGAGCGGGCGGTAGTGGCCGCGCCGGGCTCCCCCGGCATGCGGCTGGAGCGGGCTAACCAATACTTGACCTCCGGACAGGATGCCAAGGCGCGGGCCGACGTCGACAAGGTCTTGGCGCTTCAGCAGCATAACGGTGCCGCTGTGTACCTCGACATGGTGCTGAAGCTGCGCGCCGGGCGATATGCCGACGCTGACCTAGCGCTCGAAGCGCTGGCGCCGATCATCGACCATTTCCCGCGCGGGCGATATTTCCAGGCGTTGATCAAGTCAAATCTTGGCCAAACCGAGCAGGCGGTGGATGCAGCGCTGCGCTATGTGGCGCAGGCGCCCGAAGATCTCGACGGCGTGCGGCTGTTGGCTCGTATCGAAGTCGGGGCGGGACGGCCGGAGCGCGCCGTGGCGGCATTGGCAAAGGCCGTCAGCGCCGGAGCCGCGGACGCGGAGACGCTGGACTTGCTGGGCCGTGCCTATGCGGTCGAGGGCAAGACTCAGGAGGCGGCCAGCACCTTCCAGGAAGCTTCGGCACTGGCGCCGGCCAATTCCGCGATCCTGACGCGCCTGGCGTCCGCGCGCATGCAGCTTGGCGATACTTTGGGTGCGACGGCCGCGCTGGAAAAGTCGCTGGATCTTGCGCCGGCCCAGCCTAACGCCGGAGAGGCGCTGGTTGCCGCAGCGCTAGGCGCTGGCGATGCCGACAAGGCGCAGGCGGCGCTCGATCGCCTGCGTAAGCAAAACGGCGACACCGAGGCGGTCGGCCTGCTGTCTGGCATGGTCAAGCTGGCGCGGATGGACCTGGAGGGCGCGCGCGCGCAGTTCGCCGATGTTGCAAAGAAGTTTCCCGAGTCGAAACCAGCAAAGCTGAACTTGGCGAAGGTGTTGCTGCTGCAGGACCGTAGGCTCGACGCAGAGGCGACGTTGGGTGAGTTGTTGGCCAAGGACCCCGCGGATGCGCAGGCACTGGGAACGCTCCTGCAAGCCTTGGTTCAGGACGGCAAACTTCCGCAGGCCATCGCCGCTGTCGAAGCCGCACGCGTGGCGGCGCCGACGAAGCCAGCCCTGACCGCGGCGCTGGTCGACCTGCAAATTAGGGCGAAGGAGCCGAAGAAGGCATTGGCCTTGCTGCATCAGGCGCTTGCGGACGGCGTGCCGCCGCCGGTCTTGCTCGGCGCGCAGGCGCGGGCGCAGGTTGCGGATGGCGATGTGGCCGATGCCAAGGTGACATATCGTCAGATTCTCGCCGGCACGCCCATGGACTTGGAGGCACGGCGGGCATTGGTCGAATTGTCGCTTAATAGCAATGATATGGACGGCGCCAAGCAAGCGCTCCGGGAAGGGCTCAAGCTTTCGCCAGGCAATCTTGGGATGATGAACACCCTGGTTTTTGTGGAACAGCGTTCTGCCGGGATCGCGGCCGCGTTGGCGCTGGCCGACGAGCTCCGGCGCGACCCGGCCAACATGCCCGCGGCCTCCGTCATCAAGGGCGATGCCTATATGGCGGCCCGCAGGTTCGGTGATGCCGCGGCAGCGTTCTCGGCCGAGTTGAAAGCCAATCCGTCGAGCGTGCTCGCGATGCGGACCGCCAGTGCGTTTGCAGCCGGCGGTGGCCTTGACCAAGCCGCGCAGCAGTTGCGGACCTGGCTGGCACAACGGCCAGGTGACCTCGATGCAACGCAGATGCTGGCGTCGCTCGATATCGCCGCGGGCCGCAACCAGGATGCCGAGCAGCGCTTGGACGCGGTGCTCAAGACGCGCCCGAACGACCCGATCGCGCTCAACAACCTGGCTTGGGTGTACCAGGCGAAGGGCGATGACCGGGCGTTGAGCTTGGCGCAGCGGGCGCATCTTTTGGCGCCATCCAGCGAGACGTCCGACACGCTTGGCTGGATCATGACGAAGCACGGCGCGGCTGCGGCAGCTTTGCCGCTGCTCCAGGAGGCATCGCAGCAACGGCCAGAAGACAGGTCGATCAAGTTCCATTTGGCGACGGCGCTGAACGCCGCGGGCAAGCGGGACGAGGCGGCGCAGACGTTGACTCCTATCCTGAACGAATCCGCCGAGTTTGAAGGACGAGGCGCGGCCAAGACGCTGTTGGATCAGATCAAAGCTGGTAAATAGAGTTTGCCGCCACGGGGTCGCCCGGCCACGGCGCCATCATGCGGGTGGCGACCCGACCCGCATCAGGCCAGGCCCTTGGGTCTCGAGCCAATGCACGGCCGCAGGCTTGTTAGGGGTCAATCGGGCCACCAGCGCCCAGAAGCCGCGGCTGTGGTCCATATGACGCAGGTGCGCGACCTCATGCGCCGCCACATAGTCTTGCACATGCGGCGGCGCCATCACCAGGCGCCAGCTAAACATCAGCGTGCCATCTGCGGTGCAGCTTCCCCAGCGGGTGCGTGTGTCCTTCACGATGATGCGCCGTGGAGACAGGCCTGCGGCGGTCGCCTTGACGGTGGCAAGCGCCGAAAGCCGTCGCCGCGCCTCGGCGCGCAGGAAGTCGGCAATCCGCCGAGCAATGAATTCGGGCGCGCCCGCCACCAGCAACTCACCGGCTTCCAGCCAAGCGCCGCCGCGCCCGGTGGGCACGTGGCGGATGCGATGCGGCAGGCCATCGATGGGCACAGCGACGCCGTCGGCGAGCAGGATCGGGGCCGGCAGGCGGGCCAAGCGTTCGGCGACCCAGGCGGCATTGTCCCGCAGCAGAGCAATGCCTGCAGCTTGGGCGGTGCGGGGCGGCATGGTTACGATCACGCTGCCGGCCCTGGCGTCGATGCGCAGGCTAATTTTGCGGGCGCGGGCACTGCGGCGCCAGAGCACGGGGGTTGGCCCGGTGGAAAGAGTTAAGGTCTTGTAACTCACAGGAAGCATGCCCGCAGGATGCGGCTTCCGGCGTCGATGGGCAATCGCGGGCATGTTAAAGTTCAACGCCTGGAGCCGTGCCGTTCAGATCGGGCGCAGAAACAGGCCGACGGTCAAGGCTGCCCGCGGATCGAGACCTGCGAGCAGCAGCGCCGGCAGGGTGACGAACGACCCGCCGCCCGCCAACGCGCTTCGCGCCCCGGCCAGCAGCGACGCGACGAATAGGACAACAAGGCTCGTTTCGTGCGATATCGGGGCACCGTGCCCGAGACAGCCGGTCGCGCCAGCATGCCCCCTGAACAATCCCGCGTTTCGGACAGCCCGGTTGTGCTTTGCCTCCAGCCTTTTTCAACGCGATCCGTTATGCTATCCCTTGCTGATTGGAGCCGCCGATGCCTGCACGCCGCATCCTGCTTGTCGAGGACGAGCCTGCCATCCGGGGGATCATGGCGGATACGCTGGGCGACGCCGGGTTCGAGGTGACCGCGACCTGCACGGGCGACGAGGCTGCCATCTTGATCGCTGACTGCGATAAATTCGATGTATTGCTCACGGATGTCACCATGCCGGGACTGATCGACGGCATAGGCCTGGCCGAGCATGCGCGGGAGGTGCATCCCGACCTGCCGGTCGTGTTCGTGTCCGGACGCCCGGATAACGCCCGTCGGGCCGAAGCGGTCGGCCAGCCGTCGGCCTTTATGCCGAAGCCGTACGACATGGACAGCGTGATCAGCACAATTGGCCGGCTGATGGGTGACGAGCAAGCCTCTCCCTAGCTCATGTAACTACGTCGAAGCCGTTAGGCTATTCGTAACCCTCCAGCCGTTATGATGTTCCCGAGCGTAGGGCTGCTCCGCCCGGCGCCGAAAGGGGTTCATCGTGCGGCGCTTATTATATTGGCTCATGGCGGCGCTTAAGGCCGTGCTGCCGCGGCGGCTCTGGCTGCGCCTATCTCTGTTGATGCTGGCCGCGACAGGCCCGTTGATGGTGCTGCTCATGGTGTCGGCCGTCGCGGATAGCCGGCGCGTGCTGGACACCGCGCGGGACCGGGTCGTGCAGCTCGCCCAACTCGCGGCCGAACAGCAGGACGACATGGTGCAGGAGGCATCAGGCTTGCTGCGCGTGCTGGCGCGGGTGCCGGAAGTAAAGTTGACGAGCGGCCCGGAGTGCGACGAGTTTTTGCACGCGGTGATCTCTGACCATGTCCGGGTCAATACGCTCGCGGTCGCGGGCGTGGATGGCGTGGTTGCTTGCAGCACGAACCCGGCTGCGAAGGGCTTGAGCGCGGCAGACCGGGTCTATTTCCAAAAAGCATTGGCGTCGCAGCCTGGTGCAGGAGTGGTGATGAGCGCCATGACCACCAGCCGCGTGACAGGCCAGCCGGCGGTGTTTTTTGCGAGCCCGTTGGAACGCTTGCCCGGCAGCGCCGCGCCGCTGGGAGTGATCATCGCTGGGCTCGACCTCGATTGGTTTGCACGCCTTTCCAACAAGACCCCGGATTCGGCTGAGCGGCTGGTGCAAGTATTCGACAGCCGGGACGGCGCGATGCTGGCGCAGTCCCCGGACATCAGCCACCAAATGGGCCAGCGATTTCCCGACCATCCGGTCCTCTCGGCGTTCAGGACAGCGCCCAATGGCGGGTCCGTGCAGGCGATGGACCTCGACGGAGTAAAGCGGGTTTTCGGCTTCGCTCCCCTGCCAGGGCGTGCAGCCGGCCTGGTGGTCGCTATCGGCTTGAGGGAGGCTGATATCCGGGCCGAGGCGGACCATCGGTTTTGGGTTTCGATCGCAGTTGCGCTGTTGGCGGCGGCGCTTGCGTTATTGATGGGCTGGCCGGTCGCTACATTGACCGTGCTGCGCCCGGTCGGCGCGCTGATGGCGGCTGCGACGCTGGTCGGATCGGGCGATCTGACAGCCCGGGCGATCATGGGCCGGGGCGCCTCCGATGAGTTGCGGTCGCTGGGCGCCGCGTTCAGCCGCATGGCTGCTAAGCTGCAAGCGCGGGATGACCGGATTGCCGCTATGCAGCAAGAGATCGCTCTCAGTGAGAGCCATCATCGTTTGCTGACCGACAACGCCAATGACATTATTACGAGGTTCTCGCCCGATTTCCAGCGCCTCTATGTCTCGCCAGCTTGCCGCGACCTGCTGGGATATGAGCCTGAGGAGATGGTTGGAGCCCACCCAAGCGGCATCACCCATCCTGAGGACCGGCGCGCGTTCCACGATGCGCTCGAACGGCGGTTGTTGGGCGGACAGGCGACGGCGCGCGCCAGCTATCGCGCGAGGCGCAAGGATGGCCAGTATGTGTGGCTGGAGACGAGCGGCCGGCGGCTGGAGGATGGCAGCGGTTTCGTCGCCGTAACGCGCGACGTATCCGAGCGGAAGGCGCTAGAGGCGCAGCTTGAGAACGCGAACCACCAGCTTCGCGCCTTGGCGCGGGAGGATGCGCTGACGGGCTTGCCGAACCGGCGTCGTTTCGATGAAGCGCTAGGGGAGGAGTATCGCCGGGCGATGCGGGTGCGCTCGCCGCTCGCGGTCATCATGCTTGACGTGGACCGGTTCAAGTCGTTCAACGACACCTACGGCCACCCCGGCGGGGACGCTTGCCTAAGAGCCCTGGCCGACACGATCAAAATCCTGGCCCGCCGTCCGGCAGACCTGCCGGCCCGCTATGGTGGCGAGGAGTTCGTCATCCTGTTGCCAGACACCGATGCTGCCGGCGCGCTGGCCCTGGCGGAGCGCATCTGCGCCGCCGTGCGCAGCCTCGAGATCCCGCACGCCGGATCTGACTTCGGCTTCGCCACGGTCAGCATGGGCGTCGCGGTCATGCTTCCCGACGCCGCGACTCAGGGTCCGGCGGCATTGGTCGAGGCAGCCGACGCGGCGCTCTATGCGGCGAAGCACGCCGGGCGGAACACAATCCGGCTGGCAGAGGGCCGGACGGCCGCCTCGGCAGCCTAGAGCCACATCGATCACAACGCTTGAGAACCGAATGCTGTTACCAGACCGCGAGCATGGGTCAGGCAGCTTGGCTGAACACGAGCCGCCGTCGCCGGGCGCGCTGGACCGGCAGGGCAGCATAAACATCCTTCACCGCTTCGGTGATGGTCACCCCCGCCAGCCTAGGCGCAATCCGCCGCCCGCCGTGCTCCCACATCGGCGCGCTGCGGAGAACGATCCTCAGGTTGGTTGGCGGCAAATAGAGTGCGGTGTCCCGGTGTTCGACGCGAAAGAGGCTGGCGGCAAGCAGGCGGCCGATTTGGCCCGGCGAGTAGGGCTGGCCATGGCCGAACGGCGTGCTCTCGACATTTGCCCACAGGCCCACGCGGTTCGGCGCCACGACCAGCAGGCGGCCGTCATCCTTCAGCACCCGCCAAACCTCCCGCAGCATGCGGCGGGCGTTCTCGGCCGCCTCCAACCCATGCACCAGCAGGATGCGGTCGAAGCAAAGATCGGGAAACGGCAGGCTGTCCTCCTCGATGGTGCAGGTCAGGTTCGGGCTGCCGGCTGGCCACCGGGCGACGCCGACCTGCGCCGGGGTGGCGGCGATGCAGCGCGCCGCGCTATCGCGCCAATGCCGCAGATAAGGCGCCGTGTAGCCCAGGCCGAGCACCGTGCAGCCGGCTATCTCCGGCCAGGCGACCGCAAGGCGGTTACGGATCAAGCGGGACGCCACCGCGCCGCGCGCCGTGGCATAGAATTCAGCCGCAGTATGCGTGTCCGCCGTCATTGCGGTTGTATAGCACAGTGCCGGCCACGCGCGCTCATTGCCTACCCGCTTGATCTGAGCCCACAGGTGCGACACGGTGCGCCATCCGAAGCGGAGCCCCAAATGAACTTGTCCGCCCACGCCGTCCCCATCCTGTCCGACAACTACGCCTGGTTGCTGCGGGATGAGGCCACCGGCATGACCGCCATTGTCGACCCGGCCGATGCGGACGCCTGCATCGCGGCAATCGACGCCGCCGGCGGCCGTCTGGACATGATCCTGCTCACCCACCACCACGGCGACCACGTGGCGGGGACCGATGACGTCCGCGCCCGCTACGGATGCCCTGTCGTGGGCGCAGCGGCAGACGCGCACCGGCTGCCACGGCTGGACCGCGCGGTGATTGAGGGCGACACGGTGGCATTGGGCAACAGCAGCCTTGAGGTGATCGACACGCCCGGCCATACCCTGGGCCACATCGCCTTTTTCGGCGCCGAAAACCATGTGTTGATCTGCGGCGACACGCTGTTCAGCCTAGGCTGCGGCCGCCTGCTGGAAGGGACCGCCGCCGATATGCATGCAAGCCTGCGCAAGTTCGCAGCACTGCCGGCGGACACGCTAGTCTGCTGCGGCCATGAATACACGCAAAGCAACGCGCGCTTCGCCCTGCACGTCGACCCCGGCAATGCGGCGTTGCGCGCCCGTGCCGCACAGGTGGATCGTCTGCGCGCCGATGCGAAGCCGACAATCCCGAGCCGCCTTTCGGACGAACTCGCGGAGAACCCGTTCCTGCGGGCGCCCGATGTCGCGACCCTGGCCCGCCTGCGCTCGCAGAAGGACAATTTTCGTTGAAACTGTATTATTCCGCCACCAGCCCCTATGTCCGCAAGGTCATCGCCTGCGCCATCGCCTGTGGCGTCTTGGATCAAATCACCCGCATCGAGACCAATCCGCACGCGTCCCCGCCCGACTTGCTGGTGGCCAACCCGCTGTCCAAGGTGCCGTGCCTGGTGACCCCCGACGGTTTCGCGCTGTTCGACAGCCCCGTCATCTGCGAGTACCTGGACGCTACAGGCGGTGGTTCGCTGTTTCCGCCGCCCGGGCCGGCGCGCTGGCGTGCCCTGAAATGGCAGGCGGTCGGCGACGGCATCATGGACGCGGCCGTGCTGCGGCGCCAGGACATGGCCCGCCCAACGGAAGCCGAACGCAACGCCGCCATGGCCCGGCAGCAAGCCGCAATCGTCCGCGCACTCGACCTGCTGCAGGCTGATCCGCCGGCCAACCACCTCGACATCGGCTCCATCACCGTCGCCTGCGCCCTCGGCTACTTGGATCTTCGCTTTGCCGATGACGCATGGCGCGACGGCCGCGGCAAGCTCGCGCAGTGGTTTGCCGCGATGGAGCAGCGGCCCGAAATCGCCCAATCGTCTCCGCGCCAATCTGCTTAACGGCCAATCTGCTCAACGATCGGCTGGCAAGCCAAGCGCCGTGTAGAGCCGCTCACTGGGCGGCCAGGCGTGCATGACATTGCTGCGCCAAGCCACAGCCGCCCAAGCCAGCCCCGCCAGGACCACGATGCTTACGGCCCAGCCAGCAACGAGCGCCGGCTCGCTCCTCCAAGCAAAACTGAACCGGTCGAGGATCGGCGCCAGCAACGTAGCAGGCGGCGCTGCCTGCATGGCCGGCGCCGGGCTGGAACGGGTCATGGGCTCGGGGCCGCGCACGGGCGGCGGCTGTTCGGCCGGCTCGGAGGAATGCACTGTGAATGCCGGCTCGGACTCGGCAAGCGGAGTCCAATCCGTGCCGCACCGGGCGCAGCGCACAGCTTGACCCGGCGCCAACCGCGTTTTGGGAACCTCAAAGGTCGCGGAGCAGGACGGGCAGACGATCCTCATGGGATTGTGATACTCCCCGGCCAGGGATGCGAACAGGGTTTGCAGGCTGGCCGGAATGCAAGCGGTTGACGTCGGTTCAATAACGCAAGTGGAGCGCGGCTGATGGTGCGCCTGGATGGGGTCGGCCTGGAGTATGGCCAGGACCGCAACGCCCATGTAGTGCTGCATGGCCTGTCGTTCAGTATCCCGGAAGGCGGGTTCCGCTGGCTGCTCGGCCCGTCAGGCGCGGGCAAAACCAGCCTGCTGCGGCTGTTGCACCTGGCCGTGCGCCCTACCCAGGGCCGGCTCACCCTGCTCGGCCAAGACATCGGCGCCGTGGGCCGCCCACGCCTGCCGGTGCTGCGCCGCCGGATCGGCATGGTCTTCCAGGACTTCCGCCTGCTGCCGCATCTGTCGGCCTTCGACAACGTTGCGCTGCCGCTGCGGCTCGCCGGACGGCCCGAGGGCCAAATCCGCGTCGATGCGGTCGAGCTGCTGAGCTGGGTCGGCTTGTCGAAGAAGCTGCAATCCCGCCCGGCCGAGCTGTCCGGCGGTGAGCAGCAGCGGGTCGCCATTGCCCGCGCCGTCGTCGCCCGGCCCTTGTTGCTGCTGGCCGACGAACCCACGGGCAACTTGGACGAGCTCCAGGCCGAACGGCTGATGCAGTTGCTGCACGAGATGAACCGCCTGGGCACCACGGTCGTGGTCGCGACGCACAACGCTGGGCTGGTTGGCCGGCACCCGGCCCATACGCTCCGGCTCGCCGATGGCTACTTGATCCGCGATGATTAGATCCGCACGGCTCGACAAACGCACGGCCGCGCTGCTGCGCCCGGCGCGCTTCGATGACCTCGGGCTTCGGCGAGCCTTGTCCGACCGGCTGCTGCCGTTATTGGTGGCGGCGATGGCGTTCTTGGCAGCGTTGGCGCTGGCCGGCACAATGGCCGCAAGCGCCTTGGCGCAGCATTGGCAGGCGGGGGCAGGTTCGATGCTGACGGTCCAGGTTCCGCAACCCATGGCGGCTGCGGCGGAAGGTGGCGGCGCCCGATTGGACCGGGTGGTGTCGCTGCTGCGCGGCACGCCCGGCGTCGTGTCGGCGCGTCCGCTCAGCGAGGCCGAACTCGCCAACCTGCTGCGCCCATGGCTCGGCAGCGGGTCCGGCCGGATCGCGCTGCCGTTGCCCGGCGTGGTCGAGGTACGGCTGTCCGATCCCGGCCTGGATACCGGACGGCTCGCAACCCGAGTGGAGGCGGCAGCGCCAGGCACGCTGCTGGAGAGCCATGATGTCTGGATTCGCCGCCTCGCCGTGCTCGCCCGCAGTTTGCAGGCCTGTGCCGGGTTGGCACTCGCCGTGGTGGCGTTCGTGGCCGTTGCGGTCATTGCCGTCGCCACCCGCGCTGGGCTATCTGCCCGGCGGGATGCAATCGAGATCGTGCACGGCCTAGGCGCTACGGACAGCTACATCGCAGGGCGGTTCGCACGCCGGGCTACATTGCTGGCGACGGCCGGCGCCGGGATCGGGGCTGTGGCAGCGCTGCCGGTGCTGCTCGGCCTAGCAGGGCTCGCGGCGCCTTTCACCGGCCAACCCGAGCAGGCGGGGGCCGTGGTCCCTGTGACCGCATTGCCGACAGAGCTGTGGCTGTCGCTGCCGGCATTGCCGATGATTGCTGCGGCGATTGGGTGGCTGACGGCGCAGGGCACCGTTCGCCGGTGGCTGCGGCGGCTGCCATGACCGAACCACGCTGGCGACGATGGACACGGCGAGGTTTGGCAGCGGTCAGCATCGTGCTGCTCGGCGGCGGGGCGGCTTGGGGGATTGGATTTGCGATGTTCAGTAGCTCTGTGTGGCAGGAAAGTGAGGCGCCAAAGGCCGCGGACGCGATCGTCGTGCTGACCGGCGGGGTGGATCGCATCGAGGCGGCGCTGCGCCTGCTGGCGGAGGGACGTGCGCCGCTGCTGCTGGTGTCTGGCGTGGCGGCCAAGGCGGACCTGGCTGATCTCGGCCGCCGGGCGCCGCTTGACGCCGAACACGCCGGCCGGGTGACGTTGGGCCGCGTCGCCCAGAGCACGGCGGGCAACGCCGCTGAAACCGCCTTCTGGTCGCGGGCGCACGGCGCCAAGCGGCTGATCGTCGTGACAGCGGGCTACCATATGCCGCGGGCGTTGCTGGAGCTGCATCGCGCCCTGCCGGACGTGCAACTGCTCCCTGCGCCGGTGCAGTCCCCGGCACTGCGCGACGCCACGCGGGTTCGCACGCTCGCGGTCGAGTATGACAAGCTGCTGGCCGTCCGGTTCGGCCTGGCCAGGCTGCTGCGCAATGGGGGCGCACCATGATCTGGCTGCGGTCCCTGCTGTTCAATATCTGGTTCTTTGCTGCCACGGCGGGGATGGGGCTGCTTGGCGTGTTCGTCCGCTGGTTTGCCCCCCGGCACGCGCTTTGGGTGGCGCAAACCTGGGCCGGGCTGGTGCTGGATGGCGCTGCGGCACTGTGCGGCATCCGTGTCGTCGTGCTGGGGCAGGAGCACTTGCCAACCAGGGGCGCAGCGCTGATCGCGCCGCAGCATCAGTCGGCGTTCGACACGCTGATCTGGCTCCGCCTGGTGCCGCGGGTCGCGTATGTTTTCAAAGCCGAGCTCGCGCGCGTCCCATTGTTCGGCTGGCTCCTGGTGCCTGCGGGGCAAATCCCTGTGGATCGTGGCGCATCGTTCAGCGCGGTTCGGAGCCTGTTGCGAGGCGCCGACCGCGCGAAGGCGGACAACCGGCAGATCGTGATCTTTCCAGAGGGCACCCGGGTCGCCCCTGGGGTGGAAGCCGAGTTGCGGCCCGGCATCGCCGCACTGGCAGCGCGGACCGGATTGCCGGTTGTCCCAGTGGCGACCGACTCCGGCCTGCTTTGGGGCCGCCGGGCATTCCGCAAAAGTCCGGGCGTCATACACCTCATTGTCGGGCCGCCAATCTCAGCCGGATTGCCGCAAGCGGAACTTATTGCAACCCTGCGGGAGCGTTGGCGAGAGGCGGAGAAGCTTGTCCACCCTGTGGATAAGTCTGTGCACAAGAAGATAGCGGTGTCACCGGAATAAGCCTTATTACCACGTTAACATCTTCATTTAACATGGGTTTATGGCAGTTCGGAGACACAGGCTCAAACTGTGATGTGGATCGTGGGTAGCATGGTGTTCTCGTAACGTACTATTATCAAATAAGAAACAAGTTTGATGTTCTAAGGAATATCGCGCGTTGGTTTGTAAAGGCAGTGCATGTCTCATTATTTCGAGCGCCGAACCCTGCCGCTGTGGATGAACCGTTGCTGCCTTGCGTCCAGCATAAAGGTTTCAACCTTGCAAAGTCATGAAATGTCAAGGAAAAGTTTGCGGTCCGGTTAGTCTATTCGCGCGCTTGGCGTCGCCGGCGGGTCTTTCCTGGCCCTGCATGGACGGGCCTGGGGTCATCGGGACGGCAACCGAACCCTGAATTCAACCGCCCGCAACCGCATCGATCGCCTCGGCCAAGCCGACATCGCGTTCCGAAAGACCGCCGGTGTCGTGGGTTGTGAGGGTGATGCTGACGCGGTTATAGACGTTCGACCACTCGGGATGATGGTCCCGCTGTTCCGCCAACAGCGCCACCCGGGCCATGAAGCCCCACGCGGCGCTGAAATCTCGAAACTTGAAATTGCGTGCAATGGCGTCGCGGTCGGGCAGGATGCGCCACTCCGGCACCAACGCCGCAAGCTGGGCGCGCCTGCCCGGCGGCAGAAGCTCGATTTTCGCGGTCGGCTGCATTTATGTTGACCTCCGGTGCGGGATCGGGCGCATAGACCCATGCCTATATATACTCTGCCCCCCGCGCCCGAGGATATCGCCGACCTGGCCGACCGTGCGCTGTCGGCGATCCCCAAGGTACTGCGCCAGCATGTCCGCAGCGTCTCGATCCTGGTCGAGGAGGTCGCCGATGACGAAACCCTGGGCGAATTGGCCATCGACAATGCCTGGGAGCTGACCGGGCTCTATCGCGGCGTGCCGCTTGGGGAAAAGGCGGCGGGCGGCTCTCCGCAGGTGCCGGACCTGATCGTGCTGTATCGGGAGCCGATCCTGCTGGAATGGATCGAAACCGGGGAGGACCTGTTCCGCCTGGTCCGCAG
>CAXSGE010000042.1:0-33809 GCA_964236715.1 uncultured Acetobacteraceae bacterium | reverse complement strand
GCGAACGGAATCACGCGCAGAAAGCGATCACAAGGCGAGTTTTTCAACAGTCTCGCTCGTCTGGTGGCCACCGGACGCTCGTCTGGTGTGCGCTGCAACATTTAGCGTTTGCGGCCGTTATGGGCTAGACCGTGCGGCCCATGGCCCTTCGGCCACGGCCTTTTGGTAACAGCATGCCCTTTCCGAGCGTAAACCCGGCCCTCAACCGCGCCCTTGCCGACCGCGACTACCTCGAACCCACCGCCGTCCAGTCCGCCGTCCTGGTGGACGAGGCGCTTGGGCGCGACCTTGTGGTATCCGCGCAGACTGGATCGGGCAAGACTGTCGCCTATGGCCTCGCCTTCGCCCCCACGCTGCTGGGCGACGCCGAGCGCTTCGGCCGGCCCGGCGCACCCCTTGCCCTTGTCATCGCCCCCACGCGGGAGCTGGCGATCCAGGTGCAGGGCGAACTGGCCTGGCTTTACCAACAAACCGGCGCGCGCATGGCGTCCTGCGTCGGCGGCATGGACAGCCGGGCGGAGCAGCGGGTGCTGGCCGGCGGCTGCCATATCGTCGTCGGCACCCCCGGGCGGCTGCGCGACCACCTGGAGCGCGGACGGCTCGACCTCGGCAGCCTGCGCGTCGTCGTGCTCGACGAGGCCGACGAAATGTTGGACCTCGGCTTCCGCGAGGACCTGGAATTTATCCTCGATGCGACCCCGTCCGAGCGGCGCACGATGCTGTTCTCCGCCACCATCCCCAAAGAGATCGCCTCGCTTGCCCGGCGCTACCAGCGCGACGCGCTGCGCATCGACACGGGGGGCCGCAACGAGCCGCATGGCGATATCGAATACCGCGCCGTGACGATGGCGCCGCACGACTCCGAGCGCGCCGCGGTCAACGTGCTGCGTTATTTCGAGGCGCGGGCCAGCCTGGTGTTCTGCGCCACGCGGGACGGCGTACGCCGCCTGCACGGGCGCCTGCTCGAGCGCGGCTTCGACGCCGTGGCGCTGTCCGGCGAATTGAGCCAGCACGAGCGCAACAGCGCGCTGCAATCGTTGCGCGACGGCCGCTCGCGGGTTTGCGTCGCGACCGACGTGGCGGCGCGTGGGCTCGACCTGCCCGATCTTGACTTGGTGATCCACGCGGACCTGCCGACCAACAAGGAGACCATGCTCCACCGCAGCGGCCGCACCGGGCGCGCCGGGCGCAAGGGCGTGTCGGTGCTGCTGGTGCCATTCCCGAAGCGCCGCCGGGCCGAGCAGTTGATCGCCGCCGCCGGGGTGGATGCAGGCTGGAGCGATCCGCCGTCGGCCGAGCTGATCCGCGCCCGCGACCAGGAACGCCTGCTCAACGATCCGATCCTGGCGCAGGAGCCTACCGAGGAGGACCTCGTGCTGGCCCGGCTGTTGCTGGAGGGCCGCCCGGCCGAGTGGATCGCCGCCGCCTTGGTCCGCAGCTATCGCGCGCGCATGCCGGCGCCCGAAGAGCAGTTCGACGCCGCCCCGGTTGCTCCGCCCCGCCCATCCGGCGAACGCTTCGTGCGCGAGGCGCGGGAGCCGCGCGCTTCGCAACGCTCCGCTGCCGGCGGCGCATGGTTCCGGCTGACCATCGGACGGCGCAAGAACGCCGACCCCAAGTGGCTGATCCCGCTGATCTGCCGGCTGGGCGGCGTCACCAAGGCCGACATCGGCGCCATACGCATCTTCGACACCGACACGCGGTTCGAGATCGTGGCCGAGACCGCCGACCGCTTCGCCGCCGCCGTGCGCCACGCTGGCGAAGGCGAGGCCCGCATCGAGCCAGCGACAGCCGGTGCTGAGGCCCGCACTTCGGGAGCAAGGCCGGGCCGGTCCTATTCCAGCCGCAAGGCGCCGCGCGCCCAACGGGGATAGGGGCCTGGCGCCAGCGCCTGTTCGGCAAGCTGCTCCACGACATCCGAACCTGACACGGGTTCAATAAATCAACCCCCGTATGACCCTGTCCGCCTGCCATCTCTCTTTTTTGTGATCGTAAGACGGCTGAAACGTACCCGCCCTGTCGCTAGTTATAGGTGTCACCGCTTTGTCATATTGAGGAGCCATGCAGTTGATTGAGCACATGCCTACCGGCTCCATCGGCGAGCTGGTGGCCGTGGGCGCTATGGTCGCTGTGCCGCCGGGTATGTTTCCACGGCCAGCACGCCCAATGCGCTTGGCGCATCGTCCGCTTTAAGGCGGCGCTGCCAAAGGCTCGGCACGAGCGCTTGCCGATAACAGGCACTCCCCTTCCGACACGTCTGAAAAGGAAATTGGATATGGCTTTACTCGAAGACATGGCAAAGGGCGTGACGCCTACCGGGATTGCCGTGAGCATCGGAACGGTCGTGCTGGCGCCCTATGTGGTCCCCGCGCTCGCGTCCGTGTTTCGTCCGGCGGCCAAGGGTATGCTGAGCACCGGCATCTCGTTGTACCGCCAGGCCATGGAGCCGGTCAGCAAGGCAATGTCTGGCCTGATCGCCGAAGCGCAGCTTGAACTCGCCAGCGCAAAGGCCGCGGCAGCGTCGGCCCCCGCGGTTACGGTTCCCGTGGCTGCGTCCCCCGCGACGGATGAGGATGCCCCGGCCCACAAGCAAGCGCGGCGCACCAACAAGGACGCGGGCGAGCACGCGGCAACCGCCTGAAACACGATTTCGATAACGGAGAGAACCAATGGCCATTTTGGAAGACATGTTCAAAGGCAACATCGTAACGGCGCTAGTGGTCGGAGTCGGCAGCGCGTTGCTGGCGCCGGTTCTTGTTCCCGCAGTGAGCAACCTGCTGCGCCCGGCGGCCAAGGCTGTGATCAAGGGCGGCATCGTGGCCTACGACAAGGGCCGGGAGGCCATGGCGCAGATGACCGAGGCAACCAGCGACCTGACGGCGGAGGCTCGCGCCGACATCAGTTCGGGCGAGGGCGGGGCCAAGCCAGCCGTGGCGGCCTGACACCGGAGCCTGCTGCGTGGCATCCGGCGGGGGTTGCGGGTTCGGCCCGCAGCCCCCGTCTGTCATTTTGGTCCTTTGTTTTTTCGAGTAGCTGAAACCGAATGGTTTTCCGTGACGACGACCGTGCCCAGGATGCCAGCGCGCTGGGACCGGGTTGCGCCCCAGAAGACACGCAAAAAGACGCGCTGCTCGGGAATAATGGTCCCAGCCCGGTGCGCACCGTGCACGACCGGGTGCCCGGGCGCATACGCCTGCATGTCGCGGGTCTGCGCCAATCGCCGGAGCTGCAGGATATCCTGGAGCGCGGCATGGCCGTCCTGCCGGGCGTGTCGGCTGCCAGCGCCAGCACGGACACCGGCAACCTCCTGGTCCAGTTCGACCCCGCGATGTCGCCGCACCGAATTGCCCAGCACGTCGTGGCCCTGCTGCGCGGCGAAGCGCTGCCGCCTGACGAGCATGGCCGGCTGGAGGACGCGCCGCGGTGGCATGCGCGCGACGTGGGCGACATCGCGGCGGAACTCGGCGCTTCGACCGCAAACGGCCTGACCGCTGCGGACGCCCGCGCGCAACTGGCCGCAGTCGGCGCCAATGCCCTGCCGCCGCCGCCGACGCGCTCGGCGCTGGCGATGCTCGCCAGCCAGTTCAAGACCCTCCCGGTCGGGCTGCTGGTGGCGGCAGGGGCCATCTCCATCGTCACCGGAGGCACCATCGAGGCTGCTGCCATCCTGGGCGTCGTCGCCTTGAACGGGGTGCTCGGCTACGCCATCGAAAACCGCTCGGAGCGGACCATCAAGGGGCTGAGCAACGCCAGCCACGAGCCGGTGCGCGTGATCCGCGACGGGGCCGCGACGGAGGTCGAGCCGGAGGCGGTCGTGCCGGGCGACCTGCTGCTGCTCGCCCCCGGCGACGTGGTGCCGGCGGATGCGCGCCTGGTGTCGGCGAGCGACCTGACGGTGGGCGAGGCGATGCTGACCGGCGAAAGCCTGCCGGTCGCCAAGCACGCCCGCATTTTGGCCCGGCGCATCGTCCCGCTCGGCGACCGCGCCAACATGGTCTATCGCGGCACCGCAGTGACGGGCGGCGGCGGCACGGCGCTGGTGGTCGCCACCGGCGCGCGCACGGAGGTCGGGCGCATCCAGTCCCTGGTCAGCCGGGCCGAGACGCCGCAAACGCCGATCGAGCGGCAGTTGGACCAGTTAGGGCGGCAGTTGTTCTGGGCCTCGCTCTGCGTTTGCGGCGCGGTGATCGGCATTGGGGCGTTGCGCGGCTTCGCCTTCTACCAATTGTTCCGCTCCAGCGTTTCGCTGGCGGTGGCGGCCATCCCGGAAGGGCTGCCGACGGTGGCTACGACCACGCTGGCGCTCGGCATCGAGGACATGCGCAAGCGCCAAGTGCTGGTCCGCCGGCTGGACGCGGTGGAAACGCTCGCCTCGGTAGGGGTGGTCTGCTTCGACAAGACCGGCACGCTGACGCAGAACCGCATGAGCGTGGCGCAGGTCGCGCTGCCCGGCGGCGGCGTGCTGCACGTTGGGGCGGGCGCGGCAACGCCCGGCCTGGAGCGGCTGCTGCGGGTTGCGGTGCTGTGCAGCGAGGTCGGGATCGAGGCCGGCCCGGACGGCCCCGTCCTGACCGGTTCGGCCACCGAGGCCGCGCTGGTGCAGGCGGCGCTCGACGCCGGCTTGGATGCGGCCGAGCTGCGCCGCACCCGTCCCCGCGTCGGGGTCCGGCACCGGACCGAGTCGTATCGCTTCATGGCGACCGCGCACACCCTGCCCGGCCATGCGGCGGGCGGCGCGGCAAAGGCCCGCATCGCGGTGAAGGGCAGCCCGGCCGAGGTGCTGGAGCTGTGCGCCGCCGAGCTGCGCGACGGCGAGGCCCACCCGTTGACCGACGCGCGCCGGGCCGAGATCCTGGCCGAGAACGGCGCCATGGCGGACGCAGCCCTGCGTGTGCTCGGCTTCGCGTCCCGCGACGTGGCGGCCAATGAGGTCACCGACGACGCCATCCCCGTGCACGACCTGACCTGGCTGGGGCTCGCGGGCCTGTCCGACCCGGTGCGCCCCGGCATCGGCGCGCTGATCCGCACCCTGCACGGCGCGGGCGTCCACACGGTGATGATGACCGGGGACCAGGTGCCGACGGCGCGGGCCGTGGCGCGCCAGCTCGGCCTGGCCGGCGATGCGGCCATCGAGGTCGTGGACATCGCCGACTTCGACCGCCTGCCGCCGGACCAGCTCGCCAGGGCGGCGCGGCGGGCGCATGTGTTCGCCCGGGTCAGCCCGGCGCAGAAGCTGCAGATCGTGCGCGCCCTGCAGGCCGGGGGCGAGGTCGTCGCCATGACCGGGGACGGCATCAACGACAGCCCCGCGCTGAAGGCGGCCGACGTGGGCATCGCCATGGGCGGCGCCGGCGCGTCGGAGGCGGCGCGCGAGGTGGCCGACGTCGTGCTGCAAACCGACGACCTGATGGCGCTGGCCGGCGCGGTCGAGCGCGGGCGCACCACTTACACCAACGTCCGCAAGTCGATCCGCTATTTGCTGGGGACCAACCTCAGCGAGATTGTCGTGGTGCTTGGCGCGACGGCGGCCGGGTTCGGCGAGCCGCTGACGGCGCTGCAACTGCTGTGGATCAACCTGATCTCCGATATCCTGCCCGGCCTCGGCCTCGCCTTCGAAGCGTCCGAGCCCAACGAGATGCAGCGCCCGCCGCGTCCGGCCGACTCCGCCATCGTGGGACGCGGCGACTTCGGGCCGCTGGCGGCCGAGGGCGGCATCATCGCGGCCGGCGCGCTGGCGGCGTGCGGCATCGGCGTGCTGCGGCACGGCGTGTCGGCACAGGCGCGGACGATGACGTTCGGCAGCCTGGTCGTCGCCCAGTTGCTGCACGCGCTGACCTGCCGCTCGGCCACGCATGGCCCGTTCACGGGCGGGCCGCCGTTGCAGCCCAACCGGCCGCTCATGGGCGCGCTGATGTTCTCGTTCGCGCTGCAGGGTGTGGCGCTGCTGGTGCCCGGCGTGCGCGGCATGTTGGGCGTCGTCGCGCTCGGGCCGCTTGACATCCTGGTGACGCTGGGCGGCGGTGTGCTGCCCTATGTCGTGAACGAGGCCCGCAAAGGAGAGCAGGGCGTCATCGTCATCGCCGGGACCGCCGAAGCCGCTGCTTTGCCGGACGCAGCCTGATGTGCCAGTGATGCAGCCATGTGATGCAGCCATGCCCGCCTCGCGCAATCTTGCCGAGACGGCGGCGGCGATGGCGTAATCGAGTTCAGGAGAGCCTCCATGGCGGTTGGATATAAGACGGGAGTTTTGACCGGCGTCGTTGTAAGCCTCGGCGCGGCATTGCTCAGTCCGCTATGGCGCCCGGCGGTGTCACGCTATGGGCGCCCGCTCGCCAAGGGCGCAGTCAAGCAAAGCCTGGCCGCCTACGAGATCGGACGCGGCCGCGTGGCGGAGTTCGGCGAGACGGTGCAGGACCTTGTCGCCGAAGCCCAGGTCGAGCGGGTCACCGAACGCATGCGGCCCGGCGGCGCCGACGCGGTTCCGGCGGCGGCGAATGGAACCGTAGGGCCTGTTTGAACCGATGGACCTAGCAAAAGCCTTCATCGAGCATGAACTGCCCGGCCGCATTCGGCTGCGAATCCCATCCCGGCGCGGGGACCGGCCCTTCTTCGAGGCAGCCGGCAAGCGTGTTGCGGAACTGCCGGGCGTGCGGTCGCTGCGTGCCAATCCGCTCACCGGCGGGTTGCTGATCGAACACCGCACCAGCCGGGATGCGATTGCGTCCTTCGCCCGGGAACACGGCTTGTTCGACCTATCGGCGCCCGTCGCGGTTCCGGTCCGGCACGAGGCCGCGACGGTGCGCCTGCCTTCGGCGGCGTTGCCTGCCCCACTCTCGCTGGCGGCTGCGGGGCTGGCTGGCGCCGGGCTGTATCAATTGGCACGGGGCCAGGTGCTGGGCAGCGCGTCCGAGAACCTGTGGAACGCCTATAGCGCCTATGCCGTCCTGCGGAAGCCCTGGGTCGCCGGCGCCCTGGTCGGCTTCGGAGTGGTTCAGGCCGTGGCGGGACAGCGCCTGGGATCGGCAGTGTCGCTGTTCCTTTATGCAATGAACGCGCGCCGCATGGCCCAGGGGCAGGCGCCGGAGTCAACCGTGTGAGGGCGCGCCGTGAACGCGCCCGGTGACCTTAGCGAGAAGGACGCCATCAACATCGTGGCGGCGTCTGTCCGCCGCCTTTTCACCGTTATCTCGGAGCAGCAAGCGCGCGATTTGGCGTCATTGGTGCTCAACGACTTGCGGGCAAAGGGGGTCCGTCTCGTGCAGGACGCCGCTCCGCCGCCCTAGGCTAAAGGGACACGCGCCGGCCAGGCAACGTGTCCCCGCCATTATTGCCTAAGCCTGGCGTTTGGCCACCGGCTTTTTAACCGTTTTCGGCTTGCCCTTCTCGTCCGGCTCACCGGGCTCCTCGTCCTCGTCCGGCTCCTTGCCTTCGTCGTCCTGGCCCTTTGCTCCGGATGCCTCGACGTTGGTGCTGCCCTCGGCGATCTTGCTGAGCGCCTGGTCGTCGTTGCGGGCGGCGTCGCGCAGCGTTTCGAGTTCCTTGACGGCGTCCTTCAAACCCATCTGCCGCGCGAACGCCAGCAACGAACCGTAACGGGTAATCTCGTACGTCTTGATGCCCTGCAGGCAGGCGATCAGGGCGGCGTCGAGCACGGGGCCGCTCTCACCCTCCTCGATCGCCTCCTGGCACTCGGCAAGCAAGCCGTTCATGGCCTCGCACGTCTTGCCGCGTGGGCGCTTGTCCACCGCCTCGAACACCCGGTCGAGCGCTTCGATCGGCTCGCTCGCGTGCTCCTTGGCCTTCTTCAAGATCTCACGGACTTCCTCGTTCCTGACTGCCTTCATGATCTTGTTGGAGGATTTCGCGAACGCCTTCTCGGCGTAGTAGATATCCTGCAGGAGATGCAGGAACAGGTCGTTCATCGTCTTCATGGCGCTGCTCCAAGGCCAGACTGGATTGCCGGCGTGCCGAGCCAACGCCGACGGTGCGGATCGGTTTGTCTCGCGACTGCTTGGACGTTACGACGGCGGCCCGGACGCATGGCGAGCGGCTTCATCCCCTGCTCAGGCGACAGGCTGCGGCTCCGTCCTTTCCTGCAGCCGCCGGACATACCAGCACAACACTGCGACCGGCACGCCGATCAGGGAGGTCGCGACGAAGAACCATTCGAAGCCCAGGCGTTCGATGACGAAGCCCGAAGTGCCCGCAAGCAGGCTGCCGGGCAAGGCGCAGAGCGAAGTCAGCAGCGCATACTGGCTGGCCGCGTGCTCCGTCGAGGTCAGCGATGACATGTAGGTGATAAGGACGATGGAGGCGAAGGCATAGGCGAAGCTGTCGATGCTGACGGCCGTGGCAAAGGTCCAGAATTCGCCCCCGCCATGATCCCCATGCACAGCGAGATAGGCGAGGGACAAATGCGAGGCGGAGCCGAAGACGGTGCCGACGAGCAGGCTCGCCATCATGCCGATCCGCGGCACGACGTAGCTGGCGAGGAAGGTGCCCGCCATCCCGACCCCGAAACCGAACAGTTTGGTGACGGTGGCGATGTCCGAGTTGGAGTAGTGCAGGCTCTTGAACAGCGGAAAGGCCATTGCGCTCGACACGTAGCCGGGCATGCGGAACCCGGCCACCATGATGAGGACCGGAACGGCCAGCGGCCCGAGGCGCGTGACCAGCTCCTTGATGGGCGCGGCAACGGTCGCGACGAAGCCCGGCGCCTCGGAGTGCGCGGCCTTGTCGGATTCAGGCTCGGGCGCAAGCAGGGCTGCGATCATGCCGGGCGCCATCAGCGCGGCCATGCACAGATAGGCGGCGCGCCAGCCGAAGCCGTCCGCCAAGTAGAGCGCGCCAGCGCCGGCGGCGAGGTTGCCCACGCGCCATCCGATCTCCGACCAGGACGACATCAGCGCCTGCCGCTCGGCGGGCGCCACGGTGATGCGCCAGCCATCGATCACCACGTCCTGCGTCGCCCCGGCGAAACCGAGCGCCAAGGAAAAGACGATGGTCCAGGCGAGCCAATGCGCGGGATCGCCGAATGCGACACCCGCGAGCGCCAGCATCACCCCGATCTGCGAAACGATGATCCAGCCGCGCCGCCGCCCCAGCAGGCGACTGAAAATCGGCGCGTCATAGCGGTCGAGGAAGGGCGCCCATACGAACTTGAACTTGTAGGCGAACGTCAGCTCGCTCATCAGGCCGAGGATGCTGATCGGCACCTTGGCCTCCGACAGCCAAGCCGACTGCGTCACATAGACGAGCAGGAAGGGAATGCCCGAACTGAAACCCAGGCCCAGCATCACCGCGAGGCGGCGGTCGGAGAACAGATGACTCAACGACGAAGCCTTCCCCGGACCTTCCTGCATTACGTTATTTTGCATGCAGTTCGATCTTTCCCGGATTCACTTTCAGGCCATCGTCGTCCAGCACGTCCGCATCGGCTGAACGCGCGGCGGGGGACGGCGCCAATTGGCGGTCAACCGTGTCCGGGGCGTCAAAGTCGAGATAGCTGCGCCACGCGGCCTCGCTGGTGAACCAGGCATGCGCTTCCCGCCAGGACGCCACCGCATCGGGCAGGGCACGGCATCGCCAGGCTAGGCGGAGCGTGTGGTGCAGCAGGGTGCGAAAGGCGGCGCGCGACCGGCAATAGACCGGGTGGTCCACCTCCCAGGCCTCACGCACCGCCACGGCATCGGCGCCGCGCACTCTGAACCAGACGTGGTCGCGGGGCTCCACGGCGATCACTCGGCCCGAACGGTCCGGGCGCATCCACTCGCCGGCCAGCGCCGCGGCCAGCCCGGCCAAGAACGCGCTGCGGCTGCGCGGCCCCACCGCTGGATGCGGCTGATGCAGCACCGTCTCGCGCGCGGCTGTGCCGACCGGGTAGGCGCGGCGCAGTTCGGCCAGGCTCGCATGCACTTGGCGGGGATCGCGCGCATAGATGTCCGGGCCGCCCAGGAAGTCCTCCACGGCACGGATCAGCAGGGCGGCGCGCCCGTAGCGGAACATCAGCAGCTCGGCGACGATCCATTTCAGCGCCACGAAGCCCAGCGTGCCGGCCGGCCGGGGCAGGTGACGCGCCGCCAGCACGAACATGTTCCGGAACTCGTAATAAATGTGCCAACTGCCCAGCTTGGCGTAGAACGGCTCGTGCCAGATGCCGATCCCGGGGGTGGACACCATTTTCACGCCCGCGTCGTGCAGGCGGCGGCCGAACTCCACGTCGTCGCCGCGGATGAAGCAGGGCATGGGGTATCCCAGCCGGTCCAGCATGGCCAGCGGCAGGCCCATGAACCACCAGCCGTTGAAGTGCATGGGGGTTTCGTCGAGGAAACGGTCGAGGCTGCCGACAGACGACAGCTCGACGCCGAGGTGCAGCGGCACGATGGCCAGCTTGGCGTCGTCCAGCCGCGCCCCGCCCTCATACAGGTGGGTCGGCCGGAACAGGTCCAGCATGTGTCCCGCCACCACCAGCTCGCCGCGGGCCAACTCATAGAGGCGCAGGGTGCGCAGCACCGCCTCGGGCTCGATCACCACGTCGTCATCCATGAGGATGGCGTGGCTGGCCCCCAGCGCGCGTGCCTCCAGCAGGCCCCGGGTGAAGCCGCCAGCGCCGCCGGAATTGGATTGCTCGACAATGTGCAGCCGGCTGGCCAGCGCTGGGACCATGCAAGCCGCGCGCAGGCGTCCGGGCAGTCCCGGCGTGCCGTTGTTGACGACCACGATGCCGGCCAATGCCTCCAGCACGGTCGCGTCGCCGGCCAGACGCGCCAGCAAACCGGCGAGCGGCCCATCGCGGTCGAAGGTGCAGATGACCGGCATCAGCCGCACGGCAGGTGCGGCGGGCTGGGGCAGGCCGGTTGCGCGCCAGCAGCCTTCGCGCAGCCGCACGCCGGTCGCGGACCGTGCATCGGCCACGATTCGCAGGGCCAGCCGTCCTGCAGCGCGCGGGTGCGGCGGTTCGGGAACCGGCAGCATCATGACGCCGCCCTGGGTCGCAGCTTCGGCCAACACAAGCGGAGGCGCCGAGCGGCTATGCCGCCATAGTTCCACCCGCGCCGCGCCGTCGAGCACCAGTTCGACCGTGAGCGCGCCGAGCGCCGTGTGCCGCCGCCAGACAGTCTCGTCGAAGCTGTTGAAATAGGTGTCCAGGTCCAACACGCCGCCGGGCGGTATCTCGGCGGACGCGCGAGCGGGCGGGGCGGCGCCTTCGTGACGCCAATACAGCTCCGCGGTCTCGGCGTTGCCGGCCGTCACCAGGCGCTGCAGCACCAGCGCATTCACCATGCACGCTCCAGCAGACCCGGCGCCGCATGCCGCATGATGTCCGTAAGCGTCGGATGGCCGGCATTGTCCGTCGCCATCAGCTCACCCGGCCGGCGGCCCTGGCCTCCCGCGGTGCGCCGGCAGTGTTTCAACGGGACCGACGGATTATGGGTGACCGCTATGGAAGTCAAATGCGAACCTGGATGAGCGCCTTTCGCGCTGGGGACCACGCGTGCAGGCAGGAGACAGTAGCTTGATGACCGGACATGGCCTGCAATTGCCGGGCACGCCAGTACAGCACAAGCAACATCATGGTGAATGCACTTCAAAAAAATGTTACATGCCCCGCTTACAGCCGAATTAGAAAACACCGTTGTAAGCTGACATAGAGTTTGCCTGTTGCATTTTACAAGTGGCACTGCCAACAACTTAGGATATCTCCTCACGAATATGACAGTAAGTTGCTGCAAAATGAAACTATTACTCACCATTCAGCTTTCACATGCAGGCATGCTGCAAACATCTTTATCTTTTCTATTTTCAATGGCAGTTTGTGCATTTCATCCTTCGGTAGCCCGAGCCTCCTGTAAAGTGCCGCCGGAACCAACACCAAAAGCTCAACAGCATTCGCGAGCCGCCGCTCGTTGACCTCATCCCGATCAAGCCCGCCCCAGCACGCCCATGAGGTTCCGACGCATGACCAACCTATCCGCCAGGCCAGTCGCCGCAGCCAACTCGACCGGCGCGGAATGGTGGCGCACCGCCGTGATCTACCAAATCTATCCGCGCTCGTTTGCCGACGCCGACGGCGATGGCATCGGCGACCTGCCGGGCGTCATCACACGGCTGCCCTATTTGGCCCGCCTGGGCGTGGATGCCGTATGGCTGTCCCCGTTCTATCGCTCGCCCCAGGCCGATGCCGGCTACGATGTCGCGGACTACCGCGCCGTCGATCCGCTGTTCGGCACGCTGGAGGACTTCGACCGTTTGCTGCGCCAGGCCCATGCCGCCGGCCTGCGCGTGATTGTCGACCTGGTGCCGAACCATACCTCCGACGAGCATGCATGGTTCAGGGCCGCCGCAAGCTCACCGCCCGGCAGTCCCGAGCGGGCGCGCTACATCTTTCGCGACGGACACGGCGCAGGCGGCGAACGGCCCCCCAACAACTGGAAAAGCGTGTTCGGCGGCAGCGCCTGGTCCCGAGCCCCTGGTGATCGGCAATGGTACCTGCATTTGTTCGACCGCCGGCAGCCGGACCTGGACTGGGAGCACCCGGAGGTGCGCGCCGAGCTTGAAAGCGTCCTGCGCTTCTGGCTGGATCGCGGCGTCGACGGATTCCGCGTCGATGTCGCCCACGGCTTGGTCAAGGTGCCCGGCCTGCCTGACTGGGAGGGGCACGCGGCCATGGTGGAGGGCGGCGAGGCCCCTGGCATCAATCGAGGCCCCATGTGGGACCAGGAGGGCGTGCACGAGATCTACCGCGGTTGGCGCCGGGTCCTGGACGAGTACCCGGGACAGCGCATGATGGTGGCGGAGGCCTGGGTCCACCCGCAATCGCGCCTTGCCCGCTATGTGCGGCCGGACGAGATGCAGCAAGCCTTTAATTTCGACTACTTATTGACGCCCTGGGATGCGGACGCGCTGCGAACGGTGATCGAAGCGTCGCTCGCCGCCATGGAAGCGGTCGGCGCGCCAGCCACTTGGGTCATGTCCAACCACGACACGGTGCGCCATGCCTCACGGCTCGGCCTTCGCCGGCCCGGTGCCCGCCCAAAGGGGATCGATGCGGCCAGCGAGCAGCCGGACGAGGCGCTCGGGCTGCGCAGGGCACGGGTCGCGATCCTGCTCACGCTGGCCTTGCCGGGTTCAGCCTATCTTTACCAGGGCGAGGAACTCGGCCTGCCGGAACACACCGCCATGGAGGCGCATCACCGTCAGGACCCGGCGTTTCATCGCACCGGAGGCAAGGAGATCGGGCGGGACGGCTGCCGGGCGCCGCTGCCGTGGCAGGCCGACGCCCCGTCCCTCGGCTTCGGCCCGGGCGCGCGGACCTGGCTGCCGCAACCGGACAGCTTCGCCCGCTATGCCGTCGATGGGCAGGACGGCGTGCCGGGATCGACGCTGGAGCTGTATCGCCAAGCGCTGCGCCTGCGCCGCACCTGTCGATTGGGAGAGGGGCGGCTTCGCTGGCGGGCGTCGGAGCCGAACACGCTGGTGTTCGACAACGACGGCGTGCGCGTTGCGATCAACCTCGGTCCGCGGGATGCGGCGATGCCGGCGGGCGAGGTGCTCGTCTCGAGCCGGCCATTGCAGGCGGACGGCCGGCTGCCGGGCAATGCCGCCGCCTGGGTCGCTTTGGACCGTGCTCCACAGGGCGATGCAGGGGCCAGTTAGCAGCGCCGGGCACACCGATCCGCCCATGTTCGGCTCGGCCGGTCCGTTAGCCCGCCAAACGACGGCTGCGCCTCCGTTGCCGTTTGCCATTCCGAGCGGTGTTCGGAACCTGGCGATTGATATGGGCTTCAAGTGGCCCGATCCTAATGCTTGAGTCCCAAGCGTTAGGTGAATTGGTCCATCAGACAACAGCTAGCGACGCTTCAAGGGAGGATGGCATGTCCGGCGACCGTAAGGGTGGAATGACCGATGTCGAGCGGAACGACGTAGAGGAACTCGCGGCGCCTCGGTCCCGGGTCATCTACGAAGTCGTTCGCCGGCAGGGCGACGAGGAACTGCGCCGTCCCCCCGGGTCGCTTTTCTGGTCAGGGATCGCCGGCGGCGTCACAATCATGGTTTCCGTCATCGCTGAGGGAGCCCTGCGCCACAAGCTGCCGGCCGACATGCCTATGCGGCAGGTGATATCCGACCTCGGCTACAGCCTGGGCTTCCTGATGGTGATCCTCGGGCGGATGCAGCTCTTCACCGAGCAGACGATCGTCACCGTGCTGCCCATCATGGCCGCGCCGGGCTGGCGGAAGCTGGGCACGGCGGCGCGCCTGTGGATGATAGTCTTTGCCGCCAACATGGTCGGTTCATGTGCGGCGGCGGCGATCAACGTGAACTTGCATGTGGTGAGCCAGGAGTTGCTGACGTCGATGCTCGAGGTGGCGGGCTCACTGCTTCGGAAGGCTCCGCTGGAGGTGCTGCTCCAGGGCATACCGGCCGGGTTCCTCATTGCTTCGGTCGCCTGGATTCGCGTCGGGGTCGCCGGTGGCGAATTCTGGGTCATACTCGTGCTCACCTACGCCATCGCGCTCGGCGATTTTACCCATGTGGTCGCCGGCAGCGCAGAAGCCTTCCTCCTGTTGTTCGCCGGACAGATCGGGGTGGGCCAAGCGGTTGGGGGCATCATCCTTCCGGCGCTGGTCGGCAACATCATCGGTGGAACCGGGCTGTTCGCGCTTCTCGCGCATGCCCAGGTCCGACAGGAGATTTGAGTGTCCCGTTGCCGCTGTGCCGGAGTGGGTCACGCCCCGGTTCCGCCCGTTGCCGCCCCCAGCATCTGCTCCTCGGCAAGCTGTTCCAGCAGCTCTCCATCCACCGACCGCTCCTGCCAGTCCGCACCGGAACGGATCAAGCCGCACCGGCAAAGCCGGTCGTTTTGCCAGCCGGGATAGTCCATCACCGGATACAGGCAGATGCCCTGCACCGGCACGCCGGCTCGGCGGGCCGCGCGCACCTCGCCGCCCACGTAGCGCAGCCACCCGGCGCCGTTGCCGCCCTCGGCGCCGGTCTCGCTGATCAGGATCGGGCGGCCATAACGCGCGCCAACCTCGGCCAGCAGGCCGCGCAGCGGACGATACAGCCAGTGGCCGAGCGGGATCGTCATGCCTCCCCGAACGAGCTGGTTTTCGGGATAGTAGTTGATGCCGACGATATCGAGATGCGCCTCGCTGCCGCCCAGTTCGGGCGCCAGGCGGCCGGCGATCATGTCGAAGGCCTCGAACTGCGCCATGCGATGCTCCTCGGCCCCGGCGGCGGTCTCCGGCATGTCGGGATGGGCGGCGACGTGGATGAGCGGCTCGGCCTGGATGAAGCGCGCGTCCGGCGCGACGCCGCGCACGGCGTCGACCGCCCGGATGGCCGCGCAAGCGAGCTGCCGCTTCAGTTCAGGGCCGCGGCCGAGGGCATTGGGGTGCATCCGGGCGTGGTCGCCGCCGGCCCAGGCCCAGAACGAGATCTCGTTGACCGGGCAGTAGAACGGAACGGCGTCGCCTTCCTCGCGCATGATCCGGGCCGCCGCGGCGCAAAACGCGGCGAAGCGGTCGAGGAACCGAGGCGACCAGATATCGAGGTCGTGCGGCAGGCCGTAGTGGCACAAATCCCATATCACCTGCACGCCGGCCTGCCGTGCGGCGCGGACCATCGGCAGCAGGCTCGCCCAGTCGTAGCGGCCGGGCGTGGTCTCGATCAGGTGCCAGCGCACGGCGTCGCGGACGGTGCGCAATCCTGCCGCCGCGAGCATGCGGTAGTCGTCGAGCGCACGCTCGTCATGGCGGGTCGCGGCGATCAGGTCGAGCTGCCGCCCGTCCGTCCGGCGGTGCGACGAACTCTCGAACCCGCCCATCAGGAAACTGGAGAACGGCATGGGCTGCTCGGAGCGCCATTCCGGGCGCGCCTGCGGCTTGTTCGATTCAAAGCCAAGCATCGTGGGGGTCGCTCCAGTTCTGATGGCAGGGCGTATCGAGTCCGAACCGTTCAAGCGGCAACAGTGCCCGGCGGTTCCCGTTCGAGGGGAGCCTTGCCCTGTCATGGCGGGCATGTGTCGTCGACCTCGGCCGGCGCGGGGCACTCCTGGCACAGCGGCTCCTCCACCGCAGCGCCAATCAAGGCCCCGTAAAGAAACGCCGCGCTTGTTCCGTTGTTATGCACCTATGAGCGACGGTGGCTTGGAAATCAGCTCGGCGGACGCACGCCTGCAGCCCGGCGCCGAGCGCGCCTTGGACCTGCTGAGCCTTGTGCTTTCGGACGTGCGCTACGGCCTTGGGGCCTACCTCTCGGTATATTTACTGACGGAGCATGCCTGGGACGCGGCCAGCATAGGCTTGGCGCTCTCGTTCGGCGGCCTGGTTGGATTGGTGTCGCAGGTGCCGCTTGGCGCCATGGTCGACGCGCTGCGGGCAAAGCGCGCGCTGCTCGCGGGCGCGGTCGTGGTGGTGACTGCGACATGCCTGTTCATCCCGCTTGCGCCACGGTTCTGGCCCGTCGCGGCTGCCGGGATGATCGGCGGGCTGGCAGGCACCACGATCGGGCCTTGCCTGGCGGCGATTTCGCTAGGCGTCGTCGGCCCTGCACGGTTCGCGCGCCGCGCTGGCCGGAACGAGTCTCTGTTCCACCTCGGCAACGGGGTTGTCAACTTGGCGATCCTGGCCACCGCGCCGATCTTAGGCACCAGCATCGTGTTCTGGATGATGGGCCTGACCGCAACCGCCAGCGTGGGAGCCGCTTGGGCGGTGCCCGAGCGGGCTATCAACCATGACGTGGCCCGCGGCCTGCTTCCTGGCGACGCCGGGCACGGCGTGCGGCCATCGCCCTGGGGCACGCTGCTGGCAAGCCGGCCCTTGCTGGTGTTTGCCGCATGCGGCGCGCTGTTCCATCTGGCCAATGCCGCCATGCTGGGCTTGGTCGCGCAGAAGCTTGCCCTGGCGCACCCTGGCCAGGGCATCGCCTTTACCGCCGCCTGCGCCATCGCCGCGCAGTTGGTGATGGTCCCCGCCGCTGCGCTGGCCGGCCAGCGCGCCGATGCCTGGGGACGCAAGCCGCTGCTGCTTGCTGCGTTTGCGGCATTGTCCTTGCGAGGCGCGCTCTACACCTTGTCCGATGACCCGGCGTGGCTGATCGGCGTGCAGTTGCTGGACGGGGTGGGGGCCGGGCTGGTCGGCGCGTTGTTCCCGGTCGTGATTGCGGACCTGACGCGCGGCAGCGGGCACTTCAACGCGGCCGGAGGCGCCGTCGGCACCGTGCACGCAGCCGGCGGGATTGTGAGCGGGGCGCTTGCCGGGCAGATCGTGGTGCTGGCCGGATACGAATCAGCTTTCCTGACGCTTGCAGCCGTCGCCGCCTTGGGAGCCGTGCTGCTTTGGCTGGCAATGCCCGAAACACGCGGCCTCGTCAGTCCGCGTTCCCGCTAGTGGTCCGATCCTAACGCTTGAGTCCCAAGCGTTAGGTGAATCGGTCCACCAGATAATGGTTAGTGGTGCGAATCTGACGGTTCTTTCCGTTAGATTCGCACCACTAGGGCCTGCATTCATTCCAACGTGGTCACCTACGCCGGCGCCGCGCCGCGGGTCAGGCGGAAGAGCCGGATGGCGGTGACGACCACGACGGCGGGCGCTACGGTTGCGGCCCCGATCAAGATCGGGCTCAACCAGCCCAGCCAAGCCAGCGGCCCCATGAGATAGAGCGCGTCATCCGGATCGAAGCCCCATCGGCCGGAATAGGCCTTGATGCCGGGCGGGCTGCGCTGCTCCAGCAGCACGCTGAGCACGCTGCTCAGGAACACGGCGCCGCCGCTGACCAGGCCGAGCGGGATCGCCCAACCGCCCAGCCACGAATGGCGCAGGCCAATGCCCACGCTCACGAAAAACAGCGTGTTGACGCCGATGTCCGCATAGTAGTCGTAAACGTGGCCGCGGGGGCTGCTCAGCCCGCCAAGCCGCGCCAGTTCGCCGTCCGCGCGGTCCAGCAGAGCGGAAATAAGCCAGACGCCGCCGCCCCACGCCATCCCCGCCCGGCTGCCCGCGGCGAAGCACGCGCAGGCGCCGACGCCGGACAGCAGGCGCAACGTGGTCAGGTGGTTGGGCGTCACCCGGCTGCCGATCATCAGCCGGACGAGAGGACGGACCGCGCGGTGGGTCCAAGAGTTGCCGCTCACGATATCGACTCCGGCAGGGAATGCACGGGACGCCGCGCCTCCAAGCGCTGCCAGGCGATCAGGCTGGGCACGCCGAGCGCCACCTCACGCAGCCGCTTCATCAGCGACAAGGCAATGGCCACGTCTGGGGCCAAGCCGAAAAGCTGGCAAACGACGATGTAGCCGCCCTCCTGGACCCCGAGCGCACCGGGCACCGCGAACCCTGCCGTCTTCAGGGCCTGGCCGAGGCTCTCGATCACCAGGCCGGGTCCGAAGCCCACGTCATGGCCAAGGAAGTGCAGGGCAAGGCAAACCTCGACGCCGCCCAGCACCCAAGAGGCCATGTGCCACGCCGTCGCCAGCGCGACGCGCGAGGGGGCGCGATAACACTCGATCAGCGCCTTATGCAGCCCCTCCACCTGCGCCGAGCCGGCCCATCCCAAGGCATGTCCCAGCCGCATCAGCCCTTTCTCGATAAGCTTGGAGACGCCAAGCCACTGCGCGCCCAGCAAGCCGGCCACGGCCAACACTGCAACCACCAGCCCGCTGGCGACGTAGCCCGCGACGCCGCTGCCGCCGACGCTGCCGAGCAGCAGGCCCAGGCCCAGCAAGGTGAAGGCGGCCTGCGTCACCACCTCTATCGTGAGGTCGGCAACCGACCCGGAAATAGCGGAGGCAAGCGGCACGCCCCGGCGTTGCAAAAGGCGGGACGCGACGACCTCTCCCCCGATCTGCGCGACTGGCAAAAGGTTGTTCACGCCTTCCCGAATCCAGCGCAGCGCCACGAAGTCGCTCAGGCCGGGCTGCGGCACGGTGGGTCCGGCGATCACCTGCCAGGCTGCGGCGGAGAACACGAGCTGCACGAGATGGAAAGCGGCCACGGCGGCAATGCCCAACCAGCCAGCCTGGCCCAGCAAACCCAGTATCCGCTCAACGCCGTAGCTTTGCAGCAGCCAGGCAGCGAGCGCGACGCCGGCGATGCCGCCCAGAAACGCGACGAGCTTCACGCGTGACCTCCGGCCGGTGTTCGGGTTAGGCATCGGCAATGACAGCTCCCATGCCTGCCCTCCTGCTCACGCCCGGGCCGCTCACCACATCCAGCCGAACGCGGGCCGCGCTGGGACGGGACTGGGGCTCGCGCGACGGCGACTTCATCGCCCTCAGCGAGGGCGTGCGCGCCCGGCTGGCGGCCCTGGCCGGCGTGGCGGACACGCATGTCGCGGTGCCATTGCCGGGCAGCGGCACCTTCGCGGTCGAGGCGGCGGTGCAAACGCTGGTGCCGCGCCATGGCAAGCTGCTGGTGTTGGCCAACGGCGCATACGGCCGCCGCATCGCCGCCATGGCGCACCGCCTCGGCCTGGCCCACGCGACGGTCGAGGCGCCGGAGCACGAACCGGTCACGCCGGACGCGGTGGCCGGGGCGCTCGCCGCGGACCCGGCCATCACGGACGTGGCGCTCGTGCACTGCGAAACCACCAGCGGGTTGCTGAACCCTTTGGAGGAGATCGCCGGCCGCGTGCAGGCCGCCGGCCGCCGGCTTCTGGTGGACGCCATGAGTTCGTTCGGCGCGGTGCCGATCGACGGCGCGCGCACGCCCTTCACGGCGCTGATCGGCTCGGCGAACAAGGGGCTGGAGGGCGTGCCGGGGCTGGGATTCGTCATTGCCGCCAGGCAGCACCTCGCGGCCTGCGCCGGCAACGCCACCAGCCTGAGCCTGGACCTGCACGACCAGTGGCGCGGGTTCGAAAGCAACGGGCAATGGCGCTTCACGCCGCCGGTCCAAGTCGTCGCCGCGCTGTCCGCGGCCATCGACCAGTTGGAAGCGGAAGGCGGCGTGACGGCCCGCAACGCGCGCTACCGCCGCAACTGCGACATCCTGGTGCGCGGAATGCAGGCGCATGGCTTCGTCCCTTTCATCGACCCGGCGTTGCAGGCGCCGGTCATCGTCACCTTCCGCATGCCGCCGGGCGACTGGTTCCAGTTCGAGGCGTTCTATGAATTCCTGCACGCGCGCGGCATCGTCATCTACCCGGGCAAGCTGACGCACGAGGCCAGCTTCCGTATCGGCTGCATCGGCGCGATCGGTCCCGACGACATTGCGCGCGCCCTCCGCGCCGTGGACGCCTTCATGCTCGCGCACGGTCCCGCTCAACCGGCTGCCTGACGCAGGAAAGCGCGGAACCGCTGCGCCACCTCGTGCGGGGCGATCGTCGGCCGCCCGAGCTTCTCCAGCGAGCCCGGACGGATGCGGACATGCAGCAGCGCAGGCCCGGTCGTGGCCAAGGCATGGGCGAACGCCTCGGCGAAGCCGGACGCGCTGTCGCAGGCGAAGGCGTGGGCATAGCCGCAGGCCAGCGACACGCCGGCGAAGTCCACAATGGGCGAGACCGTCGCCTGGCCGCCAGTCGAGTCGTGCACGCCGTTGTCCAGGATGACGTGCAGCAGCCCGGCCGGCCGATAGGCCCCGATCGTCGCCAGGCCGCCGAGCTTCATCAGCGCCGCCCCGTCGCCGTCCAGCACGATCGTGCGCCGCCCGGTCGTCAGGGCGATGCCCAGGCCCATCGGGGCCGCACATCCCATGGAGCCGACCTGGTACAAATGCTGGTCCCGGTCGGCCAGCGTGAACAGCTCACGCCCGGCCTTGCCCGTGGTCACCACGATCGGCGCGTCCGGGGGCGCGGCGGCGAGCACGTGCTCAAGGATCGCCAGGCGGGACGGCCGCTCGCCGCCTTCGCTGAGTTCCGTGCGCCGTCCCTGCGGCAAGGGCGCGAGCGGCGCCGGGTCCAACGTTTCGTCGGCCAGGTCGCCCTTCTCCATCACCAGCGCGAACGGAAGCCCGGTGCGGGCCATGGCCTCCCGCGCCTGCTGCAGCGCCGGGCCAAGCGAGGCGGCGTCGCGGGGGAAGCGGCGGTGCGGCAGTTCCATGACTTCCAGCAAGCTTTGGGTGATGCGGCCCATCAGCTCGTGCTGCGGCTCGTCCCGCAAGCCCGGCTGGCCCCGCCAGGTGACGATCAGCAGCGTCGGGATGCGGAACGGGGTGTTCAGCGACGTCAGCGGATTGACGGCGTTGCCCAGCCCGGAGTTCTGGCACATCACGGCCGTCTCGCGCCCGGCCAGCCAAGCTCCGGCGGCGATCGCCACGGCTTCTCCCTCGCTCGCGGCGCCGACGTAGCGTAGCGAGCGGTCGCTGAGCGTCCGGTTGATCAGGGGGGTGAGGAAGCTGCACGGCACGCCGCTGTAGAACCCGATCCCGGCCTGCCCGGCTGCCTGGAGAAAGGCGTCCGCCTCGATCATCCCGAGAAGTTCCGCGCCTCCGCCAGGTCCGCCGGCGTGTCCACGTCCAGCCAGTGTCCGCGGATATAGTGCACGGCGACCGGCTCGCGGCGCATCAGGCGTTCCAGCAGCGCAGGCAGGTCGGCCGCCGCCAAAGCGCCTTCCGCGCGCATCCCGGCCAGTTCCTCGCGCACCAGCCCGCTGCCCCGGGCGCTCAGATGCATCAGCCCGATCCACTCGCCGGATGCGGCCGCCGGGTCGACGCCGACCGCGGTCAGGCACGCCACGGCGTCTGCATGGTAGGCGCCGTCGTTCCGCCGGTCGGCGCGCACGAGGTCGCGGCGGTTGGCGGCGGCCCGCACGCTCGAATCGACCACGACGGTGATGTCGGCGCTGGTCTCCAGCAGCCCATCCAGGATGTAGCGGCGGAACAGCACGTCGCCGTAAACGACCACGGCCTCACCCTGCAACTTCGACGACGCGCAGGCCAGCGAGGCCGCCTCGCCGCTCGTGGCATGGTCGTCGTTGTCCACTACCGCGATGCCATCGGCGGGAATCGACTCCTTGCGGTAGCCGCGCACGACGGTCACGTCGCTGACCCCGCCCTCGCCAAGCGTGGCGAGCAAGCGATGCAGCAACGGCTTGCCCCGCACGTCCAGCATGCACTTCGGCTGGTCTGCCGTCGCAGCCTCCAGCGCCGTGCCGCGCGCGGCCGCAAGCACGATGCCGCGGACGCTGCGGCCAGCCGGCAGATAGCGTCGGCTTGCCTCTTCCAGCTCGTCGTTGCGGGTGAGGTTGAAAATGTCCCGCACGGAGGCGACCCGGTCCTCCACTTCCACCAGCGACTCGCTGGCGGCGATGCTGCGCGCCGTTTCCCGCATGGCGGAGATGGAGGATCGGACCAGGTGGTTGGCCCAGATCACCATAGAGATGCCGGCCTGGCGAAAGACGCTTGCCGGCGTCGCGTAATACATAGTCGGCACGATCACCACCGGGCAGCGGCGGTCCCAACGCCGCATGAACCCGGTGATCTCGCCCGCATCCGCCTTCTTGGAGTGCACCAGGATCGCGTCCGCCCCCGCGGCATGGTACGCCTCGGCCCGGCGCAGCGCCTCGTCGATGGAGTGGCCGGAGATCAGCGCTTCGGTCCGGGCCACGATGCAGAAGCCGTCGTCGGCCTGCGCGTCCTTGCCGGCGCGGATGCGTCCGCAGAACTCCGCCATGTCCGCCAGCGGCTGACGCTCGCCCAGGAAGGAGTTGGTCTTGGGGAACAGCTTGTCTTCGAGGCAGACGCCGGCGATGCCGCGCTCACCCAGCTTGCGCACCAAGCGCCGCACGTTGTTGAAATTCCCATAGCCGGTGTCGCCGTCGACGAGGATGGGGAGGGTCGTGGCGTCGGCCATGAACTCCAGCATGTCCAGGACCTCCGTCCAGGACGCCTCGTTGCTGTCGCGCAACCCGAGCATGGCCGAGATCGACAGCCCGGACGCCCAAATGCCGGGAAAGCCGGCCTCCTCCACGATCTTCGCGGAGAGGCCGCTATGGGCTTCCATGATGAAGGCGAGGTCCGGGGAAAGCAGCAGCGAGCGCAAGCGATGCGCGCGAGAGGCGCCTGGGATAGGACGCGCTATCCCGGGTTGGATGTCATGCGGCACGGCGGCGTTCCTGCTTCGAGCGGGCGGTTGACCCGATTCTTGGAATGATGCTTGTAAGACGACTGTAATGTAAAAACGACCTGTAGCGGAGTTAGGCCATGTTGGCGAGCATCCCCGGCACGGCCGGCATCCACGCGCTGATCTTGGCCGCCGGCGTTGGCCGCCGCCTTAGCGCCTTGCAGCCTGGCAAACCGAAGGCCATGCTGGATTTCGGCGGCAGCAGCCTGATTGCCCGCCACGTCGCCATCCTGCGTCGCGCCGGCGTCGTGTCCATCAGCGTGGTCGTGGGCTTCGCCGCCGGGCACCTTCGCTCCGCGCTGGCCGCCATGGACGTGAGCCCTCCTGTCCAGGTGATCGAGAATCCCGATTTCCGCGAAGGCAGCGTCGTTTCGCTCTGGGCTGGGCGAAGCGTCTTGCGAAGCGGGGCGTCCATCATCCTGATGGATGCGGACGTGCTGTACGACGATCGGCTCATGGAGCGCCTGCTCGGCAGTGCGAAAGCGGATTGCCTGCTGCTCGACCGGGACATCGAGCCGGGGGACGAGCCGGTCAAGTTATGCATCCGCGACGGCCGGATCGTCGATTTCCACAAGCGGCCGACGGCTCAACACCAGTGGCATGGCGAGTCCGTCGGCTTCTTCCGTTTCACGCCTGGCAGCGCCGCCGAGCTTGCGGGCCGGGCCGAGGAGTATGTGGCGTCGGGCCGGCGGGCCATGGAATACGAGGAGCCAATCCGGGACATGATCCTGGCCAGCCCGCCCGGCTGGTTCGGCTTCGAGGATATCAGCGGCCTGCCATGGACCGAGATCGACTTCCCCGAAGATATCGCGAAGGCCAGGGCGTTGCTGCCGGAGTTGACGGCGTGAGCGCGGCAATGCGGATGCCCCTGCCCGGCGGTCGCCGCGATCCGTCGAGCGAAGAGTGCGCCGCGATGGCGCGTGACGGCTACCTTGTCGTCCCCGGCTTCTTCGGCGCGGACGAGACAGCCGAGCTGCTCCGTTGGACGGAGGAACTGGAGACCGCTCCGGAGCAACCGGGCCGGCACTGGGTTTACCACGAGGACAGCCTGGCCGAGCCGGGCCGCCGCGTCATCCAGCGGATCGAGAACTTCTGCCCGTTCCACCCGGGCTTCGACCGCGTGATCCGGGACGGCGCCCTGTCGTCGCGCTGGGTGGCGAGCCTGATGGGCGGCCCGGTTGCGCTGTTCAAGGAAAAGATCAACTTCAAGATGCCAGGTGCCCCCGGTTTCAAGGCGCACCAGGACCAGCAAGCGGGATGGACGCGTTACGCGCCCTTGTTCGTCACCGCGCTGGTGACCCTCGATCCCGCGACCCTGGAGAACGGCTGCTTGGAGATGGTTCCCGGCCGGCATCGCAGCGGGCTGATCGGCGAGGAGTGGAACCCATTGAACGAGGCCGGGCTAGGGCTGCGAGCCGTTCCCACCGAGCCGGGCGACGTCGTCTTCTTCGACAGCTTCGTGCCGCACGCTTCCAAGCCGAATTTCACCGACAAGCCGCGGCGCATCCTTTACCTGACCTACAACCTGGGGAGCCACGGCGACCACCGAGCCAAGTATTACGCCGACAAGCACGCGTCCTTTCCACCCGACATCGAGCGGGACGGCAGCGTAGCCTACGTGTTCCGCGTCTGACTGCCGGTTCGCAGGAGCTTCCCGCGCATGCCGGTCAGTGTCGTGACAGGCGCAACCAGCGGCATAGGCCGATGGATCGCGCTTGGCCTGGCAAGCGCCGGTCATACGGTGGTTGCGGTGGCGCGCGACCGCCAACGCGGCAATGACACATTGGCCTGGATCGGCACGCATGCGCCTTCGGCCCGGGTCGACCTGCTGACCGCCGATCTTTCGTCGCTCGCCGCCACGCGCCACGTTGCCATGCGGATCGGTGCGCGCCATCCCGCGATCGACGTGCTGGTGAACAATGCCGGCGTGTTCTGCACCCGCCGGGAGGAGACTGCGGAGGGGCACGAGCGCGTCATTGCGGTCAACCATCTTTCGCCGTTCGTCCTCACGCGCGCCCTGATCCCGGCATTGCGTTCCGCTGCGCAGGGTGGGACGGCTGCACGCATCGTCAACGTCGGGTCGTCCACGTCCGACCGTGCGCGGATCGACCCGGCCAACCTGGAAAGCCGGGTCCGCTGGGGGATGGTGCGCTCATACAGCCAATCCAAGCTCGCGCTGACCATGACGACCCTCGGCTGGGCGCAGCGGCTTCAGGATGCGGGCATCGTGGCCAACGTGGTGCATCCAGGCGCGGTGGCGACCAGCTTGGTGCGGGCGGCCGGACCCATCGGCCTGGCGTGGCGGATCATGGCGCCCTTCCTGCTGACGGAGGAACAGGGCGCGGACACCCCGCTGCACGTGGCGCTGTCGACGGAGTACGGGACGATCACCGGCGCCTACGTGAAAAAGCGGCAGGCCGTGCGGCCGAATAGCCGCGTGTCCGACGCGGCGCTGGTGGAGCGGGTTTGGCTCGCTACGGAAACACTGACCCGCGAATGACCCATGCCGCCGCGCCAGCCAGCAACCCAAAGCCCAGCAACGTCCGTCCGTAGCGGCATAGCCATACCTGGATGCTGCGCTGCCGGGCGCGGCGGTTGAACGGCCCATGGACCGGGGAGGCCTCGGCCGACGGGGCGAACAATGTCGGCCGCTCCAGGCGCGCCACCTCCGGATCGCAGGTGAGTTGGCCGTCGAGGCCCAGGCGGGTCATCGCGAAAGCGATCAGCCGCGGCGAGATGCGGGCGGCGATGGAGAAGGCAGCCGCGGTGCCGCTCACCACCATCTCTGGCTGGCCGCGCATTGCCGCAAGATGGATGGCGGCTGCCACGACCTCCGGCTGGTAAACCGGGGCAACGGGACGTGCAGGCCAGCCCATGTGGGAGATGGAATGGGAAAAGAACGGCGTATTCACCGCCGGTGGAAACACCGTGCTGACGCGAATGCGGCTGCGCTCCATCCGCAGCTCCGCCTGCAACGCCTGGCCAAAGCCACGCACGGCTGCTTTCGCCCCGGCGTAGGAGGTCATCAGGGGCAAGCCGTGAAAGGCGGTTGCAGAGCAAACGTTCACGATCGTGCCTTGCTCCCGCAGCGCCATCAATGCGAGGGCGACACGGCAGCCATTCACGGTGCCGCCGTAGGTCACGGCCGTCACCCGTTCGAACTGGGCTTCGGGTATGGTGGTGAACCGGCCGTAAACGCCGTTGCCCGCGCAGTTGATCCAAACATCCGGGAGCCCAAGCTCAGCTACGATCGCGTCGGCGGCGTCCTGCAGGGCAGCGCTGACCGTCACGTCGGCAGCGGCGATAGCGACTGGCACGCCCGCTGCCCTTAGGGTTGTAGCGGCAGCCGCCAGTCCGGTTTCGCCCCGGGCGATCAGCCCCACGCGCCAACCGTGCCGTGCGAAGAGGTCGGCAGTGCATCGCCCGATGCCGGAGGAGCCCCCGGCTATGATGAGCGTGCCAGGTGAGCGCGCCAGGTGGGCGCTTCCCTGTTGGCTCATGCGGAGACGCCATCGCGTGGAGCGACTCGGCCGGAAGGTATGGACGCTCACAATACAGTTACCATGACGTTGAAAGTTCGTCTGCACAAGGCTGGAGCAGCCGGGGGCAAGGCGATTGCATGCATTTGCAACGTCGTTTCGGATCGTGTCGATGGTTTTAGCCTCTTGCCCCCTTTCGATGGCCAGGCAGCAAGCAAAAGCCTTTGGCCAAGCAGGTTTTTAGTGTGCCCGTAAGATCACTATGGCGGAGCTGCAGCCGGTGTAGGAACGGTTCAACCGTATCCCATGCTCCAGGTCAGGCGGGATACGAGGCGCGACGCGGCCAGACGAACCAGAGCAGCGCCATGACCTGCAGCACGAGCGGCAGCGTCAGCCCGGCCTGATAGGCCTGTGCGGGATACCGCCCCGCGCCGGGCGGCCACTGCGCGATCACCTGGCCGACGCCGAACTGGACTGCAAACGAACAGCCGATGTGCAGCACGTTGAGTGCCGCATTGGCGCGCCCGATCGCAGCCTCCGGAAAGTGTTCGGCGAGCACGCTGTAGCTCAGCACGCTCATGCCGCCGAATAGCGCGAACAGGCTCCATGGCAGGACGCAGGGTAGCCCGGCGCGGGACAGGATCAACGCCTCCGCTGCGATCAGCATCAATGCCGCGCCCACCGCCACGTGCGTCAGCCTCATGCGCCGGCGTAGCCGCTGCGTCAGCACGCCCCAGCATGGGGCAGCGACGATGAGGACGACTGCCATGCACGCCAGGTCGCTCGCGACCTCGGGGCGTGACAGCCCATCCACATCGGCCAGCCACGGTCCTGCCCACAAACCCTGCACGGCCAGGACGGCTCCGAAGCAGGACGCGGACAGGGGTGCGAAGCGGCGGAACATGGGATCGCGGACGATGTCGCGGAGCCGCACGTCCACGCCCGTGCGCACCGGATTTTGCTGTCCGTTCGGCACGACATGGTAGATCGTGAATGCTACGGCGCAGGCGGCAAAAGCCAAGAGGGCGGACAGCCCGCGCCAGTCCATAACGCGCAATAGGAACTCGGCAGGCCAAGTCGCAGCAAATGCGCCGAGGCCGCCGCACATGATGAACATGCCGTTGACCGTCGCCAGCCGCTCCCGCGGGAACCACTGGGTCGAGGCCTTCAGCCCAGCGACCAAGCCGCCAGCCGTCCCGAGCCCGATGAGGGCCCGGCCAAGAAGCAGGCTGCCGAAGCCGCCATTCAGCGCACAAAGCCCCGCCCCAGCCGCGGCACACAGGAACAGGGCGCACTGGACGTAACGTGGGCCATACCGGTCCAGCAGCACGCCGACCGGCAGCTGCGCAGCAGCGAACGCCAGGAAATAGACCGACGTGAGCAGGCCGAGCGCGTCGGCTCCGATTCCGAGGTCGCGCATGATGTCGCCCGCCACCACGCCATTTACGTTGCGGAACAAGTAGGAGAGGAAATATCCAGCGGCGAGCGGCAGCAGGGCTGCGGACGGCCGCGTCCGGCCAGGGATTGCCGTGTGAGCCACGGTTTGCCAACGGGGCGCCGCACGGCGCAGGCGCACATTCATGCTTATACTCCCCGCTGATCAGGCGGATGCGCAGCCCCGCCGCACTCTTTGATCGAGGCGTTGCCTTCAAGATCTCGGATCGACCATTTGCCAGGACTCAAGACTTTGGCGCGGGAACAGCTCGATCGAAACGTTTTAGGACGCGGTGACGCCGGGCTGTGCCTGGCTGCGTGCGTCCAGAGCCGCATCAAGCGCACACGGGCGACGGCCGCCATGAGCCACCGTGCCATTACGGGGCCACGCTGCTCGCGCGCCTCATCCACCGTAATCCAGGGATCCGGTTTGCACAAACGGGTCGTGTCGAGGTCCTTGCCCATGTCGGCGTCCAATCCTGAATTTGAAACGTTCCACGAGGTAGTCTGGGCAGTCAGGGCGGCCCGGCTGGTGACCGAGGTCACTTTGAGGCAGTGAAGGCGTCGAATTCCCTCAGGCCTGCCCTGAGCTTCCGACGGCACGTCATGGCCGTGTTCCCTTGTGCGGAAAGCAGCCAGAGACAATCAAAGCAGGATCAGCTTCCTGCCGATCACAGGCCAGCAGAGCGCACCAGCGCGCGGCGTCCACCATTTGGAGGACAGGCGGCTCACATTACCGAGAGCTTATGGGATCATTTGAGCAGACGGCCACAATACTGGGCCCCACGTCCGCGACGGAGCCTGCAAGCCCGCAAACTGCCCACCGAACCCGGTCAATCCCAGTGCGGCATCGCATCGTGGGGTGGACGCTTGCGCCATGCTTTGCAAGGATCGATCCAACGCTTGAAATGGAGGAGACAATGCATTGGACTGGAAGGCTAGTTCTTGCCGGAGCGTTCACGGCAATGCCCGTGATGCGAGCGGAAGCGCAAAGCGCGATTGAGGTTTCGAAGGCGTGGACTCCCGCGTTGGCGCAAACCCGAGTCGATACGCCGGTTTACATGACAATCGCCAACCGGAGCGACGCGCCGGATAGCTTGGTTCGGGTCCGCTGCCCCGTCGCCGACTTCGCCGAGAAGCACGCGACAGACCGTGGGGAGGGCGGGTTCGCGATGCGGGAGGTGAAAGCGATCGCGATCCCGGCGGGCGGAACGGTGACGCTCGCGCCTCAAGGGTTCCATCTGATGCTGCTGCATACGAAGCAGGCGATGCAGGCGGGCGAGACATTCACCTGTTCTGTCGTTTTTCAGAAAGCCGGCGCTATCCCGGTCGAGGTGACGGCTGCAGCCGATGGCGCGGCGGATAGATCATAAGAAAGCACGGTCGCACGGATTGGGCGTTGGCGGCCGGCAACCTACTCAAAGGAGGAGCGGACATGATGTACGACATGGCGAACATGGAAAAATTGACCTCGCTCGGCGCGGCCGCACCAGAGGCGATGGCCGCCTTTCAGGCGCTCGATAAGGCGGCGCTGGCCGATGGCGTGATCCCGAAGAAGTATAAAGAATTGATCGCGCTTGCCGTCGCGCTGACGACGCAGTGCCCCTACTGCTTGGAGGTGCATCGGAACGCCGCAGAGGCCGCCGGCGCTACACGCGAGGAACTGGCTGAGACCGCGTTTGTCGCAGTCGCGCTACGCGCTGGAGCAGCGCTCACCCACGCAACGCACCTCACTGCAGCGTAGCTGGCGGTTTAGCTGCGTTCCCGCCGCGCGCCGTCTGGCGGAACGCGGCGGGAAATAGGGCGGGACCGCGCGGCTAGCCGCGCAAGGCGTCGTTCAGATCCTTGAGCATGACCAAGTGCATCTTGATTACCGCCATGGCCAGCGTGGCAATGTGGGCAGTGTCGGAGGCCAGCAGACTGGCCGTTTCCTGACCCTTCCCGTCGAGGAAAGATTGCTGGATGCCCATAAGCTGCGAATGGCCTTCGATCTGCGCCGCTATGTAGGCCTTATCGAATTTTGCGCCTGACGCGCTCTGCAGGTCCTTGAGCGCCGCGGCCTGCTTGTCGTCGAGTGCGGCATCGCCGGGCTTCAGCTGGCTTGTCAGTGCCTGTGCGATTGCGGTCTGCTCCTCGACCTCGAACCCGGCGAACTGCTTGATCTTTGCATTCTCGGCTTTTTGCGCCGCCAACTCGCTGGACTGCTTGGCGAGCGAGCCGGCCGCGAGCGTCAATCGCTTGTACTCGTCGCTTCCTATGGGGTTCATCGGCACGCGCGGGCTGGCAGGCTGCGCGAGTGCGCGGTGCGAGCTGAGCTGGATTGCCAGCGGCAGCATGACGGCCCCGGATAGGCCCACGAAAACATTGCGTCGGTTCATGGCGTTGCTCCCCATTATGCCGGGTTCTGGCCGCAATGCACCTGCTGCTGCGCCAGCCCGGCTGCATCTCCGTCGAGTTGTTCGAAGGAGTGCTGCATCAAATATGGTGACATGATTGGGAGGGCTTGATCAATCACGGGCGCGAAAATATCGTCGAGATTGCCGGATATGTGTCTTGCCTTGCACATTTGAGCCGATCTATGCTGTCCTAGAGTTAAGTTCGAGGAGAGTTGTACGTTAAACGGTCAACAGTGCAACAGTAAACTTGCGTTAACGGGGGGTCTATTTAATGAATTCAGGTCGCACAACGCTGCGTCTGCTTGCCTTGGGCTGCACTGCGCTTGCTGGGATGCTTGGAACCCCGGCCCGCGCCGACGATGTCACACAAGACCGGCTGCTCAACGCAGACAAGGAGCAGGGCAACTGGATCCTGCACCATCGCACCTACTCGGCACAGCGCTTCTCGCCGCTGAACCAGATCAACCATGACACCGTCAAGGGCTTGAAGGTCGCGTGGACGATGGCATTGGGTGGCGTCGAGGGTGGTGGCATCTGGACCCATGGCGGCCTGGAAGGCACGCCGATCGTCGAGAACGGGGCCATGTACGTCACCGACGGCTGGGGCTCGGTCTATAAGATCGACACCCACGGCGGCCAGGGCAAGCTGCTATGGAAGATGGACCCGAAGACCGATCATGACTGGGCCGGCGCCGTCGCGTGTTGCGGCGTCGACAATCGCGGCGTGGCGCTTTGGGACAGCATGGTTATCTCCCACACGCTCGACGGGCGCTTGGTCGCGACCAACAAGGACACCGGCGAGGTCGCTTGGCAGCGGCAAGTCGCCGACCCCGACAAGGGCGAGGTAGTCACGGCCGCGCCGCTCATCGTCAAAGGCTTGGCGATCACCGGCGTCGCCGGCGCGGAATATGGCATCCGCGGCTGGCTCGCCGCCACCGACCTCAAGACGCAAAAAGAAGTTTGGCGCACCTACACCATCCCCGCCAAGGGCGAACCCGGCAGCGAAACCTGGAAGAACGCCGAGACGGCCGCAAACGGCGGCGGCTCGACATGGGTCACCGGCAGCTACGACCCGGAGACCAACACGCTCATTTGGGGCGTCGGCAATCCCGGCCCGGACTGGGACAACACGCACCGGCCCGGCGACAACCTGTACACCGACAGCGCGCTGGCGCTCGATCCCGACACCGGCAAGATCAAGTGGCACTACCAGCATACGCCGAATGACCCCTTCGACTACGACAGCGTCTCGGAGAACGTGCTGGTCGAGGCGCCGGTGAATGGCAGGCCGACGAAGCTCGCGCTGACTGCGGACCGCAACGGCTTCGGGTATGCAGTGAACCGCGGCAATGGCGAGTTCGTCTGGGGCACGCCGTTCGTAAAGAAGTCGACCTGGACGGCCGGGCTGAACCCGGAAACGGGCAAACCGGTCGAATACGATCCAAAACAGCCGGTGCAGCACTATAATGCCTCGGTCACGCCGTCGCGCGAGAACAAGGTGACCGATATCTGCCCGGGCAACATGGGCGGCAAGAACTGGCCGCCGACGGCCTACAACCCGACGCTGATGCGTTGGTATATCCCGGTGATCGAGAGCTGCAACACCATCACCGTCGAGGATACCAAGGCAGACTCGTTCAAGCCGCGCGAGATGTATACCGGCGGCGGGCCAAGCGAGCATCAGCGCATCACCGGCAGCGTCACCGCGATCGACGTCACCACCGGCAAGGTGGCGGGCAAGCTGGAGACGCCGTTCCCCATGCTGGGCGGATTGCTTGCGACGCCGGACCTGGTGTTCGCCGGCGAACCTTCGGGCCAGGTGATGGCGCTGGACGCGAAATCGTTGGAGAAGCTGTGGTCGTTCAACACCGGATCGGGCGTCAATGCGCCGCCGATGACGTTCACGGTCGACGGCAAGCAGTACCTCGCCATCCTGGTCGGCCTCGGCGGCGCCTGGGACAAGTGGTTCATCGAGGGGACGCCGGAGCTGAAGACGGTGCCGCCAAGCTCGATGCTCTACGTCTTCGCGCTCTGACCTGACCGCGGGTCCCGTCCGATGGGCGGGACCCGGCGCTTTTGGAGAAACCTGTCCGCCATGCGCGCGATACTCGCCACCCTAGTCTTCGGCGCCCTTGCTATCGGGGTACTGCCGCATTACCGCGTTCATGCCCAGGAGTCGCCGCACGGGCAGGCGTCCGAGGGCAAGCACCTTTTCCAACGGGCCAACTGCGTCGGATGCCATAAGTGGCATGGCGGCGGCGGCGGCGGATACGGCGGCGACGCGCTTTCGTTGCGCGCGACACAGCTTGATCGCGACCAGATCATCATGACGGTGACCTGTGGCCGGCCTGGCACGGGAATGCCCTACTTCCAGCGCAATGCCTACGACGGCGCGGACCATCCGTGCTACGGCCTGGGACGGCAGGAGCTGGGGAAGGATGTCCCGGTCGAGGCCAATATCTTTCTGCGTCCGAGCGAAGTCGCCACAGTCGCGGATTACGTGATTGCCGAGGTCAAGGGCAAAGGCGAGCCGAACTACACCGAGTGCGTCAGCTTTTTCGGCGATGGGTCGCGCGTCTGTAACGTTTATAAGCAGGCGCCGACAGCCGGGGCCGCGCAGCCCAGCAAGCAAGGGGGTTGACCATGCGCGGTATCACGGCCGCCCTGCTTTTCGCGCTTGCCTCGGCACTGCCGGCCGTCGCTGAAGAAAATGACCTACGCGAGTTCCGTGTCGGCATGAGCGTGGATCAGATGCCGCACGCAGGCTATCTGGGCCTAGCCTGTGCCGGCAACCCCGAGCGCAAGCTGGCGAATTGGGACGATTATCGCCAGTGCCCGGCCCAAGCATCCGGATGGCATGCAGTCCGCTTCCAATACGACGAAGCCGCAAATCCGCTTGCCAAGATCAACGGCCTATATGAGGGCACCAAGGTCGGCGGCCATCCCGTGTTGCTGACCGCCCTGATCGGCGACGACGGCCAGCTCAAGGGCATGGTGATCGAGACCGACCCGGCTGCCCGCATGTACCTGCGTAAAAAGGCGTTCCTGTTCGGCGAGCAGGTCAAGTCCCGTTTCGGCGACGCGGGCTGGAATTGCGTCAGCCAGGAGCCGGCGGCGGATCAGGAGCCGGTGGGAGGCTTGTTCATCAACGAGCACTGCGAGAAGGTGACGACCACCCGGCGGCTGACCCTTGATCGCGCGTTGTTTCGCCGGGCCGGCCAGGAGTTGAAGGATTTTGTCAGCCAGTCAAGGCTTGAGATCTTGGCCGCGGCGACTGCGAAGCCGGCCACACTCTGAATTGGCGCAATCGATGTTCCCGAATGCTTCAACCGTGAAACTTGGGCTGCGAACAAAGCGAAAGGCAGCCACTTTTTGGAGGCGTCAACTATGATCACCCTGAAGGTCAACGGCGAGGCTCGGAGTTGGGACGGTGATCCGTCGT
>CAXSGE010000041.1:0-33968 GCA_964236715.1 uncultured Acetobacteraceae bacterium | reverse complement strand
CGTCGCCGTGTCGGACAAAACACGATTGAGTCAACCGCTCCGAGCGTTGGTATTATTGGGGTTGCCTCAGTAGCGACCGTGATCGTAGTTCCTAGGTCTGATCTTCCTGCCGACAGTGAGATATGCCGCAAGAATGAATTAGCCGCAACTGCTCTTGTTTCGGCACTTACTGGTTTCGGAATACAGGCGCAGGTTACGAATGGTGCAACCATAAATCTCGGATCGCCCAGTATTCTCCACGTACTAGTCGGAAAGAAGCTTATGTAATGTTGGAATCAATAACCAAAGCGGCACAGCGCTGGGATAGATATGTATTTCATTGCTCTCGCAATCCGGCGTTCACAGCGTTCCCACTAGCCGCCATCGCAAGGTCCGGCTACGCAGCCTTATGCAAACTTCGATCCCCACCACCATACCTCGTGTTGCCCTTGTCACCGGCGGTGCACGGCGGCTGGGCAGTGCGATCGTGTTGACACTTGCTGAGGCGGGGTTTGCCGTCGCGATCCATTGCCATGAGAGCCAGACGGAGGCGGAAGCCGTGGCCAAACAGGTCCGGTCCCGAGGCGTCCGCGCGACGGTCATTGCCGCGGACCTTGGCAGCGAGGACGCAGTGCAGGGCTTGCTACCCGCCGCCGCCGCAGCGCTCGGCCCCGTCGGCGTGCTGGTCAACAACGCCAGCGCGTTCGAGCGCGACGAGTGGGACGACGCCACCCGCGCGAGCTGGGACATGCACATGGAGCCGAACCTGCGCGCGCCGTTCGTGCTGACTCAAGCCATGGCGCGCGCCCTGCCCGACGCGGCGAACGGCGTCGTCATCAACATGATCGACCAGCGGGTCTGGTCGCTGACCCCGCATTTCGTCTCCTACACCGTCTCCAAGGCCGCGCTCTGGGCGCTGACCCAGCAGATGGCGCTCGCATTGGCGCCGCGTATCCGGGTCAACGCCATCGGCCCCGGCCCAACCCTGCCCAGCCCGCGCCAGACCCCGGCGCAGTTCGCCCGGCAATGCGCCTCCGTCCCATTGCAGCACGGCGCCAGCCCCGACGAGATCGGGCGCGCCGTCATCGCCATCCTCGCGTTGCCGGCGATGACCGGGCAGATGATCGCGCTGGACGGCGGCCAGCACCTGCAATGGCAATCGGGCGGTATCGGGGCAGCAAGCAGCGGGCGCGAAGAATGAACTTCATCGCCGAACGCGGCGTCCGTCACGTGTTCCTGCGCGACATGGTGCTGCAGGCCAGCATCGGCTGGTATGCGCACGAGCACGGCAGCACCCAGCGCGTCCGGATCAACGTCGACCTCGGCGTCGATGAGGGCGCCGACTCATCCGACGACCTGAAACGCGCGGTCAGCTACGAGACCGTTGCGTCAGCGGTTCGCGAAATCGTGGCGTCCGGGCACATCAAGCTGGTCGAAACCCTGGCCGAGCGGATCGCCGCCACTTGCCTGACCGACCCCCGGGTGCGGTTCGCGCGCATCCAAGTCGAGAAGCTGGACGTGTTCGCCGACGCAGCGGCAGCCGGCGTCGCAATCATTCGGCACAGACTCGAAACAATTAATGCAACCCCGGCCTGATGTTGTCCACGGCAGTCCAATCAATCCCAATGATTGCAGGGACATGCGCGATGACGCTCACTGTGAGGACTCACGGCAACACCTAAATGTAATCAAAACAACCGTTTAGCGACTCTGCTCATCTTTTGGGCAATCCTTGGGAACGCCCGTAAAACCGCGGATATACGCTCTTCATCCGCAGCTCTTCCACAGAGTTATCCACAGCTTCCGTGGATAGAAAACACACTCCACACCCGAGGCCGCACCACCGGAGGCACTTGAGGCCGGGGCCGCCGCAGCCCTATTTGAAACCCATGCAAGACGCCGATCCCACCATGGCCGAGCCCGGGCCGCCTCCGACCGCCATGGCGCCAATTGAGGCCGGGCCGAAGGGTGCCGGCGTGATCGAGCGCGCCCTGCTCACCATGCCGCTCAGCCCCGGCGTCTATCGCATGCTGGATGCGCGGGGCGAGGCCCTCTATGTCGGCAAGGCCAAGAGCCTCAAGAAGCGCGTCTATTCCTACACGCAAGTCGCCCGCCTGAATGAGCGCCTGCGCCGCATGGTGTCCGAAACGGTCACGATGGAGATCGTGACCACGCACACCGAGGCCGAAGCCCTGCTGCTGGAGGCCAACCTCATCAAGCGGCTGAAGCCCCGGTTCAACATCGTGCTGCGGGACGACAAGAGCTATCCGTGGCTGATGCTGACCGAGGACCACCCGTTCCCGCAGATCGTCAAGCATCGCGGCACGCGGTCGCGCAAGGGCAGCTATTACGGGCCGTTCGCGTCGGTGTGGTCGGTCAACCAGACGGTGAACGCCATGCAGCGCGTGTTCCTGCTGCGGTCGTGCCAGGACAGCGTGTTCGCCAACCGCAGCCGCCCCTGCCTGCTGCATCAAATCCGCCGCTGCTCTGCGCCCTGCGTCGGCCGGATCGATGCTGCGGACTACGCCCGCCTGGTCGACCAGGCCCGCGCCTTCCTGGGCGGCAAGGCCAACACGGTGCAGAAGGAACTCGCCCACGAGATGGAGGCGGCGGCGGAGGACCTGGAATACGAGCGCGCGGCGGCGATCCGCGACCGTATCCGTGGCCTGACCCATGTGCAGGGCACCGCGGTCATCAACCCGGCCAGCCTGACCGACGCCGACATCATCGCCGGGCACCAGATCGGCGGCCAGACCTGCGTGCAGGTGTTCTTCATCCGCGGCGGGCGCAACAACGGCAACCGGGCGTTCTTCCCCACGCATTCCCGCGACATGGAGCTGGACGCCGTACTGGCCGCCTTCGTCGCGCAGTTCTACGACGACAAGCCATCGCCGGAGACGGTGCTGCTGAACCATCCGGTGCCGGAACAGGAACTCGTTGCCGAGGCGTTGTCGCTGAAGGCTGGCCGCAAGGTCACGCTCGCGGTGCCGGCCCGCGGCGAGAAACGCGCCGTCGTGCTGCACGCCGAGACCAATGCGCGGGAGGCGCTGGAACGCAAGCTGGCCGAGAGCGCCGGGCAGACGAAGCTGCTGGAGGGCGTGGCCGAGCTGTTCGGATTGCCGGCAACGCCGACCCGCATCGAATGCTACGACAACAGCCACATCATGGGCACCGCAGCCTATGGCGTGATGGTGGTCGCGGGTCCCGACGGGTATCAGAAGAACGCCTACCGCAAATACAGCATCCGCGGTCCCATCGCGCCCGGCGACGATTTCGCGATGATGCGGGAGGTGCTGGAGCGCCGGTTCGGCCGCGCCCTGAAGGAGCAGGCGGCCAGCGAAAACGGCGAAGGGGAAGCGCCGGCCCTGCCGGACCTCGTGCTGATCGACGGCGGCGCCGGGCAGCTTTCGGCGGTGCGCGGGATCATGCAGGACCTCGGCATGCACAGCATCCCGCTGGTCGCGATCGCCAAGGGCCCCGACCGCGACGCCGGGCGCGAGTGGTTCCATACCGAGGGCCGCGCACCGTTCCAACTGCCCCCGCGCGATCCGGTTTTGTATTATCTACAACGGGTTCGGGACGAGACGCACCGTTTCGCCATCACGACGCACCGCGCCGGCCGCAGCAAGGCGCTGGTCACGAGCGAGCTCGACGAGGTGGAGGGCGTGGGCAGCGCCCGCAAGCGCGCGTTGCTGAACCGTTTCGGCTCTGCCCGCGGGGTGAAGGCAGCCGGCCTCACGGACCTGGAGGCGACGCCCGGCATCAACCGGGAGACGGCACGCCGCATTTACGCGCATTTCCATCCCGGCTCGGCGCGGGAGGCTGGATAGGCCCTCTGGACGCCCCGCCGGCGGTTGACTAGCGTTCCGTTGGCGATACGCCAGTAGAGGGCAGCATGAACCAGCTCGACATGAAGGGCCGCACGGCCGTGGTGACCGGCGGCGCAAGGGGCATCGGCCGCGCCATCAGCGAACGCATGCTGGCGTCGGGCGCAGCGGTCGCAATTTGGGATTTTGACGCAGCCGCAATGAACCAGGCCGCCGCGGAGCTCAGGACCCAAGGCGCGGTCAGCATGCACCAAGTCGAGCTGACCGACGAGGCCGCGGTGCGCGCCGCCGCCGAAGCAACCCTGGCGCAGCACGGCGTCGTCGATATCCTGGTCAACAACGCTGGGATCACCGGCGGCAACGCGCCCACCTGGGACCTGCCGACCGATGGATGGCGCCGGGTGGTCGACGTGAACTTGGTCGGACCGTTCCTGGTGAGCTCGGCGCTGATCCCCGGCATGATCGCGCGCGGCTACGGCCGAGTGGTGAACATCGCCTCAGTCGCGGGCAAGGAGGGCAACCCCAACGCGTCGCATTACAGCGCCAGCAAGGCCGGGCTGATCGCCTTGACGAAATCGCTGGGCAAGGAGCTGGCCGGCAAGGGCGTACTGGTGAACTGCGTCACCCCTGCCGCCGCCAAGACCGACATCTTCGCGCAGATGTCGCCGCAGCAGATCGACTACATGCTGTCCAAGATCCCCATGGGCCGGTTCGTGGATGTAGGGGAGATCGCCGCCCTCGCCTGCTGGCTCGCGACTGAGGATTGCTCATTCAGCACGGGCGCGGTGTTCGACATCACCGGAGGGCGCGCCACCTACTGAAACGCGTTCAATATGAGCGGGCAATATGAGCGAGCATTGATTGCCTGGCTGACCCGGCCGCAAAACCGGTTTATGGTGCGCTGGCATGCTGACCGACCTTCCCAACCTGCTCACCTTGTCCCGCATCGCCGCGATCCCGCTGCTGGTGGCGATCGTTGCGGTCCGTACGCCGGCGGCGGACTTCCTCGCATGCGTCGTGTTCAGCGCCGCCGCGATCACCGACTACTTCGACGGCAAGATCGCCCGCGGACGGCGGCAGTTGTCCGACATCGGCCGCATGCTGGACCCAATCGCCGATAAGCTGCTGGTGGGGGCCACGCTGATGCTGTTGGCGGGACAGGACCGGCTTTCGGCCTGGGGCCTGTATCCTGCCATCGTCATCCTGTTGCGGGAAATACTCGTCAGTGGCCTGCGCGAGTACCTGGCCGGCCTGCGGGTGGGCCTTCCGGTCACCGGCCTGGCCAAGTGGAAAACCGGGTTCCAGATGGGGGCGCTCGGCACCTTGCTGGCCGGGGACTCCTCGGCGCAACTGCTCCACTTGCGGTTCCTGCCGGTCTCCGTCATCGGGGAGGCAATGCTGTGGGTTGCGGCCGGGCTTACGATATGGACCGGCTGGGACTACCTTGTCGCCGGGTTGCGGCATGCGGCTGCGCCCCGGGCAGACGCGCAGGGTGTGCAGGGTCCCTGAGCCCCGCCTATACTCCCACCTATGGACTCGATTATTCGTTGCGGCTTATGCACACTCGCGACGGCCGATCGGCCGCTTCAGGAGCCTCCATCCACATGCGGCGCACCGTCTTGCTCGGCCTGCTCGTCCTGCTTCCTGGCTGCACAGGGTTCGGCCAGTTCCTCGACCACGCCTTTTCCCTGCCCGGCCAGAACCCCAACATACCGATGACGGACAGCGAAAACGTGCGGCGTACGCTGGGCATGGAGGACAACGTGACGCCACTGACCCCGGAATCCGGCAATGTTTGGCCCGGCCCGCAAGCCCCCGAACCAACACTGCTCAATGATTTGGGGAATCAGCCGCCTGGCGCCGATCAAACCACTGTGCCGGGCGCCAGACCGGGCCTGCCTGCCGGGCGGCAGCCCAGGCCGGCGTCGCGCGGCAGCTCGACCCCGCCCGGCTCCGTCGAGCCCGGGCTGCCGCCAGAGCCGCAGTTCAATGTGCGTCCGCAACCGCCGCAGTCATTCGTTCCTGGGCCGGGACCGCAGGGCCAGGTGGTGCAGACGCCGCAGGGTCCGGCCGTCGACGCCGGAGGTACCAGCAGCTACCGCCAACTCAATGCGCCGAACGCGACCGGGGCGATCATGGTGCCGAACGGCAACGGCACCAGCACCGTCATCAACCCGAACGGCACGATCTCAACCATTCCGACGCCGCGCTGATGGCCCGCATCCTTTATTTCGCCTGGCTGCGCGAACGCATGGGCCGCACGGAGGAGGATCTGCCGTTGCCCTCCGGTGTCTCGACAGTCGGTGGCCTGGTTGCATTGCTGCAAGGGCGCGACGCTGCCGGGGCCGCCGCGTTCGCCCACCCGGCGATGGTGCGCGCCGCGGTCAACCAGGAGTTCGCGACGCCCGGCACGCCGGTGCGCGATGCGGACGAGGTTGCGTTCTTTCCTCCGGTAACGGGCGGCTAATGGCCATCGTCAAGGTCCAGGCACCGGCGTTCGACACCGGGGCGGAGCTCGCTGCACTGCTGGCGGGGCGCACCGACGTCGGCGGGATCGGCTGTTTCGTCGGCCTGGTCCGTGACAGCGCCGGCGGGCGGCCGATCGCCAGCATGACGCTGGAGCACTACCCCGGCATGACAGAACGCGCCCTGGAAGCCATCGCGGCCGAGGCCGAGGCACGGTGGGACCTGCAGGGCTGCACCGTCATCCACCGCTACGGGCGGCTGCTGCCGGGCGAACCGATCGTGCTGGTGCTGACCGCCAGCCCGCATCGTCAGGCGGCGCTGGACGCGACGGCGTTCCTGATCGATTGGCTGAAGACCCGGGCGCCATTCTGGAAACAGGAGGAGTTTGCCAACGGCGGCGCACAATGGGTGGAGGCCCGGACCGCCGATACCGAAGCGGCGGCACGATGGGGCGGCGGCGCGACGGACTAGCCGCCCCCGTTTCGAGCTCCTGGGCGCCTAGGCCACACGGCTGGCGACCTCGGCCGGGCTCATGCGGACGAGGGCTTCATAGTCGCGCAGCAACGTCTCGGTGATCGGTCCCGGCGTGTAAAGGTTGCCGGCGATCTCACGCACCGGGGTGACCTCGGCGGCGGTGCCGGCCAGGAACACCTCGGTCGCCCGCGGCATCTCGTCTGGTTCGATCACGCGCTCGATCACCGTCATCTGGCGACGCCGGGCGATGGACATCACGGTGCGCCGGGTGATGCCATCCAGGAAGCAATCGGGCGTCGGCGTGTGGAGAGCCCCATCCATGACAAAGAAGATGTTGGCGCCCGTCGCCTCCGACACGCGTCCGCGCCAGTCGAGCATCAGCGCGTCGTTGAAGCCCTCTGCCTCCGCCGCGTGCTTGGAGAGCGTGCCGATCATATACAGCCCGGCGGCCTTGCTGGCCGTGGGCGCCGTTTCCGGATGCGGGCGCTTCCACTTCGCCATACCGAGCCGGACGCCCTGCATACGGTCGTCGCCGAACAGGTTCGGCCAGGCCCAGCAGGCAATCGCCAGATGAATCCGGGTCTGCTGGGCGGAAACCGAAAGCTGCTCCGTGCCGCGCCAGGCGATCGGGCGGATATAGCCATCGGTCAGGTTGTTCGCCGCCAGCACCTCTTGGCAGGCTGCATCGATCTGCTCGGCGGTGTAGGGTATCTCGAAACCCAGGATGCGGCCGGAGGCGATCAGCCGGTCGGTGTGCTCACGCAGCTTGAAGATGTTGCCGGAATAGGACCTCTCGCCTTCGAAAACGCCGCTGGCATAGTGCAGGCCATGGGAGAGAACGTGCAGCTTGGCATCGCGCCACGGAACCATGACGCCATCCATCCAGATCAGGCCGTCGCGGTCATCGAAAGGAACCAACGCCATTTCGGCTCTCCTAAGTAATATTATTGCTTCAACGTGCCCGACCCTATAATGCAAAGCCAGGTAAGTCAATAAACCTGTCGTATACGCGAGGAATGCCTGCCATGCCGGAAACGCGACCTGCCCTAGGTTCAAGCCATGATCCGCGAGGACATGATACCAGAGGCTCGGCCGGGTCCAACCTGCTATTCCTTCGCGAAGAGCAGATGCGCCTGGCGCAGGACATGCTGTTCTTCGCCTATCGCGACTTCACCGGCGCGGCGGACGTGATCCTGGAGGAACTCGGCCTCGGCCGTGCCCATCATCGCGCGCTGCATTTCATCGGCCGCACCCCCGGCATGACGGTCGGCGACCTGCTGGCGATCCTGCGCATCACCAAACAGAGCCTGGCCCGCGTGCTGACGGCGCTGGTGGACCAGGGCTATGTCGCGCAATCGCCGGGCCGCAGCGACCGCCGACAGCGGCTGCTGAGCCTGACCGACGCCGGCCAGGCGCTGGAGCGCCGGTTGTTCGAGCGCCAGCGCGAGCGCCTGGCCGTCGCCTACCGCGAAGCCGGCGGCCCGGCCGTCGAGGGCTTCCGCCGGGTCATGCGCGGGGTGATGGACCCTGCGGCCCGCGCCTACATGGACCAGGCTGAAAGCGCAGTCCGGCCCGGCGCCCGGCTCGGACGATGAAGGCGGGCCGTTGAAGGCGGGCCGATGACCGGAGCCCATGTGCTGGTCGTGGACGACGACGCCCGGCTCAGGGCGCTGCTGTCGCGCTACCTTGCCGAGCAGGGCTTCCGCGTGACCACCGCCGGGCACGCTGCCGAAGCACGGGAGCAGATGCGGTTCATGCAGCCGGACCTGCTGGTGCTGGACGTGATGATGCCCGGCGAGACCGGGCTTTCACTGGCGGAAAGCCTGCGGGCCGAGCGCGCCGCGCTTCCCATCCTGATGCTGACGGCCCGCGGCTCGCCGGAGGACCGCATCGCCGGTTTCGAGGCCGGCGCGGACGATTACCTTGGCAAGCCGTTCGAGCCGTATGAACTTGTGCTGCGGCTGCGCTCCATGCTGCGCCGGGTCGCCCCAGCAGCGGCCGAACCCACCGGACCGGTGCCGCTCGGCAGATTGCGTTTCGACGTCGAGCGCGCGGCGCTGAACGGGCCGGACGGCGTCGTGCACCTTACGGGCGGGGAGGCCGCGCTGCTGCAGGCGCTGGCCCGCAAGCCCGGCGAGGTGCTGTCCCGCGATTGGATGGTCGAGGCATTGGGGATGGACGAGGCCGGCGAGCGCGCCATCGATGTGCACGTCACCCGCCTGCGCCGCAAGATCGAAGCCGACCCGCGCGAGCCGCGATTCCTGCACACCGTGCGCGGCCGCGGCTATGTGCTGAAACCCGGCACGTGACCGGGATGCTGCTCCAAGGCATCAAACGCCTGCTGCCCCGTGGATTGCTGGGCCGCAGCCTGCTGATCGTGCTGGTGCCGCTGGTGGCGCTGCAGGCGGTGGCCTTCACCTTTTTCTATGGCAGCCATCTCAACATCGTCTCCCGCCGCCTGTCCGGCAGCATCGCCGGCGAGATCGCGCAGACGATCGAACTGCTGGACCGCTATCCCGGCCCGGCGAACGAAGCCTGGATCCTGCGTACCGCATGGCTGCGGTTCGAGCTGCCGATGCGCTTGGTTCCAGACGCCCGGTTGCCGCCTGATACCCATGTGAACATTCTGGGTCCAATGGACGATGACCTGGCTGCGGCGCTCGACTCGAAGGTCCAGCGGCCGTTCACAATGGATTGGACGACCGACAGCCGCGACGTGTTGGTCCGCGTGCAGTTGCCCGACTCCGTCCTGGAGGTCGAGGCGCCGCGCAAGCGCCTGTATGCCTCCACCATTTATCTGTTTGTGCTATGGATTGCGGGCACGGCGCTGCTGCTGTTCGGCGTGGCGGCGCTGTTCCTGCGCAACCAGGTCCGCGCCATCCGCCGTCTGGCCGAGGCAGCGGAGGCGTTCGGCATGGGCCGGGACCGCGGCCCCATCAAGCCCGAGGGCGCGACCGAGGTGCGCCAGGCCGCCGGGGCGTTCAACCGCATGCAGGAGCGCATCCTCCGTTTCCTGTCGCAGCGTACCGAGATGCTGGCGGGCGTGTCGCACGACCTGCGCACGCCGCTCACCCGGCTCCGTTTGGCGCTTGCGGTGCTGCCGCCCCACGCGGACCAGCAGCAGGATGTGGCCGACATGACCGCCGACGTCGAGGAGATGGAGCGCATGATCAGCGGCTATCTGGCGTTCGCCCGCGGCGAGGGTGACGAACAGGCGCAGCCGATCGACCTGACGGCGCTGCTGGAGGAGGTGGCCAGCGCCGCCCGGCGCGCCGGCGCCCTGGTAGAGCTGGACAGCCACGAGAAGCTGATGCTGAACCTACGTCCTGATGCCGCCCGGCGTGCGGTGACGAACTTGGTCGACAATGCCCGGCGTCACGCCCACCAGGTTCACCTGTCCGTTGAGCCTTGGGAACGCAGCGTGCAGGTCATGGTCGACGACGATGGCCCAGGCATCCCCCCCAACCGCCGTGAAAGCGTGTTCCGCCCGTTTGAGAGCGGCGCGCTCGGCGGCACCGGGCTTGGCCTGACGATCGCGCGGGACATCGTGCGCGCCCATGGCGGCGACATTGTGTTGGAAGATAGCCCGCTCGGTGGACTACGCGCCCGGATGCGCCTGCCGATTTAACGACATCAAAAGCTTATCCCGGCGCCGATGACGCCGGGACGACCTGCGATTTCTCCGGGATTGTTTCTGGCTTTAAGACTTGCCGCCACTCGCTGCCAGCGTCTTGACCTCGTCCATCGCTTCCGTGAAGCGGGAATGCAGCATGTTCAACGCCTCGCCATTGGAGCGCTGGATCAGGTCGGCCAGCTCCTTGACATGGCTAACGGCACGTTCGTAGGACGCCTTCATCAATTCGGCCTGCTTGGCGGCCTTGGCCTGCGGCCCCTCCGCCGTCGTCATGCCGCGCATCGTCTCGGAGACCTCCTGCATGGTCTCCTGCATGATCTCCATATGCCGGCGGGCGACAGTCTGCGCACCTTCAAGCGCGACCTTGTTGGCAGCGGTCAGCACCTCAAGGTTCTTACGGTGCATGGTCAAGAAGCTGTCCATGTCGGGCATGCCCGGCATGCCAGGCATCTTCATGTCGGTGAACATCTTGGTGAACTCGGCCATCTGCGCCTTTCCGGCGTCTGCCATGGTGCGCCCCATCTGCGTCGCGTTGTCGGCAGCTTGGGCCGCGGTGGCCTGTATGCGGGCGGCTGGATTGTCGGTCATGGTAATCCTCCTATTAATTCAACAATTTTATCCGGCAAATCTAGCACCATAAAGCATTGGCGCATACCGCTCGCGTTGCGTCAGCCCGGCGGCGCTGACTTTGGGGGAGCGGCGCCGGGGTCAACGCTGTCCGAAGCGTCGGACCCCGGCATCACTTCCAATGCTGCATCATCCGCCATCATGCCGGCATCGGCAAACACCGCCGCGGCGTCTTCCGCCGGCCCACGCTCCCGGCCCGGCAGCATGTTCTCCGCCTGGATCGCACGGTCGAGGCCGCGGTCCACCGCCGCCATAGTGGCGGACAGGTCGGCGCTCTCGTCCGATTCCCATGCGCGCAGGGCGTAAAGCCAAAGCGCCAGCAGACCTTGCACGCGCAATCCGCCAACGATGCCCGCCGACGGGATTGACGCGCCGTCCAGCAGCCACTTCATGCTGCGCAAGGTCGCGCCATACAGCAGCAGCGAGGTCGCGGGATCGGTCCGCAATGCGCGAAGCAGTTGCAGTATGCCGGCCCGATGCTGCTGCAGCGCGTCGAACCGAGACATCACCATATCGAACAGCCGCTCCCGCGGGTTCGGCTCGCTGGACCCGGTTGCCAGCGCGGCCTGGTCGGCCATGACGCCGAAACGCAGCAATACGGCGCCGCGGCCCGGGAAACGGGCGCGCACGCGGTCGAGCGGCAACTCGGCATCGCGCGCCGCCTCGGCGATGTTCACGTCGGTCCAGCCGCGCAGGGCAGCCTGGCTGAACACGGCGGCAATCAGGGTTTGATCAAGCTGCTTATCTTCCATAATCGGGACATGGGCTACGAAGCAGGGCCTGTCGAGGGGGGTTCCGAAAACGGCCTAACCCGCAAGCTCCCGGGACCGCCGGGTCGCGGCATCAATCGCCTGCGACATCAGGGCAGGCCATGCGCCCTCCGCCATCAAGACCGCCAGCGCCCGCTCGGTCGTGCCCGCCGGGCTGGTGACGGCGATGCGCAGCGCGGATGTGTCCTCGGAGCTGGCGGCCAGCAACGCGCCGGAGCCGGCGACGGTGACGCGGGCCAGGCGGCGGGCCAGCGGAGGCGGAATTCCCTGCTCGGCCGCGACGCGCTCCAGCAGTTCGGCCAGCAGGAACACGTAGGCCGGGCCGCCACCGGAAACCGCGGTAACGGCGTCGAGCAGGCCTTCATCAACGACCCAGGCGACTTCCCCGACCGATGCCAGCAAGCTGTCGCAAAGGCTGCGCTGCATTGCAGTGATGCCTGGGCCAGGACAGGCGACGGTGATCCCCTGCCGGATTGCAGCAGGGGTGTTCGGCATGGCGCGCACGACCGCGGCGTCTGGCCCCAGCAACGCCCTTAATCCGGCGATGTCACGACCGGCCATGATGGACAGCATGACGGCACGCCCGGCCGCAAAACGCGCAATCCCCGGCAAAGCCACACTTGCCTGCTGCGGCTTTACCGCGATCACGACGGCCGCGGGCTCGAACCCGGACGGAATGGCCTCGGGCGCTGCAACCACCTGGACGCCTTCGCCGGCCAAGGCCATCGCAGCGGAGGCCGGGTCGACCACAAAGGACGGCGCCAGCCCACGTTCACGCCAGCCGGCCAGCATCGCGCCGCCCATCCTGCCGCCACCGAGCAGCAGAATGGGCGGGAGAGTGTCGGTCATGCCTCGCCCACGCACTCCAGCATGGCGGCCTGCATGGCGTCGGCCGGGCTTTTGCCGCCCCACAGCACGAATTGGAACGCGGGATAGAAGCGCTCGCACTCGGTGATGGCGATGTCGACCATGTCCTCCAGGCTCTCGGCGCTGGCGACCGATGCGCCGCGCAACAGGACGCTGTGGCGGAACAGCGGCATCCCGTCATCGGCGTCCATGCCGAAATGGCCGATCCACAGCCGCTCATTGGCCAGCGCCAGCAGCTCATAAAGGGCCGTGCGCTGCTTTTCCGGCGCCTTCAAGTCGAAGGCGCAGGTGAAGTGCATGGCGCTGATCTCCTGCGACCAACTGAAATACAGGCCGTAGTCGCACCATTTGCCGGGGGCTTCGGCAGCCATTTCTGAGTCGTTGCGGCGGTCGAAGGCCCAATCGTTTGCGGCGACCACTTGCTCCATGACATCGAGGGGGTTGGCCGCGGTCTCGGCGGCATAGGTACTCAGGGCTGACATGCGGGGTCTCCCCAGTTGGAGGCAGGCCGGGCCGTCGCGCGAATTGGGTAGCCCGGGACATGCTATCCAGGGATCGCCGACTCGCACCAGGATTCAGACTACGCGGCCCAGAACCCAGGCCGCAACCGATCTTAATGACCCGGGTCCACCGTTATAATGACGTGAAGCATTAAGTTTGTGCAATGCGGCAGCCGACTATGCAACGCCATCCGGCGAGGCCGGCGGAAACGCCGAGCCGGGAGACGCAGCCGGGGCCGAACCCGCGCCCTCAAGCTTCGACAGCCGCGCCTCCATCGCTGCCAACCGCGCCTCGGCGGCCTCCTGGCCTGTGCGGGCATTGGCCGCCATTTCCTGCACGGCGTCGAGGTCGTCGCGCTTCACCAGGTCCAGCTTGCGGATTGCCTCGTCCACGCGGGCGCGGATCATGGTTTCGGCCTCCTCGCGGACGCCGGCCAGCGCGGAGAACGCGCCGCCGGCCACGCCGGCCAGGTCGTCGAAGAACTTCGGTCGCTCGGCCATGATACCCCCACCCTCTCTGTTCGCGTTCGATACATACGCACGCCGGGGGGCTATGTCAGCCCGTCCCGCATGCCTATAACGCACCGGCATGATCCTGGTCACCGGCGGCGCCGGCTTTATTGGCTCCAACCTGCACGCCGCCCTCGTCGAACGCAATGCGGCGGCCGTCGTGGTCGATTGGCTGGGCGACGCCGGCAAGTGGCGAAACCTCGCCCGGCATCCGCCGGCGCAGCTCATCCGGCCCGATGCGCTCGACGCTTTCCTGGCCACGCGCCCGCCGGTCCGCATGGTGTTCCACCTCGGCGCCATCAGCGAGACGACCGCAACCGATGGCGACCGGGCGTGGGAAACGAATGTCGCCCTGCCCTGGCGGCTGTGGCAATGGTGCGCCGAGCATCGGGCCCGCTTCGTGTATGCGTCGTCCGCCAGCACCTATGGCGACGGTTCGGCCGGGTTCGACGATGACCCGGCGCTGCTGCGCAGCCTTCGCCCGCTCAACCTTTATGGCTGGACCAAGCACGCCTTCGACCTGCGTGTCATGGCAGCGCTGGCCGCAGGCGAGCCCTCGCCGCCGCAATGGGCCGGGTTGAAATTCTTCAATGTTTATGGGCCGAACGAATACCATAAGGGCCGCATGATCTCGGTCGTGAAGGTGAAGCACGACGAGGTCGCGTCCGGCCAGCCGGCGCGCCTGTTCCGCTCCGACCATGCGGGGCTGCCGGACGGCGCGCAACGGCGGGACTTCATCTGGGTGGGCGACGTCGTCGACGTGATGCTGTGGCTGCTGGACCGTCCGGAGGTGAGCGGGCTGTTCAACCTCGGCACCGGCACAGCGCGCACCTACCTCGACTTGGCGCATGCCGTGTGCGATGCGGCGGCGCGTCCGCGGTCCGTGGAGTTCATCGACATGCCCAAGGCGCTGCAGGGCCAATACCAATCATTCACCGAGGCCCGCATGGACCGCCTGCGCACTGCCGGTTACGCCGGGCAATTCACTCCGCTTGAGGATGGCGTCCGCCGTTATGTGCAGCGCCATCTCCAGGGTGCAGAGCTTTACGTATGATCCCGAACGCGGAGCGTTCAGCATGATCCCAGTCTTGGTGTTCCCGGGGTTCGACCCCGTGCTGGTGCAGGTCGGGCCGCTCGCCATACGCTGGTATGCCCTGGCCTATATCGGCAGCCTGGTGCTCGGATGGCGGATCATGCGGCGGCTGGCGCGGCTGTCGCCTCCCGTCGCCAGCATGGAGCAAACCGACGATTTCCTCACCTGGGCGACGCTCGGCGTCGTGCTCGGCGGACGCCTAGGCTACGTGCTGTTCTACCAGCCCATGCACTATTTGCAGAACCCGCTCGGGGCGCTCGCGGTGTGGCAGGGCGGCATGAGCTTCCATGGCGGCGCATTGGGCGTGGTGGCGGCGCTGGTGATCTATTGCCGGAGGGAGCGCATTCCGTTGCTGGGCTTCGCCGACCGGCTGGCCGTCGTGGTGCCGATCGGGCTCGGCTTCGGCCGCATCGCCAACTTCATCAACGGCGAGCTTTGGGGCCGCCCAGCGCCGGACTGGCTGCCCTGGGCGATGATCTTCCCCGTGGCCGGACCGGAGCCGCGCCACCCGAGCCAGCTCTACCAAGCGTCGATGGAGGGCGTGGTCCTGCTGATCGTCCTGGCGCTCGCCTGCCGCAACCCGGCCATACGCGCCCGGTTCGGCACGCTCACCGGCATTTTCCTGGTCGGCTACGGCATCGCCCGCGTCATCGGGGAGTTCTTCCGGCAGCCAGATGCGTTCCTAGGTTTCCTGTTCGCCGGCGCGACGATGGGGCAGTTGCTGTCGCTGCCGATGATCCTGGCCGGCACCTGGCTGATCGCCCGCGCGCAGCCTTCGCCACAGCCCGCATAGTATGGCCAACCTGCCTGCAATAGAGCGTCTAGACGCCTTCATGGCGCGCGCCAACGCAGCCTACTACGCGACGCGCAACCCCTATGCCGACTTCACCACGGCGCCCGAGATCACCCAGGTGTTCGGCGAGCTGCTGGGGTTGTGGTCCGCCATCGCCTGGGAAGCGATGGGCCGGCCCGACCCGGTGCTGCTGGTGGAATGCGGGCCCGGCCGCGGCACCCTGATGGCCGACGCGCTGCGGGCCATTGGCGGCGTGGCGGCCCCGTTCGCGGCGGCGCTGCGGGTGCACTTGGTCGAAACGTCGCCAAAGCTGCGCGCGCAACAGGCCGCCCGGGTGCCGGATGCCACATGGCATGACGCGCTGGAGGCGGTGCCGCCGGGTCCGATGCTGCTGCTTGCCAACGAGTTCCTGGACGCGCTGCCGATTCGTCAGTTTGTGCGCCGCGGCGCTGGCTGGACCGAACGCTTCGTCGCGGGCGACAGCTTCATCGAACACCCGGCGACATTGCCGGAAGCGGCCGACGCAGAGGACGGCGCCGTGGTGGAACTATGCGAGGCCGCCCGCGCGGTCGCCGGCCATGTCGCGCGCCGGGTGCTTCGCGATGGCGGGGCGGCGTTGATCCTGGATTATGGCCCGGCCGAGAGCGCCCCGGGCGACAGCCTGCAAGCCCTGCAGGCGGGGAGGCCGGCGAACCCGTTGGCCGAGGCTGGGTCAGCGGACCTTACCGCGCATGTCGACTTCGCAGCGCTCGCCCGGGCGGCACGGGCCGCGGGCGCCACGGTGCATGGGCCGGTGCCGCAAGGCCTGTTCCTGACGCAGCTCGGCTTGTTCCAGCGCACCGGCCGGCTCGCGCAGACACAGCCGCCGACCCGTGCTGCGGGGCTGGTGCAGTCGGCGCAGCGCTTGGCCGAGCCCGACCGCATGGGCCGCCTGTTCAAGGCGCTGGCCATTTGCCATCCTGGACTCCCCTGCCCCGCCGGGTTCGAACCACGGTGATCGAGCCGCTGGCCAGCCCCGTCCTATCCTGCCCGCATGGCTTCTTCACCCGCCGGGGCGGGGTCAGCAGCGGGCCGTATGCCAGCCTGAATTGCAGCCTGTCTGGCCAGGACGCGCCCGAAGCAGTTCGGGAGAACCGCGCGCTGGCGGCGCGGCATTTGGGGGCCGGGCCGCCAAACCTGGTTGGGCTGACGCAGGTGCACGGGGCGGAGGTGGCAGTGGTCGAGACGCCCTGGCCGTATGGCGCCGGGCCGCGGGCCGATGCGATGGTGACGGACCGGCCCGGCATCGCGCTCGGCATCATCACGGCGGACTGCACCCCCGTCCTGCTGGCCGACGGGCAAGCGGGAGTCGTCGGCGCGGTGCACGCCGGATGGCGCGGCGCCGCCGCGGGGGTGCTGGAGGCGACGGTCGATGCAATGGTCCGCCTTGGCGCCCGGCCCGCGTCGATCGTCGCCGCCGTCGGTCCCTGCATCCGGCAGCCGTCCTATGAGGTCGGCCCGGACCTACGCGACGCAATCCTGGCGCACGACGGCGCGGACGCTGCATTTTTCATCGACGGAGCGCGCCCGGACCGATGGCAGTTCGATCTGGCTGGATATTGCGCGGCGCGCCTTCGCGGATTGGGCCGAGTGGACGTGATCGACGCCGACACCATGGCGGACGCCGACCGGTTCTTCAGCCATCGCCGCCGCACCCTCGCCGGCGGCGGACCGATCGGGCACCAGATCTCGGCGATCATGCTATAGCGCCGCCATGGGACCGTACTTCCTCTATTTCGTCGTTATTTTCATCGCGGTTGGGTTGGTGAGCTGTGTCTTCTAACAAGCAGTCGTCACTGCCGAAACTCGCCGCAGCCTCCCTTGCGGCGCTCCTTGGCCTCGCCGGGTGCGGCGACCTGCCGCAGCCATTCCTGGGCCGGCCCGGCGCAACCGCCGAACGGCTTTCGCAACCGCCGCCCTCGCGCCTTGCGGTGCCCGCTCCGGCGCAGTCGCTGTTGCCCGACGCCGGCGCCAACGCTTGGGCCGGCGCGGTCGCGGACGCATTGGTGGCCGAGGAGGTTCCCGCCGTTGCGGGACGCGGGCGGCGGCGCAGCGACTGGACCCTGCTGCTCTCGGCCGAGGTGCGCGGCACGGACGTGGTGCCGAGCTACGCCGTGCAGAACCCGTCCGGCGAGTCGCAAGGCTCTTCCGAGGGCGCGCCGATCTCCATGGCCGCCTGGGCCGGCGGCGACCCGGCCGTGCTGAAGGCGGCCGCGACGCAGGCAGCGCCGGGCATCGCGTCATTATTGACCCGGATCGAGGCAGCCCGGCGGCAGAGCGACCCGAACAGCCTGCTGAACCGCCCGGCCCGCATCTATTTCTCCGGCGTGACCGGTGCGCCGGGTGACGGCGGCAGCAGCCTGCCGGCGCAGATGCGCGCCAAGCTGGCCGGGATGGGCCTCGTGGTCCAGGACTCGGCCAACGGCGCCGACTTCACCTTGGCCGGCCAGGTGCAGACCGCGCCCGGCGCAAACGGCGCGATGCGGATCGAGCTGCAATGGATCGTGTCGGACAACAAAGGAGACGAGCGCGGGCGAATCGTGCAGTTGAACGAGGTGCCGCCGGGCACGCTCGACCGCTATTGGGGCGACGTCGCAGTCGTGGTGGCAGACGAGGCAGCCGGCGGCGTGCGCGACGTGGTGCTGAACTCGACCGGCGCCCGGACCATCCCCGGAAGCAACCCAGCGACCAATCCAGCAACCGGCGGCCAGGCTGGCCCGCCCGTTGGCAAAGAAACAGCTAAATAGGCCACACCACCGTGACGGAAAGGTGACAGGTCGAACTTCGGTTGCTAGAACCCTGCCCGCCACCTTCTGCCCCCTGTCCGGGACTCCTGCCGCATGAAGATCATCGCCTGCAACAGCAACCGTCCGCTGGCAGAGGCCGTGGCCACCGCGTTGCACCTGAAGCTTGCGAACGCATCGGTGCGGCGGTTCGCCGACATGGAAATTTTCGTCGAAATCCACGAGAATGTCCGCGGCGAGGACGTCTTCGTCATCCAGAGCACGTCGTATCCGGCAAACGACCATCTTATGGAATTGCTGATCATGCTCGACGCGCTGCGCCGCGCCTCGGCCCGGCGCATCACAGCAGTAATTCCCTATTTTGGCTATGCAAGGCAGGACCGGAAGGCTTGGGGGCGCACGCCGATCAGCGCCAAGCTGGTGGCGAACCTCATCACCGAGGCAGGGGCGAACCGTGTGCTGACGCTGGATCTTCACGCAGGGCAGATCCAAGGCTTCTTCGACATTCCAGTCGACAACCTGTACGCTGCGCCGATGTTTGCCCGCGACATTCGCATCCGGTTCGCCGGGCGCGACCTCATGATTGTGTCGCCGGACGTGGGCGGCGTCGTGCGGGCGCGGGCTGTCGCCACCCGGCTTAACTGCGACCTGGCGATCATCGACAAGCGCCGTGACCAAGCCGGGGTGTCCGAGGTCATGAACGTCATCGGCGATGTGCGTGGCAAGGACTGCATCCTGGTCGACGACATCTGCGACAGCGGCGGCACGCTTTGCAACGCGGCGGTGGCGTTGACGGGAAATGGCGCCAAATCCGTGAGCGTCTATGTCACCCATGGCGTGCTGTCCGGCAGCGCGGCGGAGCGCATCGCATCCTCGTCGATCGAGTGCATGACCGTGACCGACAGCATCTTGCCGACCGAGGCGGTGCGCGAAGCCGCCAACCTCCGGCTGTTCTCGGTCGCCCCCATCCTCGCCGAGGCAATGCAGCGCATCTCGGACGAGAGTTCGGTCAGCTCGTTATTCGATTAAAGACGAAGGAGAACGCCATGAAGCTGTATTATGCGCCCGGCGCGTGTTCGATGGGCATCCACATCCTGCTGGAGGAGATCGGCAAGCCGTATGAGCTGGCCAAGCTCGACATCCGCGGCGGCGAGAGCCAGCGCCCGCCGTTCAGCGAGCTGAACCCGAAAGGCAAGGTGCCCACGCTCCAGCGCGACGACGAGTCGATCGTGACGGAGTATCCGGTCATCGCGCACTACCTCGCCATGGCCAACCCGGAGGCCGGGCTGCTGCCGAAGTCGGACGAGGGCGAGCTGCGCGGCGCGGAGGCGATGGACTATTGCGTTTCCACCATCCACATGCAGGGCTTCTCGCGCCTGTTCCGCCCGTCCAACTACAGCCCGAACGAGGCGGAGCATGACGCCGTGAAAGCCCGCGGCACCGAGATGGCGCAGAAGGGGTTCGCGGTGATGGACAAGGCGTTGACAGGGAAGGAATGGCTGGCGGGCGAATACAGCATGGCCGACAGCGCGCTGTTCTACGTGTGCTACTGGGGCGCCAAGCGCATGGGCATGACGCTGCCGCCCAACGTCCAGGCGCATTTCGCCCGCATGCTGGCCCGTCCCGCCGTGCAGCGCATGCTGGAGCAGGAAGGCCTCGCCGCCTGATGCTGACCCAGCGCGCGTTCTGGTACCTGCGCCACGGCGAAACCGACTGGAACGCGCGCAACGTGTCCCAGGGCGCCATCGATACCCCGCTGAACGAGACCGGCCTGGCGCAGGCCCGCACCGCGGCGGGCGTGCTGCGGAGCCGGGGCATCCGCTCGATCGTCTCGAGCCCGTTGTCCCGCGCGCGCACCACCGCCGGCATCGTGGGCGAGACGCTCGGCCTGCCGGTCGAAATCGAGGACGACCTGCGCGAAGTGGCGTTCGGCGGCCAGGAGGGCCAGCCTATGGGCGGCTGGTTCGAGGATTGGATCGCCGGGACCTTCACGCCCGAGGGCGCCGAGCCGTTCATGGCGCTGCAGGCCCGGGCCGTGCTGGCGATCAACCGGGCGCTGACGCGGGAGGCGCCGGTGCTGGTGGTGGCGCACGGGGCGCTGTTCCGCGCGCTGCGGGCCGAGATGGAACTGTCCCCGGACGTCCGCACCCCCAATGCCGTGCCGTATTTCTGCGAGCCTGGCGCACCTTGGAGTCTGACGCCGGCTTCATAACAAGAAATGACACAGCATAGGCCCTTGTTCTGCGGGCCTGAATCCTGTTTGTTTCGATCCCATGAGAATTTCGGTCATGGGTATCGGCTACGTCGGCGCAGTGTCGTGCGGCTGCCTTGCGTCGTCCGGCCATGAGGTTGTTGGCGTCGACGTCGCGGCGGACAAGGTGGCCATGCTCGCGCGCGGTCAGTCGCCGATCGTCGAGGACGAGATTGACGGCCTGATCGCCGACAGCGTCCGCACCGGACGGCTGCGTGCCACCGCCAGCGTCGCCGAAGCGGTGGCGAACACCGAAGTCTCTTTCATCTCGGTCGGCACGCCGAGCGGACCCGACGGCAGCGTCAGCATGCGGGCGGTCGACGAAGTGGTGGCCTCGATCGGCTACGAGCTGCGCGGCAAGTATGGCGTCCACACCGTGGTCATGCGGTCCACGGTGCCGCCGGGCACGGCGGAGGACCGCGTCATCCCCATGCTGGAACAGGCCAGCGGCAGGCGGCAGGGCGAGGGTTTCCGCTACTTCTCCAACCCGGAGTTCCTGCGCGAGGGCTCGTCGGTCCGCGATTTCCACGCGCCGCCTTATACCCTGATCGGCGCCGCCCCGGGCGATGACGGCGCATTGCTGCGGGAGATCTACGCGGGCATCAGCGGCGACATTCATGTCGCGCCATACCGCGTTGCTGAATCAGTGAAATACCTCGCCAACGCCTACCACGCGGTCAAGCTCGCCTTCGCCAACGAAAGCGGCGCGATCCTCGCCTCGCTCGGCGTCGATGCGCGGGCCGCCTTCCGGCTGTTCTGCGAGGACCGGGTGCTGAACATCTCGCCGGCCTACCTCATGCCCGGCTTTGCGTTCGGCGGCTCGTGCCTGCCCAAGGACATCCGCAGCCTGCTGGCGCTGGCCGACCGCGCCCATGTCCCGGCGCCGTTCCTGCAGCAGGTGCTGCCCAGCAACCAGGCCATCATCGAGCGGACCTTCGAGGCCATCGCCGCGCATGGCCGGCAAACCGTCGCGCTGTTCGGGCTGGCGTTCAAGCCCGGCACCGACGACCTGCGCGAAAGCCCGTTCGTCATCTTGGCCGAGCGGCTGCTGGGCCGGGGCTACGGCCTCCGCATCTTCGACCGGTCGGTGGAGGTCGCGCGGCTGACGGGCAGCAACCGCGCCTATATCGACCGTGAGATCCCGCATCTGGAGCGGCTGCTGGCGCCGGACCCGGCGGCTGCACTCGATGGCGCCGGGCTGGTGGTGCTGGGCCATGTCGGCCCGCGCGACCGTCCGGCGCTGCTGGCAGCCCTGCGCGGACATCGGGTGCTGGACCTCGCCGGGATCGCGGAGGTGCGCGGCCACCCCGGCATCACCTACCAAGGCCTGTGCTGGTGAAGCCACGGCTGCTGGTGGTCTCGCCGCGGTTCCTGTTCCCGCTCGACCAGGGCGGGCGCATCCGGACGGCGAACACGCTGCGCCACATGAAGGGCGGCGCGTTCGACATCACGCTGGTGTCCCCTGCCCCGTCGGACGCTTGGCGATTTCGGCAGCAAACCGCGGAGGTGTGCGACCGGTTCCTGTCCTGGCCCGCCGCGCCGATGTCTCGCCTTCGCCGGGCCATGGCGCTGGCCGGGCGGCTGCCGGTCGCGGTCGCGACGGACAGCTCGGCGTCCGGGCGGGCGCTGGTGGCGGCGGAGTTGGCGAAGCGGCCCGACGCGGTGCTGGTGGACTTCCCGCACGCGGCGGTGCTGCTGCCGGACCAACTCGCGGTGCCGTCGCTGATGTTCACCCATAACATCGAGGCCGAGATCTACGCCCGCCACGCCAAGGTGGCCGCCCGGCCGATGCGCCCGATATGGCGCGACCAGGCCCGCAAGATGCGCCGGTTCGAGGGGAGCACGCTGCGGCGCTTCGACACCGTGATCGCCGTCTCCGCCCGCGATGCGGCGGCGCTGCGCGACGGCTATGGCCTGCATCGGGTCGAGCCGATCGAGACCGGGGTGGACGTCGATTACTACGCGTTCCATGGCCCCGAGGCAGCGCCGCCATTCGGCCCGGCGGAGGGCACGGTGGTGTTCACAGGCTCAATGGACTCGCGGTCGAACGTCGAGGGCGTCGAATTCCTCATGCGCGAGATCTGGCCGCTGATCCTGCGGCGCCGGCCACGGGCGCGGGCCGTCATCGTGGGCCGCAACCCGCCGGACGCGCTGATCGCCGAGGCGCGCGGGCGTGGGTTGGCGTGGGAATTTACCGGGTTCGTGGATGACGTGCGGCCTTTCGTTGCGCGGTCGCACGTTTATGCCATCCCGTTGCGGGTCGGCAGCGGCACGCGCCTCAAGGTGTTCGAGGCGATGGCGATGGGCCGGCCCATCGTCTCCACCGCACTAGGCGTGGAAGGATTGGCGGTCACGGACGGCGTCGACTACCTGGCGGCCGACTCGGCGGATGCGTTCGCGGCGGCGGTGCTGACGTTGCTGGATGACGCCGGACGCCGCGCCGCCATCGCTGCGGCAGCGCGGCAGCTTGTGGTCCAGCGCTTTAGCTGGGCGCAGGTGACGAAACGGTTCGAGGCGGTCTGCGCCGCGGTGCTGACGCCGGTGCTGGCGTGAACCGTATGCTATTTGGAGGGTCAACCAAACCACCACCCGCGGGTTGCCCAAAACCCGCCAATCCGCTACATCGCCGGGCTCGCTGGCACCCCTGGAGGCCGGCGCAATACCTGTTAGGAGCAACCCATGGCCAATTACGTCACGATCGAGGCCGAGGCGCGCGAGCGGGCTGGTAAGGGGGCGGCACGCGCATCTCGGCGGGCAGGCATGGTGCCGGCCGTCATCTACGGCGCCAAGCAGCCCCCGACCCTCGCACAGCTCGACCCTCGCCTGGTGCTGCGCGAACTGCAGCGCGGCGGCTGGCGGTCGCGTCTGTATGAAGTGAACGTTGCCGGCGTCGCGTCCCGCGCGCTGATCCGCGAAGTGCAGTTCCACCCGGTGTCGGACAAGCCGATCCACGTGGACTTCCAACGCCTGGCGCCGGGCGAGCGCATCCGCGTCTCCGTCGTCGTGCAGTTCCAGAACGAGCTGACCTCGCCCGGCCTCAAGCGCGGCGGCGTGCTGAACGTCGTGCGCCACACGGTCGAGGTGCTGGCGGACCCCGACAGCGTGCCGGAGGCGTTCCAGGCCGACCTCGCCAGCCTCGACATCAACGACAACGTGCGCTGGACCGACCTCGGGGGCACCGCGGACGTGACCCCGGTGATCGCCGGGCGTGACTTCGTGATCGCGACCGTCGCCGCTCCTTCGAAGCTGCCGGAGCCCGTGGTCGATCCGAACGCGCCGGCTGCCGCGGCCCCGGCCAAGGGCGGCAAGGCTGCGCCTGCCAAGGCAGCGGCTCCGAAGGCCGCAGCCAAGCCGGCCGCCAAGAAGTAAGGTATTGCCGTGCTGCTATGGGTCGGCCTGGGCAATCCGGAGCCCGGCATGGCCCGGCAGCGCCACAACATCGGCTTCATGGCCATCGACGCCATCGCGCACCGCCACGGGTTCAGTCCGTGGCGGCAACGCTTCAAAGGCGTGGTGGCAGAGGGTAGCGTGGGGGGCGAACGCGTGATCGCATTGAAACCCGGCACCTACATGAATGGCAGCGGCGAAAGCGTGCAACCAGCCGCGGCGTTCTACAAACTGGCGCCCGAGGCGATCACGGCATTCCATGACGAGCTCGATTTGGCGCCGGGCAAGGTGCGGGTGAAGCGGGGCGGCGGCGCTGCCGGGCATAATGGGCTGCGCAGCATGGACCGGTGTTTGGGCACGCCGGAATACTGGCGCGTGCGCCTCGGCATCGGCCATCCCGGCGATAAGGCCCGGGTGCATGGCCACGTGCTGGGCGATTTCCATAAAACCGACCAGGCCTGGGTTGCCGACCTGCTGGATGCGGTGGGGGATGCCGCTCCCATGCTGGCTGCCGGGCGGCCCGAGGACTTCATGACCCGCGTGGCCCTGCTGACGCAGGCGGAGGGAACCAAGTAGATGGGCTTCAACTGCGGCATCGTCGGGCTGCCCAATGTCGGCAAGAGCACGCTGTTCAATGCGCTGACCGCCACGGCGGCGGCGCAGGCGGCGAACTACCCGTTCTGCACCATCGAGCCGAATGTCGGACGGGTCGCGGTGCCCGATCCCCGGCTGGGGCTGCTGTCCGTCATCGGCAAGTCGAAGACGACGGTGCCGACCAGCCTGGAGTTCGTCGACATCGCCGGGCTGGTGCGCGGCGCGTCGCGCGGCGAGGGCCTGGGCAACCAGTTTCTGGCCAACATCCGCGAGGTCGACGCGATCATCCACGTGCTGCGCTGCTTCGAGGATGGGGACGTGACCCACGTCGAGGGCAGCGTCGACCCGATCCGCGACGCCGAGACGGTCGAGACCGAGCTGATGCTGGCTGACCTCGACAGCCTGGAGCGCCGGCTGCCGGCAGCGCAGAAAAAGGCGCGTGGCGGGGACCGGGAGCAGCAGGCCCTGGTGGCGCTGATGGAGCCGATCGTGGCGGCGCTGCAGGCTGGGCTGCCGGCGCGCACCGCCATCCCGGCCGCCCAGGTTGAGGCCGCGAAACGCCTGCAGCTTATGACCAGCAAGCCCGTGCTGTATGTTTGCAACGTCGAGGAGGGCGCTGCCGCGACCGGCAACGCGCACGCTGGCCGGGTGGCCGAGCGCGCGGCGGCAGAGGGCGCCGGCGTCGTGACCGTATCCGCGGCGATCGAGGCGGAGGTGAGCCTTTTGGCGGAAGACGACCGGCGGGAGTTCCTCGACGGGCTCGGCCTGGAGGATAGCGGGCTCGACCGAGTGATCCGCGCCGGGTATGCGCTGTTGGGGCTGATCACCTATTTCACCGTGGGGCCGAAGGAGACGCGGGCGTGGACCATCGTCCGCGGCACCAAGGCGCCACAGGCGGCTGCGGTCATCCACAACGACTTCGAACGCGGCTTCATCGCCTGCGAGACGATCGGCTATGACGACTACATCAGCCTGAAAGGCGAGGCCGGCGCGAAAGAGGCCGGCAAGATGCGTATCGAGGGCCGCGACTACGTGGTGCGCGACGGCGACGTGCTGTTGTTCCGCTTCAACGTTTAACCGCCTAACCCGTGAGGTCTGGCAGGTCCGCGACCACGGCCAGCAGTGTCGCTTTGGCGGGCTGGCTGTCCGCGCTGCCCACCAGCAAAGCCGCCGTGCGTTGGGCCAGCGCCGACAGCCGGGCGAGCGCCGCATCGGCCCCAATCTCGGACCGGTCGGCCGCGCGTAGGATGCGCAGCGCTGCAAGGCCGACGGCGGCAAACGTCTCCCGCAGCACGTCGACAAGGGAAGCGTCCCCGCCGAGGCCAGCGTCGAGCGGCACGCGGCGGATGGCGGCGTCGCCCAACTGGCCCCGCGTGTTCCAGCCGCCGATCGGCGCATACTCGGCATCCATGCCGGCGAAGATGCCTGCCAGCCGGTGCATCTCGGCCTCGCAGGCGGCATGCGGGGCGGCACCGCCGGCGCGGGCGATCAACAAGGCGATATAGCCGTCGACCAGGCTGCGCACGACCGCAAGGCTGCCGAGGTAGTTGGGATGATCTGCGCGCTCGAGCGCCGGCCCGGCTGGCCCGGCCGCAGTGCGGACGCGCCACTCCTGCCGCAGAACATCACCATACTGAAGCAAGTCATTGTGCCTTGGCCCAGTGCGCCGCCGGGCCAATGTGACGAGTTCGCCGTGGACACGGTGGACGCGTCCGGCCTGCATGAGTCGCAGCCACCACACGGCGCGGCGGGCGGTCCATGACGGCGCCAGGCGCGGAGGTAATGGCCAACCGCCGGGTCCGATGCGTTGTTTGCGGATCATGCGCGCTCCGGTGGCTGCAACTTGGCACGGTCGTGTGTGTTATGAGAGGTTACCACGTTGCCGCCTGATGCGGCACCGTACCAAATTTCAAGGGGACTAATTATGGGCATTCTCGACGGCATCCTGGGCAGCGTGTTGGGCGGCAACAGCAACGCATCACCGTTGCAATCGATCCTTGGCTCCGTGCTCGGCGGTGGAGGCGGACAGGCGCAGCAGGGCGGCGCGGCGGGTGGCTTGGGCAGCATGTTGGGCGGCGGCGGTGCGGGTGGCGGCTTGGGCGGGCTGCTCGGCCAGTTCCAGAACGCCGGCCTGGGCAATATCGCGCAGTCCTGGGTCGGCAACGGCCCGAACCAGCAGGTGTCGCCGGATCAGCTCCATCAGGTCTTTGGCGAACAGCAGGTCAATCAGTGGGCGCAGCAGGCCAACATGCAGCCGCACGACCTGCTGTCGCAGCTCTCGCAATACCTGCCGCACGCGGTCGACCAGATGACGCCCGGCGGGCAGGCCCCGGCGGCTTCGGGCGATGGCGGCGCGTTTGACGGCGGTGGCATCGACATGGGCACCCGCACCGTCTAGGGCGCCCCGGCCTTCAAGATGGCAGCCGCGAACTTCGTGATGAAGCCCGTTTGGCTGTCAACTCTGCGTTCGGTGGGTTCGCGTCCAACGTCATACCCGTCCCTAAATCGGACGGCGGAGGATAGTTGGTCCCTGCCCCGCAGCAATCCGTGCCTCGACTATTCCTCCTCGTCCAAGAAGAACTGGTCGGCCTCCTCGTCATACGCGTAAAGCTCGGCGTAGCGGCCCCAGGCGATGGCACTCCCGAGTGTCTCGTCGGCGTAGTCCGGGGACATGAAGTCCTCCAGTTCGTCGCGGAACCGGACCGCGGCGGCGCGGTGGTTCGGCCGCTCGTCCAGCACCCGGCGGATTTGCGCCACCAGCGGCACGTTGGCCCGCAGCGCCTCGCCGAAGATCCGCTTGCGCGCGTCGGTGTCGGCCTCGACGAACACCTTGCCTGGGTCCAGCAGGCGCAGGTCGCCCTCCTCCAGCACGCCAAAGCCCAGCAGTTGCAGCGTCTCGCCCATCGGCAGCAGGTCGTCCAACTCAAGTTGCAGCGACGCGGCGAGCGCCGGCAAGTCGGCGCGGCCGTTATAGGGTGCCGCCGCCATGGTCTCGGCCAAGCCGGCGAGCAGGTTGGTGGAGACACGGTGCAACTGCATCGCCATCGTGTGCGCCGGCACGGCGGCGGTGCGCAGCGTGGGCGCGCGCCGGGTCATCAGGGCGTAGATGTCGTCGACCATCTGGCGGAACGCCTCGTCGTGCCGATTGCGCGGATGTGGGAACGGCACGCGCAATTCGCTCGCGACCCGGCCGGGGTTGGAGCTGAACACCAGGATGCGGTCGCACATCAGCACCGCCTCCTCGATGTTGTGCGTGACCATCAGCACGGACTTCACTGGCAGCTTGCCCTCGCTCCAGAGGTCGATCAGGTCGGTGCGCAGGGTTTCCGCTGTCAGGACGTCGAGCGCGCTGAACGGCTCGTCCATTAGCAGCAGGTCCGGATGGACGACCAGGGCGCGGGCCAGGCCGACGCGCTGGCGCATGCCGCCCGAGAGTTCCTTGGGATACGCGCTCTCGTAGCCGCCGAGGCCGATGAGATCGATCGCAGCTTCGGCGCGGCTTTCACGCGCGGCCCGCGCCATGCCGAGCGCCTCCAACCCGAGTTCCACGTTCTCCTGCACCGTCAGCCAAGGGAAGAGCGCGAAGCTTTGGAAGACCATCGCGACGCCGTCTGCCGGGCCATGCAGCGGCTGGCCGCGCCAAAGCACCTTGCCCGAGGTCGGCGCCAGCAGGCCCGCGATGATGCGCAGCAAGGTGGACTTGCCGGATCCTGAACGGCCCAGCAATCCCACGATTTCGCCATCGCGGAGCGATACGTCCACGTTGTCGAGCACCACGAGGTCGGCGGTGCTGTCCTTGTGATAGGATTGGCGGACGCCTCGGACCTGCAACAGGTCGTCGGCCGCGAGGGGCTGGTCCATGGGCGGCTTCCTCTTACAGGGTCAGGCGACGGGCGGAGAAGCTATAGAGCGGACGCCATAGCAGGCGGTTGAAGGCGACGACAAACGCGGACATCATTGCGACGCCCAGCACCACCTTGGCGGTAGCGCCATTGGCGGTCGCTTCCGCGATGTATGCGCCTAACCCCTGCGCGACCAGCTTCGTATTGCCCCAGCTTGCGACTTCCGACACGATCGCGGCATTCCAGGACCCTCCGGATGCAGTGATGGCGCCAGTCACGTAATATGGGAAGATGCCCGGCAGGATGATCCGGCGCCACCATAACCAGCCGCCGACCTTCAGGTTCCGCGCGGCTTCCTGCAAGTCGCCGGGGAACGCGCTGGCCCCGGCGATCACGTTAAACAGGATATACCATTGCGTCCCCAGGATCATGAGCGGGGTCAGCCATATATTCGGGTTGCCTGAGAACCGCACGATTAGCACAACGAAGATCGGGAAGAACAGGTTGGCCGGGAACGCCGCCAGGAATTGCGCGATGGGCTGCGCGCGCCGGCCCCATTTTGGCCGCAGCCCCAGCCAAACGCCGATCGGCACCCAAATCAGGGTCGCCAGTGTCATCAGCACCACGACGCGCGTGAGCGTCAGCAGGCCAAGCTCAAACGCCTCCAATAAGTCCGACCACGCCAGCGTTTGCGACGCGAAGGCCACGATCTTCCACATCGCCGCCGCGAACACGATGGCCAGCGCAAATAGGCACAAGCCATCGCCAAGGCGGGATGGCGCCCGCTGCTGCTTGGCCGCGCGCGTCCGCAATCGAAACGACAACCGCAGGCCGCCGAATGCGTCGAACACCGAACCGACCAAGCCGGAGGCGGCGCGCAACAGCCGGGTGCGGCGGAGCAGCTTGAGCACCCAGGGGTCCTCGACCTCCTCCGCCGCCGTCAGCTCGAATCGGAACTTGGAGGACCACGCCACCAGCGGACGGAACAGCAGTTGGTCATACGCCAAGATGACGACGAGCATGGCGAGGATCGCATAGAACACGGCTTCGAGGTCGCGCTGTTCAAGCGCCAGGGCCACGTAGCTGCCGATGCCGGGCAGCTTCCAGGTGACGTCCCCCACGCTCACCGCCTCGCTCGCCACCACGAAGAACCAGCCGCCGGACATGGACATCATGGTGTTCCAGACCAGGCCCGGCATGGCGAACGGCACCTCAAGCCGCCAGAAACGCTGCCATGAGGTTAGCCGATAGCTGCGAGTGGCCTCGTCGAGGTCCGCCGGGACCGTCTTGAGCGACTGATAAAGGCTGAATGCCATGTTCCAGGCCTGGCTGGTGAAAATGGCGAAGATGGCGGCGAGTTCGGTGCCCAGCACCCGGCCGGGGAACAGGCTCATGAAAAAGACCACCGTGAACGACAGGAAGCCCAGGATCGGCACGGATTGAAGTATGTCGAGGATCGGCACCAGGATCAGCCCGGCGCGCCGGCTCTTTGCCGCCCAGGTCGCGTATGTGAACGTGAACAGCAGCGAGCACATCAACGCAGCGAACATGCGCAGCGTGGTGCGGACCGCATAGCCTGGCAGGAACCAAGGGTCGAGCACGATGGTCGTGGCCTCTGGCGCATCAAGCGGCGCCAAGGTCCCGCGCGCGATGCCCGCGACGTAAACCAGCGCCCCGAAGATGCAGACGCTGGCTACGATGTCGAACAGGTTAGGCAGCCGGCGCACGGAAAGGAGCGCGGGGAACGCAGTAGTGGCCATTCGTGGCATCCTGCCGAGAAAGAAGGCCGTCCCATAGCCTGTTCGGCACGAGGAGTCAGCACGGCGCCTTATCTTAATCCAGTGACGGCCGCCGCTTAGGCCGGGCGCGTGGCCCGCGCCGTCGGCCGCGGGCACGCTAGCTTGAATTCAGGGCGCGACTCAGACACCGTGCGTTGGGAGTGGCTCGCTCATCAACTCGACCTGCTTGCTCTTTATCACGCCTGCATTCGATTTCCTGGGCGAGTTGGCCAGGATGGGCCTGCCATGCTGGCGTTCCGCAACTTCGAGCGCCGTCATCGCCGCGATGTTGGCCCGCATCGTCCCAATGGTCGTGAGCAGCGCTGCCGCCCCATCCGCGCTGGCGTTCGCGCCATACGTGTCATCCTGCCCCGCCGTCACACGGCAGATCACGGCGGATAAGCTGAAGATCGATCCCATGATACGTTGTGCAAGCAGGGTGACGATCATCCCGCCCCCAATCATCGCAGCGCCGATCCAAAGCAGCGTCCTGAATTTGGCATCGGTCATCTTGTCCTGAGCGGCGGATATGGCGGCGATGGCTGCTGCTTGCGCCGCTTGTGGCGTCGAGGCGCGCTGGGCAGCAGCAGCCAAGTTCCCATCCAACGTTCTCGAAAGGTCATCTACCCGTAGCTCCGCCTCAGCCCGGTTCGGGAAGGCCGTTTGGCGGGCCATCGCAACCCCGAGTGCGGCGAAGCCAGCCGAAGCCGACCGTGCGTAACTGATCGCTGTGGACGAGCCGTAGGCCGCCTGATCCGCCAAAGAGCCTAGCGCGACGACGCGGCGGACCGCATAGGCGCCCAAGCTTGCCGCGCCTATGCTCAAGCACAGGAAACCGAGCAAGAATTTTCGCCGGACCGTCAAGCGCGAGGCTGCCCGTGCAGCCGCGGACACCGTTCGAGGTTGGGACAGCGTGTTGAAATGGCTGATTGAGTTCGACATCTTGGCATCATGCCTGGAAAGCCTTAGCAAAGAGTAAACGGGCATCATCAAAGATCGGCCTGCATGGCGTTGGCCGCTGGGCCGCACGGCTGGGTATCGACAACCCAACGCGCTATGATGGCCTTCTCACCCAATCGAGGCGCCATTGGCCGACGATCCCTACACGCTGCTCGGCGTTTCTCGGAATGCGACCGAAAAACAAATCCGTTCTGCGTTCCTGAAGCTGGCCAAGAACAGCCATCCGGACGTGAACCCTGGCGACAAGAAGGCCGAGGAACGTTTCAAGGCGATCTCGGGCGCGCACGACTTGCTTTCCGATCCGGTGAAGCGCGCCCGGTTCGACCGCGGCGAGCTTGACGCGGCCGGACAGGAGGCGCCGCCACGCGGTTATCGGCCCAGCGGCGGCGCATACCCCGGCGGCGACATGGAGGATATCCTGGCGGGGATGTTCAGCGGTCAAGCCCGTGGCGGCCCGGCCCGCCCGCGCCGAGGCGCCGACCAGCGCTACACCCTCATGGTTTCATTCCTAGACGCCGCCAATGGCGCCAAGCAGCGGCTGGCGCTGCCCACCGGCGGCAACTTGGACGTTCAGGTTCCGCCAGGGATCGAGAGCGGGCAAACCTTGCGGCTGCGCGGCAAGGGTGCCCCGGGGGTCGCCGGCGGCCCGGCCGGCGACGCGTTGATCGAGGTCAGCGTCGCGCCGCATCCGCTGTTCCGGCGGGAGGGCCAGGACATCCACCTCGACCTGCCAATCAGCATCAACGAGGCGGTGCTGGGCGGGCGCGTCCCGGTGCCGACCGTCACCGGCGCTGTCACGATGGCAATCCCGCCGGGGTCGGACAGCGGCACCAAACTGCGGCTGCGCGGCAAGGGCATCCAGGAACACGGCCAGCAACCGGCCGGGGACGCCTATGCGACGCTCCGGGTGATGGTCGGCCCGGCCGATGACGCGCTACGCAGCTTCCTGCGCGATTGGGCGCCGGGTCAGGCGTTCGACCCGCGGAACGGGCTGCCCCCCGGCTGAACGCCTTGTCCGATCATCTGGCGGATGATGCCGACCGAGTCGGTGCTGGCCCAATCCGCCGCACCCTCCAGGCGTCCGCGCTCCTTGCCGGACCGGTCGATCAGCAGCGTCGTGGGAATGCCGCGCGCGCCGAGCGTCCGGGCGGCGTCGCCGCGTTGGTCGAGCAGGATCGGCAGCGTCTGGATGCCCTTCTCGTTATAGAAGCGTTCGACCGGAGGCGCGCCGCCGCGGTCGGACGACAGCGTGAGCACCGCAATCCGGTCGGATGCCACCAACCGGGCCAAGGCATCGAGCGCCGGCATTTCCGCCACGCAGGGCATGCACCAAGTGGCCCAAAGGTTCAGCACGACGCCCTGCCCGGCGTAGTCCGCCAGGGTGCGAACGGTGCCATCGGCCGTGCTGAAGCGGATGTCCGGCACGGTGGCGCCATCCACCCGCTGCAGGTTGGACAGGCCAGGCAACCCGGCGCCCGCCGCCCATGGTTTGCGCGGGCCGGCCACCACCGGTAGGGTCACGGCCGCCGCCAACAGAGCGCGGCGCTTCATAGGGTTCATGGTGCGTCCTTGAATAGCGACACTAATATAGATGACTTCGAGGCCGGAGCGACACAACCTCCTCCGATTTCAGGCGACGGCCTAAGCAGTGCCGACAGCCTGCGGAACGTTGAGGCGAACGCCCAATGGGGTGGGCGGTTCGCGCGCGGCCCCTCGGTCATCATGCAGGACATCAACGCGTCGATCGGCTTCGACCGCAAGATGTGGCGGCAGGACATCCGCGGCAGCCTGGCGCACGCGGCCATGCTGGCCCGCGCCGGAGTGATCGCGCCCGGCGACGAAACAGCGATCCGTGCCGGCCTCGACAGCATCGCCGCCGAGATCGAGGCCGGGCGCTTCCCGTTCGTGGACGACCTCGAAGACATCCACATGAACATCGAGGCGCGCCTGACCGAGCGCATCGGCGAGGCCGGCAAGCGACTGCACACCGCACGCAGCCGCAACGACCAGGTCGCGACCGATTTCCGTCTTTGGGTGCGGGATGCGGTGGATGGGCTTGACCTGCAGGTCGCCGAGGTGATGCGCGCCCTGGCCGACCGCGCGGCGGAGTTCGCGTCCGATCCGATGCCGGGGTTCACCCACCTGCAGACAGCGCAGCCGGTGACGTTCGGGCATCACCTGATGGCCTATGTCGAGATGCTGGGCCGCGACCGCGGACGCCTGGCCGACTGCCGCCGCCGGCTGAACGAGTGCCCGCTCGGGTCGGCGGCGCTGGCCGGCACCAGCTTCCCGATCAACCGCGCCGACACCGCCGCCGCGCTGGATTTCGACCGGCCCACCGCCAACTCGCTCGACGCCGTGTCCGACCGCGATTTCGCGCTGGAGTTCCTGGGCGCGGCGGCGATCTGCGGCATGCACCTTTCCCGCCTGGCCGAGGAACTGGTGATCTGGTGCAGCGCGCCGTTCGGCTTCGTCCGGCTGTCGGATGCGTTCACCACCGGCAGCAGCATCATGCCGCAGAAGCGCAACCCCGACGCGGCTGAACTGGCGCGGGCCAAGACCGGCCGCATTACCGGCGCGCTGGTGGCGTTGCTGATGGTGATGAAGGGCCTGCCGCTCGCCTACGCCAAGGATATGCAGGAGGACAAGGAGCCGGTGTTCGACGCCGCCGACGCGCTCGCGCTGTCATTGGCGGCGATCGGCGGCATGGTGCGCGACATGACCCCGGACTTGGCACGCATGCGCGCGATGGCCGGGTCGGGCTTCGCGACGGCGACGGACCTGGCGGACTGGCTGGTGCGGGTGCTGCGGCTGCCGTTCCGCACCGCGCACC
>CAXSGE010000040.1:0-34148 GCA_964236715.1 uncultured Acetobacteraceae bacterium | reverse complement strand
TGCGCTCCGCGGCGCTGAAGGCGGTGTCCTTGGTGTGGATCGGGTCGTTGAGAAGGGCGGCGCCAGCCAGGCCAGCATCGGTGACGTTTTGGTCCATCGTGGGTTCTCCAGGGGCGGGTGGTTATTGCAGCGTCATCAAACATGTCGCGCCGGCGCTCCCGGCGACTGCGGAGCGCAAACGGCCAAGACGATGCACGGTCTTTCCGGTGGGTTCACACAAAGGCTGTGCAGTTCCGTTGGTTGTATGGCCGTAACGTGAGCCCGACAACATGAGTTATCGCGATCTTGCTGCGATCGCGTTATTGCTCCGACGTTTTGCGCGCCTTCACGGCTGATCCATATGACTCCTCCTAATATTGATCTGAATGGATAGGACGGTGGCCGATAAAGCCCTACGAACACCCTAGTTGCGGCACATTTTCACGCTGAATTTTTTGTGTCACGAACACGTTGTATTCTATCGAAAAATACATTGGCTTTCATCGGAGAACGTGATGACTGTTGAGCTTTTTGATCTCGTCCAGTTGCGGGCCTTCGAGGCAGTGGCTCGCACCGGCAGTTTCACCAAAGCCGCGGGAACGCTCGGCCTCGCGCAATCCTCTGTCAGCCAACAAGTTCAGCGGCTCGAGACGCGGCTCGAACGTACTCTGCTGGAACGTCGTGGCCGCGGCGTTAAGCTGACGCAGGTCGGCGAGGCGGCCCTGATCTACGCCCGTTCGATGCTCGCGCTGGCTGACCAAGCAAGGCGCCAATTCTCGGAACCGTCCCTGAACGGCTCACTTCGCCTCGGTGTCGTCGAGGACTTCGCTACGGCCAAGCTCGGCAGCGTGTTCGCCGTGTTCCAGAAGCAGCATCCACGCTTCGAGCTTACCTTCGAGACCGGCCTCAGCACGAGCCTGCTCAATGCCCTTGATGCCGGTGACCTGGACGTGGTCGTCGCGAAGCGTCTGCCAGGCCGAAAGAAAGGGGACTTGCTCTGGCGGGAGCCGCTTGTTTGGGTCGGACAGCCGGAGGCGATTGGCGAAGAAGGCAATGTGCCTCTCGCCACCTACCCAGCGCCTAGCGAGACGCGGGACCTGACATTGGCTGCCCTGCAAAGCGGTGGGCGGCGGTGGAGCATCGTGACGCAGAGCACCGGCTTGCTCGGCATCGTCGCTGCCGTCGAGGCTGGCCTTGGCATCGCGGCGTTCGGCCGCCACTTCGTGCCGCCGCATCTGCGCGAGCTTCCGCCCGACCTGGGCCTGCCGCAACTCGGAACGCTGGATTATGTGATCGATCAGCGAGCCGATCCGAGTGACGCGGCCTTGGAAGCTTTTGTGACGATCGTGCGCATGGCCGCGGCGCAAATACGAGGTGAACCCGAAGACGCCTGAGAGGGTGGGATTGTGCACCGGTCCTTGCCGATGGTCAAAACCGCTGCGCGACACCGGCGAGGATCGTACGGCGCAGGCCGAATTGCGGCGCACCGACGCCTACGCCCGTCCCATCCCGGATCTCGTACTTGCGGTCCAGCAGGTTGATGACGTCAAGGCGAAGCTGGGTCTGGCCGATGTAGCCGGTCTTGATCGTCTGCACCGCCGACAGATTGAACGTGTAATAGCCCGGCAAGGCGCGGCCGTTCGGCACGTCCGCGGTGCTGGCGCGGAGGCCGCTGCCCACCAGCAGGTCGGCTGACAGCCGCGCCGGCGCACGCGTGCCCTCGAACAAGGTGTATGCAGCGCCTGCTGAGCCGGTCCAGCGCTGGTCGTGGTCGAGGTGAATCCAGCGACCGCTGATGTACTGCAAATCGGCTGCGCTGAAGTTGAACTGGGATGAGACGATGTCCTTTCCGATCGCGCGGGAGTATGCGGCGTTTCCGTACAGCGACAGCGGCCCGTGGTCATACGACGTGCTGAACTCGACGCCGCCGGCCTGGCCCCTGCGGTAGTTGAATGCGGTCAGGATCACCGGCGCGCCGAACTGCCCCTCGTCGATCAGGTTGTGGGCATCTTTGTAGTAGCCGTCCACACCCACGCGCAGGCCCGGCAGGATCACCTGGTCGACGCCGGCATCGAAGTAGTTGTCGCGTTCGGCTTTCACCGTGCTGTTCTGCGTCACCTCCGGCGCCGCCGAGGTGCCGACGAACTGGTTGACCGTGTTGCCGGACACCAGCTCGAAGGGCGGCGGGGTGAAATACCGTGAGTAGCCGCCGTGCACCGTCGTGCCCTCAAACGGACGCCAGACAGCATTGATGCGCGGGCTGACCTGGTTCTCGTTGGTGTATTCGTTCACTTGGTCAAAGCGCAGGCCGTAATTGATCGTGAGCTTCGGCGTTACCCGCCATTCGTCCTGCACGTAGAGGCCAAACAGCGTCCCAGTCCTGCCATTGCCGTCGTGGATATTGAACGGGCTGTCGGACGTGGGCGTCGTGCCCCCCGCCGGCTGTATGGTGGAGCTGATCCCGCCGCCCTGCAGGCTTCCGCCCGATCCGCCGAGCGCGGGAAGCAGCAGCGAATCAGTCCGGGACACGTTGCGCTCGCCCAGCACCTGGAACCCGGCCCGGATGGTGTGCCGCTCGTTCACCCGCCAACTGGCATCCGTCTGCTCGCCGGTCGACAGCAAGGACCTGGCCGCCGTCTGCGACACGCCGTTGAACAGCAAGTCCCCGATCGGGTCGGGCGTGTAGTACAGGCTGCTGTAGCGGGTGAACACGGAGGTCTGCACGTCCAGCGCGCCCCACTGCTTCTGCAGCGACAGGATGCCGAAGTCGGTGATCTCGCGCTGGTGCTGGGTCAGGCTGGCGCTGTTGAAGTCGCTGACGCCGTTGACGGACAAGCCCTGCGACGGCGGTTGCCCAGGGTTGTTCGGTATCTGGAAGAACTCGTTGGAATAGCCGGCCAGCAGGCTGACGCGCGTCGTGGCGTCGATCAGCCCGGAGAGGTGCACGAGGCCGTGGGTCTGGTTCGACAGGTCGTGTATCGCGTTGAATTTGCCCGTCGGGTTCTCGATGCCGACCCGGTTGTGCAGGAAGTCGCCGGTGTAGAAGTAGTCTATGGCGCCTTTGCTGCCGCCGTAGGTGATGCTCGGCTGGAAGTAGTCCCGCGCGCCTCCGTAAATGGAGATTTCGCCGCCGGGGTCGGTGCGGCCCGACTTGGTGGTGATGTCGACCACGCCCGCCGTGTTGAAGCCGTACTGGGCCGGCAGCGACCCGGTGATCAAGGACAACGAATGGGCGAAGCGGGTCTCAAGCGTCTGGCCGAACACGGCCAGGCCCTCGGGAAGCTGCACGCCGTCGAGGCGGAACTGCACCTCGTTGTGGTCGCCGCGGACGTGGATTTGGCCGAAGCTGTCCTGCGCCACGCCGGGCGCCTGCAGCAGCGTCTGGTTCAGCGGCGCGTTGTCGCCCTGCGGCAAGGCTTCGACCGCGCCGCGGCTGAAGGTATATGTGGTGGCGCCGAGGTTGGGCTGCAGTTGGCTGCGCGCTTGATCCAGCTTGCGGCTGACGACATCGAGGTCTGGCAGCGTCAGGTCCGGGCCGCCCGTGTCGTCCGTGCCGGTGCCAAGATGCACCCTTGGCGCCGGGGTGGCCGTCGGTTCGGGGCCAGCAGCGAACACCGGGGTGACGGACGAAACACCCAGGATTGTCGTGAGCAACAGGGCAGTGCGAGTCTTCATGCGGTTGGTTCCCGGCAGCACGCATTGCCACAGCCGGCAGATACGATACAATATACGGTGACATGCAACGCTATAATGTCAACTAAGCTGCGGCAGCCGCCACCTCGCTTGAACCCGGCGCTTGCTGGCGAGGCGCAGGCCGGCCTGGCCCGAGCCATGCCTGCGGGCTCAACGCAACCGTCAAGAACTCTGCAAGCCACTGCCCTGGCCCTGGCCTTGGCGCTTCACGCCACGCTGCTGACCGGGCTTCTGCAGGCCAGGCTGCCAACTCCGGAGGCTCTCCCGGACCAGCCGGTTGCCGTCACGATTGAGTCGCTCCCGCCTCCAGCGACAGATCTTGCACCAACCGAGGCCGCGCCCGAGCCGGACGGAGCCGTTCCCGCGGACCCTCCACCGCCGCCATCGCCACCCGTGCCGGAAGCCCTTCCGCCGGCTCCGGCGCCTGTCCCAGTGCCATCCCCGGCGGCCTCCCAGATACCGAGCCGACCGGCGCCACAGCCCGTTCCGCGGACGGCGCGGCCAAAGCCGCCATCGCTTCCAGCACCATCAGTCCACCCCCGGCAGCCCGGCCGCAAACCAGACGGGGGTGAGCGGCCATCGCCGGAAGCGGCTGCGCCACCAGCCGCCGCGGCAGCCCCACCCGTTCCCCTGGCGGCCGATACGAGCGGCGCCTGGCGCGGCGCTTTGGCGGCTTGGCTGCAAGAGCATAAAACCTATCCTGAAGCCGCGCGCCGCGACGGCGTGGAAGGCCGAGTGGTCGTGCGCTTCACCATGGACCACGGCGGGACAGTGACCGAGGTTGCCCTCGTCCGCAGCTCAGGCTTTCCCATGTTGGACGAAGCGGCGGCCGCGTTGCTGCGCGGGTCGCATCTCCCTGCGCCGCCGGCTCCGGCTCCGGACCATCTCTCGATCACGCTGCCGATCCGCTACAGCCTCGCCCCCTGACCAGTCATGCCGGACGGAAACAAGCGGCACAGGTCCCGTCCAGCTCGACCACCGCGTTGCCGGGATGGAAGCCTTTCAGCCCGGCCGCGTGCTCCAGGGCTTTCGACACGCCACGGTCCTCGATCTCGGCCACGCTGCCGCATTGCCGGCAAATCAGGAACTGCACGGGATGCTCGTGATGATGGTCGGCCTCGGTGCAGGGGATGAACGCGTTCAAGCGCTCCACCTTGTGGATCAGGTGCTGCTGCATCAGGAAATCGAGCACCCGATACACCGTGGGCGGCGTCGCGTTCCCGCGGCTCTCTTTCAGGCGGGCCAACAACTGATACGCCGTCAAAGGACCCTCGGCTTCCAGGATAAGGCTGAGGACCCGGCGCCGGAGTTCCGTAAGCAGCAGCCCCTTGCGCGCGCAAGCCACCAACGCCGCGTCCAACGCGGTCTCGATAGCACGCTGCTTGGCGCTGGCATTCATCGGTCGACCCTAACCGCATGGGCAAGCATACACCATACGGCGCAGCGACGCGTTTGACGCTCCCGCGAATGAGCCCGGCGCCGGGTTGGCTTTAGAACCTGGCCCCGATGGACGCCAGAATGACCGACCTGTCGCGGCTGGCATTGAAAGCGCCTCCCCAGGTGGGAGCGTAGACGACCTCGCCGAAATAGCTCTTTTTGTATTCGCCACGAAAGCCCACGGCGGCGACGTTTCGCCCTTGGTTGAAGGTTCCGTCATACGACCAGCCTGAGATGTCCTTGCCATAACTTGCCGTGGCGATGACATCGAGACCGGGAACGGACTCGATCGTATAGACAAGAGAACCCCGAAGCCGGAAGCCCCAGGCAAACTTCGTCACGAAGCCGCTCAACGTGCAGCCGGTATAAAGCACGCCCGGCGCCGGTGGGAGGCAGACCCCTTTGACCGGGCCGGTTCCAAACGTATCCGCCCGCAGGTACCGGCGCACATTCGGGTCGGGAAGGTCATAGACCTGCCGCGCGCCGAACTCTGCGCCGAGGATCGCGGTCCTGGCGCCCGCGACGTTTTCGAACTGCTGTGCCGCCGCAACGCTGAAGGAACCGGTCTCATGGCGGTCATAGCCCTGGTAGAACGCGCCCGGCGACAGCGCGTTGAAAGACGCCCTGAGCAGGCTTGGAGCGGCTGCAGAGACGGCGGCAGTGAGTTCCTCGCCCGCTGGCAGCCCGATCGGCTGGTTGGGCCGGAAAACATACTCCGCGGCCAAAGTCGTCTTGCTGGGAAGCTTCGCCTGCCAGTTCACGGCGAACAGATCGACGTCGGGGACATACACAGTGCGAAACACCGGATTCCCCCCGTCCGGATTGCCGGTAATGAACGGAACCGCGGCTGAGGCGCGGAAGGTGCGGGTGATCTCCGGCAGCGCGTTACGGGAATTGTAGTGGGCATAGTATGCGCCAAACTCGGAGTTCAGTGGGTCCACCGTGTACTTGGCGCCAATGCCTCCTTGACCCACTTCGGAATTACCAGGAGTGGGCGCCCGGGTGATGAAAGCGCCTTGCCGCAAAAGCACGGGGTCCGGCGATGCGAAAGACCCGCCGACCAAAACGTAATTGCAGCCTTGCGGGAAATAGTCCGACGCATAGAAAGTCCCGCATCCATCGTAGGCATTGCGCCCGGCGCCGAACTGCCAGAATGCCTCCACGGCAAGCTTCGGGGTCGCCGCGAAGCGGGCGAAAACAGCCGGGAACGGTGTCGGGGTCTCTTCGGCGAATGCGCCCGGCCGGCGAAGGGCCGGGATGTCGATTGGGTTCAGCACCGACAAGCCGCCAGGAAACACGCTCGGGAGGCCCCAAGGGATGAGCTGGTTGCCGACACGGATGTCGAGCCGATGGCCGGCTATGTCCGTCCCGCCGAACACATAGGCCTCTTGCAGCGCCGCGCCGGAGAATTTCGCCCGGCTCTCGAAGCCGCGGTCGGAAAGCGTCGTGTTCGATGTCAAGCCGTTCGGGTAGTTGCCCCAGGGCACGGCGTGGTCTGACAAGGTGAAGTCGTACCAGCCCTTGCCACGGACAAACACCCCTACGTCGTGATACCGGGCTTCGAGCGAGACCCAACCCTTCAGGACAGTTGAGACGGCTTCGCCCGGCTTCCGGAAGTTCAGCTCGCCGTCGTCGCTGTTGCGCGTGTTCCCCACCGAACGAATGCCAAGCACCCGCGCATTTGGGATCGTGACCAGTTGCGGATCGACGTCGTTGGTGCGGATGGCGGTGCCGTAGTCCGCGGCGCCGTGGAGGCTGATGTGCACGTCGCCTAACTGGTATTCTTGGCTGAACGCCCGTCCGGCGGCGGCGGCCAGCAGTATCGTGAGCATGATCCGGCAGCAGCGCTGCGCGCTTGCTTTCATTGCGTCCTCCCATCCCGGACTTCTAGTTCCGGATACATCCAACAAACAAAATCACAGCGTCAAAGGCGGGTTGATCCGCCCGGCAATGGATGCGGAGCCCTCCATTCCCAGTTCTTGTTCAGCCAAACCTCAGACGAATGCGCCGAGGCCCGTGATCGCGCGTCCGACCACGAGCGTGTTGATCTCGCGCGTGCCTTCATACGAATAGATCGCCTCGGCATCGGCCACGAAGCGCCCGACATTGTAGTCCAGCAGGATGCCGTTGCCTCCCATCAGCTCGCGCGCCCAGCCGACGGTCTCACGCATCCGCACGGTGCAGAACGCCTTGGCGAGCGAGGCATGCTCCTCGTCCATCTGGCCGGCGTCCTGCATCTGCGACAGGCGCATGACCAGGCACTTGGACGCCGTCACGTTGCCCAGCATGCGGACCAGCAGGTCCTGGACCAACTGGAACTGCGCAATCGGCCGGTCGAACTGCTGGCGCTCGGTCGCGTAGCGGAGCGCGTGCTCGTAGGCGCCTTGCCCGCAGCCCACCGCCTCCCAGGCGACGCCGGCGCGGGTCATGCGCAGGACGCGCGCCGTGTCCTTGAACGACCGGGCGTCGGCCAGGCGGTTCGCCTCGTCCACGCGGCAGTCCTCAAGCCTGATCCGCGCGTTCTGCACGGCGCGGAGCGCAATCTTGCGCTCCATCTTCTCGGTCGTGAAACCCGGCGTCCCTTTCTCGACAAGGAAGCCCTTCACCTGCTGGTCCGCAACGTCGCGCGCCCAGAGCACGGTCACGTCGGCGAAGGTGGCATTGCCGATCCAAGCCTTCTCGCCGTTGAGGATCCAACTGTCGCCGTCGCGCCGCGCACTGGTCTTGAGCCCGCGCGCCGCGGCCGATCCGACCTCCGGCTCCGTCAACGCGAACGCGCCGATCTTGTCGCAGCGCTGCATCGCCGGCAGCCAGCGCTGCTTCTGCTCCTCGGAGCCGCACAGGTAGATCGAACCCATGGCGAGGCCGCTGTGCACGCCGTGGAAGGTGGCGATCGAGCAATCGATGCGGGCAAGCTCCAGCATTGCAAACCCGTCCAGCAACGCGCTCCGCCCCGCGCAGCCGTAACCGTTGTAGCCCACGCCGGCGATGCCCAGCGCCGCGTACCCCGGGATCAGCTCGAAGGGGAATTCCGCTTGGGCCCAGTAGTGCGTGATGACCGGCGCGACCTTCTCCTCCATGAACGCCCGCACGCGCCGAAGCAGGGCCTGATCCTCGGCTTCGAGCATGTCGGCGATGCGGTAGAAGTCGCCGGCTCCGGCGGCCGGGTGCGCGGGACCCTTGCCAGGCTGTGCCCGGCTCGCTCCGGTGTCGTGCTGCGCCGACATGCTTTGTCCCCCTTTAAGTTGCGGATGCGGCCGAGGCGGCGGCCTGGGCTATCGGCGCCTCCTCGGCCAGGAATTGCTGGATCACCGGCGCCAGCGTGTCCGCGGACGTCAGCAGGCCCAGATGGCCATCGTCGAACACATGGAGCCGGGCATTCGGGATCAGCCGGGCCATGATCTTCGCGTTGATCAGCGGCACGATCGGGTCGTCGGTTCCCGAAAGGATCAGCGTCGGTTGCCGCAGGCGATGCAGCCAATGGATGCTGGTCCAGCCCGTGATGCCGAGGAGCTGCCAGTAGTAGCCGAGCGACCGCCCGAGCCGCATGGCGCCGACATGGCTGGTGATGAGGCTGGGATCGGCGCGGATGCGGCCGCCGTAGATGGCCGGCGCGATCTCGGCCATGTAGGACGGATCGCTGTAGCGGCGCGGGGTCACCATTTTGAGCAGGACGGGCAGGCCGCCGGGCACCATGATCGCCCCGGTGCCGGTGCTGACCAGAACGAGCCGCCGGCAGCGTTCCGGGAACTGCCGGGCGAACTGCTGCGCGATGGCGCCCCCCAGCGAGATGCCGAGGACGTCCACCACCGGATACGCCAGCTCATCGAGCAGCCGGGCCAGGAGCTTCGCCAGGCCGCGCGGCCGGTAGGGGATGCTCGGAGCCGGGGACTGGCCGGCGCCCGGCAGGTCGACGAGGATTGTCTCGATGCCCCTGTCAAGCCGGTCGACGAAAGGCTGCAGCAGCTCCAGGTTGGCGCCGATGCCATTGAGCAGGAGCAGCGGCCAGTGCTCTTGGTCCCCAGGCCGGACGGCAACGTGCAGCCGCTGCCCGTCGATCTCCACATCGCGCACGCCCGTTGCGCCGGCAAAATTTGTTCCCTGCTTCATTGGCGTGCCTCAGCGCTCGAAAATGTAGGTGCCCGGGGCCTTTGCGCCGGGTAAATGCCGCTGGCTCCCAAGCGTTGGCGGCGCAGGCTTCTGTTCGCCGGCGCGCGCGATGAGCCAGTCCCGCCAGTAGCTCCACCATGATCCCGTCTGCACCTGCGCTGCGGCGAGCCAGGCGGCGGGGTCGGGAGCCGACTGCGGATTGCGGTAGAACTTGGCCTTGGGATTGCCAGGGGGGTTGATGATGCTTTGGATATGGCCGCTGGAGCTCAGCACGAACTCCTTCGCCCCGCCCAGCATGCCCATGGTGGCGTAGCAGGCGTGCCACGGCGTGATGTGGTCCGTCATCCCCGCCAGGACGAAGGTGTCGCACCCGACCTTCGAGAGGTCGATGGGCGTCCCGAGCAGGCGGAGCGCGCCGGGACGCCGCAAGGGATTGTTCAGGAACAGGTCGAGGTAGTCGCTGTGCAGTGCCGCGGGCAGCCACGTCATGTCGTTGTTCCAGTAAAGGATGTCGAAAGCGGGCGGCTCGTTGCCGAGCAGGTAATTGTTGACCCAGTAATTCCAGACCAGGTCGTTCGGCCGCATCCAAGCGAAGATGCGCGCCAGGTCCTCGCCGGTCAGCACCCCCTTCTGGCGCGAGCTGAGCCGCGCCGCTTCGATCGTCTCCTGTGTCGCCATCTGCCCGAGCTGTGATTCGGCGCTGGTGTCGAGCACGGTGACCATGAGCGTCGCGGCATTGATGCGCCGGTCGCCACGGGCTGCGAGGTGCCCCAGCAGCATCGCCGCGGTGATGCCGCCCGAGCAGGCGGCGCTCAGGTTGATGTCGTCGCTGCCCGTGATCTCGCGGATGGCATCGATGGCGTCAATCAGCGCGCCGACATAGCTTTCGAGGTCCCAGTGGCGCTGTTCCGCCGTCGGATTGCGCCAGCTCAGCGCGAAGGTCTGCAGCCCGCTTGCGGTCAGGAACTCGATCAGGCTCCGCCCGGGCGCCATGTCGAACAGGTAGAACTTGTTGATCTGCGGCGGCACGATCAGCAATGGCCGGCGATGGACCTGCCCGGTGCCGGGCGCATATTGCATGATCTCGAGCACCTCGTTCCTGAACACGACGGCGCCCGGAGAAAGCGCGAGGTTCCCGCCGACACGGAATGCCGTCTTATCGACCTGGGCCGGCATGCCGCCATTCCCCGCGATGTCCCCGAGCATATGCTTGAAGCCATGCACGGCGCTGGCGCCGCCGGTCTCGAAAAGCTTCCTGATCGCTGCCGGGTTGCCCAACCAGGTGTTCGTGGGAGCAGCCGCATCCGCCAAGAGGGAGAGCGCCATCCGCACGCGCGGCTCGTTCATCTGATCGAACCCGGCCCGGTCAGTCCAGGTAACCAGCGCTTCAGCCCAGGAAAGGTAGGCCTGCTTGAGGCCATGGTAGAAGGGGTTGCTGCCCCAAATAGGGTCGGCGAACCGCTTATCGCCGGGCTTCGGCGCAAGATCGGACTTGCCGAGCCACGCCGTGCCGAGTTTGCCGATGAACGCGGCGTGCTGCTGGGCCAGCGGCCAGGGATCCTTCATTGCCTGCAGCGTAATGTCCCGGAACGCGGCGATCATGTCGGCGCTGCCGAACCCGACCAGCGGATTGAGGCCGAACGCCGCATCCGCGGCACCGGCGTCCGCGGCAGCCTGTGCGGCGATGTCGGGCTGCGCCGCCTCGTGGCCCTCGGTCTCGGTCACCGTCGCTGCCTTTCTGAAGCGGCTCATGGAATTAGGCTGCAAGCATGGTCAGGATTTCCGCGGCCAACGCGGGCCGCCGCTCATGGCTGGCCGAAGCGCGTGCGCAGCGCCTTCTTGTCGATCTTGCCGATGCCGGTCTTGTCGATCTTGTCCGTCAGGATGACACGCTCCGGGACCGCCCACTTCGGGATGATGTCCCGCCGGGCAAAGTCGCGCAGATGCGCCTTGATCGCGTCCTCGGTCAGGCCGTCCTTGGCAACGACGATCGCCAACGGCCGCTCTCCCCATTTCGCGTCCGGCACGCCGATGACGGCGACTTCCTCCACGCCGGCGCATTGCGAAATGATGTCCTCAAGCGCCAGGGACGACATCCACTCGCCGCCGGTCTTGATCACGTCCTTCAGGCGGTCGGTGATCTGCAGGTAGCCCGACGTATCGATCGTGCCGATGTCGCTGGTGTGCAGGTAGCCGCCTTCCCACAGCGCCTCGGAGTTCTTGGCGTCCTTCAGGTAGCCCTGCGTCAGCCACGGCGCCCGCACCACGATCTCGCCGGCGCTCTTGCCGTCATGCGGCAGGTCGTTCATTCCGGCATCCACGACGCGCAGGTCGACCAGCGGAGCCGGGCGTCCGGTCCTGGTCCGCACCTCCAATTGCTGGTCGGCGTCGCCCTCCAGCATCTCGGGCGTGAGGTGCGCGACCGTGAGGATCGGGCCGGTCTCCGACATCCCGTAGCCCGCCCAGATGTCGATGCCACGGTCCATGGCCAACTTGGCAAGCCCCTTGGACAGCGCCGAGCCGCCGATCAGCGCCTTCCATCCCCTGAGGTCGACGGCGGCGCTCCGCGGGCTGCTCAGCATCATCTGCAGCAGCGTCGGCACGCAATGCGAGAAGGTGACGCCCTCGGCCTGGATGAGCCCGAGCAGGATGTCGGGGGCGTATTTGCCGGGATACACCTGCTTGATCCCGAGCATCGTCGCGACGAAGGGCAGGCCCCATGCATGGACGTGGAACATCGGCGTGATCGGCATGTAGACGTCGGCCCGGTGCAGCCGGCCCTGCGCCGCCGAGCAGCCAAACGCCGTCGCAGTGGCCAGCGCGTGCAGCACGAGTTGCCGGTGGCTGAAGAACACGCCTTTCGGCAGCCCGGTCGTTCCAGTGGTGTAAAAGGTCGTGGCGCGGGTGTTCTCGTCGAAGTCGGCGAACTCGCAGGCGGGCGAGGCGGCGGCGAGCAACGCCTCGTACTCGGTTGCGATCGTAATCGAGGTCGTGGGAACCTTGCCGTCATCGGACAAGACAACGATGGTCTTTACCCGCTCGATCCGGTCCTTGATACCCTCCAGCATTTCCAGGAAGTCGGTGTGGACCAGCAGAACGTCGTCATCGGCATGGTTGATCGTGTAGAGGATTTGCTCCGGCGTCAGGCGGATGTTTACCATGTGCAGCACCGCGCCCATGCTGGGAATGCTGAAGTAGCACTCCAGGTAGCGGTGGCTGTCCCAGTCCAGGACCCCCACGGTATCACCCGGCTTCACTCCCAAGCCGGCGAGGCCATTGGCGAGCCGCCCGATCCGCTGCTCAAGCGTGCGGTAGTCTTAGCGCAGCACGTCGCGGTAAACGATCTCCTGGCCTGGGGCGCTGCGCAGCGCCGAGTGCAGCAGGTTCTTGATCAGCAAGGGATAGGCATAGGCTGACGGCGTGGCCTGGATCAGGCTCGTGGGGGCTGCCTGCCGGGTTGCGGACGCCGGCCCATGGTTGGTCTCGGCTGGTTCTGTCAACATGGGTTCCTCCTGGCTGCTCTTGCGACGGCAACCGCGTTCATGTTTTCAAACGGCCGGGTAGGCCGGCCTCGCTCTGTTGGCGGAATGGCCGCCGGCCTGCCGCGATCCAATCCTCCCCGGGGCGCCGCGTCACTCCGCAGCCGTCTTGAAATCCGCCTGGAACCGGGTCCGCAGCGCGTCCCACCGTTCCGCGCCGAACAGCTTGAACACGCTTGCCGGCGTCAGGCCGCCTGGCACGGACGGATGCTTCTGCGTCGCTTTCAACTCGGCCAGCGCCTCCATGACGCGTGCCACCATTGTCCCCAGGATCACCCCGGGGAGGATCGCCAGCCGGTATCCCATCTGCTGCGCCTGCTGCACGTCGATCTCCGGGGTGAGGCCGCCGATGACGATGTTCAGCAAGCACGGGCCATGCACGAGCTTGGGCACGGCGGCGGCTTCCTCGATCGAGGGGACCGCTTCCACGAACGCCAAATCCGCGCCGGCCTCCAGCGCCGCGTTCACCCGGGCCAAGGCTTCGTCCATGCCGACGACCGCGCGCGCATCCGTCCGGGCGATGATGACGAAGTCCGGATCGCGCCGGGCCGCGACGGCCGCGCGGATTTTGGCCAGGTACTCCTCCCGGGACACCAGTTCCTTGCTGGCTAAGTGGCCGCAGCGCTTCGGGGACATCTGGTCCTCAATATGCAGGGCGGCCACGCCGCGCGCCTCGTACTCCAGCACCGTCCGCGTGACATTCAGCTCGTTGCCATAGCCGGTATCGGCATCGGCAATCAGCGGGATGCCGACGGCGCCGGCCATCAGCCCGGCCCGGTCGGCCATCTCGGTCATGGTCAGCAACCCGTAATCTGGCAGTCCGAAGGTGGACGACACGCCGGCGCCGGTCATGTAGGCCGCCGTGAACCCGGCCGCCTGCACCAGCATCGCCGTCGCGCCGTCATAAGCGCCCGGCGCCACCACGATATCATCCCCTTGCATCAGGGTTCGGAACTGCTGCCGCTGGTTCATCGCAAACCTCCCGTGCTGTGTTTCATGCAAAGACTGGCGTGGCTCGAAACGATCCGACGCATGGTGGTCATTGCCGGGCGTAGGTCGCGGCGGCGGCCGGGCGCGGCTGGGCAGGCAGGAACGAGATCAAGGCCAACAGGCAGGCCGCCGAGACGCAGAGGCCGACGATCATGAAGCCGAAGCCGCTCGCGAAGGTGCCCGTCGCGTTGACCAGGAAGCCGATGATCACCGGCGCGGCAACGCCGCCGAACTGACCGGCCGTGCTGACCGCGCCGGAATAGGCGGCCCGATACCGTTCCGGGGCGAGGTCGAGCAAGATCGCGCCCAACGGCCCGAACCCGCCGTAGATGAAGAACGCCGCCGCGGACAGGCCGGCCAACGACATGGCCAGCGAGTCGGCGATGTAGGCGAAATAAAGCGAGAGGCCGGCGCAGAGATACATGCCCACCAGGAGCTGCGGGCGGTAGCGATAGAGCGGCCCGCTGCCGAGCCAGCCCGCGATCATCATGCCGACCAAGGCGAAGACGTATGGAATGCCCGCCAGCAGCCCGATCGACTTCACGTTGATATGGTGCTCCATGGCCAGGTAGGTCGGCATCCAGCTCAGGTAGCCCCAATAGGCGATGTTGAAGGCGAAATAACTGAGCGATATCAGCCAAAGGCTCGGATGCTGCAGGACTTGGCCGAAGGAGGCGTGGTCGCCGTGACCGGATTGCGCCGCCCCGGCCGGTTCGTCCGCCTTCGCCGGGATCAGCGCGTAATTCACCAATGCCGCGGCCAGGGCCGGGATCATCATCACGAAGAACACCGCCTGCCAGCCATAGTCGCCGAGGATCGCGCCGACCAGCGGCCCGGCGAAGGCCGGCGCCACGGCGAATGCGGTCGCCCAGATTGATATGGCCCGCGCGCGCTCCTGCGAGCTGAAATGGTCGCCGATCACTTTGTAGCATGACGCATTCGAGATGCCTTCGGCGACGCCGAAACAGGCCCGCACGACCACGAACCCAATGAGGGTGGAAACCAGCCCGGTCGCGCCGGTGAACAGCGCCCAGAAAATGGGGCCGATCACCATGATCGCCCGCGCACCCCAGCGGTCCGCCAGCAGCCCGCCTGGAATTTGCGAGAGGAAATAGCCTACGCCGAAAGACGACAGCACGATGCCGAAGGTGCCGGGGTCCATGGACAGTGACTTCATCATCGATGGCCCGGCGAAGCTCATCGCGACGCGGTCCAGGTAATTGGCCACCTGGAAGAACCAAACCGCCGCGACGACTTTCGTCTTCGTGTCCACTGCGCTTCCTCCTGCAAGCCCGCGTTCGATGCGCGGTTACTTTCAACGGTCTTTCATCGCCGGTGCGCTGTCCAATAGATTTATTAATGCGCTCTAATATATCCAGGCTTATGGATGGGGAACTGCGGCACCTCCGTCACAGCCCGCCTGACCGGAGCCACGGCCCGGCGTCAACCAGCGCTTCTCGGCGGCAATCGATGTCGGCCTGCAGCGCGCCCAGCATGTCATCCTCCGTGCGGCCTGACGTCAGCAGGGCGCGGTAGAACGGGTCGAGTTGGAACGCGATGTCTGCGCCATGCTCGCCGCAGCAGAGTGTCCCGCGCTCCAGATCGACGGAAACGCCGGCTTCCGGGTCTTTGGCGATGTCCGCGGCGAGCCGTTCCGCGTCCTCCCGGGCGACCGTGAGCGGCGCCAGTCCGTTGATGATGCAATTGCGCTTGAAGGTTTCGTTGAAGCTGATCGCTGCGACGACCCTGAACCCATAGTCGCGCAACGCCCAGACGGCGCTCTCGCGCGAACTGCCGCAGCCGAAATTGGCGCCGGACAAGACGATTTTGGCCCGGTCATACGGCGCCTGGTTCAGGATGAAGCTCGGATCGGGCGTATGATGGCCCGCCCCCTCCAGGTAACGCTGAGCGGCGAACAGCCCGTCGCCCCAGCCTTTTTCCGAAACCCGGGTGTTTTCCGAAACCGGGATCAGCTCGTCCGTGTCGACGTTGTCGCGCAGCAGCGGCAGGGCGACCGCGTGCAGCGTGGTGATGGGGTTCGGCATGTTAGCGCTCTCCCGCAAGCGCGCGTGGATCGGTGATGCGTCCGGCGATGGCCGAGGCGGCGACGGTGGCCGGGCTGGCGAGATGGGTGCGGGTCCCTGGCCCCTGCCGGTTCTCGAAATTGCGGTTGGTGGAGCTGATGACGCGCATGTCCGCCCAAATCGGCCCTTCCCGCCCCGCGCAGTTGGAGCAGCCGGATTTCCGCCACTCGAAGCCGGCCTGCTTGAACACGGCGTCGAGCCCCTCCGCCTCCGCTTGCGCGCGGATTTTCATCGAGCCGGGCGTGCACATCGCGTGGACGCCTTCGGCGACCTTGCGCCCGCGCAGGATCGCAGCCGCGGCGCGCAGGTCTGAAATCCTGGCGTTGGTGCAGGAGCCGATGAAGGCGGCCTCGACCGGCACCGAAGCCAGCTTCTCGCCCGGTTGCAGGTGCATGTAGCCAAGCGCCTTTTCCGCGCCGGCCTGCGTCGCCGGGTCGCCGAACGACGCCGGATCGGGCACGCAGCCATCCACGCCCACCGTATGCTGCGGCATCGTGCCCCAGGTGACCTGCGGCCCCAGCGTATCGACGTCGAGCGCGATCTCACGGTCGAAAGTCGCGTCCTGGTCCGTGTGCAGGCCGTGCCAGGCTTCGATCACGGCGTCCATCGTCTCCGGCGGGGCCGGCACGGTTTGGCGCAAATAGTCGAAGGTGGTCTCGTCCGGCGCAATCAGCGCGTAGCGCGTCCCCATCTCGGCGGCCATGTTGCAGAGCGTCATGCGCGCCTCCATCGACATGGCCTCCACCAAAGGCCCGGCGAACTCGATGACGTAGCCGAGCGCCAGCTTGATCCCGTGCTCCGCCAGGATGCGCAGCGCCACGTCCTTGCTGAACACCTGCGGGGCGAGCTGGCCGGTCAGGGTGATCCGCAGCGTCTTCGGGCGCTGCACGATCAGCGCGCTGCGCCGCAGGACGGTCGCGACCTCGGTCGAGCCCACGGCGAAGGCCAGCGCGCCGAACGCGCCGACGGTGCAGGTATGGCTGTCGCCGCAGACATGCGTGGTGCCCGGCAGGATGAAGCCCTGCTCCGGTCCGGCGACATGGACGATGCCGTGCGCCTCCTCGTCCGGCCTTGCGTAGCGGTAGCCGAAATACTGGCAGCTCTGCTCGAGCGAGGTGATCATCTCGCTGCCGCCGCGACTGACAGAGTCATGCAGGCCGCGATCGGGCGCGGTGCTCATCGCATGGTCGGCAACTGCGAAGATCTGGTCGGAGCGAAGGTGCGGCCTCTCGCCCACCTTCTGCATGTCGCGCAGCGCGTAGCCGCCGGAAAGCTCGTGCAGGGTCATGCGGTCAATCACCAGGGCGGCGCGTTCGCCGGGGAGGTCGCCGACCTGGTGCGCGGACCAAATTTTCTCGAACAACGTGGAACTCATGACGTGAACTCCTGCTCGCGCGCCCGTTCCGCCGCCAGCCCGACGACGCCCGCCACCTCGGAAAACGACATCAGGTCTTGGTCGACGGCGAGAAGGTCGCCGTCGGCGGCGAGCGCCTTCAAGGCCCGGCGCATCGCAGCGCCCGCGCTGGCGAGGGTGACGCCGGGGAAGGAGACGCGGCCCACGCCCAGTTCGCGCAGCTCGGCCAAGCTGATCGAGGGCGTCTTGCCGCCGGGGGCGCCGACCATGTTGAAGCTGACCGGGCCGCGTACGCTGCGGACGATGGTGGCGATGTCCTCCCGCGTGCCCGGCGCTTCAATGAAGACCAGGGTGGCGCCGGCATCCAGATAGGCGTTTGCCCGCGCGATGGCCGCGGCGACGCCGTCGGTGGCGATTGCGTCGGTGCGGGCGTTGATGACGAACTGTTGGTCGCGCCGGGCCGAGACCGCGGCGCGCACCTTCTGCACCATTTCTTCGGTGGGGATCACCGATTTGTCGTTCATGTGGCCGCAGCGCTTGGGAAAGGTTTGGTCCTCGATGTTGATGCCGGCCGCCCCGGCCGATTCCATCAGGCGCACGGTGTGGTAGGCGTTGAGCGCGTTGCCGAACCCGGTGTCGCCATCCGCCATGACCGGGATGTCGACAGCGTTGGCGATGCACTGCACCGCGTTGATTTGGTCGCGCATCGACAGGATGCCGACGTCCGGCAAACCCAGCAGCGCCGCCGCAACGGCGAAGCCGCTGACTTGGCAAGCCTGGAAGCCGGCCTGCTCGACCAGCCGCGCGCTGAATGCGTCATAGACGCCCGGCACCGGCAACGCGGTCCGCGCCTGGATCAAGTCATTGAGGATTTTACACTTAGACATTTGCGCTCCTCTCGGATCGGCCGGCTGAGGTCATGGACTCGCGGGCTTCATATCGTGGGAACCTGGCGCAGGCGCCGGCATTGAGTGGAAATGATAGAACGCCGGATAATGGGACGTCCAATATATTGCTTCCGCGCCGCTGATCGTTCTTGCTTATAGGTTATGCTAATTTGCACGGCTGCGCGCAGTCCCTGGATGGCTCCGACAGTGCCGGTTGTCAGGACGAGGATGGGGCGTCACGAAGCCCGGACATTCACGCGAACTCCGGCTCGCGCGGCCATGGATTGCCAGGCTGGGGCTGGCTTATAATCGTGGCGAGCAAAGGACTAATTCAGCCTGGCCCACCACTCGTCGTTCAATGACCGAATTTCAGTGCCTGGTTTTCAGGTGCCGAAGTCGGACTGCTGCGAATCAACACTGAAATTGGCCAAATATTATAAAACGCCGCTACCGGAAGCGGGCCAGACAGCGCAGTAGTTGCGATCATTGCACGAGATCACTACTGCTCGTGCCTGCGACGCTACGTGTTTAAGTAGATGACCAAAACGTAATCGCAACGAGTAAATGTAATAAGTATAAAATCTAAGATTCTAGCAATGTAGTGGTAATGCCTCCCTGTAATTTAGAAAGCCTCACTATGGAAGGTATCCAAAAAAGCATTCGTACTGAAAACGCAATGAAATTTCAGATACAATCATTGTAAGTTCAACCAACGTTCTTAGGCGTATGTTCGACTCTTTAGATGCAAAGTGCAGTTGACGATAGGTTTTCATCGACGTTAAGCGGACGTTACCTTTGAATTACCAAACTTTTAACTTTTGTGCATCGCACAAATCTATTAAGAAAATCGCGGGCAAAGGAGAGAAACATGCCGGATACCACAAAACTTTCAGATACTAAGCAGAACAGCGGACAAACTGGTTCTGGACCCGCAGCATGGACCGAGACCCGTGCCGCGAGCGAGGCGATGCGTGATGGCGTCGAGGCCGTGCAGCAAAGCGGCCACGCCGCCGCAGAGACTGTGCGCCGGGGTGCGGACGCCAGCGCCGATGTCACGCGCCAGGGCACGCAGGCGGGCGTCGAAGCGATGCGCCGCGCCAGCGAGCAAGCGAACGAGACGATGCGCCGCACTGCGCAGGCTGTGGCCGAAGGCCAGCGCCAGATTGCGCAGGACGCCGCGCAAAAATTCGAGGACGTGAGCCATAAGGTGGCGTATGCCGCCCAGGACACTTCCGAGAGCGTGCGTAAGCTGATGACGCTGCCCAAGGCCGCCGAGGGTGGCCTGAACGATATGCGGCAGGGCATGGCTGGCCTGGTCGAGGGCGTCGTGCAGACCAACCTACGTGCGGCGCAGCAAATGTTCCGCCTCACCAATCCGGCGGCCATGGTTGAGCTGCAGCAGCGCTTCATGCGGGAGTACATGGATGCGCTGATGCAGGGGACTGCAACCCTGGTCCGCGCCGTCCGCCGCACCGCCGACGAGACGCTGCCTCCGCTTGAGGCGCAGATCGAACAGCGCCAGCAGGGTCGCCAGACCCATCGCAACGCGGCCGAGTAAGCTCGAAACGGACGTAACGGCCCGTTCTAAACCTGCGGTCGCCGGCAAAATTTCACATTGAGGCTGGCGGCCGTGGCGCAATGACTGGGCGGCACTTTGATGAACGAGGGGACTACGATGGCTTACGATACGAATACAACTCAGCGTACCGCTAACCTGCATTCCAAGGGCGCGGACACCGCGGTGGGCAGCACTGGCATCCCGTTCTGGGATATGATGTTCTCCATCGGCAAGGCGTCACAGCAGATGCTTTCCGCTTATGCTCCGCGGGCCGATTTCGGCGCACGGTCCGACCATGGTGCGGGCTATAAGACGGGCAGCAACGTGGAAGTGATCCCGGTCGGCGAGGAAACGCTGAACGTGGGCACCCGGCGCATCGCTGGCGAGACGACGCGCGTCCGCCGGGTGGTGGTGGAAACGCCGGTGGAGCAGGATGTCTCCCTGCGCGAGGAGCGGGTGATTGTCGAGCGCCGCAAGCCGACTGGCGCCGCCTCGACCGCCACCCAGGCCATCCTGACCGACACAGCCATCGAGATGAGCGACAGCTTCGAGGTTGTCGACGTCTGGAAGAGCGTCCGCGTGACCGAAGAGGTCGTGCTGCGCCGCGAGGTGACCGAGCGTCACGAGACGGTGCGCGACACCGTGCGTCGCGACGAAGTGGTCGTAGAGCAGGCGAAGCGCGCCGCTCCCGCACCGCGTCATGAGGCTGAGACGACGCAGCGGGACCATCAGGCTGCGGCCTTTTCGCCGGCGCACAAGCCGGAGCCGGCTCAGATCGCGGCGGACCTGAAGAAGGTCGCCGAGCGGTTTGAAGCTAATGCTGACCATCATGAGAAGACCTCTGCGGCGCCTCGCCCAGAAGCCAGCGCAATGAAGGCCGACCAAAAGCCTGCGGCGTTACAGCCGCTGAAGGCAGCCGAGCAGGCCAAGGCGCCGGGGCGGCCCGACGTGAGCGCGGTGCATAACGATAAGGGCAGTTCCAGCCCGAAAGCTTAAGGCGGTCCCGAACGGGCCGGCGGCGCTTGCAAGCGCCGCCGGCCATTTCCCGACGCGGCCCCGTGGCGGCGTTCATCAACCGTTAAAACAAACAGCCTATCCTCTGCGCAAGCCCACATAGCCTGGGCGGCAACGTCGAGGATTATTGCACCAAATGCCCACCAGCGATCCAGGGACTGCAAAGCGTCCGGCGCCTGGGACCGACCCGGCAGCGCTTATCCGAGATCTGGCGGACCGGGCCTGGATGGAGATGCAGCAACGCGGCATATCGCCGATCCCGGGCAACTTCGAGCTATGGTACACCCATCTCAGCGGCTGCAACCCGGCCTTGTCCACGCGGCTGTCCGCATTGGTGCATGATGGCGTTGCGCCAACCCCTGAGCAACTTCACGCCCTGCACTCGGACTGCCTCGCGCCAGAGACCAACATCGATGTGATCGCCGACAGTTCGGAGCAGTTGGATCAAGCTGCGCAGGCTATGGTGGATCACGTTGCAGGCAACCGTGCGGCGCTGCGGGCCTATAGCGACGCCCTTTCAAGCGTTGCGGTTCGGCTGGATCAAGATCGGACGATGGGTGGCCTGGTGCAGGCCGTGACGGTTCTAACGGCCGAAACGGCGCAAGCGGGCGAGCGCAACCGCATTTTGGAACATCAGCTTGCCGCGTCGGCCGCGCGAGTCAGCAAACTGCGGCAGAACTTGGCCGAAGCGAAGCAGGATGCGACGACAGATGGCCTGACCGGCCTATGCAACCGCAGGGCGTTCAACTCTCGGCTGCGCCGGGCAATTGGGCGGGCCAAGGCGGATCAGGAAGCCATGTCCCTGGTGATGCTCGACATCGACCATTTCAAGCGGTTCAACGACACCTATGGGCATCGCACGGGAGATCTTGTGCTTCGGCTGGTTGGGCGCGTAGTCGCCGATAACGTGAAGGGACGCGATACCGCCGCCCGCTATGGCGGTGAGGAGTTCGCGGTTATCTTGACCGGAGCCGACCTACGCGCGGGCGCCGTAGTAGCCGGGCAGATACGCGCCGTCCTGGATGGTAAAAGATTGATCGCCAAGGGCGGACAGCAGCATGGCAGCGTGACGATCTCGGCGGGTGTCGCGCAGTTTTCGCCGGGCGACACCGCCGCTTCGCTCATTGAACGGGCCGACGCGGCGCTTTATGCCGCCAAGCACGCCGGCCGCAACAGGGTCTGCATCGAGGGCGGGCGGAACATCCAGAACGCTGCCTGACTCGCCGAGGTTAGACCCGCTGCACCCGTGTGCGGCGGGCCGTGGCAAGGGCCCGGCTGTGCCGTTGGCTCAGCGACGATGCCGTCGCCACGTCGAGTGCCGTGACTCCAAGCACCGCGAGCATCGACAGCAGCGTCGCCTGACGCCGGCGGTTGCGGATGGTCAATGCCCGAGCCAGGACCGCGATGTCCAGCGCATCGCCAGCCACGCGAAGCCACACGGGCGCCGCCGTGTCGGGATACATCAGCACCATAGCACCGGCCGCCATCTCACGCGCGCCAAATGCCCGAACAAGCCCAGGCGACTGGCCGAGGCCCAGCCTGCGGTTCATGCTGCGGCCGAAAACCAGTTCCACAGCGCCGAGGCCGACGCTGAACCAGCCAAGGAATTTTGCCGTCTGGATGTCGTTCATGGCTTCAGCACCACCTTAATGCAGCCCTCTTCCTTGTCCCTGAACACCCGATACAGGTCTGGCCCGTCCTCAAGCTTCGCCGAGTGGGTGATAACGAAGGACGGGTCAATCTCGCCCTTCTCGATCCGCTCCAGCAGCGGGCGGAGATACTTCTGCGCCGGCGTCTGCGCCATCTTGAACGTGAGGCCGCGGTTGATGGCAGAGCCCATCGGCACCTTGTCCAGCAGGCCGCCATACACGCCGACGATCGAGACGATGCCGCCATTCCGGCAGTTGTTGATCGCCTGGCGCAGCACGTGCGGCCGGTCGGTGCCGAGCATCGCCGCCTGTTTCACGCGGTCCAGCACGCTGTCGGCGCTGGCGGTCCCGCTCGCCTCAGTGCCGACCGCGTCGATGCAGGCATCCGGGCCGCGTCCGGACGTCATCTCCTGCAGCCGGTCGTAGATGCTGTCCTGCATGAAATCGAGCGTCTCGGCCCCGCCGGCGCGCGCGAGGGCCAGGCGTTCCGGCACCGTGTCGATGGCGATGACCCGGCCCGCGCCGAGCAGCAGGGCGGAGCGGATGGCGAACTGGCCGACCGGTCCGCAGCCCCAGATGGCGATGGTGTCGCCGGGCTGGATGTCGCAAAGTTCGGCAGCCATGTAGCCGGTGGGGAAGATGTCCGACAAGAATAGGACTTGCTCATCCGTCAGGCTGTCTGGAACCTTGATCGGCCCGAAATCGGCGTAGGGCACGCGCAGGTACTCCGCCTGGCCTCCCGCATAGCCGCCCAGCAAGTGCGAATAGCCGAACAGCCCGGCCGGCGAGTGGCCCCACAGCGTTTCCGCCGCCTTGTGGTTCGGGTTCGACCGTTCGCAGCCGGAGAACAGGCCCTTCTTGCAGAAGAAGCACTGGCCGCATGAGATGGTGAACGGCACGACGACGCGGTCGCCGACCTTAAGGTTGGTGACATCTGCGCCGAGTTCCATCACCTCGCCCATGGTCTCGTGGCCTAGGACGTCGCCGGATTTCATGCCCGGCATGATGCCATTATAGAGATGCAGGTCAGAGCCGCAGATGGCGCAAGCGGTGACCTTGATGATGGCGTCGCGGCTGTGCTCGATGCGGGGATCGGGGACCGTGTCGCAGCGTATGTCGCCTTTGCCGTGCCAGCAGAGTGCTTTCATGGAGCTTCCCAGGAGTTGGCGCGGCGGGCACACGCGAAGACATTTCCCGTCGCAAGTCCCGGTGAAACAGCGCCGAGGCGATCCGGTTGCGGCAGTCCTGATCTTTTGACCGGTTCTCGGTTATAAAGTGTCGAGGCTGCTGCCTGGCGACCGGGCCAAGCTCACTCTAATTCGCCGGACGCAACCGCGACCTCGCCATCCCCGCTGTCGAGCAGCAGCGCGCCGTCCGGCCCTAGGCCACGGAATGCGCCGGGCACGCGTTGTTTGCCGGCGCCGACCACGATGAGGTCGCCCGGCGTGTGCGCCATGGCAAGCCACGCGGCCTGGACCGGCGCGAAACCCTCGCGGCCATAGCGTTCGCGCCAGCGTTGCATTGATTCGAGCAGCCCGGCGGCGAACTGCTCCGGCGGCGGGGGATGGCCCATGTCGGCCAGGCAGGACGTCGGACGCCCGATGTCGGGAGGCGCGCCGGCCAGGTTCACGCCGAACCCGATCACCAGCCATGGCGGGTCGTCGAGGCCGGCCTCTAATAGGATGCCGGCCAGCTTGCCGCCGTTCAGCATCAAGTCGTTCGGCCATTTCAGCCGCAGGCGGTTCGCGCCCTGGCCATAAGAGCGGACCGTGTCGGCCAGGGCGACGGCGGACAGGATGGACCAATGCCCGGGCCATCGCAGCGTGCCCGGGCGCAGCAGCACCGACAAATGCAGGTTGCCCTCGATCGTGCGCCAGCTCCGGCCCAGCCGCCCGCGTCCGCCAGTCTGGCGCCGTGCCAGCAATGCGGCCTCGTCCGCACCGGCGGCGGCCCGCGCCTTCAGCGCCTCGGAGGTGGAGCCGATCTCCTCCACTTGCTCCAGCCGGAAATGCCCGCGCGGCGCTGCGTCCGGCCTGGCGCTCAGAACCGCTCCGTCCACGGGCGCACTGCGATCTCGTCGGTCCAGCACGACCGTGGCTGCGCCATCACGTCCAGCATGGTTTGCGCGATGGCGTCCGGGTCCAGCAAGCTATCCGGCTGATCCGCCGGCGTCGGACGGGCATCGGAGCGGATGCCGCCATCGACCACGACATGGATGACGTGGATGCCCTTGGGATGCAGTTCCCGCGCCATGCTCTGCGCCAGCCCGCGCAAGGCGAACTTGCCCATCGCGAACGGCGCGGATTGCGCAAAGCCCTTCACCCCCGCAGATGCGCCGGTCAGCAGGATCGTGCCGCGCCCGGCCGCCATCATGCCGCGTGCGGCCTGTTGCGCCACCAGGAACGCGCCAAACGCGCTGACGGCGAGGCTTTTCGCTACATCGGCCGGGTCCAGGTCCACCAGGGCGCCCCGGGTGCGATAGCTTGCGTTGTAAAGCACCACCTCGGGTGCGCCGACCGCCTTGAACAGGGCGGCGACGCTGGCGGGATCGGACGCGTCGCAGGCGTGCAGGCTGGCGCCGGTTTCGGCCGCCAGCGCCGCCAGCTTGTCGGTGCGCCGCGCCGCGAGCGCCACGCCATGGCCCTGGGCCGCCAGCAAGCGGGCCAAGCTCGCCGATAAGCCCGGCCCGGCGCCAACGATCAACGCGCCCGTCATCTCGAAAACCGCATCGCGGCCTCCCCTGCTTGGTTGAACACTGCCCGCACCTCCGCGCCCGGCGTCACGAAGTCCTTCGCCGTCCACGAGCCTGTCGTCACGTATTGCCCGGCCCGCAGCCCGCCGGCCCAGCGCGCGCCGTGGTTCGCGAGCCATGCCAGCAGCCGCAGCATGTCCCCAGCCGGGTTGCCGGTGCAGCGCTTCATCTCCGCCCCGTTCACGATCAGCGCGGCCTGTTCCGCGGCGAGGTCGATCGATTGCCAGCCGGCGATGGCGGGTCCAACGACCAGGCCGAAATGCGACAGGCTGTCGGCGAGGTTCGATAGCGGGTCCACACGGCCCGCATCGACGAAACGGCTCTGCAGCACCTCGATCGCCGGATGGGCGGAGGCGATGGCGGCCAGGATGTCCTCCGGCGCATACGGCGCGTCGCGCGGCGGCAGGTCGCGGCCGATCTTCACCGCGATCTCGGCCTCGACCCCCTGGTCGGTGCAATGCTCGGTCAGGACATGGCCAGGGCTGGCCTGCACGCCCGCGGACGGGAGCGGCGCGCAGTTAACGGGACCCGTCGGGTTGGGCGAGCCGACCTTCCAGGCGCCGATCTCGCCGAGTTCCGCCATGATGGCGCGTTGGACCAGATAGGCCTGCTCCTCGGTCTGCGGCCGCATCACCTCCGGCAGGCTGTGCAGCTTCTGCGTCGGGTCGCGCCGGGCGCTCAACAGCAGGCGGGCGGAGTCGTGGTGCCGGTCCATCTCACAGGGTCTCCAACAGGCTGGCGAGCAGCGCGGCGCGGGGGGCGAGTTCGCGCCACAATATATGCTCGTGGCTGGCGTGTGCCCCGGCGCCAGGGCAGCCGAGGCCGTCGAGCGTCGGCACGCCCAGCGCTGCGGTGAAGTTGCCATCCGACCCGCCGCCGCGATGCTGCTTCGGCAGGTCGAACCCGGCCAGCGCCCGGGTGCGTCCGTATAACTCCAGGATGGCCGGCGTCTCGGTCATCGGCGGCCGGTTCATGCCGCCCTCGACGTGCACGGTGCAGCGCGGGTCGAATGGCGCCAGTGCCAGCAAGCTGCGGGTCATCCGCTCCCCGGCCTCGATGGTCGGCACGCGCAGGTCGATCTCGCAGCCGGCGTCGGGGGCGATGACGTTGGGCCGCGAGCCGCCCCAGATCGGCGCGACATTCAGCGTGATGCCGGCCTCGATGTCGACCATCGCGTGGATGCGGCCGATTTGCTGCGCCAACTCGACGACGGCGCTGGCGCCTTCGGAGAAGTTGCCGCCGCTATGGGCGCCGCGGCCAATAACGCGCAGCGTGAAGCGGCCGACGCCCTTCCGCGCCGTGACGCAGGCGCCGCCGGGTCCGGCGGGCTCCACGATCAGCACGCATTCCGACGCTGCGCCCTCTCGCTCGATCAGGTCGCGGCTGGTGGGGCTGCCGACTTCTTCATCCGGCGTTAATAATAGGGTGATAGGACGGTGGGTGCGCACGCGCTGCGCCAGTATGGAGCGGACCGCATTGAACGCCAGGAAGCTGCCAGCCTTCATATCGAAGATGCCGGGTCCGTGCGCGCGGTCGCCGTCGATGCGATAGGGCATAGTATCAAGGGTGCCGTGCGACCATACGGTATCGAGGTGGCCGGCGACCATGATGGGCTTGCCGGCGCCGGGCGTGCGGGCGATCAGGTTGTCGCCGAAGCCGTCGCGGCCGGGAATGCGGGTGATATCGGCGCCGGCTTGGACGAGGCCGGCCTCGGCGCGGTCCATCAGGCAGTTCACGGCGGCGGCGTCGGTGGTCGGCGTCTCCGTCCGCACCCAGCCGGCGAGTTCGGCGAGAAGGTCCTCGGAGCTGCCAATCTGCGTCTGCGGCATCAAGCGTTCCAACGTGGTGAAGATGCCTTGACCTTCGCACCGCGGCCATGCCTTGTCCATTTTCCAAGCCTTGTCCAACTCATCGAGGGAGACCCAGCATGGACGGCATCGCGTTTGAAGACCTGCACATCGGCCAGGCCGCCAGCATCGGCAAGACGATCACCGAGGCCGACATCCTGCTGTTCGCGGCCGTCAGCCTGGACACCAATCCGGTGCATGTGAACGCTGAGGCGGCGGCCGCGTCGATTTTCAAGGAGCGTGTGGCGCATGGAATGCTGTCGGCCGGGCTGATCAGCGCGGTGCTGGGCACGCAATTGCCGGGGCCGGGGACGATCTATCTCGCGCAGACCCTGCAGTTCCGCCGGCCGGTGAAGATCGGCGACACGGTGACCGCTACGGCGGAGGTGACGGCGCTCGACCCGGAGAAGAAGCGCGCGACCTTGAAGACGGTTTGCACCGTGGCGGGCAAGGTCGTCATCGAGGGCGAAGCCACGGTGATGCCGCGCAGCCGAGCTTGATGAAGCCGGGCCTGATGAAGTCGGGGGCTTGATGGAACTCGTCCGCGACTGGCGGAACCTGCCCGAGGCCCTGCGCGGCGCCACGGTCGCGCTGGGCAACTTCGACGGCGTGCATCTGGGCCACGCCCACGTGCTGCGCGCCGCCCATGGCGCCCGGCCCGGCGCCAAGCCTGCCGTGCTGACCTTCGAGCCGCATCCGCGCGAGCTGTTCCGCCCCGACGACCCGGCCTTCCGCCTGACCCTGTCCGCCGAACGCGCCGAGGCGTTGGCGGCGCTTGGCGTGCAGATCGTCTATGAGATACCGTTTGACCGCAGCTTTTCGTGGCTGAGCGCCGAGGCGTTCGTGGACGAAGTGCTGCACGAAGGTATAGGCGCCGCGCACTTGGCGTGCGGCCCCGACTTCGCATTCGGGCACCGCCGCGGCGGCGACGCTGGGTTCCTGGCGGCGCGGGCGGAGGCATTGGGGATCGGGCTCACGGTCGTGCCGCCGCTTGCCGACGCGCAGGGGCCGATCAGCTCGACCCGCATCCGCCGGCTGTTGCAGGATGGCTATCCCGAGCGCGCTGCCGCCGAGCTTGGCCGGCCCTGGGCGGTGCGCGGTCCTGTCACGCACGGCGACAAGCGTGGCCGGACGATCGGCTTCCCGACCGCGAACGTGCCGTTGGGCCGCCATCTGGAGCCGGCGCGCGGCGTGTATGCGGTCCGCGCGCGCCTTCCCGACGGGGCGGTCGTGCCGGGCGTCGCGAACATCGGCCGCCGCCCGACGGTGAACGAAAGCACGGAAAGCCGCCTGGAGGCGCATCTGTTCGACTTCGCCGGCGACCTGTATGGCCAGGAGATCGCGGTGGGGCTGCACGCCTTCCTGCGCGCCGAACGCAAGTTCGCCTCGTTCGATGAGCTGCGCGGGCAGATCGTTGCCGATGCAGACCAGGCCCGCGCATTGCTCACAACGCTTGACCCGGTCGGCCCGCGTTCCGCATAACCCGTCCATGGTCCATATCCCGCAATTGCGAACGATCAGTCCGCCAACGATAAGTCCGCGAATTGTCCGCCCGGCCTGAGCGCCGGAACTGCCTTCGCGTGAAACTGCCGCAACCTGGACCTACATCATGCCGGATACGCCCGTGACCGCCACACCCGACTATCGGCAGACAGTGTTCCTGCCGGCCACCTCGTTCCCCATGCGCGGCGACCTGCCGAAGCGCGAACCCGACTTGCTGGCGCGCTGGGGCCGCATCGGCCTGTGGGACCGCACCAAGGCCGCGATGGCGGGCCGACCGCCTTTCGTGCTGCATGACGGACCCATCTACTCCAATGGCCACCTGCATATCGGCCACGCGCTGAACCGCATCCTGAAGGACGTGGTCATGCGCGCCCATCGCATGGCCGGCGAGGATGTGGACTATATCCCCGGTTGGGACACGCATGGCCTGCCGATCGAGTGGAAGGTCGAGGAGGAATACCGCAAGTCCGGACGCGACAAGGATGCCGTCCCGGTGCTGGACTTCCGCGACGAGTGCCGCCGCTACTCCGCGCATTGGCTGGCGGTGCAGACGGACGAGTTCCAGCGTCTGGGCGTCGTGGGCGACTGGGCCGGGCGCTACGCGACGATGGACTTCTCGTCGGAAGCGGCGATTGCCGGGGAGATCTGCAAGTTCCTGCTGAATGGCGCGCTGTATCGCGGCCTGCGCCCGGTGATGTGGAGCCCGGTCGAAAAGACTGCGCTGGCCGAGGCCGAGATCGAGTACCACGACCGCACCAGCGACACGGCGTTCGTTCGCTTCCCGGTTTTGAACGGCCCGGGTGACCTTGCCGGCGCCGCCGTGGTGATCTGGACCACGACGGTCTGGACACTGCCGGGCAACCGCGCCCTGGCCTATGGCCCCGAGATCGACTACGCGCTGGTCCATGTCGACAGCGTGAATGAGGGCTCGCTGGCGCGCCCCGGCGAGCGGCTGCTGATCGCGCTGGCCTTGCTGCCGCAGATCTGCGCTGCGGCCGGCATCGCGACACACCACATCGGGCACGTCTATAAAGGTGCGGAACTCGCCGGGCTCGTTTGCGCGCATCCGTTGCGCGGCCAGGGCTACGACCACGACGCGCCGATGCTGTCGGCGGATTTCGTCACGACCGAACAGGGCACCGGCTTCGTCCACATCGCGCCCGCGCATGGCGAGGAGGACTTCTTGCTGGGCCGCGCGCACGGGCTCGAGGTGCCGGAGGCGGTCGGGCCGGACGGGACCTATGCCGCCTGGGTGCCGATGTTCGCCGGGGTGCACGTGTTCAAGGCGGCGAAGCCGGTCGGCGCGGCGATGGAGGCGTTCGGCGGCCTGCTTGCCCGCGGCACGCTGTTGCATTCCTACCCGCATTCCTGGCGCAGCAAGGCGCCCGTCATCTATCGCGCCACCCCGCAATGGTTCATCCGCATGGACGGCCCCGAGCACATCCGCGCCAAGGCGCTGGCCGAGATCGCCCGCATCAACTTCGTGCCCGAAGCCGGGCGCATCCGGCTTGCCAGCATGGTCGCTGGCCGCCCGGATTGGTGCATCAGCCGCCAGCGCGCCTGGGGCGTGCCGATCCCGGTGTTCGTCGACCGCCGCACCGGCGAGCCGCTGCGCGACCCGGCCGTCGTCGCCCGTACCATCGCCGCGTTCAACGAGGAGGGCGCGGACGCCTGGTATAGCTCGCCGTCCTCCCGGTTCCTGGGCAATGACCGCGACCCCGATGCCTACGAGCAGGTCATGGACATCGTCGACGTGTGGTTCGAGAGCGGCAGCACCCATGCCTTCGCATTGGAAGCCCGTGGCGGACCCTGGCCGGCGGACCTGTATTTGGAAGGCAGCGACCAGCATCGCGGCTGGTTCCAGACGAGTTTGCTGGAAGCGGTCGGAACCCGGGGCACAGCGCCGTTCAAGGCCGTGCTGACGCATGGCTTCGTGCTGGACGAGAATGGCCGCAAGATGAGCAAGTCGCTCGGCAACGTGACGGCGCCGCAGGAGGTCACGGACAAGCTCGGCGCCGACATCCTGCGGCTTTGGGTGGTCAACTCCGACGTTTCGGAGGATTTGCGCATCGGTCCGGAGATCCTGAAGCAGCAGGCCGAGCTGTATCGCCGGCTGCGCAACACGCTGCGCTGGCTGCTGGGCAGCCTGGCCGGGTTCACCGACGATGAGCGCGTGTCGGATGCGGAGATGCCGGAGCTGGAGCGTTGGGTGCTGCACCGATTGGCCGAACTCGACAAGCGTATGCGCGGCGCGCTGGCGTCGCATGACTGGACCGGGGTGTATCCCAACATCCACGCCTTTTGCTCCGCCGACCTGTCCGCGTTCTATTTTGATGTGCGTAAGGACGTGCTGTATTGCGATCCCGCCAGCAGCGTGCGGCGCAGGGCGGCGCGGACGGTGCTGGACCATTTGCACCGATGCCTGACCGCCTGGCTCGCGCCCGTGCTTTGCTTTACCGCGGAGGAGGCTTGGCTGGCCCGGTTCCCGTCCGAGGACGGCAGCGTCCATCTGCAGATGTTCCCGCCCATCCCGGCGGCGTGGCATGACGCTCCCCTTGGCGAGCGTTGGGCCGAAATCCGCGAGGCGCGCGGGGCGGTGACGACGGCGCTGGAGGCGGCACGGCTGGAGAAGCTGATCGGTGCTTCGTTGCAGGCTGCGGTCACGCTGCCGGGCGGCTATGCGGACATGCTGGACGCCGAGGGCTGGGCCGAGGCTATCATTGTGTCCGGCGCGCGGTTCGGCGGCGGGCTGGCGGTGCACCGGGCACCCGGCGAAAAATGCGCGCGGTGCTGGCGCGTGCTGCCCGAGGTTGGGCAGCAGCCGGGGCACCCAGCGCTATGCGTCCGCTGCGCCGGCGCGGTCGGCACGCTGTCTTGCGATCAAGCTGCCGAATGACCACGGGGCGTGTCCGCTGGGGCCTGCTCGCCGCGCTGCTGGTGCTGGCCGCCGACCAGGCCAGCAAATGGTGGGTGCTCGACGTGCTGCACCTGCCGGACCGCGGGCAGGTTCCGTTGCTGCCGATGCTCAGCCTCACGATGGTCTGGAACCAGGGAGTGACTTTCGGGCTATTCCATCAGGACGGCGCGTGGGGGCCTTGGCTGCTGGCCGGCGTCGCATTGGCGGTCGTGGTGGCGCTGGCCATATGGCTGCGCCAGGCTGAGAGCGTGCTGGTGGCGGCCAGTCTCGGCGCCATTGGCGGCGGAGCGATCGGCAACGTCATCGACCGGCTGCGGTTTGGCGCCGTGGTCGATTTCCTGCATGCCCACGCGTATGGCTGGTCCTGGTATGTGTTCAATGTCGCGGACGCGGCCATCGTCTGCGGCGTGGCGGCGTTGGTGCTGGATGGGCTGCGCCCGCGAAGCCGCTTGCAGGCTCCGGGCTTTCGGCAGTAAAAGCCGCCTTATGAAGGCATTCCGGATTGTTTTTATTGCTGCTTGCGGTTTCGGCCTGGCGGCGTGCAGCGGGGACGAACTGACCCGCACCTTCGGCCTGACCCGCGACGCGCCGGACGAGTTCCAGGTGACGACGCGCGCGCCGCTGTCGATGCCGCCGGATTTAACCCTGCGTCCGCCGCGGCCCGGCGCGTCTCGTCCGCAGGAGTTGACGCAACGCCAGCAGGCCGAGGCGACGCTGACCCCTGACGCGGTGCTGGCGCAGCCAGATGCGGCCGTCACGCCGGGCCAGCAGGCGCTGGTTGCCGCTGCGGGACGTCCGGCGCCGGCGGATATTCGCAACCGCATTGACAACGAGGCGGCCCTGGACACCCCGAGCCGGCCGCTGACCGACCGCCTGATGTTCTGGCAAAGCCCGCCGCCAGCAGGCACTCCGGTCGACCCGCAGCGCGAGAGTGCCCGGTTGCGCCAGAATGCGGCGTTGGGCCAATCGCCCGAGGTTGGCGACACCCCGATCATCCAGCGCAAGCGCCAGGGATTGTTCAGCGGCATCTTTTAACGTGCGCGCTTTCGGTGCTTTGCCGGCAAGCGGAACTGGTTGCTGGTCGGGAGTGCCTGCTTGCAACGGCTATGGACCGCTTCACGCATGATCCGGCGGTGGTGGGTATATCCCTGGGCCGGTCGCTCGCGTCCGAGACAGTGGATGCTCGGTTGACATCGACTTGTGCATGGTGGTCCGTCCTGAGCGCCACGCGGGGCTCGTCGAACAGCGGCTTGATATCCCGCGGGCCTCGGATGAGTTCCTGTTCCACGAGTGGCTGGACGCCGTTGCGGATGTCTATTTGAAACTGATCGGCGTCGGCTAGGGCGCTCGCATAACACAACGAACGCCCGAGTCCGGGTGGTCAGAATGGAAGCGCGTTGATGATTGCGGGGCACCGGTTGATCCGCGTGAGCGCGTCGTCGGCCGCCGGCCTACAAACAGCCATCGGGCCACGCAGGCAGGCATGGTCGGCTCCTATGGTCAGCCAGTAATCGGCCCCGCCCCGCTTCGCCGCAAGCGCGACCGAACTATCTGCCACCGACAACTGTTTGGTCGTGAGATAGTCCCGCAGGCGGTTCACGATCTGAGGTCCTTCCGCCGCTGTCTTCTTATCCTTCTCGCAATACGCCTTCAGCATCGACGAAGCATCCGGAGCGCAATCTTCCCTCATGTCCCGCTCCACAACGTCGTTCCAGAACGTTACGTGCAAGCCAAGGCAATATGCGACCTAAAGCTCGTGGTCGGACGGTTTCATGGCGGCGGCAGGTGAAGCAAGCGTCAGCCATGCGCCGAAAACAAGCGCAGCACGATCCCGTCGCATCATGCCCGCTCTTCGTTCGGGGCGGGTCCGACTAGCCCGCTCGACCCGTAAAGTGCGGCTAGCGCGACTTTGAAATGGATGCACCGCAGTTCCACCGTGCTCTGCGCGTCGAGTTCGTCGGGGTCGTCCGGCCATTCGCCCTGTCCGTCGCGGCGGTGCAGCGTGCCTGCTACCTTGCGGCTGTTGAGCACCAAGATTTCCTGCACGCTTGGAATCGTTTGATAGGCATAAACGTTGCCCCTGGTAATCCCTTCGTTCGACGGCGACAGGATTTCGACCAGTAGGATAGGGTCGCGCATTGTATTGTCCGTCATCGGTTGATCGGCGCAGCTTACGCCAAGGTCGGGCACAAGCTGGTTGATCTTCGACCGTTTTTTGGGGATGACGCCTGGTGTGGTGATGACGATGCAGCGCCCAAGCTTTTGCAGGTGCATGTCGATGATCGTGCTGGTCCGGGATTGTATGGCACCATGGGCGTTGCTTGTGGGAGCCATGCCTACCTGTGTGCCGTCGATGAGCTGCCAGCGCCAGCCCTCCAGGCCCGGTTCCGGCACCCAATCCTGGAACTCCTCAACCGTCATCGGCGGATCTAGGCGTGCTGCGTTGCTCATGGACCGGAGTCTGCCTGAAACTTGACTGGTCTTCCAGGCCGATGGGAGCCTCGCACTGCGCTTCGCACTTTCGCCCGTTCAACGGGATCGACGGTCGCCCGCCCCAATCGGTCGTTTTGTCACGGTGGGAGGCACGAGCCAGCGACGCCTTGCGCAAGGCGGTGGCAGGGTCCTATCCGGGTTTTGATGCTGCCGGCGTCGGTCAGGCGTTGAGTTGTTTAGCAAACAAATACAGATGGTAGATCATTGCCGTGCATAACGCGTTTGCTTTAAAGCAGTCCCTAGCGCAAGACCTTGAGGCGGTGGACCTCGTTTTGAACACCCTTCCATGGTAATTGCTCACCCTGGTTGGGTCGCGACCTTGTTGGGTGAGGTGGTGGCCAA
>CAXSGE010000039.1:0-34351 GCA_964236715.1 uncultured Acetobacteraceae bacterium | reverse complement strand
CGGGCTTCGACATCATCTTCTTCTGGGTCGCCCGGATGATGATGATGGGCCTGCATTTCCAGCAGCGCGTGCCGTTCCGCACCGTCTATATCCACGGCCTCGTACGCGACGAGCGCGGGCAGAAGATGTCGAAGTCGAAGGGCAACGTCATCGATCCGCTCGACCTGATCGCGACCTATGGCGCCGACGCGCTGCGCTTCACCGTGTGCGCCCTGACCGGGCCGGGCCGGGACGTGAAGCTGGGGGCGGCAGCGGTCGAGAGCCATCGCAAGTTCGTCACCAAGCTGTGGAACGCCGCCCGTTTCTGTGAAATGAACGGCATCAAGCTCGTGCCCGGCTTCGACCCGGCCGCCGCGCGGCTGCCGCTGTGCCGCTGGCTGCTCGACGCCGCCAACCAGGCAATTACCGAGGCTGACGCAGCGCTTGAGGCCTACCGCTTTAACGACTATGCCGCTGCCTGCTACCGCTTCACCTGGAACACGTTCTGCGACTGGTTCCTCGAGTTCGCCAAGCCGGTGCTGAACGGTCCCGACGGGCCGGAAGCGGCCGAGCTCCGCGCCACCGCCGCGCATGTGCTGGGCATCATCCTCCGCCTGCTGCACCCGGCCATGCCGTTCGTCACCGAGCATCTGTGGGACGAGATGGGCTACGGCGCGCCGTGCAGCCTGATCCGCGCGCCATGGCCGCAGCCGGGCCAGGTTTCGGACCCGGAGGTCGCGCGGGCCGAGCTCGATTGGGTCGTGCGGCTGATCGGCGAAGTCCGCACCGTTCGGTCCGAAATGAACATCGCCCCCTCGATCCTGACGCCGATCCTGCTCCGCGACGCGCAGCCCGGCACCCTGGCCCGCGCGGAACGCTGGGCCGAGAGCATCCACCGCATGGCGCGCGCCTCGACGGTCGGGCCGTTGGACGGACCGCTGCCGCCGGGCAGCGCGCAGGTGGTGGTGGACGAGGCGACCGTCGTGCTGCCGCTCGCCGGGGTGATCGACCTCGCGGTCGAGCGTGCCCGGCTCGCCAAGGAGCGGGCGAAGGCGCTGGCGGAGGCCGACAAGGTCATACGCAAGCTCGACAACGCGGAATTCGTCGCCAAGGCACGTCCGGAGGTCGTCGAGGAAAACCGCGAACGCCTAGCCGCTTTCCAGCATGATGCCGCACGGATCGAGGCCGCCATGGCCCGCATCGCGTCTTAGGATACAAGGGAGACCAACATGCTCAAGAAGCGCTGGGACAAGACCCGCCTGCCGTCCCGCCATGTCACCCAGGGCGCGGACCGTGCGCCGCACCGCAGCTATTACTACGCGATGGGCCTGACGGAGGACGAGATCAATCAGCCCTTCGTCGGCGTCGCCACCTGCTGGAACGAGGCGGCGCCCTGCAACATCGCGCTCAGCCGCCAGGCCCAGTCGGTGAAGCGTGGGGTGGCGGAGGCTGGCGCCACGCCGCGCGAGTTCACCACCATCACCGTGACGGACGGCATCGCCATGGGACACCAGGGCATGAAGTCCTCGCTGGTGTCGCGCGAGGTCATCGCCGACAGCGTGGAGCTGACCGTCCGCGGCCATTGCTACGACGCGCTGGTCGGCCTGGCCGGCTGCGACAAGTCGCTGCCCGGCATGATGATGGCGATGCTGCGGCTGAATGTCCCGAGCGTGTTCATGTATGGCGGCTCGATCCTGCCCGGCAGCTACAAGGGGCGCGACGTGACGGTGGTGGACGTATTCGAGGCGGTCGGCCAGCACGCCGCCGGCAACATGTCCGACGCCGACCTGCACGAACTGGAATGCGTCGCCTGCCCATCAGCCGGCGCTTGCGGCGGGCAGTTTACTGCAAATACAATGGCGATGGTCAGCGAGGCGATCGGGCTCGCCGTGCCGGGTTCGGCCGGAGCCCCGGCGCCGTATGAGGATCGCGACCGCTGGGCCGTGGAGTCCGGACGCGCCGTGGTCCGGCTGATCGAAAGCGGGCTGCGGCCCCGGGACATCGTGACGTTGAAGGCGCTGGAGAACGCGGCGGTTGTCGTGGCGGCCACCGGCGGCTCGACCAACGCCGGGCTGCACCTTCCGGCGCTGGCGCATGAGGCCGGCCTCCGCTTCACGATGGACGACGTGGTCAACATCATGCGCCGGACGCCGTACATTGCCGACCTCAAGCCCGGCGGCAAGTACGTCGCGCTGGACGTGCATCGTGTCGGTGGCGTCCCGGTCGTCCTCAAGGCGTTGCTGGACGGCGGCCTGCTGCATGGCGACTGCATCACCGTCTCAGGCAAGACCCTGGCGGAGAACCTGGCCGATGTCGTGTTCCCCACGGACCAGGACGTGATCTACCCGGTTTCGCGCCCGATCTCGCCCACGGGCGGCGTGGTCGGCCTGCGCGGCAACCTCGCGCCGGACGGCGCCATCGTGAAGGTTGCCGGCATGGAAAAGCTGCAATTCGAAGGCACTGCACTGTGTTTCGACAGTGAGGAGGAGGCATTCCAAGCCGTGCAGGATCGTGCCTACAAGGCCGGCGACGTGATCGTCGTGCGCTACGAGGGGCCGAAGGGCGGACCCGGCATGCGCGAGATGTTGTCCACCACCAGCGCCATCTACGGCCAGGGCATGGGCGACAAGGTGGCGCTCATCACCGATGGACGCTTTTCCGGCGCGACCCGCGGCTTCTGCGTCGGCCATGTCGGGCCGGAGGCTGCGGTCGGCGGCCCGATCGCCCTGTTGCGGAATGGCGACCGCATCCGCATGGACGCCACCGCTGGAACGATGGAGGTGCTGCTGTCCGACGCCGAACTGGCCGAACGCCGGGCTGCCTGGACCCCGCGCCCGACGGACTACAACAGCGGCGCGATCTGGAAATTCGCCCAGACTGTCGGCCCAGCCCATCTCGGCGCCGTCACCAATCCAGGCGGCGCGGCGGAGACCCACTGTTACGCCGACATTTGATGACGCTTGCCCGCTTGCCCTGGCCGGGCGAGCGGGATAGCCTATACGCGTGTTGTCGTCTTTATCCATGCAGGTGCTGGCCCGCGCGTTCCGCGTAGTGTTGCGCTATCTTGCGCGTGCTCTCGGCATTGCCCTCCTCCTTCGACTTATCCGCCCCTAGGCGCTTTGCCGGGCTGATCTGTGCCGGCATCGCTTAGGGGAGACGCCCTGAGAGCATGTCTGCACGCATTTCGAGGACCCCACCCATGGCCATCAACCACCCCAGTTTCGGCGTCATGCCGGAAGCCCGCGTCATCATCTTCGACACCACCCTGCGCGACGGCGAGCAATCGCCGGGCTTTTCCATGAACCTCGCGGAGAAACTGCGTATGGCGGAGGCGCTAGCCGAATTGGGCGTCGACGTGATGGAGGCCGGCTTCCCCATCGCTTCGCCCGGCGACTTCGAGAGCGTGCAGGAGATCGCCCGCAACATACGTGGCCCCGTCATCTGCGGCCTAGCGCGCACTGGCCAGGCCGACATTCTGCGAGCTGCCGAAGCGCTGCGCCCGGCGGAACGCAAACGCATCCATATCTTCCTCAGCACCAGCCCGCTGCACATGAAATACAAGCTGCGCATGGAGCCGGAGGCCGTGCTGCAGCTAGCCATCGACTCGGTGACGCTGGCCCGCCAGCACGCCGACGACGTCGAGTGGTCCGCCGAGGACGGCAGCCGCACCGAGCCCGATTTCCTGTGCCGCTGCGTCGAGGCCGCCATCAAGGCGGGTGCTACCACGATCAACATCCCGGACACCGTAGGATATTCGGTGCCGGAGGACATGACCCGCATTTTCAGCATGTTGCTTGAGCGCGTGCCCGGTGCCGACAAGGTCGTGCTATCCACCCATAACCACAATGACCTTGGCCTCGCGGTCGCCAATACCCTGGCCGCCCTGCGTGCCGGGGTGCGCCAGGTCGAGTGCACCATCAACGGCATCGGCGAGCGCGCGGGCAATGCGGCGCTGGAAGAGACGGTGATGGCCATACGCACCCGGCCCGACGCCGCGCCCTACCAGACCGGGATCGTCACCACGAATATCCTGCGGGTGTCGAAGCTGCTGTCGACCATCACCGGGTTCGACGTGCAGCCGAACAAGGCGATCGTCGGACGCAACGCGTTTGCGCATGAAAGCGGCATCCATCAAGATGGCGTGCTGAAGAACGCCGCGACCTATGAGATCATGACGCCCGAAAGCGTCGGCTGGACCAAGAGCACGCTGGTGATGGGCAAGCACTCCGGGCGCGCCGCATTCCGGGACAAACTGCGGGCCATGGGTTACGGCGAGCTCGGCGACAACAAGCTGAACGATGCATTCCGGCGATTCAAGGACGTCGCCGACCGTAAGAAGGTCGTCTATGACGAGGATATCGTGGCGTTGGTCGATGATGAGGTCGGTCGGGACCACGACCGGGTGCGGTTCGTGTCGCTGGACGTGCACGCCGGATCGCGCGGGCCGCAGAGTGCGGAGCTAGAGTTGGAGGTGGACGGCGTCACCCACCAGGCGCGGGCAACCGGCGATGGCCCGGTCGATGCGACGTTCAACGCAATCCGCGCACTGTTCCCGCACGAGGCGAAGCTGGTGCTGTTCTCAGTTGGTGCGGTGACGGAGGGAACCGACGCCCAGGCCAAGACGACGGTGCGGCTTGAGGAGGGCGGCAAGATGGTGGACGGGCAGGGGGCCGACACCGACACCATCGTTGCGTCGGCCCGCGCCTATATCCATGCGCTGAATAAGCTGATGGTGAAGCGCGCACGGACTGAGCCGGTGGCGCTGTCGGCTTAGAGCAGCGTCGGCCGGGAGCGCATGCTCCCGGCCGGGTTCAGCCTAGTAGCCGTATGGCCGTGGCTGGTAGTACTGCGGCGCTGGTTGGTAATATTGCGGCGCCGGCTGATAGGAAGGCTGCTCGTAAGACGGCTGTTGGTAATATGTCTGCGAGCGACCTGGTGTCGTGGCCGCGCCGCCAAGCGCTCCGGTGCCGCCGCCGACCAGCGCGCCAATCGCCGCACCGTGGCGGCCACCCGCAAGGCTGCCGATCGCAGCACCAGCGCCAGCGCCCAGCAATCCGCCGCCCACCGCGCGCTGGCCGGGATCATACGGGTCGGAGCACGCCGACAAACCCAACCCCGCAACCAACGCCAGGCTCATCGCGACTCTCTTGTACATTCAGAAGGCTCCCAATAGGTCAGTAGCGCCGAGGCGCCGTCGCTGCGCCGCCAATGGCGCCAGCGCCACCGCCGATCAATGCGCCGGTTCCAGCCCCCACGCCAGTCACGGCCCCCAAGGCAGCGCCGCCGCCGGCGCCCAGCAATCCGCCTGTCACCGCGCGTGTGCCCGGTTCACGCCCACAGGCTACGAGACCCAGCACCAAGCTCGTTGCTAACACCATCTTTGTAATGGAACCCAAAGTGTCCTCCTTAATCCTGTTCGCGTCTTTGCCGCGTTCCCTATTAACGTAGGAATTGATGGCGAATGTGCGGCAAGATCGCGCATGAACTATGACTCACGGTTTGTTGAAGACATCGTCTGCCGTGACGGCACGCGAAGGCTAAGCCTGCAATCACGCAGCCCAGCAGGAACAGGCCCGGCGTTTACCTAAAAATTAGAGGGTTACTCAAAATGGTCGTGGCGATGGCAGCACTTGAGGCCAAGGTGATGACGCCGGCCGACCGCATTGCCTGCCCGGGCTTCTTCGACCTAGGCGACACGCGCTTCCACTGCTGGAGCAGGCACGGCCATAGTTCGCTCGACATGCGGGGCGGGCTGAAGAACAGTTGCGACGTGTTTTTCTACGAGGCCGCCCGCGGGTTCGACATCGGCGTCGACCTCGGCATCGAGCTGCCCGGCGCGCGCAAAGGCCTGATGCCGAACCGGGCCTGGAGCCTGGCGCAGGGCAGGCCCTGGAACGTCGGCGACACCATTAGCTGCGGCATCGGCCAGGGCTGTATCCAGGCGACCCCGCTGGCGCTGGCGACCTATGTGTCCCGGATTGCCAGCGGCCGTGCGGTGCAGCCGCATCTGACCCGCTCGATCGGCGGCGTGGCGCAGAAAGGGGCGTTGGCGTGCCTCGTGACCGGCGGCATGCTGATCGCGCTCTGTTGCCGGCATCAATACGGGCGGCTGCTGGCGCTCGGCATTTCGACCAACTTCTTCATGTATGCCTTCGTGAACTTGGCGATGGTGACGGGCGCCATCCCGGTCGGCGGCGTGCCGCTGCCGCTGGTTTCCCATGGCGGTTCGGCCATGCTGACCGTCATGTTCGGCTTCGGCCTGCTGATGTCCGTGCATGTCCATCGGGATGTCCAGTTCGCAGACAGGCGCGAGGATTGACGCCATGAACCCCACGATCCAGCCGCGCCTGCTGCGAGCGTTCTACGCCACTGGCTACGGTGCGGGCGGCGTCACGGCCCGGATCGGCCAGCGCGACCCCGGCGTTGACCGGCTGCTGTGCGCCCTTGGCTCAAGGCGCGGCGCTTTCCTGACGGCATGGAACCCTGCCGCTCGGCGGCATCCATTAGGGCGGAACCTGCGCTGCGACCTCGCTCTTCGCGGATGGCTGCGACGGGTTAGCGCGGAGCCCGGCTTCGGTTCCGCCCACGGTTGGCACGAGGCGCATTGGCTGGTTGCGGCGGACCCGCGCCGGGTCGCCGTGCTCGGCCGCCGGTTCCGCCAGGTTGGGATCGTCGTCGTGCAACGTGGCCGAAAGGCTAGGCTGCTTCTTCTTTCGGCGGGGGCGGACGTTCAGGCGGCTGGTCTGACGCCGCTTTCGCCGCCGCAAGCAGCCCGGCAGCCCGCTCGATCGACCGTATCACGGCCTCGCCAGCCCGGCGCACCGCGGGATCGCTGCTTTCGACCAGGCGGTCCGATATGATCAGCGCCGGGGAGAGCGCGCCGCGGAGGTCGTGCCGCAGCCCGGCAGCCTGTTTTTCGATCGCCTGGACCTTGGCCTGCGCCGCGGCTACCTGGTCCGGCACCGTTGCCACGGGCTTCGGCATCGCTGCAAACAGGATGATGCCGACGCAGGCCGATGCCGCCAAAGCTGCCAGCAAGAACGGCGCGCCGGCGCCCATCAGCGCCAGCACCGCCCCCGCGGACCCGAAAGCCGACCCGGCGCCGATCAGCGAAATCCGCACGTTGGTTGGCATCATCGCATGGTAACAGCACCATTCGCGCGGCTGCTCAAGCGCGGAAGCGGGGCGCTTACGATATCTGGATTGACGCATCCCTTGCCAGGCGACTATAAGCCGCGCCTTGCCGTTGAGGTTGCCGGGCCGGATCGCCTGGAATTAACCCTGTCCGGCTGCTGAGCGGCCCGTCCGCTTTGGCTTGCATCCGCATTGTTGGGATTGGAGTCCTGTCGTGAAGCGCACGTATCAACCTTCTAAGCTGGTCCGCAAGCGCCGCCACGGCTTTCGCGCGCGCATGTCCACCGTCGGCGGGCAGAAGGTCCTCGCGAACCGCCGCGCCAAGGGCCGCAAGCGCCTGTCTGCCTGACGCGGCCGGTGCTGCCGTGGCGCCGGACGCTGCTAAGCTTGCCGGTGCTGCCGTGCGGCCTGAACGCCTGAAGCGGCGGGCCGAGTTCCTCCGCGTCGCCAGCAAAGGCCGCAAGGCGGCGGTGCATGGATTGGTGCTGCAGGCGCTGGCCCGCGACGATGCCGGGCCAGTGCGCGTCGGTTTCACCGTGACGAAAAAGGTCGGAAACGCCGTCATACGCAACCGCACCAAGCGCCGTCTTCGCGAGGCTGCCCGTCTGCTGTTGCGCGCGGCTCCGGTTCAAGGCGTCGACCTGGTGCTTATTGGCCGTGACACGACGAGGTCGCGCCCTTTTTCGATGCTGGTCGACGACCTGCGCCGCGGCCTGGCCAAATTGAGTGTGTCTTGATCGCTGGGCTGTTGATCTTCTGCATAAGGGTCTATCAATGGACGTTACGGCCCTTCATCGGTGCCCATTGCCGTTTTGAACCCACCTGCAGCGCCTACGCGATCGAGGCGCTGCAAACGTTTGGCGCAACTTCCGGCGCTGCTCTCGCAGCCCGGCGCGTGTTGCGCTGCAATCCCTGGTGCGATGGCGGGCTTGACCCGGTGCCGTCCTGCCAATGCTCCCGGAAAGTGATGGCCCTGTGATGGACCAGAGACGGCTGTTTATCGCGATCGCCATCTCGATCGCGATCTTGCTCGGCTTTCAGTTGCTGCTGCCAAAGCCGCAACGGCCACAGGAAGCCGCGCTGCAGACGACCCAGGCTACGCCGGCCGTCGCCACGCCACGGCCCACCGGCGACGTCGCGGCGCCAGGCACGCAGCCGGTGGCCGTGCCCCCGCCCCGTGATGTCCCGCGCCTCAAGATCGCCGCGACCCGCGTGCAGGGCAGCATCAGCCTGGTTGGCGCGCGGCTCGACGACCTTGTGCTGCGGGATTATCACGAGCAGGTCAGTCCCGAGTCTCCGCTGGTCCGATTGCTGGAACCGCGCGCCGATCCGGAACCCTATTATGTGCAATTCGGCTGGACCGCGGATGCTGCCGGCATCAAGGTGCCGGACCTCGACGCCGTTTGGAGCGCCTCTGCGCCCGAGCTGACGGTAGGCCATCCGGTTACGCTGTCCTGGGACAACGGCGCCGGGCAGGTGTTCGAGATCGTGCTGTCGATCGACGACTATTATATGTTCACCGCCGAGCAGCGGGTGCGCAACAGCGGATCCGCCGCCGTTGCCCTGCATCCCTGGTCTCGCATCCGCCGCGATTACAAGCCGGTAACGGCAGGCTATTACATTTTGCATGAGGGCCTGCTCGGCGTGCTGGACGGACGCTTGCAGGAGCAAACCTACGACAAGGCGAAGACCGAGAGCGACAAGAGCCACGGCCCGTCGCTCGATCTGGCGACCACCGGCGGCTGGGCGGGGATCACAGACAAGTACTGGCTGACGGCGCTCATCCCTGACCAGGCTGTGCCGGTCGTCGCCGCGTTCCGCTATATGACGGAAAACAGCGGCAATCGGTATCAGGTCGATTTTGTGTCCAAGGACCCGCTGGCCGTCGAACCCAACGGCATCGCCAGCAGTACCACGCGCTTGTTCGCCGGCGCCAAGGTGGTGCAGCTCTTGGACCGCTACCAACGCGACCTCGGGCTGCCGAACTTCGACAAGGCTATCGACTTCGGCTGGTTCTATTTCCTGACCAAGCCGATCTTTTACGCGCTGGACTGGCTGTTTCAACTGACCGGAAACTTCGGCGTCGCGATCCTGATCTTCACCGTGTTCGCCAAGGCGGTGTTCTTCCCGTTGGCCAACAAGTCCTACAAGTCCATGAGCAAGATGAAGCTGCTTGGACCCAAGATGACGGAGATCAGGGAGCGGCTGAAAGACGATCCCGCCAAGATGCAAAGCGAGATCATGGGCCTTTACAAGTCGGAGAAGGTCAATCCAGCCAGCGGATGCCTGCCGATGGTCGTGCAGATACCCGTGTTCTTCTCGTTGTACAAGGTCATCTTCGTCACCATCGAGATGCGGCATGCGCCGTTCTTCGGTTGGATTCACGACCTGTCGGCGGTCGATCCGACCAACGTGTTCAATCTGTTCGGCCTGCTGCCGTTCAACCCTGGCGACTACTCGCACCTGCTGCACCTCGGCGCGTGGCCGCTGATCATGGGCGTCACCATGTTCCTGCAGCAGAAGCTGAACCCGCCGCCGCCGGACCCGGTGCAGGCGCGCCTCTTTCAATTCATGCCGATCATCTTCACCTTCATGCTGGCGAACTTCCCTGCCGGCCTGGTGATCTACTGGAGCTGGAACAATTTCCTCACGATCGGGCAACAATGGATGATCATGCGCCAAACCCGGCTGGCGACGCCCCGGATGGTGCGTTCCTAGACGCTGGGCCGCAGCCGCTTGGCCCCGAGCAGATCGAGGCCGGGCGGCGGCTGTTCGCCGCCGAGTGCCGGTTCTTCTATGCGGCGCAACGGCTGGATCAGTTGCCGGAACCCGGCCTGCCGGAGGTCGCGTTCGCCGGGCGCTCCAATGTCGGCAAGTCGACGCTGATCAATGCGCTGACTGGCCGCAAGTCCCTGGCCCGTGCCTCAAACACCCCCGGGCGGACCCGGCAGCTCAACTTCTTCGACCTTGGCGGCCGGCTGACGCTGGTGGACATGCCGGGCTACGGCTACGCGCAGGCCGCAAAGGAGGTCAAGGAGGACTGGCAGGGCCTGATGTTCGAATACCTGCGCGGACGGCCCACGTTGCGCCGCGTGGTGCTGCTGCTGGATAGCCGGATCGAGCTGAAGGCGTCCGACCTCACCGTCATGGACCTGTTGGACCGGGCCGCCGTAACCTACCAGCTTGTGCTCACCAAGGCGGACGGCGTGAAGCCCGGGGCGCTGGCCCGCAAGCAGGAGGACGTGTCCGCCCTGATCCGCAAGCACCCGGCCGCGCATCCGGAACTGCTGACCACCAGCAGCGAGACGGCGCTTGGCATGGAGGCGTTGCGGGCCGAGCTGGGCGGCCTTGGGCTGCCGGCTCCACCCCGGCTCGCTTGACCATTGCCGCGCCGTCCCAGTAGGGAACGCCAATGACCCTGACCCCCGACCAGTTGCAAATCGCCGCCGACCAGGCCGACCTCCTGGTCCAGGCGCTGCCATTCCTGCGGCGCTACGCCGGGATCACCGTTGTCGTGAAGTATGGCGGCCACGCGATGGGCAACGAAACGCTGGCGGCGCAATTCGGCCGCGACATCGCTTTGCTGAAGCAGGTCGGGGTCAATCCCGTCGTCGTGCATGGCGGCGGGCCGCAGATCAACGCCATGCTGCAGCGGCTCGCGATCCCATCCACCTTCGTGGACGGCCTGCGAGTGACTGACGCCTCGATGGTCGAAGTGGTCGAAATGGTGCTGGCCGGCACGGTGAACAAACACGTCACCGGGCTGATCAACCAGGCCGGGGCGTTGGCGGTCGGCATCTGCGGCAAGGATGGCGGCCTGATCCGCGCCCGCAAGCTCACCCGCACGGTCCGGGACCCGGACAGCCATATCGAGCGCGCGCTGGACCTTGGCTTTGTCGGCGAGCCGGAGAGCGTCGATGTCAGGGTGATCCATGCGTTGACTGGCGCCGGGTTGATCCCGGTGATCGCGCCTGTCGCCATGGGATCGGATGGTCAGACGTATAACATCAACGCCGACTCAGTCGCGGGCGCCATTGCCGGGGCGCTCGGGGCGCGGCGGCTGCTGATGCTGACGGACGTTGCGGGCGTGCTGGACGCCGACCGGCAGTTGATTCCGGACCTGACCATCGCTCAGGTCGAGGCGAATATCGCCAGCGGCGTGATCTCGGGCGGGATGATCCCCAAGGTGGAGAACTGCGTCGACGCGGTGCGCAAGGGCGTGCGCGGCGCCGTCATCCTGGATGGCCGCATCGGGCATGCCTGCCTGCTGGAGCTTTTCACCGATGGCGGCATCGGGACCCTGATCAGGGCGTAGCAGCCCAGCCCGGCCCGCGCTTGACAACCGCAGCGCGAGGCATTCGTGTGCCGCCGCCATCAAGGATGCCCGCGAACCATGTCCAATCCTGGAGAGCCTGACACTTCGCCAATCACTTCCGTCCGGCAACTGGCGGACTACATCGCCGAGGGCTGCAAGGCAAAATCAGAGTACCGCATCGGCACCGAGCATGAGAAGTTCGGCTACCAGGCTGCCGGCTTCCGTCCACCGCCCTATGAACCCGATGGCATCCGTACGGTGCTGGAGGGCTTGGCCACAGCCGACCCGGCTGGGTGGAAGGTGATCCTGGAGCGCGAGGCGCCGATCGGGCTCAAAGGGCAGGGGCCGCACCGGAAAGCCTCTGTCTCATTGGAGCCGGCCGGCCAATTCGAGCTTTCTGGCGCCCCGTTGCCGGATTTGCACGCGACCCGCGCCGAGTTGGACGCGCATGTCGCAGCGCTTCGGGCGGTCGCGGGGCCGCTCGGGATCGGGTTTGCGCCGCTCGGCCACCATCCGACGCTTGGCCGGGCCGATATGCCTTGGATGCCCAAAGGCCGCTACGCCATCATGCGACGCTACATGCCGCTGGTTGGGCAACTCGGGCTCGACATGATGCAGCGCACCTGCACTGTGCAGGTGAACCTGGATTATTCGTCCGAGGCTGACATGGCGCGCAAGCTCCGCGTATCGCTGGCGCTGCAGCCGGTGGCGACGGCGTTGTTCGCCAACTCGCCGTTCATCGACGGCAAGCCAAGCGGCTTCCTATCGAGCCGGGCCCAGGTTTGGACCGACACCGACGTCAATCGGTCCGGCATGCCATCCGCGATGTTCGAGGAGGGTTTCGGCTTCGAGCGTTATGTGGAATGGCTGCTCGACGTGCCGATGTATTTCGTCGAACGCGATGGCGTTTACCAAGACGTGGCGGGCGAGTCGTTCCGCGAGTACATGGCCGGGCGCCGGCCTCATATTGGCGGTGGCCGTGCGACGATCGGGGATTTTACCGATCACATGACGACGGCGTTCACCGATGTCCGGGTCAAGCAGTTCCTTGAAATGCGCGGCTCGGACGCCGGCCGGCCTGACATGATGGTGGCCCAAAGCGCGCTTTGGGTCGGGCTGCTTTACGACGAGGCGGCGCTGGCGGCTGCCGAGGCGTTGGTCCGTCGCGAGCCATGGACGGCCTACAAAGCGTTGCGGGCCGAGGTGCCTCGACTCGCATTGGATGCTCCATGGCCCGGCGGCACGGTGCGAGACTTGGCGAAGGACGTGGTTGCCATCGCGCGGGACGGCCTGCGCGCCCGTTCCCGCCGCAATTCACGCGGCGAGGATGAAACAACCTATCTCGCACCGCTGGATGCGCTGGTGCACGGCACGCCCAACCAGGCGGAACACTGGTTGGGGCGCTATCACGGCCCCTGGCGCGGCGACGTGACGCGTATCTTTTCTGAGGCGGCGATCTATGATCCTGAGCGTGGGTCGATTTTTGTGCCGGCAACCCTAGATTCGTAAGTATTTATGTCGGTAACGCCACATTCATCTTGTATTGAGGCGTTAGATCAGCGGTAATGCTTCCATGAATATCAGTTCACCTCATCCGGGCCACCAGCGTGTTGGCGTGGCTTTTGGCGACCTTGTGGCAATGCGCCTGCGCCTGATTGGGCAGATGGAAGCCTGGACGCTGAACAGCGAGAGCGTCCTGCCGCCGGGCCGTAAAACGCGGGCGCTGCTCGCGATCGTGGCGCTCTCATCGCCACGGCCGGTGCTTCGCTCGCGCTTGGCCGAGTTGCTTTGGAGTCGCCGTCCTGAGGAGCAAGCCCGGGCGTCGCTCCGCCAAGAGATTCATCGGCTGCTCGAGGTTCTGGCCCCAGTTGGCCAGGACGTCTTGTCGATCAGCCGAGACAGCCTGGCGCTCCGGCCCGGCGTCGTTTGGGTCGACGTCGAGGAGGTGCTTCGCGCCACTACCACTCATCCCGGTTCACTCGCGCTGCTCGACGGCGAGCTGCTTGAGGAACTGGACGGCGTTGATCCCGCCTTCGACGGCTGGCTGCAAACCGAGCGTGAACGCCTGCGTGACCGCGCACGGTCCGTCGCCGAGGCGGTGCTGAGCGAACAGGTCTCGCCCGAGGCGTTGATCTCCGTTGCCCAGCAACTTCTGTCCATCGATCGCGCCCATGAGGGAGCTTGGCGTGCATTGATGCGGGCGCATGCCGACCGTGGCGAACGCGGCCTTGCGGTTCAATCCTATGACCGCTGCCGTGCGGTGCTGGCTGATATGCTGGACGCGACGCCGTCGCCGGAAACCCAGGCGTTGCTGGCTGACATCCGCTCTGGCCGGACTGCATCCAGCTTTGGGCAGACTGCCCCACCGCCTGTGGAAATTCGCTTTGAGCCCCGTGTCACGGTTGCCCGCGGCGGCGCAAAGGTTGGCGTGCTGCCGCTCACCTTGGTTGGCACGGACGAGACCGAGGCGCATTTGGCATTGGGTCTCGCTGAGGAGATCACCTCGGCATTGCAGCGGTTCCGCTGGATGTTCCTGGTATCCAGTTCGTCGATCGCGCAATTCGTTCAAAATGGCCGCGACGACTCGGCACTGCGGCGCACGTTCGGGCTCGACTTCGTGCTGGACGGTTCGGTGCAGCGGGTCGGTCGCCGCCTGCGGATCACCTTGCGGCTTGTGGACCTGCGCGACGGCAATCAAATCGTCTGGGCCCGGCGGTTTGACCGTCAAATCCACGATCTGCTCACCCTGCAGGATGAAGTCGCTGCCGAGGTGGTGGCGCAAATCGATCCGGAGATCATGCTGATCGAGACTCGCCGGGCGGCGCATCGCCCCCCGCTCGATACTTCAGCCTATGACCTCCTGCTGCGCGCCTTGCCTGGCCTGAGCCGGCTGGAACGCAGCCACTTCATGCGGTCGGGACAACTATTGCGCCAGGCGATCGCGTTGGATCCAGACTACGCGGCCGTCCACGCCTGGTATGCTTGCTGGCTGCATTTCCTGGTTGGGCAGGGCTGGGCGGACAATCCCAAGGCTTCGCTCGACGACGCCGCCCAGCATGCGGAACGCGCAGTCACGCTCGACCCGCAGGACGCGAAGGGCTTGACGATTGCGGGCCATATCCGGGCCTATCTGCACCATCGTATCCGGGAAGGGGTCGCGCTGCATGAGCGTGCCCTGACGCTCAACCCGAACCTGGCCATGGCATGGGCATTCTCAGGGATCGCCTACCTGTACCTTGGGGACTGGGAGGAGGGCGAACGACGGCTCCTGCGCTATAAGCAACTCTCGCCAATGGACCCGAACGCATTCCATTACGACGTTGGTTTTAGCCTGATTGCGTTGATGAAGCGGGATTACGAGGGCGCCGTGGCATCTGGGCGCACCGTCAGCGAGCTGAATCCGGCATTTTCCGCCGCCTGCAAACCCTATCTTGCCGCGCTCGGGCACCTCGGGCAGTTGCAGGAAGCCGCCGTGGTGCGCCGCAGGCTGCTTGCCATCGATCCCGGCTTCACCGTCGAGGGGCATCTGAAGAGTACGCCATTCGAACGGGTCCAGGACCGTGAGCATTTTGCCCAAGGCCTTCGGCTAGCCGGCGTGCCGCACGGCAGCCTGGCCGAGGTCCATACCACCGCTTAGCTGGCTTTTTTGCCGGGCTGTCCGGCCCTGGGATGCTAGCGGCGAGCCAACGACATTGGTGTGCCGAGTCCCTCGAGTATTGCCGACGCCAGTGCCCTGGCTACGCAACGGTAACCAAGATCGTTATGATGGATGCCATCGTCTGACATAAACTGTTCGTAGGGATGGCCGTTCAGGCGCCACTCGTCCATTAGGGCGCCGCGGTCGAACAATGCGACGCCCGTGCGCGCGGCAACATCGGCCATTGCCTGATCCATCTCAAGAGGGTGCGGCGCCTTCAGGATTGCCGGCGCGCGCTGATTATCCATCAGCACCACGTCGATCCCAGCGCCTTTCAATGTTTGCACGCCGGCAATGACGAGGCGGTGAAAGCTGTCGGGATCCCGATTCTTCATCGCCCCATTCGCGCCCACCTGCCATATCACCAGGCTCGGACGCACGTCCACGACATCGGCCTCGATGCGCGGCACCATCTCCGCTGCGTCCTGGCCGCCAATGCCGCGGTTGATGACCGCAACATGTGCATGGGGCAATGCCATCGACAGTTCCGCTTGCAGGATGGCGGGATAGCTCTGGGCAATGCTGCTTGAGTGCCACCCAGCGGTTGAAGACGAACCAAGCGCCACGATGGTCAGTTCAGCGTTGCTGGCCAGGGCATCCCTAACCCGAGGCAAGATCAACGGGGCAACCCGCGCCGTAGGACACACGTCGGGAATGTCCGGTGACGCTGCTGCTGGCAGCGCAATTGCGAACGCAACCAGCGAAATAGTCGTGCAGCGTGAAATAAACCTTAACATCTCGGTATTTTAGGGTGCCGTTCCGCCGACCGTCAAGGAAGATAGCTTCAGAGTCGGCTGCCCTACGCCAACCGGCACTCCCTGACCATTCTTGCCGCATGTCCCGATCCCATGGTCAAGGCCGGGATCGTTGCCGACCATCTCGATTTTCAGCAGGGCATCGGGGCCATTGCCAATCAGCGTCGCGCCTTTCACCGGCGCAGTCACCCGGCCATTCTCGATCAGGTAGGCCTCGCTGGCGGAAAACACGAACTTGCCCGAGGTGATGTCCACCGAGCCACCGCCGAAATTGACCGCATAGAGGCCGCGCGACACCGAACGGATGATTTCGTCCGGTTCCGAGGTGCCGCCCAGCATGACCGTGTTGGTCATCCGCGGCATCGGCGCATGGGCAAAGCTCTGCCGACGGCCGTTCCCGGTTGGTGCGGCGCCCATGAGCCGGGCGTTCATCCGATCCTGGATATAGCCGATCAGCACTCCGTCCTCGATCATCACGGTGCGTCCGGACGGGGTGCCCTCATCGTCGACAGTCAGGCTGCCGCGCCGGTCTGGCATGGTGCCGTCATCCACGACCGTGACCCCGGGACTCGCAATGCGCTGACCCAGCAGGCCGGCAAAGGCCGACGTTTTCTTGCGGTTGAAATCTCCCTCCAGCCCATGTCCGATAGCCTCATGCAGCAGGATGCCCGGCCATCCAGGGCCGAGCACCACCGGCATCTCCCCAGCAGGCGCGGGCCGGCTATCGAGGTTAGCCACCGCCTGGCGCAACGCCTCGTCCGCCGCGCCGCGCCAGAATGTCTGGTTCAACAGCCGGTCATAGCCGTGACGCCCGCCAGCCCCGTGGGTGCCGCTCTCGCGCCGGCCATCCTGCTCCACCACAATGGAAACGTTCAATCTCACCAATGGCCGCAAGTCGGCAACCCGCGTGCCGTCTGCGCGCAGCACCTGCACCGCCTGCCACTCCCCAAACAGGGAAGCCATCACCTGCCGCACCCGCGGGTCCAGGCCGCGCGCATAGGCGTCGATCGCCCCAAGAACTGCCGTGCGGTTTGGAAAATCGGACGCGGTCAATGGGTTCGCACCGGAGTAAAGCCGGGCATTGCTCGCGCGGGGCGGGGCGGCGGCAATACCGGAGCGGCCAGCCCGGACTGCCGTCATCGTCGCTGCAGCGCGGCTCAGCGCATCCTCCGACACCTCTCCGGCATGGGCGTATCCAGCCTCCTCGCCCAGCACCGCACGCAGCCCAAAGCCGAGCTGGGTATCAAACCCGGCACTGCGGATGCGCCCGTCCTCAAGGCTTAGCTGCTCGCTTTCACGGTATTCCAGGAACAGTTCGCCGTCGTCCATGCCGGCCAGCGCACCGCCGACGATGCGTTCGGCAGCGCTGCGGTCCAACGCCGCATCCGGCCGGCCGAAAAACAGCGCGTCAGTAGCGTCGATGGCGGAAGGTGCGAGCGATGTCATGCAATATCCTCAAGCGGGTCAGTGCCGGCGGCACCAGCGGGTAGCAGCCGTTCGGCTGGAATATGCATGGCAGCCGTCGTCCCTTCGCCGGGGCGGCTGCGCAGCATCAACTCTCCGCCATGAGCCCGCATCAGGGCGCGGCTGACGTATAGGCCCAGCCCGTTTCCCGGGAAACGGCCATTCAGTACGTTGTCTGTATGGGTGAACGGTTCGAACACCCGATCGAGGTCGGTTTCCGCGATCCCGATTCCTGTGTCGGAAACCGTGAGCCGCAGATCCCCCGCGACTCCGTCGCGCTGCGCCGTAATACAAACTTTGCCGCCGGCCCCGGTGAACTTCACCGCATTGGTGACCAGATGGTGCAACGCCTGACGCAGCCGCCGAGCGTCGCCTCGGACGCCTGGCAGCCCCTCCGGCAGGTCGACATTCAACGCCACCTCGGCCGCCGCTGCCGAAGCGTCCGACTGCTTTACGCAGCCACGGACCAACAGGCCCAGGTCCACCTGATCCTCCGATATGTCAAATCGGCCGGCTTCTAGGCGAGCGACATCGAGGATAGTGTCGATCATAGACATCAACTGCCGCCCGGCGGCATGCGCGGCCTCGGCCGCGTCCAGGATGTGCACAGCGCCTGGACCCTCCATGGCGCGTGCGATGAGTTCAGACGAGGCAATGACCTGATGCAGCGGCGTGCGCAACTCATGGCTCATAGCTGCCAGGAACCGCGACTTCGCCGTGTTCGCCAACTCCGCCGCACGCCGGGCATGCTGCAGCGCCTCTTCGGCCTGACGGATGTCGGTGACGTCGGTGTACGTCGTGACGAACCCACCGGCAGGCGTCGGATCGGTCCGGACTTCAAGCACCCGGCCGGTGCGCGTAAGCCGCTGGTCCTGATGCGATTTCGACCGATCCTGTTTGCTAAGGCGGGTCGCGGTGTCAACCCCGACTTGCCCTACCCCGAGGTTGCCGCGTTCCTTTGCGCTCCTGATGACCTCTTCCAGAGTACGGCCCGGCGCCAACAACCCAGGCGGCGTCAACAGCAACTGTTCGGCAACGGCATTGCAGGCGACGATCCGATGCTGCCGATCCCACAGCACGATGCCATGGCGGATATTGGCCAGCATCGCATCCATGGACTTGGCACGATCCGCCAGCTCGGTTTCGGCGGCAACGAGTGGGGTCGCGTCAGTCACGACGCTCATATGCCCGCCATTCGGCAGCGGTGTGGTGCGGATGTCGATGGTAATGCCGTTGGGGCGCTGCCGGCGGCGAAGTTGAGGAAGCCGGGGATCGAAGCTCGCTTGCTCAATGAACACGTCTTCGGCGTCGCCAGGGCCATACTCACCGCTGTCGCTGCGGCGGCGGATGACCTGTTCCAACGTGTCGCCAATTTCGATGGGAGCGCCAGCCATGATGACGCGATACGCCGCATTCACCAGCGTTACGCGCCGGTCAGGGCCATAGACGGCGATGCCGTGCGGGATATGCTGCACGATGCTGTCCAGCACCTCAGCGCGGCGTCGGGCGTCATCCATCGCCTCGACAAGTTTCACGATATCAGGGGCCATCATCCTCCGTCCGCCATCAAGCGATGAGAATACCGGCGGCAACTTGGTTCATGACCGAGCCAAGTGCTGCAGTTCGATTTTTTCGGCCGGGCGATGCTTAACTTGCGCGTGCATAGCTGCCAGCGCTGCCGTGAGGACAAGCATCGCCATCGCCTGATGCGCTGTGCCTAAGCTCACCGGCACGACCCATAACAGAGTCATGACACCGAGGATATACTGCCCGGCTATCGCTGCGCCGAGCGCGATCAGCGCCACCCGCAACCGTCCCGTGACGCCTATCCGCAGTCCTACGATAACCGTGGCGAGGGCCAGGGCAACCGTTAGAGTCGCCAACATCCGGTGATCGAACTGCACGGCGACGACGTTCTCCGTGAGGTTGCGGAGGAACGGATGCAATTGCGCGTAACCCTCCGGCACCAACGAGCCGTCCATAAACGGGAAGGAGTTATACGTAAGGCCAGCCCGCAGTCCCGCGACAAACCCGCCCGCCAGGATCGTCAGGCCGACAGACGCGCAGGTCGTGGCCGTCAGCAACCGTAACCCAGGGCCTGGAACGGACGCCGGACGCTCCGAAGCGTCATGCCACAACGACAGCGCCGTCCAGAGGATCGCGCCGTAGAGCGTGAGCGCCATCGCTAGATGAATGACGAGCCTGTAAGGCGACACGGCTGTGCTGTCCGCGGCAAACCCGCTGGCAACCATGAACCAGCCAATCGCGCCCTGCAGCCCGCCGAGCAGGAACAGCACTCCGAGCCGTTTCGCCAATTGCCGGTCAATGTTGCCGCGGAGCGCAAACCAGGCCAGCGGCGCCAGGAAGGCCAGCCCAATGAGCCGACCCCATAGCCGATGCGCCCATTCAAGCCAAAAGATGTGCTTGAAACCTTGGAGGCCAAAACCGTCGTTCACCAGTGAATACTGAGGAATTCGCTGATAAAGCCCATACAGGCGTTGCCATTCAGCATCTGAAAGCGGGGGCAGCGCACCCATCAGCGGAGCCCATTCCATGATGGAAAGGCCCGACCCAGTCAGCCGCGTGGCCCCACCCAGCGACACCATGACCAGCAGCATGCCGCAGATGATGAAAAGCCAGAGCGCCACGGCGCGCGTGGCAGGGCGCTGGACACCCGGCCGGATGATTGCTGGGGAGATTACGTCGAACGGCATCGCTAGAGTTTAGCCTCTGAAGTATGAACAAACTATGGATTTCTGCCGCACGGAGATGGAGTGCCTTCCAACATTCGACAACGCATCTCGCGCTTGGCCGGTGCTGCAACACGGCCAGCGTTGCTGTTTCTCGGGCTTATCATAGCCGGGGCCGCATTGCGCGGGTTGGGGCTGGACGCCAAAGTCGAGGCAATGGGACAGAATGGCCCTGTCGCGTTCATCGGCATCGCCGCGGTCGCTTGCGCCATCGGAGTGCCGCGGCAGGTGGTCGCCTATTCCGGCGGGTTGGCGTTCGGCTTCTGGTCCGGCGCAGCGCTCGCACTGGTGGCCGAGGCGCTTGGCTGTGCCGCCAACCTTTTTTGGGCTCGGTTGGTTGCCCGGGAGTGGGCCGCGCGTTGGCTGGCGCGGGCGGGGGGCGGGCGCCTCGACCGGCTCAACCGGTTTTTGGTCGCCAATGCGTTCACTGCGACGCTTACGCTGCGGTTGCTTCCCGTCGGCAACAACCTGCTGCTGAACCTGTTGGCCGGCGTGTCCAGCGTGGCGGCGGGACCATTTTTACTGGCTTCGGTCCTGGGCTACATACCGCAGACCGCCGTGTTCGCCCTGTTAGGCGGTGGCGTGCGGGTGTCGCAGGGCGCGCAGGTGGCGTTGGCTGTCGCAATGTTCGCGGCGTCCATTGCGCTTGGCCTGATGTTGCTGAAGCGACGCCGGATACCCTGAATGGCGTTAATGAAGATGCAGCAAATGGGGCGTATGACGCATCGACGCGGGGCGGATTGAGCCGCCGCTGGCGATGCGTATCGAGTGCAGGCGTCCGTCCAGTTCGCGCGTCCAGAACTCAAGGAATCGGCGCAGCGTGGGAAAGCGGGGCGCTAGATCGAGGTCTTGCCAGACGTAGCTTTGCAGCAAGCCCGGATGGTCCGGCATATGATAGAGGATTTCAGCGGTAGTCAGGCGGTAGTCCTTCAATTGCAAGCCCAAAGTCATCCCATTTTCCTCTCAATGGCCGATTGGTCGCTAGGCACTCCGCCGGGCACGTTGCCCACGGAGCCATAATGCCGTTTCGCACAGCATGTTCCGATTGCTAGCTGCAATGTGAAAGGAAAAAGACAGTCTTGTCAGCAGTTTGGCACTCGTTCTCGCATAGTGCTGCTCTAGCCTTGACTTCGCGATGGCGAGCCTCTAGATCGCTGGCACTCTCGGGTTGAGAGTGCTAATGCCCGCATCATTGGGCTGCCAACAAGGAGGCGATCCCCTATGAAGTTCCGTCCGTTGCACGACCGGATCGTGGTCAAGCGCATCACCGCCGAGGAGAAGACCTCTGGCGGAATCATCATTCCTGACACGGCTAAGGAAAAGCCGATGGAGGGCGAAGTCATCGCCGCCGGGCCGGGCGCCCGCAACGAGCAGGGCGCCATCGTTGCGCTCGACGTGAAGGCCGGCGACCGGGTGCTGTTCGGCAAGTGGTCGGGCACCGAGGTCAAGCTTGATGGCGAGGAGCTCCTGATCATGAAGGAGAGCGACATCATGGGCATCATTGAGGCCCCAGCGGCGACCGCGAAGGCCGCCTAGTCACCGTGACTCGCACGTTAATTGGATAAAGGAAGACGCAAATGGCTGCTAAGGACGTACGTTTCGGTGGCGATGCCCGCCAGCGCATGCTGCGCGGCGTGGACATCCTCGCGGACGCCGTGAAGGTCACGCTGGGACCCAAGGGCCGCAACGTGGTGCTCGACAAGAGCTTTGGCGCACCCCGCATCACCAAGGATGGCGTGACCGTCGCGAAAGAGATCGAGCTGGCCGACAAGTTCGAGAACATGGGCGCACAGATGGTGCGCGAGGTCGCGACCAAGACCAACGACATCGCCGGCGATGGCACCACGACCGCGACGGTGCTGGCCCAGGCGATCGTGCGCGAAGGCGCCAAGGGCGTCGCCGCTGGCCTGAACCCGATGGACCTGAAGCGCGGCGTCGATGCTGCCGTGACTGCCATCGTGGCCGAGCTGAAGAACCGCACCCGCAAGATCACGACTGAGGCCGAGACGGCGCAGGTCGGCACCATCTCCGCCAACGGCGAGGCCGAGATCGGCCGCATGATCTCGGAAGCCATGCAGAAGGTCGGCAACGAGGGCGTCATCACCGTCGAGGAGGCCAAGGGCATCCAGACCGAGCTCGACGTGGTCGAGGGCATGCAGTTCGACCGCGGCTACATCTCACCGTATTTCATCACCAATGCGGAGAAGATGGTCGCTGAGCTGGACCAGCCGTATATCCTGATCCACGAGAAAAAGCTGTCTGGCCTGCAGACCATGCTGCCGTTGCTGGAAACGGTCGTGCAGTCGGGCCGTCCGTTGCTGATCATCGCCGAGGACATCGAAGGCGAGGCACTGGCTACGCTGGTGGTGAACAAGCTGCGCGGCGGGTTGAAGGTCGCAGCCGTCAAGGCGCCGGGCTTCGGCGACCGGCGCAAGGCGATGCTCGAAGATATCGCGATCCTGACCGGCGGCCAGGTGATCTCCGAGGACCTCGGCATCAAGCTCGAGAGCGTGACGCTAGCCATGCTTGGCCGCGCCAAGCGGGTGCTGATCGAGAAGGAGAACACGACCGTTGTTGAGGGCGCCGGATCGGCGGACGATATCAAGGGCCGTTGCAACCAGATCCGCGCGCAGGTCGAGGAGACCACGAGCGACTACGACCGTGAGAAGCTGCAGGAGCGGCTGGCCAAGCTCGCTGGCGGCGTGGCGGTGATCCGCGTCGGCGGCTCGACCGAGGTCGAGGTGAAGGAGCGCAAGGACCGCGTGGACGACGCGCTGCATGCGACCCGTGCGGCCGTCGAGGAGGGCATTGTGCCCGGCGGCGGCGTTGCCCTGGCCCGTGCCAGCCTGATCCTGGCGCAACTCAAGTTCGAGAACGAGGACCAGCGCTTCGGCATCGAGATCGTGCGCAAGGCGGTGCAGGTGCCGCTTCGCCAGATCGCCGAGAACGCCGGTGAAGATGGCGCTGTCATCGCCGGCAAGGTGCTGGAGAACGGCGACTACAACTTCGGCTTCGACGCGCAGAATGCTGAGTTCAAGGACTTGGTGGCCGCTGGTATCATCGACCCGACCAAGGTCGTGCGCACCGCGTTGCAGGATGCCGCCTCGGTCGCCAGCCTGCTGATCACCACGGAGGCGATGATTGCCGAGCGGCCTGAGAAGAAGGCGGCTGGTGGCATGCCCGGCGGTGGTGGCGGCGGCATGGGTGGAATGGGCGGCATGGGCGACATGGACTTCTAAAGCTGCCCAGTTTTTACGGACATTGGAGGGGCGGGCCGCAGGGTCCGCCCTTTTTTGTTGCCGGCTTGCAACGTGAGATCAGCTAATCCACGTCGCAGCAATACGGCGTGCAACGTCGTCATCTCGTTGCAATTGACACACCTTACGCTTTCTGCGTCCATGCCAAATCAGTCGTGTTTTTGACTAGCCTTGCTGCGCCTCCGCTATCTATCCTCGGGTGCCCACAAGCCGTCTAAAGGCCCGATTGTCTCGCTGCCTGCGCTGTTGCAGGGAGCAAAGACGGAGAGCGACCCAGCTATGGCGACCGGCACTGTAAAATGGTTCAACACCACCAAGGGTTTTGGCTTCATCATGCCCCAGGACGGCGGCAAGGATGTGTTCGTGCACATCACTGCGGTCCAAGCAGCCGGGCTGCGCGGCTTGGATGAGGGCCAGAATGTCAGTTATGAAGTAGTGATGGAGCGCGGCAAAGCGGCTGCGACGAACCTGAAGCTTGCATAGAATTGAACTGCTTATACCGGTGCCTGGCGCCGGTCCTACCCACCAAGCGCACGGTTCCCCCGTGTGTCCGAGGAGTTAAGTGCGAATGGCTATTGGCACCGTAAAGTGGTTCAACGCCACCAAGGGATTTGGCTTCATCATGCCGCAAGACGGCAGCAAGGACGTGTTCGTGCATATCACGGCAGTCCAGGCAGCCGGGTTGAATGGTCTGAATGATGGCCAGAAAGTCAGCTACGAGGTTGCAATGGAGCGCGGCAAGGCAGCCGCGACGAACCTCAAACTGGCCTGATCTAGACGCGCTGCCAGCGGACCGCTCGGTCCCGGGCGGCCTGCTGGCGTAGCGTCATGCGTTCGGGCCGTAAAGCATAGCCCCGGTCACGATCCGGTCCAACTTGCCGATGAGACCCCGGCAGTCAATGCTTGGTCTGCACGGTCCACCGCGTCCGTTTTCGTGGCGCCTGCTTGCTTCATCAAGTTGATGACCTGTTTGGCTTGTTCAGGGCTCGTCGTACGCACCGCCAGGATAAGCCGGCCCTCGCGGCCGCGCCGGTTCCGCTCATCAACCTGCGCAGCGTCCGCTACCTGCCCGGCCGAGTTCGCCGCTGCGCCAGTGCCGATCCCGACCGCCGCCGCCGCCGCCACCGCCAAGCCTGCTGCCCCGCCGGTGGCAAGCGTCGCCCCCGCAACCGCAACTGCGCCGGCATAGCCAGCCATGCTGGTCCCCATCGTGCGAACTTGGCGCCGGTCTGCGTCATCTGTCGCCGGGTCAGCGTTCTCATTCGGCGTCGACGTCTGACCGGCTGGCTGTTCCTCGGGCAGGCTGAAATCGGCGCGGTCATATCCTGCCAAGGTCAACTGCGACAATGCGCCCTGCATCGTGGCGTCGTCGGGAAATACACCCTGGACTTCGTGCACGGTCGCCTTGTTGCTCGGCCCAGCCTTGGGTTCGCCTGTCGTCTCGCTCATGCCGAAGCTCCTCTGTTTTGCCGACAACGCACCAGGCTTGATGCTGTTCCCACCCTTGCTGACCCACCGTGGCCATGACAACCTCTAGCATGTTCACCCGTCCTGAACTTGAGGCTGCCGCCTCGCTCATTCGCACTGTATTGCAGCCCACGCCGCAGATCGACTGGCCGTTGCTGGCCGGACGCACCGGGGCCGAGGTTTGGGTGAAGCATGAGAACCACCTGCCGACCGGCGCCTTCAAGGTGCGTGGCGGCATCGTGTTCATGGACCATGTCCGGCGCAGCTACGACAACGGCGTCGGAGTGGTCAGCGCCACCCGCGGCAACCATGGCCAGTCGCTGGCTTTTGCCGGGCGCCGTGCCGGAGTGCCGGTCACCATCGTGGTGCCCCATGGCAACAGCCGGGAGAAAAACGCCGCTATCCAGGCATACGGTGCCCGCCTCGTCGAGCATGGCGTAGATTTCGACGAGGCCCGCGTCTACGCGGAGGGCTTGGGCGCCGACCAGGGATTGCTGGTCGCGCCGAGTTTCCATCCCTCGCTGGTGATGGGCGTCGCCACTTGGGCGCTCGAGCTGTTCACCGCCGTCCAGGATTTGGATACGGTTTACGTCCCAATCGGCATGGGGTCCGGCATCTGCGGCGCCATCTTGGTGCGCGATATGCTTGGGCTCCACACCGAAATCGTCGGTGTCCAAAGCACGGCCGCCGACTCCTACGCCCGCTCTTTTGCCGGTGGCCGGCTGGTCACGACCGCCACAGCGTCCACGCGGGCGGACGGCATGGCGACTCGCGTTCCCGATCCGGCAGCGCTGGCCGTCATCCAACGCGGCGCGGCCCGTATCGTGACGGTGACGGACGATGAGGTCGCGGCTGCGATACGGGCCTATTGGACCGATACGCACAACCTCGCCGAGGGCGCGGGGGCCGCGCCGCTGGCGGCGCTGACGCAGGAACGGGACCAGATGGCCGGCCGCCGTGTCGGATTGCCACTGTGCGGCGGGAACATTGACCTGGCGCTGTTCCGGTCTTGGGTGCTCGCCTAGGCGGACGGCACGCCCTCGACCAGCACGATGTCCGAGGCAGCGCTGTCCAGCCGCCGTTGCAGAACCGGCGCATAGGCGGGGCTGTGGTAGAAGCCGCGGGCGGCGTCCATGGACGGGAACTCGATGACCACCATGCGGCGGCGCTGCTCCGCGCCCTCCAGCGTCTCCAACGCGCCGCCGCGCACCAAGTAGCGCCCACCGAATGCCTCGAGTACCGGCGCGACGCGGCTCCGATACTCCTCAAACCCGGCGGGGTCATGCACTTCGATATGCGCGACCAAATAAGCCGGCGCCGGCATCAGGCGCCGCGCCCGATCTTTTGATGCCGCGCCCTCGCTGCGCGCTCAATCGCGGCCGCCACGAGTGGCTCAAGGCGTAGCTCCGCCATCACCAACTCCAGCATGCGCAGGACTGGCTGCGTCGCCGCACGGTCGGCCGCGACCACCTCGCACGCCAATGCATACGCGGTCTCGCGCAGCCGTGGCTCCAGCGCGTCGCGGATCATCTGGCCGGCGTGGGCCAGGCCGTCATCCTCCTCCAGCAGCGACACGGCCGCGTCCGCCGCGACGGCAAGGCGCTCGCTGCTGAAGTCCTCGAAGGCTGGAAGGGTCTGCACCAGGCCGGACATAACGCCGATCTCCCGGTCGGTGATGCCCCCGTCGGCAGCGGCGACCAGGACCATGGTGCAGACTAACGCTTCCTGGGCGTCCAGTCCGGTTCGGGCAAGCATGACTTATTCCCTGATGTGCGTCGCCATCCTAGCCCAGCGCGGCGGCCGTGCAAACTAAGTCAGCGGGGCAAACTAAGTCAGCGGGACGGGCGCATGTTCAAGGAAGGCCCTGGTCGCCGCCACAGCCTCTGCCAGTCCCACCCGGCGCACATCCACGCCAGGCGGGAACGCGGAAAGCAGGCGGGACGGCGTGCGGCGGTCCAGCAGCACGAACACGCCGCGGTCGGTGGCCGAGCGCACCAGCCGGCCGAACCCTTGGCGCAGCCGCAGCCGAGCCTTGCTGTCGTCGTAGCCTTTGGGATCGCCGCACGACAGATGCGTCCGGCGCTCGCGGTGCAGGATGTCCGGACGCGGCCAGGGCACGCGCTCGAACACCACCAGCCGGAGCGCACGGCCCGGCACGTCCACCCCGTCCCGCATCGCGTCGGTGCCGAGCAGGCAGCTATCAAGCTCGGTCCGGAACACGTCGACCAATGTCGCGTTGTCCATCGCGTCCACATGCTGGGCGAGCAACGGGATACCCGCCGCCTCCAGGTCCGGCGCGATCCGGGCGTGCACGGCCCGCAGGCGCTGGATCGCGGTAAACAGCCCAAGCGCGCCGCCGCCTGCCGCCATGAACAATGCCTGGTAGGCGGCTGCCAGCGCTCCGGGATCGCCCGGTGCCACGTCCGTCACCACGAAGGCCCGGGTCTGCGCCCCATAGTCGAACGGGCTCGCGACCGAAACGCGCAGGGGCGGGGAGGGCAGGTACCGTGCTCCCACCCGTGCCTCGGCGGCGAGCCAGCCGGCCTCTGCCTCCGCGCTGTCATTGCCGTCGCGCAGCGTGGCGGAGGTGATCAGCAGGCCATGCGCCGGCGCCGCCAACACCTCGGCGAACGGCATGGTGGGGTCGAGCCAGTGCCGGTGCAGCCCGACGTCGCGGTCGGCGCCATCGCGACGGTCCAGATGCAGGGTATGGACGTGTTCCGGGCGGACGCCGGGCTCGGGCGGCGCTGCGGCGACGGCGCGCAGCATGGCCTGCCACGCCGCCAGCCGGTCGACCGCCCGGCGCTTCACCGACCGCTGTGCCGCCTCGATCCGGTTGCGCTGCGCGGTTTCAAGCTCTTCCGCTTCGTCCTGCAGCCGCTCGCCAAGCCGCTGCAGCAATGTTTTGAGCGGCTCGGCGATCCGGGCCAGCGCACGGCACAGCAACTCTGCGGCTTCGGGCAGCCCGGGGCCGACCGGATAAAGTCCGCATTCAAGGTTGCCGCGTCCGCCCGCCTCGACCTCGCTGGTCAGCCGGGCCAGGACCTGGATGCGCGCCAATCGCAGGAATGCCTCGGACGGGTTCGCCGGTTCCTCGCTGCCGGCCAGGCGGCCCGACCAGCCTAACGCTGGCAAAGCCCGGGCAGCCTGCAACGCGGCGTCGAGCGGCGCTTCAAGCTCTGGACGCCCGGCCACCAGATCGTCCAACCGGCGGCGCAGGCCGCGCGCACGGGACCGTCCGCCCTCGGCGCCCAGCAGCCAGCGCCGCAGTTCCGCGCCTTCGATGCCCGATAGTTCAGCGGAGAACGCGCTATCTGCGGCGTCGAACAGATGATGGCCCTCGTCGAACACATAGCGGCTTGGCACGGCGTCGTCGTCCAGGCCGCCCCAGGCTGCCTGCGACATCACCAACGCGTGGTTCGCCACCACCAGTTCGGCGCCGCGGGCCCGCCGTATGGTATGCTCGACGAAGCACGTGCGGTAGTGCGGGCAGGCGCCGTGAATGCACTCGCCGCGGCGATCGGCGATGGCGGGGATCAGCGCCGGGCCGAACAGTTCCGGGAACCAGCCCGGCAGGTCGCCGCCGGCGATGTCGCCGTCTGCCGTCGCCAGCGCCCATCGCGCGACCAGGCCGAGCGCGACCGCCCCGTTGCCGCTGAGTGAGGAGTTGACTTGGTCCTCCATGTTCAGCAGGCACAGGTAGTTCTCGCGTCCCTTGCGGATCACCACGCGGCGGCGGCGCTCCGCCGGCTCGGGAAACAGCCGGGCCAGTTCGGCGTCGATCTGGCGCTGCAGGTGCCGGGTATAGGTGCTGATCCAGACGGTGCCGCCGTTGCGCTCGGCCCAAAGGCTGGCGGGCGCAATGTAGCCCAGCGTCTTGCCGGTGCCGGTGCCGGCCTCGGCGAGCACGACATGCGGGTCGCCCTCCACTTCCCGGGCGGCGAATGCGCCGGCGGCGGCGCTGGCGTAGTCGGCTTGGCCCGGCCGCTGCTCGGAATAGGTACCCAGCATGCGCGCCAGGCGGGACCGCGCCTCGTTCGCTCCCACCGGCAATGCGCCCGGCGGCGGCGGCGGCGCTTGGTCCTCCCAATCCGGCAATCGGCGCCACACCTTCATCGCATCCGCGGACGCCTTGGCATCCGGCTTGCCAAGGGCAGCCGCCACCAGCCGCGCCCAGGGCCAGCCGGCCTGCCCCATGCGCGCCGCGAGTCCCGCCGCGTCCTTGTTCCGCGCCAGGTCGCGGCTGGAAGCGAGGTGCTGCAGCAGGGCCGCCGCGATGTCTGGCAGCAGGGCGGCTGCCTCCTCCATGTTGGCCGGCAGGTCGAGGTCGAGCGCAAAGGCCAGGCCGCGCGGCGTCGGCGGGACCGGACGCGCGGGCATCGCAAAGGCGAACAGCTCCAACAGGTCGAGGCACGGAAATCCGTCGCGGCCGCCGAGGCCCAAGCGCCGGAGCGTCGCCGGGGCGTGGATCAGCAGGGGCACGCTTCCCTGCAAAGCGCCGGCGGCCTCGGCCGCTGGGAGGGTGAGCAATTCCCCATCCGTGCTGAGCAAGGCAGCGCGGCCATGCCCGGCCACGACGGACGGCGCGTTCGGAACCAACAAGGGGGCAGGGGGCGGCATCGACGGCCTGTGTACGGTCTTGCATAGGGTGCGGGCAATGCTGGGACAGCCAATTGCTTCAAATCCGTAGATTTTCCTCAGGAACCCGTCCGCCGCGATTGACCCGGGACCCCCCCATTTCTAGCTTGCAGCCATGCCAGCACACCCGCATCACGTTCCTGGACCGATCCCGAAGGCATGGCCGTTCGAGGAAGCGGCAAAGGTTGCCGAGCGCCTGGAGGCCAGCGGCAAGGGCGTTGCGCTGTTCGAGACGGGATACGGGCCGTCGGGCCTGCCGCATATCGGCACCTTCGGCGAGGTCGCGCGCACGACATGGGTGCGCCAGGCCTACACCGCCCTGACCGGCAAACCCGCCCGGCTGCTGGCGTTCAGCGACGACATGGACGGGCTGCGCAAGGTGCCGGACAACGTGCCGAACCGGGCGATGCTGGAGAGCTTCCTGGGCCAGCCGATGACCCGCGTGCCTGATCCGTTCGGCACGCATGAGAGCTTCGGCGCCCACAACAATGCCCGGCTGCGCGCCTTCCTCGACGGTTTCGGCTTCGAGTACGAGTTCGCGTCCAGCGCCGACTACTATGCCGCCGGGCGCTTCGACGCCGCCCTCCGGCGCACGGCCGAGCGGCATGAGCAGATCGTGGCGATCATCCTGCCGACATTGGGCGCTGAACGCCGCGCCACCTACTCGCCGTTCCTGCCGATCCATCCCCGCACCGGCCGAGTGATGCAGGTGCGCATCGACGCGGTGGACGCGGCGGCCGGGACCATCGCGTGGCAGGACCCGGACAGCGGCGAGTGGTTCCAAACGCCCGTCACCGGCGGCGCCTGCAAGCTGCAGTGGAAGGCAGACTGGGCGATGCGCTGGTTTGCCCTGGGCGTCGACTACGAGATGTCGGGCAAGGACCTGATCGACAGCGTGAAGCTTTCCGGCCGGGTTTGCACGGTGCTGGGCGGCAAGCCGCCGGTCGGATTTACCTACGAGCTGTTCCTCGACGAGCACGCGCAGAAGATCAGCAAGAGCAAGGGCAACGGCCTGTCGGTCGACGAGTGGCTGCGTTATGCCCCGCCCGAAAGCCTGGCGCAGTTCATGTACAACTCGCCGCAGCGTGCCAAGCGGCTGTTCTTCGACGTGATCCCGCGCGCCGTCGACGAGTACCTGGCCAATGCCGCCAAGCTGCCGGAGCAGGACATGGCCGCGCGGCAGACGAACCCGGCCTGGCATGTCCAGGGCGGGCGCAACGCCGGCGCAGACAGTCCGCTCGTAAGCCTTCGCACGAGCCCGGTGCCCTTTGGCATGTTGCTGAACCTCGCGAGCGTCGTGAACGCCGAGACGCCGGAGATGCTTTGGGGCTTCCTGCAACGCTACAGCCCCGATGCCGCGCCCGGCGTCAGCCCGTTCTTCGACGGCCTGGTCGGCTACGCCATCGCCTATTACCGCGACTTCGTCCGTCCGTCGAAGCGGTATCGCGACCCGACCCCCATCGAGCGCGCCGCACTTGAGGACCTTGCCGCCAGCCTCGCGGCGCTCGGCCCCGGCATCGCCGCAGAGGCCATCCAGGATGTGGTTTATGAGGTTGGCAAGCGGCATCCTTTCCCGGAGCTGAAAGCCTGGTTCGGCTGCCTGTATCAAGTGCTGCTCGGCCAAGCGGAAGGACCGCGTTTCGGCGGCTTCGTGGCGCTGTATGGCGTGCCGGAGACCATCGCCCTCATCCGCAGCCGCCTCGACGCCAGCAGCGCAGTTCCTGCCCTAGACGCCGCCTCGGCTTCAGACGCAGCTTAGCAATGGAGTTGCTGAAGAAGGCCGTCCGACAACTGCCAGCGCTGCTGGGCGTAGCGTTGCTGGTCGGCGCGATCTGGGTGGTCTGGAAGGAGTTTCGCCACCTCAAGGTCGCGGATATTAAGGCCGCGCTCTCGGCGATCCCCGAGCGCGCGCTGCTGATCTCGTTCGCCTGGACCGTGCTGTCGTATAGCGTGCTGACGTTCTACGACCGGCTCGGCACCATCTACGCCGGGCATAAGGTCAGCTATGGCCGGGTCTCGTTCGCGTCGTTCTGCGCCTACGCGCTATCGCACAACCTGGGGTTCGCCGCAGTGTCCGGGGCGGCCGTGCGATACCGCCTGTATGCGCATTGGGGCCTGACGCCGTTCCAAATCGCCAAGGTGGTGGCTTTCTGCAGCCTGACCTTTGCGCTCGGCGGGCTTGTGCTGGGCGGCATCATCCTGTTCCTGGAACCGGACGCCATTCCGTTCTTCGGCGCGATCGTGCCGCACTGGGCCATGTATGCGATCGGCGGCGCGCTATGGCTCGTGGTCGCGGCCTATGTCAGCCTGTCCCGCTTCGTCGGCACCGTCCGGCTGTTCGGCGCCGAGGTCACCCTGCCGGACTGGCGCATGGCGATCGTCCAGGCGGCGCTGGCGACGGTCGACGTGGCGGTCACGGCGGCGATCTTCTACCAGTTGCTGCCGGAGGTGCCGGGGCTGACCTATGTCCGTTTCCTCGGCGTCTATGTCGCCTCCTACACGGCCGGCCTCGCCGCCAACCTGCCCGGCGGGCTCGGCGTGTTCGACACTGCCATGCTGCTGGGCCTCGAACCCTATCTGCAGCCGCCGCAGATCCTGGGCGCCATCGTGGTGTTCCGCCTCTATTACTACATCATCCCGCTATTCTTGGCCGGCACGCTGTTCGCCGGCAACGAAATCCTGCTGCGGGGCGGCGCGCTGCTGAAAATCAGCGCATTCAGCCGCGGCACCCAGGCCTTGGCGCGCTGGAGCGAGCCGGACTTCGCCGCCGGCGCCGCATCAGGCGCCGTGGCGCTGTGCGGCGCGTTGCTGCTGGCGTTAGGCGTGCTCGACAACCGCCCGGATTTTTCCTGGATCGACCCCGACTACGCCGATCTCGCGGCCAATGCCGGGCAGTTCGTGCCGTCATTGATCGGCGCTGCGCTGATCGTGCTGTCGATCGGCTTGTCGCAGCGGGTGACCTTGGCATGGGGCGCCACGATCGTCCTGTTGCTGGCGGCAGCCGGGTTCACCGCGGCGCAGGGAACCGATCTATGGATTCCGGGCGTGCTGATCTTGGTGACCTTGCTGGTGGCGCCGTTCCGCGATGCATACTATCGCCATGCGCGGCTGCTGTCGGGACCATTGCAGGCCGGCACGGCCGTTCCGCTGTTCGCCCTCGTCGTGTGCGTGCTGGCGCTGTCCGCGTTCGAGCCGACGACGCGTACGATGGCGGAGAACAACTGGATCGAGGTCGTGCTGTCCCCGGACGTCCCAAACAGCCTGCGCATGTCGCTGGCGTTGGCCGTGATCCTGGCGCTGGTGGCGATATGGCGGCTCATGCGGCCCGGCCGTGTCGGCTGGGTGCCCTGGGCCGGGGAGGGCCGCCAGCGCTACGCGGAGCTCGGCGCAGTGCCGCCGGTGCAGGCTGACGGCATCGTGATGGGCGAGGCGGGGCGCGCCGGCATTCCATTCCGCCGCATCGGCCGCGTGCTGCTCGGCCTTGGCGACCCCGCCGGATCGGTGCAGGATCGCGTGTCGGCCATTTGGAATTTGCGGGACCTGGCGCAGCAGGAGGGCCTGGACCCGGCGGTATGGCGCGCCGGCCCCGGGCTGCTGAAGGTTTACGCCGACCTTGGCCTGACTGCCCTGCCGCTGGGCGCGGACGGCCTGCCGCTGCCGGAACGCCAAGATGATGCGCCGCTGGTGGCGCAATATTTGTGCTGCCGGGCTGAGCGTGACCTTTCATTGCTGCTGCCGTTGTTGCCGAGCCTGGCGGAGGCCGGCCTGGGAGGACGTGGCAAAGCGGCTTAGCTTGAGCAGGGCAGGCAGAGTTTGAGGCACGGTTTGGCGCTGACCCCGTTACCTGCCGGCAATGCGCGTTGCAGGAAGCGGTGAGCGCGTTATACACCCCGACGGAATAGCGCCCGGACCGGAACCTGAGCCGTGCGGACGTGCTCCCGTCGGCACGCGCAGCGAAGGGATCGGCATTTGTTCGAGTTGGCCAGGGCATCCAGGATCACCGAAGGCTTGCCGCATCCGCTTGGCGCCACATGGGACGGCGTCGGCGTCAACTTCGCCCTGTTCTCCGCCAATGCGGCCAAGGTCGAATTATGCTTGTTCGACCAGGAAGGCCGCACCGAGCTGGAGCGGATCGAGCTGCCGGAGTACACCGACGAGGTTTGGCATGGCTATTTGCCAGACGCCCGGCCCGGCACCGTATATGGCTACCGCGTGCACGGCCCCTGGGACCCTGACGCCGGGCACCGCTTCAACGCCCATAAGCTGCTGCTCGACCCCTATGCCAAAGGCCATGTGGGCGAACTGGTCTGGGGTCCCGAGGTGTTCGGCTACCAGATAGAGACCGGCGACGACCTGACGTTCGACGAGCGGGACAGTGCGGCCAAGATGCCGAAATGCGTCGTCATCGACCCGGCTTTCACCTGGCTGCGCGACCGCCGGCCCGCCGTGCCCTGGGAGCAGACGATCTTCTACGAGACCCACGTCCGCGGCTTTACCAAGAACCATCCGGCCGTGCCTAAAGAACTCCGCGGCACCTTCTCCGGCATGGCGAGCAAGGAGGTCATCGACTGGATACGCGGCCTGGGCGTCACCAGCGTCGAACTGCTGCCGATCCACACCTTCATCAATGACAGCCAGTTGATGAAGCAGGGACTGACCAACTTTTGGGGCTACAACACCATCGGATTTTTTGCGCCGGACCCGCGCTATTCCAGCAAGCCCGCCTTTGCCCATGCCGAGTTCAAGGAGATGGTCGCGCATCTGCACGACGCCGGGCTCGAAGCCATCCTGGACGTGGTTTACAACCACACCGCCGAAGGCAACGAGCGCGGCCCGAGCTTGTCGTTCAAGGGCATCGACAACGCGTCGTACTACCGGCTGCTGCCGGACCAGAA
>CAXSGE010000038.1:0-35948 GCA_964236715.1 uncultured Acetobacteraceae bacterium | reverse complement strand
ACGACCGAGCGATTAACAGTCGCTTGCTCTACCAGCTGAGCTATTCGGGATCAGGTGGGACGCCCGTATAACGCTGGTCCCGGCTGGATGCAAACGGCTTTTCCAGGCTTGTTGCCTCAATCGGCTTGTCGCGCCGGTCCGGCTCTGGCATGGATAGCGCGTTGCGGGCGTGGTGGAACTGGTAGACGCGCCGGACTCAAAATCCGGTTCCGCAAGGAGTGTCGGTTCGATTCCGACCGCCCGCACCATCGGCCCTTTTTCAGCGATTTCCCCGGTCTCGCAACCTCCTCGTATCACGCCATACCCGGTCAAGAAAACATATAGACTTGCGCAGCTTAGCGGTCTTCTCGACCGGATGATCGTCTCACTCACGCTCACGTGATATCACCCCAGCGCAGCATAGTTGGTGTACTTGGCTGGTACAGACCAATCAAGTACCTGTTCGGGGGCCGCGCGCTAAACAGCCAAATGAGCGAGAACACGCTGCTGTTCGCGGGTCTGGCACGACGATGGTGACCGGGTCGCGAGCATCGCGATCCCGCAAGCTGCACCGCGGCGCATCCTGGTAGATGATGTTGAAGCCGAACGCGCGATTGATTTCAACGTCGGACAGCCCCATCGCGCCCAGCATGCCGTGTTGGTTTGGCATGCAGTTGATCACCGATAGCAGCGCCGCATTGTCATACTTGCGGCATCTGTTCAGTCCGTAGCTCGGCCTGGCAACCGCAGCGCCGGAGCGAATGCCTGATGGCCCGACTGCGAAGGGGTGAAGAAGTCGCTCTCGACGCCATGCTGTGAGCCGGGCCGCGCCAACGGAGCCGTCCAGATAAACGGGACGCCCGAGAAGAGCTCAGCGATCCCGTCGCACATCAAGCGGAACATGGTCTTGCCGTCCTTGACCTTGCGCGAGAGGTCCTGCCGCGTGACGCGCCCCTCGAAAACGAAATAGATGTGCAGACGCTTGCCCTGCGCCGCCGTATGCCCCGGCGTCAGCCGGGCTTGCAGCGGATGCTCACGGCTCCCTTCTGGTTGACTGTCTGCCCGGCCTCGCCGATGCGCGAATGTATCAGCGTGACGTTCGTGGCACCGAACTCCGCCAGGTCGATGCTGGATGCTGGCAAGAATGATCCGGTGCGGTCGCCCAGGCAGTCAGGCAATGCCGCCGAATCATCCACCATGCGGCGAGGGTCGAGCGGTTGGGCGCCGCCGCGCGCCCATTCCCGTGTCTTGCCCGCGCCCGCTGGCGCAGTGACTTCGTAGAGCACCCAGGAGGGGTCTGCACGCGGCGGAGGCGCGGCCCGTGAGGGCTCCGTCTTCGGCGCGCTTGGCCGTCCCACACCGCTTCCGTAGCGCCAGGATGGCCTCGTAGGCATCGAAAACGCGATGGAACTTCGCGGCGGCGGCAGGGTCCCCGGGATGATGATCGGGGTGGCAGAGCAAGGACAGCCGGCGGAACGCTGCCTTGATCTGCGCCAGCGTGGCCCCGACCTCGATCTCCGGTCCGCCACGACCGCCTCCAACCGCTTCCTGTCCGATAAACTCAAAATCACGCATACCGTCTGGGCCATGAGCCCAGATCCGCACGGTTCAGGCCAGCCGTGAATCATCTGAATGGCTCACAACACTGGTAAAGTTAATGCAGTGGAAACGTAAACGATGGCGCGCGAGGGATCATGCGCCAGGACACGGACGGTCTGGCGCAGCAGCGAGCCGTCAGCAAGCCAGCCGCCAGGTGATGAGCTATCCCGTCCAGGCCGGGTCCGGCTCCAGGGTATCGAGGCGGGTGAGGTCGGCGGTCGTATGGCCCGTCGCGTCCCGCGTGATGGCGTCGGCGAAGCGTCGCCCGAATAGGATGTCAGCGGGGCCATAGCTCTGCACATCCTCAACCTGAGCACCAAGCGACTGGTCCCGCGCATCGACCGACAGGAACAGCCGGACGTCCTCACTGGCGAGGCGGGCGGTGTCGTAGCCGCAAAGCGGGCTGCTCGCGTCGATGGTGTGCATCAGCGTCCACATCAGCACGAACATCTGCATCTCGGCACGCAGCAGCGGCAACTCTTGGCTCCGCCGGAACGACTGCCCCTCGGCGGTGCTGTCGGGGAGCAGGACGCCAAGCCTGGCGGTCATATGGGTCAGCAGCGACAGCCCGCCGTTGCCGATCCGCACCATGAGCGTGGGCTGGCCGTTATGCATGGCGACCACGGCGTGCGTCGAATACAGGATCTTGGATTTAGGCCGGGAGAAGCGGACGAACAGCAGCCCGGTCAGCACCGCGGTCAGGGCCATGCCGCTGAAGATCTCGAACGCCGACACGACGTGGCCGTACGTGGTGGCGGGCGACATCGTGCCATAGCCGACTGTAGCCAGCGTTTCGAGGCTGAAAAAGAAAGCATCGCTAAACGCACGGGGCCGTGCATTTGCAATGGCGCCGGGTTGCGCCAAATACAGCAGTGCGAACAGGACGTTTACCGTGACCTCGATCAAGAAGGCCATGAGCGCGAAGGCTGGCCACGATAGGCTGAGCGCTATGTACGCTATGTAATAAGGATCGCGCAGATCGAAGCGGGACACCCCCCGCTTCGATACCTCAAACGCGCCGATCCGGACGCGGCGGCTCGCGTTGCGCCCCGGCTGGCTCAGCCCGGCTGCTTGGGCGCGTCGCCAGCCGGCAACGGCTCTGGGCTGGCGGACAATGAACGGAGATAGGCGATCACCTCGGCCCGCACCTTCGGATTGGTGATGCCGGCAAAGCTCATCTTGGTCCCCGGCGCATAGGCGCTGGGCTTCGCCAGCCACTTGTCCAACGCCGCATAGGTCCACGGACCCTCCTTGCCCTTCAGCGCGGCGGAGTAGGCATAGCCTTCCATATGCCCATGCGCGGCACCCACGACACCATACAGGTTCGGGCCAAGCCCGGCCTTGCCGCCCTCGTTGAAGCTGTGGCAGGCGACGCAGCCAAGCTTTGCCGTGTCGGTCTTGCCGGCGTTGGCGTCCGCAGAGGCAAGCAGGGCATTGATGTCGGAATCGCCAGCCGGTGCGGCCCCAGGCGCCGGGTTGGGCGACCCTGCGGTGGCTTCGACGGACTTCGCGACGGCTGCGGGCGCGGCTGCGGAGACTGGGCCAGCCGAGCCGCCGGCATCCGCCTGCTTCGCCGGAGCCGCCGGCAACGGAACCGGGTCCTTCGCCAGGGAGTGCAGGTAGTCGATAACGTCAGCCCGCTTCTTCGGGTCGGAGATGCCGGCATAGCTCATCTTGGTGCCGGGAGCGTAGGCATTCGGCTTTTTCAGCCATTCGTTCAGTTCGTCATAGGTCCAGGGACCTTCCTTGCCCTTCAGCGCCGCTGAGTAGGCATAACCCTCCATATGGCCGTGCGGGCCGCCCACGACGCCATAAAGATTAGGGCCGACGCCGGCTTTGCCACCCTCGTTGAAGCTGTGGCAGGCGACGCAGCCAAGGCTCTTGACGCCAGCCTCGCCCCGTCCGACGTCGGCGGAGGCAAGCAACGTTGCAACCGGCGGCTCGGCCTCGGCCGGCGCGGCGGCCGCGGTCTGCTCGCTCGGCAGGTCGACCTTGATCGCCGTTTCCTTGAGCTCTTTCGGATGCACCAGGGCGTCGCTGATCAGCGTGGCGCCCATGAAGGCGATGCCCGCCATCAGGAACGCGGCGACCGCCTTGTTGATCTCCATGCTGTCCATACGCGACCCCTGCCCCTCGTAGAAATCCGCCCAACGGAACGGGTCGCACAAGCTGCGGCGCATCGCAACCCGCCTGCAACGCCATTCCGCGTGAAGTGACTATCATGGGGAGGTTTCGAGGGCCAACAAGCCTGCCGGCCGGGGAGAGCCCTCAAACAAACGGGGCACGGCGACAATGGCCGTGCCCCGTATGCATGGAGGTTCCGCTCCTACTGCGGCTTTGGCGGCGTCCACGACGCGTTGAGCAGCTTAAGCCCGGCCTCAGCCCCCGGCTTCGCCAGTTCGGGGAAGTCCTTCAGCATGCTGACACCATACAGCGGCTTGTAAACGCCCTGGTGGCAGGTGGCGCAGGCGAGCTTCGGCGCGTCCCCGGTCGGACCCAAGCGGTTGGCCGGCCACGCATTCGCGAGGGACTTCAGGTAGTCGCCGTTGAGGTCCCGGGTCATCCGGATGCCATACCATGCCGACACCTTGGCCGGGGTGCTTTGCGACCAGTCGCTGAACGCCCGGGTATTATGGCAATAGGTGCAGTTCACCCCCAGCGAGTTGCCGAAGTAGTTCATCAGCGAAAAAGTCCACTCCGCCTCTTTGATGGAGTGCGGGTTGGTGCCGGGCAGCGCTTCCTCGCCCTGCACGCGGATCGAATGGTCGCCTTCCAGGAAAGGCGTGAAAGGGTCATAGGGCAGGGCAGCGTCGTTGATCGAGGCGGACGCATAGTTCTTGCCGGCGGAGGCCATGAAGATGCCGTTCGACTGCTTCGGGCCGGGATCGTTGAACCAAACGTTGTTCGGCACCGGGTTGCCGCGGTGGCAGGTGTAGCACGTCACGCCCGTCTGCTGGACATGCGGCTGCCAGTCGGCGTTGATGTACTGGGTCATTTGGATCATCCGCCGCGCGACGATCTTGGTGTAGACGTTGTCCTCCGCCATGTTGGCGGTGTTGTGGCAATAGGCGCAGCCCTGCTTTGGCGCCACCCAGTTGGTGAGCGACACCATGAGCCGGGTGAACTGGCCGACGCTGAGGTCGCCCAGCACCTGCACGTTCTTATACACCGCCGACGACTTCGGCCCGGCCGCGGGAACGTTCGGCAGCGACGCCGGGACTTTGTTCGCCGCCAAATAGGTGGCGAGCTGCTTGTCGTTGTAGTTCACCTCCATCGCGGTGCCGCGGAAGCCGCGCTGCACGACCTGCAGCGGCGGCGTCTGGAACTTCGAGATCATCGCGATCCCGAGCAGGGTGGCCGCGACCGCCCCAGCCACGCCTAACCCTAGCTTGATGCCGGGCATCATTTGACGGCTCCTTGCGAAAGCGCGGGATCAACGACCTGACCCCATACGGCCGGGTAGTGCGGCGCTATCCCATGCTTTACGCCCCACAAGTACCAGTTGTCCACGACCGTTCCGGTCAACAGGATGCCGATGCCGCCCGTGAGCGGGCAGAGCACGGCGAACCACCAGGCCCAGCGATGGATGCTCTCGGCCGAGGCGGCGAAGCCCATGGTCCAGCGCCAGAACAGCGTGCCGCGCTCAAAGGCGGTGCCGCGGTCGATGATCTGCTCCAGCTCGCGCTCGCCGCCGAAGCGGCTGATGGCGAGCACGGTGGCGCCGTGCATGGCGAACAGCAGGGTCGAGCCATACAGGAACACGATCGAGAGCATGTGGAACGGGTTGTAGAACAAGTTGCCGTAGCGGAGCGAGAACGCCGCCGTCCAGTCGAGGTGCGGGAAGATGCCGAACGGCACCGCCTCGCTCCAGCTCCCCATCAGCAACGGACGGATGAAGCCGAGCACGAGATACAGCCAGATGGCCGCCGCGAACGCCCAGGCGACGTGGCTGCCCATGCCGAGCGCCCGCGCCCGTTGGTACACCCGCACCCACCACAGCAGGATGGACGCGGTGAGGAAGAACCCGGCCATCAGCCACCAGCCGCCCTGCTGCAGCGGCGGGAAGCGCAGGCCATAGCTCGGCGCCGGAGGCTCCAGCGCAAGCCAGAACAGTTGGCGCACGAACTGCACCGGGCTCCAGTTCACCGAGGCCCACATATTGAGGCCGATGATCTCGAACGCGATGAACCCGCAAATCAACGAGGCAACGCCGAGGACGCCAAGATATAGCGGCCCAACCTGCGCATCGCCCAGCACGCCGAAGATGTGGATGTAGAACGGCTTGCCGGACCGGGTCCAACTGGTCCCCGTGACGGGCACCCCGGCATAGACGGGTCCGCGGACCTGCACCCGGGTGAACAGGTTTTGATATTCAGCCATGATTGCGTTCCCCTCCCCTTATTTCCAAATCGGCAGGTTGAGCCACCAGCCCCACCATTCGGGCCAGCCGCGGGTCCAAAAGGGTCCGCTGATGATGATGCACACGGCGCTCCAGAACCCGGCGGACAAGGCGAGGAACAGGCCCAGCCGATGGATTCCAAGCGTGCCGATCGACCAGCCGATGGTGTCGCGGAAAAAGGTGTTCTCGTGCTCGGCGGTCTTCACCGCCTGGCCCTTGGGCGGGTTCGCCGCCGACAGCACCAGCGCGCCGTGCAGCGACAAAGCGAACGTCGTGGTGAAGAAGAACGACACCGCCAGCATATGCGCCGGGTTGTAGTGGAAGTGCAGGTATTGGTAGCCGGTGTTGGACACCCAGTCCAAGTGGCTGATGATGCCATAAGGGAAGCCGTGGCCCCATGCGCCCATCAGCAACGGGCGGATAACGACCAACGAAACGTAGGCGAAGATCGCGACGCCGAAGGCGAACGGCACATGGTAGCCCATGCCGAGCTTCCGTGAGATTTCGACCTGGCGCAGCGCCCAGGACACGAAGGCGCCGATCGCGCAGATCGTGATGACTTGCCACAGCCCGCCTTCCCTCAGCGGCGCAAAGCCCAGGCCATAGCTGAGGTCCGGCGGGGCGATGTTGATGCGCCAGATGTTCCAGTCGCCGCCCAACGCAGCGCCGTAGATGATCAGCGCGGTCCCGAGGGCCGCAAAAAATATCGAAGTGACGCCAAAGAAGCCGACGTAGAACGGGCCGACCCAGAAATCGAACAAGTCGCCGCCGACCAGGGTCCCGCCGCGGACGCGGTACTTTTCTTCAAATGTGAGCATCGCCATGGTGGGTGTCCCCTTGTTCGAACGGAATGGGGCCGGTTTGGCGGTGGACGGCGCCCGGCTTATGGCCCGGCGCGGTCCACTGCCACGGTTTGGGTTATTTCGGCGCCGCTTGCGGCAAAGGCGCCAGTTGCGACACGTTGCCGCCGCGGACCGGGCCTTCCAGCCAGTTGAACCGGCTCGTGCTGAGCAGGATGAAGTGGATCAGCAGCGCCAGCACGAACAGGAACACCGAGAGGGCGACCAGCACGCGACGGGGATCAAATAGCAGCCAAACACGCCACATTGCAGTTCTCCCCTATGCCAGAAATGATTTCGCGTAGGCCACGCCGTCGAGCAGCGCCTGCCCTGGATAGCCATTCGGCCCGGGCAGCCACGGACGCCACTGCCAGACCAGGAAGTGTGCGATGATGGCGATCACGGTGAAGACGATGAAGCTCGTCACGAAGATGCTGTGGAACTCACGCGCCTCCGAATCGGACAGCCCTGAGCTGGAACTGGCCCGCATGTTGATGTCAGACATGGTTGGAAAACCCTCCTCTTTCCGGTGTCGCCGCACTCCACCCGTGCGGCGGGGCCTCACTGCGGCGCAAACCGCAGCCACGCTCCGAAGGGCGTCGCCCGTCGGATGTCCTGTGCCGGGCGCTCATGCCGCCTGGCCCGCGGCCATTGCGGCCAGCGATTGTTCGACCCGCGCCGCCGTCACCCGGCCCTCGCGCGCCCGTTTTGCGTCCCGCTCCACCCGGTCCCGCGCTTGCTTGGCGGCGGAGATGCGGACCAGGAACGGCTCGGTTTCGACATACCGGTCCAACAGCGCGACCGCATTGTCGTCCCACGGATCGGCGTTCCACTCGCCGGCGCTGACCGGCGTGGGGTCGACGCGGTCCATGTCCGTGCTGAGCGGCAGGATGTGGAACAGCGCGTCGAACAGGGCGTTGCAGAATTCCTGCACGAGGTAGGTGGCACCGGCATAGCCCATGAACGGCGTCCCTGTGGCCCGGCGGATGACGGCGCCGGGGAACGAGGCCGGGATATACATGCAGCGCGCGCCCTGCTCGGCCGCATACATCCGCTCGTTATAGGAGCCATACAGGATGAACGGCGGCGTCTTGCACATGGCGGCGCGGACGGCGGCGTTGTCCGGCTTCGTGCCGGCCGTGCGGCTGAAGCTGAAGGTGCAGGGGATGCCCAGCTCGCCTTCCAGGAAGCCGCGGATGCCGCGGGCGTAGGTGTCGGTCGCGACCACGGCGAAGCTGGCGGTGGCGAAAAAGTCCTGGGTGACGCTGCGCCACAGGTCCCAGACCGGCTTGATCGTCGTGTGCTTCTCGCTCTCGATGAACGGCTCGGGGTCGATCCCAGTCAGTTCGCCGAGCTTGCGCAGGAAGTTGGTCGTGGCGTGGAGGCCGATCGGCGCTTGCAGGTACGGGCGGTCCAGTTCCTCGCATAGTTGCCGGCCGAACTCGCGATACATGCAGATGTTCACATCGGCGTTCGGCAGCTTGGGCGCGTCCTCGATGTGCGCGCCGAGCGGGAACACCAGGTTGATCTCGCAGCCGACGCCCTCGACGAGGCGGCGGATTTCCGCCAGGTCGGAGGGCATGTTGAAGGTGCCGTAGATCGGCCCGATGATGTTGACCCGCGGCTTGGTGCCGGGCGCCCTTTCCGCATCCTTGAAGGCGGGGCGGGGCTTCGGCTTGGAGCGCTTGGCGCCGAACTCGGTCCACAGCCAATAGATCGCCCGGTCCGCGGCCTGCCACTGGTCCTCGTCGATGGTGCGCGGGATGAAGCGGAGCAGGTTGCTGCCCTCGGGGGTCACGCCGCCGCCGATCATCTCGGCGATGCTGCCGGTCACGACGACGGAGGGCATGTCGACGTCGCCCGCCGCCGCCGCCCGGCGCAGCGCGCCCTCGGTGCCGTCCATCGACAGGTTGTCCTCGGACAGCCCGGTGACGACGACGGGCAGCTCGTGCGGCGGCAGGCCGTCGGTGTAGTGCAGAACCGCCGTGACCGGCAGGTTCTCGCAGCCCACGGGTCCGTCGATCACCACGCGCAGGCCGCGTATGGCGGTGAAGGCATAGACTGCGCCCCAGTAGCCGCCGGCGCGGTCATGGTCGAGCACCAGCATGGCTCAGGTCCCCACGGCTTCGCTGGCGCGCGCCTTGGCCTCGCGCGCCTTGCGATACCGCTCCCGCGAGCCTTTCGGCTCCTTCGGGACGCCGTTGAAGCCATACCCGGCGGCCTCGCCAGCGCCGACGGATTGGAAGAAGTCCACCATGCGGTTGAAACGTCCGCCGCTGCCGATCTGCGCGGCGACGATCCCGGCCAGTGCGCCCGCCCCGGCAGCGCCGAACAGGGGCCGCGCTGAAACCATGTTGGTGAAGTAAAGGGCCGGGATGCCGAGCTCCTTGGCCTTCTGCACCAGTGGCGTCGTGCCCACGGCGAGGTCGGGGCGCACGTCCAACATGGCCGCGAGGTCCTGCTCCAATGAGGCGCGATACTGGACATGCGCGCCGTGCGCCTCCAGCCACTCGCGGTCGGCGTCGCTCCACTCGGTGCGGGGGCAGGCGGTACCGACATACGGCACCTCGGCGCCAGCCTCGATCAGTAGGCGCGCGACCAGCAGCTCGGAACCTTCGTAGCCGGAGATGGTGATGCGGGCGCGGACCGGGTTGGCGTCGAGCGCCGCGCGGATCAGCGGCAGGGCGCGGGCCTTGGCGGCGTCGATCTTGTCGGACGGCACGTTCGCGGCGGCGCCGACCGCTTCGAGCCACGCGGCTGTGCCCTCGAAACCCACGGGTGCGCTGCCGACCACGGGGCGGCCCGCAGCTTTGAACTCGCGAACCGTCGCCGTGTAGAACGGGTGCGCCGCGGCGGCGACTTGGCAGTCCAGCGCAGCATACAGGTCGCGCCACTCGCGCGACGGCAGTTGCGGTGCGATGGCCATGCCCATCGGCGCCAGCAACGCGCTGATGCCCGGCGGATCGCCCGGAAAGAACTCGCCGATCATCGTGACGGTCGGGAGGTCTTGCTGTTGGCGGGGCCGGGCGACGGGGCCTTGCTCGGCCTCGGTGCGGGCGTATTTCAGCATCGCGCCAGTCAGCACGTCCTTGGCCTCGGCATGGGTCGGCACGCCGAAGCCCGGGACGTCGATGCCGATGATGCGCACGCCGTCGATCTGCTTCGGCAGCCGGTCCAGCGGCACGCCGGATGCGGTCGGGACGCAGAGGTTGATGACGACAACCGCATCGTAGTCCGCCGGTTTTGCAGTCTCATAAACCGCGTCGCGGATGTCCTCGAACAGTTGGCCCTTGACCAATGTTTCAGAATTGAATGGCACGTATCCCACCGTGCGGCGTGCGCCGTAGAAATGCGAGGTGAAGGTGAGGCCATACACGCAGCAGGCGGAGCCGCTGAGGATCGTCGCCGTGCGGCGCATGCGCAGGCCGACGCGCAGCGAGCCGAAGGCCGGGCACATGGATTGCGGCTGGTCGTGCGGGCCGCGCGGGTAGTCGGCCATCAGCTTGTCCATCGCCGCGCTTTTGCCGGCGGCGCGGGCGGCCTCGACCATGGTGTCGCGCCCGCCATGGCAGCCGGACCCCGTTACGGGCGGAATGGCGGGTGCGATGGAGCCGTCCATTGTCACACGCCCTCGTAGATGACTTCGAGCGAGGCTTTGTTGTTGACGGTGGCCGGGCACATGTCGGCCTCGGTTGCGGGCTGCAGCACGACGCTGCGGCCCACGGCGTCGCCCTTGAACAGGTTCAGCAGCGCGTCATGGGTCAGCGGCGCGGGGCGCACCGGCGGCGCGCTGGCGACCTGCTCGGCCAGCAACTCGAACACCGGCGCCCATTCGCCGCCGGGCTTGCCGATGATCTCGTAGTTGGCGGACTTGCGGCGGATGTCCTCGTTGGCCGGGATCGCCGACAGCACCGGGATGCCCACAGCGTCCGAGAAGGCCTGCGCCTCGCCGGTGCCGTCGTCCTTGTTGATGACCATGCCGGCGACGCCGACGTTGCCGCCCATCTTGCGGAAGTAATCCACCGCCGAGCACACGTTGTTGGCGACATACAGGGATTGCAGGTCGTTGCTGCCGACGACGATCACCTTCTGGCACATGTCGCGCGCGATCGGCAGGCCGAAGCCGCCGCACACCACGTCGCCCAGGAAGTCCAGCAGCACGTAGTCGAAGCCCCACTCGTGGAAGCCGAGCTTCTCCAGCAGCTCGAAGCCGTGGATGATGCCGCGCCCGCCGCAGCCGCGGCCGACCTCGGGGCCACCCAGCTCCATGGCGAACACGCCGTCGCGGATGAAGCACACGTCGCCGATGGCGACTTTCTCGCCGGCCAGCTTCTTCTTGCTGCTGGTCTCGATGATGGTCGGGCAGGACCTGCCGCCGAACAGCAGGCTGGTGGTGTCGCTCTTGGGGTCGCAGCCGATCAGCAGCACGCGCTTGCCCTGCTGCGCCATCATGTAGCTGAGGTTGGCGAGGGTGAAGCTTTTACCGATGCCACCCTTGCCGTAGATCGCAATGACCTGCGTTTCCTTTTTGACCGCAGTCGTCGCAACGGCATCCGGCTCGATGGCGGCTTCCGCCCGGAGCGCCTCGGTCATGCTCATGTTCGGCGTGGCTTGCGCAGGAGGTGCGACGGCGTTCATGGGCAGGCTCTCCAATCGAGGATCATCTTCAGGCACGCCGCGTCATCGAAGGCGGTGCGGTAGGCTTGGGCGGCATCGTCCGCGGCCTCGCGATGGGTGATCAGCCCGGCCAGCGACAGCTCGCCCGACCCGGCCAGCGCCGCCACGGCCGCGAGGTCGGCGGGCTGCCACTGCGCGGCGATCCGTATCCGCGCCTCGCGCATGAAGGCGGGCGGGAAGGCGAAGCTCAGCCGGTCGCTGTAAAAACCAGCGAGGACGATCTCGCCGCCGGGCGCGAGCCGGCCGATCAGCGCGTCGAGCAGCGAGGCATCGCCGCTCACGTCATAGATGGCGCGGTAGTCGCGGCGGCCGTCCGTGGCGGGGTCAACGACATCGTAGCCTTCGGCACCCTCGGCGCGGGCCGGATTGCGCTCCCAAACCACGGGCCGCGCGCCGGAAAGGACGGCAAGGCGCGCCAACATGCGGCCAAGCACGCCGTGGCCGATAATGAGGTCGGGCAACGCCACGCCCGGCAACATCAGCGCGTGGCGGGCGGTCGCAGCGAGCGCCAGCAGCACGCCATGCTCGCCGAGCCGTTCGTCGAAGGCCGTGACCCGGGCGGCTGGAACCACCACGCGGGAGGCAGCGCCGCCGAACAAGCCGCGCACATCGCCGAAGCAGCGAGCGCCGGGCACGAACACGCGATCGCCAACATGGCTGCCCGACGTGGCGTTGGCGACCGCTATGCGGCCCACCGACTCGTAGCCGGGCACCAGAGGATAGCCCATGCCGGGGAACGGCGGCATGCGCCCGGTATATAGCAGGCGCTCGGTCCCGGTGCTGATGCCGCTCCACTCGATATCGACCACGACATCCTCGGGTCCGGCTGCATCCAGCGGCAAGCGGCTGAGCGCCAGGTTCTCTGGTCCGGTGAGCACGACTGCCAATGCATCCATCTGCGCCCTCCCAGAGCTGTGCGGACCCGGATGGCCGCCGTTAGGTGTCAACGTATCCTGACAAATCACTATGTCAACTACGATTTACAGATCCACCGTATCCTGTGACGCTTTCGCGACGATCACGCTGACCAGCAGCGGCGTGTGCGTCGGTATGCGGCGCGCCTCGACAAAGCCGGCGGCGTTCAACAAGGCAAGCAGCTCGGCCTGCGTCCGCGCACGGCCGCGGCCCATGGCCATGAGGTAGAAGCCGAAATAGGCGTCGCCGATCGGTTCCGCGCCGGACGTCCCGGCCATCGGTTCCGCCAGCAGCAGGGTGCCCCCCGGCGGCAGGGCGCGACGGGCGGCGCGCAGGATATCAAGTGCGTCCGGGTCGTCGTGATCGTGGATGACGCGGACCAGGGAGATGATGTCTGCGCCGCTTGGCAACGGGTCGCGCAGGAAATCGCCGCCGACCGCTTCAATGCGTCCGGCGAGCCCGGCGGCGGTCAGGCGGGCGCGGGCCTGCTCCGCCACCGGCGGCAGGTCAAATAGCACGAGCTGCAGGCCCGGCGCCTGGGCCGCCGCGGCGCATAGGAAGCTGCCGTCACCGCCGCCCACATCCAGCAGCCGCCGGTGCCGGCCAATGCGGTATGCGGCCAGGACCTCGTCCGCGACCAACGGCTGCGACGCGGCCATCAGCGCAGTGTAGGCCGCGACCTCGTTCCCCCCAAGCTTGGCCGCCTCCGCATTGCCGGAATACGCCCAGTAGCGCGCAAGCCCGGTTTCGCCGGCCTCGCCACGCAGCAGCGCCACCGGGTCGTTCAGGTCCGCATAAAGCTCGCGGTGGTGCAGCACCATCGCTGAAACGGCGGCGTTGCCAACCATGGCCGCGCCGAGCGGACCCAGGCCGAAACGCCCATCCCGACGCCGGGCCAGCAACTTCAGCGATGTGGCGGCGAGCAGCAGCCGCTGCGTCCGCTCCAGCGGCAGGCCGAGCCGCATAGACAAGGCCACGACGGTCATGGGGCCATCGGCAAGGATGTCGAACAGATACAACTGCACGCAGGCCTGTAGCACCTGCGAATAGACGAAGCCGGCGCAGAGGTCGAACAGCGCGCGGGTGCGGCGCCGGGCGATGGGCCGGGTGAGCGGGAAGGCGGCGGCCCAGCGGCGGAAACGCGGGCTGGCGATCAAGCGGTCGCGCCGGACCCGCCAGTCATCGAACCAGGGCGCGATCGAGATGGTGGCCAGGGTCGTCACGCCCAAAGTCACGCCCAGAGTCGCGCCCGAAGTCACGCAGCGTGCCGCGCAAGCTCCTTGGGCAGCAGCCGCATGGTCTCGGTCAGGATATGGCTGCGCAGCGCCACGGCACCCGGACAGGCGGGCACCGAGTCGACCGCCGCCGCCGCCAGCGTGTCCAGCCGCATGATCGCGCCGTCCAGGCCCAGCTCGCGCACGGCACTCGGGCGGTCCAAGGCGATGTCCTTGCCGACCGGCTTGCCGACCGCATCCGGGTTGGCGGTGGCGTCCAGGATGTCGTCTGCGACTTGGAACGCCTCGCCGAGCCAAGCGCCCAGCGCCCGCCAAGGCTCGGCCTCCGCACCCGCCGACGCTGCGCCGGCGACGGTCGCGGCGGCAAACAGCGCGCCGGTCTTCTCGCGCTGGTATTGCGCCAGGTCCACCTTATCCTCGCACTCCCACGCCTGCCCGGCGACAATGCCGAACGGCACCCCCACCGACCCGGCGATGGTCAGCATCAACGGCGCGAGGCGCTTCGGGGTAAGGATCGCGCCATGCGCCAGGGCCTGGAACGCCAGCACGATCAACGCATCCCCCGCCAGCACCGCCAGCGGCTCGCCAAAGGCGCGATGCACAGTGGAGCGTCCGCGGCGGGTGTCGGCGTCGTCGAAGCACGGCAGGTCGTCATGCACCAGCGACGCGCAGTGCAGCAGTTCGATTGCGGCAGCGGCTGCGTCGGTGACGGCAGGCTCGTCCTCGCCGCAGGCCGCGGCAACGGCGAGGCATAGGCGCGGGCGGATGCGTGCGCCGCGCGGGAACACCGCATGGCGCATAGCGGCGGCGAGCCGGGGCGGACAGCCCTCGACATCGGCGCGTGACACCGCAGCATAGAGTGCCCGCTCGATCCGGCCCATAACGTCCATTGCGTTTCCTCCCGGCCCAGCCGACTGTCAGGCTGGATTGTCAAATCTAACTGTCAATCTTAATTGACATAGGCGTCAAGCAGTTTCTGCCGGCTGCGATTAGGAGGAGCGGTGAAACGTCGGGTTGCAGTGATTGGGGGCGGGGTGGGCGGCCTGGTGGCGGCGCTGGAACTGGCGTGCGCCGGGCTAGACGTGGTGCTGTTGGAACGTGCGGCGACGCCGGGCGGCAAGCTGCGGGAGGTCGCGGTGGCCGGGCGGCAGTTGGATGCCGGGCCGACCGTGTTCACGATGCGGTGGGTGTTCGAGGCCATCTTCGCCAATGCGGGTGCCGCGCTGTCCGACCACCTGACCCTGCATCCCGCCAGCCTGCTGGCCCGCCATGCCTGGGGCGCCGACCAGCGGCTGGATCTTTTTGCCGACCTGGAGCGCTCGGCCGACGCGATCGGACGGTTTGCCGGCGCGGCAGAGGCGCGGGGGTTCCTGGCGTTCTCGGACGAGGCACGCCGAATCTACGCGACGCTGGAAGTGCCGTTCATCCGTGGCGCGCGGCCCAGCATGGGATCGCTGATGCGCGACGCCGGGATGCGCGCGCTCTGGGGCATTAGGCCGTTCGACACGATGTGGAAGGCATTGAGCCAGCATTTCGCCGACCCGCGCCTGCGCCAGTTGTTCGGGCGCTACGCGACCTATTGCGGGTCCTCGCCGTTCCTGGCGCCGGCAACGCTGATGCTGGTGGCGCATGTGGAGCGGGACGGCGTGTGGCTGGTCGAGGGCGGCATGCACCGCATCGCGCAGGCGCTGGCCGGGCTGGCGGCGGCGCACGGCGTCAAGCTGCGCTATGGCGCCGAAGTTGCGGAAGTGCTGCTGGAGCGCAGCCGTGTGTCGGGAGTAAGGCTTGCCGACGGCGAGCGGATCGCGGCCGAGGCGGTCGTGGTCAACGGCGATGCGGGCGCAGTGGCCGCCGGGCTGCTGGGGCCGGCTGTGCGGGGCGCAACGCCGGTCGTCGCCGCAAGGGACCGGTCGCTCTCGGCGGTCACCTGGGCGACGGTGGCCCGGGCCGCGGGGTTTCCCCTGGTTCGGCACAACCTGTTCTTCTCGGGCGACTATGCCGCCGAGTTCCGCGACCTGGCCGCCGGAGCGCTGCCAGAGCAGCCCACTGTCTATGTATGCGCCCAGGATCGCGGGGACGATGATGCCCTCGATTTCACAGCTTCAGCCGGCCCCGAGCGCCTGCTGTGCCTCATCAACGCGCCGCCGACGGGCGATGCGCGGCCCCCCACCGCCACGGAGATCGAGCGATGCGCCGACCGGAGTTTCCGCCTGCTGGCCCAATGCGGCCTGACCTTGACCCACGAAGCGACGGAGACGACGACGCCGGAGGGATTTCACAAATTGTTCCCGGGAACGGGCGGGGCGTTGTATGGCCCGGCGGTGCACGGGGCGACGGCGACCTTCAAGCGCCCGGGCGCGCGGACCCGGGTGCCGGGGCTGTATTTGGCGGGGGGCAGCACGCATCCGGGCGCGGGGGTGCCGATGGCGGCGCTGTCGGGCCGGCTGGCGGCGGCGAGCCTGCTGCAGGACGTGGCGGCGAAGAATTGGGTTTCGACCAGCCGGTCGCGCGCGGCGGCTATGCCTGGTGGTATGTCGACGCGCTGAGCGACGACGGCCAGCACGGCATCACGCTGATCGCCTTCCTGGGCAGCGTGTTCTCGCCGTATTACGCTTGGTCGCGCCGAGCTTGGTCCAGTGGGCGGGGAGGCGGCGACCCGTTGCAGTTCTGCGCGCTGAACGCCGTGCTGTATGGCCGCCCGCGGCGCTGGGCGATGACCGAGCGCAGGGCCGGCGCTGTCGACCGCGGCCCGCGGCATTTGGCGATCGGGCCAAGCGCGCTGCGCTGGGACGGCGATACGCTCACGATCGACATCAATGAGGTGACGGCGCCCATTCCGTCGCGCCTGCGCGGCACGGTGCGCGTGCATCCGTCCGCGGTCACCGGGCGGCGTTTCACCTTGGACGACGCCGGGCGGCACCGCTGGTCGCCGATCGCTCCGGTGTCGCGCGTCGACGTCGAGCTGAGCCACCCGGCGCTGCGCTGGTCGGGGCCGGGCTACCTCGACACCAACGAGGGGGACGCGGCGCTGGAGGACGATTTCGTCGAGTGGGACTGGTGCCGCGCGCCGATACGCGACGGGGGGCGGGAAGGCGCGGCCATCCTATACAACGCAACCCGGCGGATGGGCGGCGACCAGCACTTGGCGTTGCGAGTCGACCGTAATGGCGGGGTGGAGGCGTTTCCGCCGCCGCCGCCGGCCGTGCTGCCGCCGACGCGGCTGTGGCGGGTGCCGCGGGCGACGCGGGCCGACGCCGCCCCGGCGGTGCGGCAAACATTGGAGGACACGCCGTTCTACTCGCGTTCGGTCATCGAGACGCAGTTGCTGGGCGAGCGGGTGACGGCGGTGCACGAAAGCCTGTCGCTCAACCGGTTCCGCGCGCCCTGGGTGCAGGCGATGCTACCGTTCCGGATTCCGCGGCGGTGGTGACGGAAGCGGGGACGATGATGGGCCGGTGCTGGGCGTCTCGTCCCTGGCGCGGCGGATCGAGCGGCGGACCGAAATCAGTTCCGCTATCAGCAGGCCCAGGAACAGGAGCTCAAGGATGATCCATTCCCAGCGGCCAAGCATCAGGACCGCTCCCGGCTCATCTGGCGCTCATCGAGCTGGTCGAACAGCGCGCATAGCCAGGCGACCCGGTCGTCAAACGCCTTCCAGAGCGGCGGGCGCGCCGTGGGCCGCAGTGGCGGAGCGGCGATAACGGCGTCCACGAGGAAGCGCGCGGCGTCGAGCACCGGGAGCGGCCCAACTGGCTGCAGCCCGCGCGCCGCGGTGGACAGGCTGCGGGCCAACAGGCGCAGCTTGCGGGCAGGCGGCACGACGGCGCGCCGCCCAACGCTGTTGTAGCCCTGGCGGGCGACCTGCTGGCCGATCTCGGCATAAAGATGCCGGGCGACCCCGATGCCGGGGCGGCAAATGCGGGGCAGGGCGGCGATGCCAGCGTCGGCGCGGCAGTAGAGCTGGTCAGCCCGGTGCAATAGCCGTTGCACGACGCCGGCCAGCGCCGGGTCGAAGCTGGGATGCGCGAGCCAGGCGTCCGGGTCGATCCCCACCGCGCGCAGCCAATCACGCGGAAGATAGAGCCGGCCCGCACGGGCGTCCTCACCCACGTCGCGTGCGATGTTGCTGAGCTGCATGGCCATGCCGAGATCGCAGGCGCGGGCGACGCCCTCCGCCGACCGCTCGCCCATCAACATCGCCATCATGGCGCCGACCGTGCCGGCGACCCGGGCGGCGTAGGCTTCGAGCTCGGCCAGGCTGTTGTAGCGGCGTCCGGCGGCGTCCCATCCGAAGCCCTCTAGCAAGGCGTCAAGCAGCGCGCGCGGGATGGCGTGACGCCGGACGACCGCGGCCAGCGCCCGGTCGGCGGCGATCGGCCCGGGCCGCCCGGCGTAGGCGGCGTCGAGGCGTGCCCGCAGTTCCGCCAGCGCTGATGTTGGATCGTCGCCGGCATCGATCAGGTCGTCCGCCACACGGCAGAATGCGTATAATGCCAATGCCGGCCGATGCACCCGGCGCGGCAACAGCAGGGAGGCGGCGAAGAAACTACGGGACCCCTGGCGCAACAGGTCTCGGCAGGCGGCGAGGTCGGCGCTATCGAGCAAAGGCTGAGGCATGCGGCACCACCTTGTCGAGGACGCGCGCTGAGCACAGCACGCCGGGGAGGCCGGCGCCGGGGTGGGTCCCAGCGCCGACGAGAAAGAGGCGGTCCAGCTCCTCACTGCGGTTATGCGGGCGGAACCAGGCGGATTGGGTGAGCAGCGGCTCCATGCCGAAGGCTGCGCCGCGATAGGAGAGCAGGCGGTCGTGGAAGTCCTGCGGGGTCATGACGTGCTGGGTGACGATGGCGTCTTCCAAGCCCGGCAGAATTTTCTCACTTAACGCTTGGGCAAGGGATTGACGGTAGGCTTCGGCGGTGGCGGCCCAGTCCGTGCCGCTGGCGAGGTGCGGCACCGGGGACAGCACATAGAACGCGTCGCAGCCCGGCGGCGCCAACGACGGGTCGGTCGCGGTCGGGCGGTGCAAGTATAAGGAGAAATCTTCGGCGAGGCGGTGGCGCTTGAAGATGTCGTGCAGCAGCTCGCGGTAGCGGGAGCCGAGCAGGATCGTATGGTGCGCGACGTCCGGATACTGCCGGCGAGTGCCGAAGTACCAGACGAACAGGCTCATGGAGTATCGCGCCCGCTCGATGCGGCGGTCGGTCCAGCGGCGGCGATGCTGCGGCGCGACCAAATGGCGGTAGGTCCAGGCGGAGTCGGCGTTGGAGACGACGATATCTGCCGGAATGATCGCGCCGGACCGCAGGCGCACGCCGGTGGCCGCGCCCTGGTCCACGGTGATCTCCGTGACCTCCTGGTTGCATTGCACGGCGCCGCCCTGGCCACGGATCAGGTCCACGAGGCCGGTGACCAGCGCTCCGGTGCCGCCCATGGCGAAATGCACGCCCCAGCGCCGCTCGAGGAAGGCGATCAGCGCGTAGATGGAGCTGGCGCTGAACGGGTTGCCGCCGACCAGCAGCGGATGGAAGCTGAGCGCCACCCGGAGCCGCGGGTCGCTGATGTGCTTGGCGACGAGTTGGTGCACGCTGCGCAGGCTGCCGAGCCGCAGCAGGTCGGGCACGCAGCGGGCCATGTCGGTCCAACTGTCGAACGGCACGTCGCCCAACCGTTCGAAGCCGACGCGGAAGATGGCCTCGCTCGCGGCCATGAAGCGTTCATAGCCCGGAACGTCGGCGGGGCAGAACCGGGCGACCTCGGCGCGCATGGCGGCGGGGTCGCCGGTGTAGTTGAACCCGGCGCCGTCGTCGAAGCGGATGCGGTAGAACGGGGTGATCGGGCGCAGCTCGACGTCGTCCGCGAGACGCCGGCCGCAGAGCGCCCATAGTTCCTCGAGCAGGAACGGCGCCGTGACGATGGTCGGGCCGCCATCGAAGGTGAAGCCGTCCTGGCGGAACACGTAGGCGCGGCCGCCGGGGGCGTCGAGCTTCTCCAGCACCGTCACGCGGTAGCCGCGCGCGCCGAGCCGGACCGCAGCGGCCAGGCCGCCGAAGCCGCTGCCGATGACGACGGCATGCGGCCGGGGCTCGGATATCGGCGCCGGAGATGGAATGGCGGCAAGCAGCATGGACATGACACTTGGACTGTAACAGCATCTTGACACTTACGACCAGCGGCCAGGGCGACGAATGCGGATGAAAATACGGAGGGTGGCGCGGCTGTTGGTCGCGGCGGCCGCCATTGCTGCGATCGTGATTGGATTGCGGCAGTTGGAGGGGGCAGAGGCAGGCCTGGTCGTCACGCCCGGGCGGGTCGGCGTCATCCCGATCACGGTGTTCGCCCCCGCTGCGGCTGGGCCGGCGCCGGTTGTGGTGGTGGCGCACGGGTTCGCCGGGTCGCAGCAACTGATGCTGCCGTTTGCGGCCACGCTGGCGCGGAACGGCTTTCGGGTGGTGACCTTCGACTTCCCGGGCCATGGCCAGAACCCAGCGCCGCTGCGGGGCGGCCTGAAGGACGATGCCGCCCGCAATGCGGTGCTTATGCAGGCGCTGGACTCTGTGGTGGGCTTCGCGCGCGGGTTGCCCGGCGGCCAGCAGATGGCGCTGCTCGGGCATTCGATGGCGTCCGACATTGTCGTGAACTACGCACGGGATCATCCGGACATCCAGGCGACGGTCGCGGTCTCGCTGTTCTCGCCGAGCGTGACGGCCACGTCGCCGCGCAACCTGCTGGTCATCGCGGGCGCACTGGAACCGGGGATGATCCGCGACGAGGGGCTGCGCATCGCCGGCATGACCGCCGGCGGCGCGGCGCGGCAGCGCGTGACCTATGGCCGGTTCGAGGACGGCACCGCCCGGCGCTCCACGCTGTCAGGCGGCGTCGAGCATATCGGCGTGCTGTTCAGCCGGCAGAGCCTGACGGAGGCGCTGAGCTGGCTGAACCAGGCGTTCGGGCGTGAAAGCGGCGGTTGGATCGACGCGCGCGGTCCGTGGCTCGGACTACTGTACCTTGGGTTGGTGGCGCTGGCGTGGCCGCTTTCGGGCCTGCTGCCGCGGGTGGCTGCGACGCCGCTGGGGGCCGGGCTTGGCTGGCGCACGCTGTTGCCGCTTGCTGTCCTGCCGGCGCTGCTCACACCGTTGATCCTATGGAAGCTGCCGACGGACTTCCTGCCGAGCCTGCTGGGCGACTACCTGGCCGTGCACTACGCCGTTTATGGGTTGCTGACTGCGGCCGGCCTCTGGCTCGTGCGGCGGCCGACTCAGGTCCGGTTCCCTGCAATGCCGTTCCTGGCGCCGTCCGCGCTGATGGCGGCGTATTGCATCCTGGCGATCGGGCTGCCGATTGACCGCTACGTTACGTCGTTCCTGCTGCCGCCGGGCCGGGTCCCGATCATGCTTGCGGTGCTGGTTGGCACGCTGGCCTATTCGGTGGCGGATGAATGGCTGACGCGCGGCCCCGAAGCGCGCTGGGGCGCCTACGCGATGACAAAGGCGTGCTTCGTGCTGTCGTTGGTATTCGCCATCGCGCTAAACCCGCCGCGGCTGTTCTTCCTGATCATCATCGTGCCGGTCATCCTGGTGTTCCTGGCCGTGTATGAGCTGTTCAGCGGGTGGGCCTATCGCCGGACCGGGCACCCGATGGTCGGCGCGGTGGCGGTTGCGCTCGCCTTCGCCTGGGCGATCGCCGCGACCTTTCCGGTGGTGGGCTAAGAGCCGAAACAACTGCGTCAGGTATGCGGCTTTCGTGGCGCGAGGGCACCGTTCCGTGCGCCATGGAAGCCGGCGGGCGATGTTGAGGCCGGCCATTTTCCCGTCGCACGGCGTGGTTCCGGTCTTGTAGGCGCGCTCGTTCGGCCGGGTCTGGACGGCGGCCAGACCCGGCCTGCGTAGCAAGGCATTCTTCCTGTCGCGCCGCCATGGATGCCGTGTCTCTATTTCTAGCTGCCGCTGAGAGTCCGGCCGGCGAGGCCTGGCGCAGGCAATGCTCGCCGCCTGCCTGCATCGTGCACTCGAACCGTTGCATAGCTGCGACAAAAAATTATTACATCTTGTTCCGCATCCGAATTCAGTCAAATGGAGTAATCTTTAGTCCGTTCCTCCATTGAAAGGAGGAGTGGCTAGAAGATTAGTGTATTTGTCTAGAAATTGACATGATGCAAGGAAACTTATTTTGATACTTATGCAGTTGACAACCCCAATTACTACACCATTCGCACGTCCTAGCCGGGCGGTACGCCAAAATGACTCAACCCAGCTCACTGTTCGGCTTGCAAACGACAAAAAGACAAAACAAGACTGTTATAAATTGCGATACTTGAGCTACTTTTCAGAGGGCCATATCGAGCCGCGCCGGAGCGAAAAGTTCAGCGATGAGTATGACAGCCAGCCAGGCGCCCAAACGGTGGTGATCTACAAGGGCGCCCGCGCCGTCGCCTCGACCCGCATATGCCTGCTCAGCCGTGGGCTCGACGGAAGCGCCTCGGGCTCGATACCCGCCCAGCATGTGTTCCCCGAGGAGATCGAAGGCCTGTTCGGGCGCGATGCGGCGACGCCCGTCCAGCGCATCGTCGAGATCAACCGCCTCGTCCGGCATCCGGAGTTCGCTGAAGACAAGTCCCTCGTGTTCCTGCTGTTCCGCCTGGCCGGGCACTTCATCCTGAAACATGATGCAGGGGCGGTGGTCTCATGCGTGCGGCGCAATCACGTCCCATTCTACACTCGCCTCCGCTTCAGCGAGGTCGCGGGTCCGCGCATCTATCACGGGGTTAAGTTCTCCACCCACCTCCTGAGCTGCCTGCGGGAGCAGTATGACACCGTGCGCCGGATGGTGCCGATGCTCGATGTGTCCGGGGCGGAGCGGGAGCGTTACGACCGCCTGAGCCAGGGCGAAACGGTCACGGTGCTGCCATGACCGCGGTCCAGATGCTTGTGCTGACGCCTGGCCTTGCCTGTTTCCTGTCCTTCAGTTGGGGGACGCTCAGGCATTTCCGCTCGGTCGGTCCCATGCCGCCTGGCATGCGATTGGTCGGGGCCGTCAGCCTCCTTACAGTCGCCGCGTTCACATGGTCCGTTCTCACGTCGCCTTTGCCCGGCACTTGGCCGGCTGCCCCGATCCTTTCGTTCGGGTCGTTGGCCTTGTTTGCTTGGTCAGTGCGCGCGACGCGCCATACGGACTTTGCGCTGGCCTTTGCTGGAGCGCAGCCGCCGCGGCTTCTTGTGACCGGACCGTTCCGGTATCTGCGGCATCCGTTCTACACAGCCTATCTGACATTTTGGCTTGCAACCTGCGTTGCAACTACCTCTAGTATATGCATACTAGGTTCAGCTACACTGTTGATATGCTACTTTATCGCAGCACGCGAAGAGGAAAAGAATATATCGCGCAGTTGGCTATCGGTCGAATATCAGAGTTATGCATCAGAAACTGGAATGTTCCTTCCAAGATGCAGGCTTAGGCGGTGGTTGGCGCTCGGCCCGGAGGTCTGAAGGTCGCATGGACAACGAACACGATGACTGTGGGATGGCCGGCCTGGCCGAGCGAATCCGCATTGGGCAACTGGATATGCTCACGCGGCTGACCCAGGTGATGGCCGCAACCGGCCTGAATACCCTGGCGTTCCTATACTGGGTGTTCCACCGCGCAGATCCCTCGATCGGCTGGGTGCTCCCATTGAGCATACTGCCGGTTACCTACGGGCTGGTACTCTATCTCGGAGCCTCCTGGCATCGGAGGCGCAACGCTGATGCGCGGGCGGAAGCATCCGCCATGTTTGTGCGTTGCTACATTGGACTGGTGTTTGTGCTCAGCACTTCGTGGGCGGCGTTGCTAGTCGGGTTCAACGCTGTCGCCGACGCCGACCAGCGCAGCATCCTCTACGCGACAACTATTGGCGTGATTTCGACCGCGGCGGTGTTCTTGCCAGTCTCCGTCGCAGTCGCATTCTGGGTGCCGGCAACGCTTGGCGGACTTATCATCCTTGCCCAGAATGGCCGCTTCGTCGATCTGCAGTTTTTCGGCCTGCTGCTGGGTTACTCGCCGCTGATCCTGTTCACGACCTTGTTCATCAACCGGACGCTGGTCAGGCGCTTGACCCACGAGGCGAAACTGAAGGACCAGGCAGACGTGATCGGCCTTCTGCTGCGGGACTTCGAGGAGAACAGCAGCCATTGGTTATGGGAAACCGATGGGGACCTCAGGCTGACGAACGTTTCGCCCCGCTTTGCCGCCATCGCACAAACGCCGGGCCACAAGCTGACGAACGGCTCGATTCTCGAACTCCTGCAGGCCCCAACCGTGCTTGCCGGAGCGGCCATTCCTGGAACCGCGATCCAGCGCCTCAAATCTAGATCGGCTTTTGCCAACCTTGTCGTGCCTGTCGAGGTGGCGGGGCAACCGCGCTGGTGGTCGCTGACGGGCAGGCCGGTGTTCGACCGTAGCAAGCGGTTCACCGGGTTCCGTGGAGTTGGAGCCGACGTGACGGAGGCCACACAGGACGCACGACGCACGACCTACCTCGCCTCCTACGACAGCCTGACCGAGCTGGCCAACCGCGCCGTGTTCCAACGGATCCTGGCAGAAGCCTGCACATCGGCGGCGGAAAGCCCGTTCGCCGTCCTGTATCTCGACCTCGACGGCTTCAAACAGGTGAACGACACGCTGGGCCATGCAACTGGCGATGCCCTGCTGCTCGCGGTCGCCCAGCGCATCAGGGGCTGCGTGCGGGAGGGGGACGTGGCGGCGCGCCTGGGTGGCGACGAGTTTGCCATCCTGATGGCAGGAGCAACGGAGCAGGCGGCCACGCTCCTGGCGCAACGTGTCCTCGACGGCGTGGGCCACCCCGTGTACTTGGACGGGCACAAGGTCCAGATCGGCGTCAGCATAGGGATCGCGTCCTCGGTCGTGGGCCAATCGGCAGTGACGCTGCTTGGGAACGCCGACACCGCTTTGTATCAGGCCAAGACAGGCGGGCGCGGAATGTATTGCCTGTACTCACGCGGCCCGGCGCACGCGCAACAGGAGGGTGTCCGATAGCAGGGGGATTGTAAGCTGCAAACGCGCGTGGCCACGGCGCACGTGCCGACCGCGGTCGGGTTCGTCGCCACGCCGCGCCCCTCGCCTTTCTGGCCGTGCAGCGACCGGCCCCTTCGGAAACCGGTCTCCCGCAACGATGGGCGCAGCCTGCAGCGCTTGCGAGGTCAGCGAGCTTGGGACAGCGTCGCGCTGTGCCGGCATGATTTTGCCCAGGCGCATCGTTGCCCTAACCGACATTGAGCCGGTCTAAGCCGCTGAGTCCAGCGATAGCCGATTGATGACGTTTCGTGTTGAAACTATAATGATTACCGTAATAAGGCCAGGTGCTCTGTGAACGACATGACTCTGATCGGTAGAGTTGATCTTATCGGTCCAAAGGTTGTTGCTGGCTGGGCTATAAAACAACTTAACGGAGAGAGTTCGTATCCACGGCTTTTATTAATGTGCAATGGCAGCATCGTGACTGCGGCAAACCAAGCAGTGTTTCGTGATGACCTGCAGGAGGCGTATGGTTTTGGCCAATGTGGGTTTAGCATCACAATACCACCGACGACGACGCCGGAAGATTTCGCGACGCTTACGGTGGTTGAGGAGGCATCCGGCAACATCATCGACGCTTCATGCGCCAAGGTGATGATGCTCTATGGCGGGGGAATAGAGCATCACTCTCGTTCGCTGATCACAGGTTACGTGTTCGACAGCCGGCCTCGATTGACACTGCCTTGCGTCACACTGGTCTATGAAAACAATGTTGTTGCGTCATGTCTGCCGTTATTTCGACGGCGTGACATGAGAAACGTTTTCGAGACAGATGACGTTTGGCAATTCATGCTCCAAGTTCCAGCAATGTTGCAAGATGGCGATAGCGAACTCGCTGTTGAAATCGACGGTGAGCCGGGTTTGTTCCGTCAAGTTATGCAGAACGCGCTTTCCGAAAAAGTTGCACAGCTCTCCGCCGAGTATTTCGATGCTGCTTGGTATCAGACATATCCTGAATGTGCCGGCTGCGACTTTTCGTCGATGACGCCATTAGAGCACTTCCTTGCCGTAGGATACTATCAGGGCCTATCTCCAACCCCCTTGTTCGATGCTGAATGGTACGTGGGTACCGTTCCTGGCCTTCCTGAGGCGCTCGCCGCCGGACAGATCGTCTCAGCGTTCCAGCACTACATCGACTACGGGTTGCTGTCTGGGTTGGACCCGCACCCGCTTATATCCCGCGAATATATCGAGAGAACATTGGCCGGGTTCACCTGCGGCGCGGACGGCGGCATCATTGCTGGCATTATGGATGGCCGGCTTCCAATTGCCGCGATCAATCCCCTTGTAAACGACTCAGCCCAAAGCTGGGAGCATGAATTACTCCGTTGGCGTGATCGGTTGGCGGAAGCTTCATTAAATTTTCGCTTGCAGGCAGTCGGTTACCTTTACTTTGCAAGGGTGCGGGATCGGACTCCACCTAATCCTAGATACTTCGATGTCGCCTGGTATGTGGCGCGCAACGCAATCCGTGGTCTTGGCGGCGGGGACACTTTAGGCGCAATGTCCCACTACTTTCGAATTGGGCGTCAACTCGGAGCTGATCCCCATCCTTTGGTCTCAACTGCGTTCTTCGCTCGTCAGCAACGCTCGACAACTCCCGAACTGGCGGCACAGGGCGGTTTGCTGTCGATCCTGCTTTCGCACGATCCAGAAATGATAGGGTTAAACCCATTCATCCCGTCTTGGAGCAGGTCAGCCAATTGTGCGATGTTCGAATCAGGGCGGGGGCGGGCGTTCCCGGCCTCGCCATACATCGACGACGAATGGCATTTCAGCAATAATCCGCAGGCGCGGGAAGCACGCGAACTTGGCTTTATCGGATCGGCAACCGAACATCTGACGCGAGCGCTCGACAGGGAAATTGATGCCCCGCATCCATTTTTCGCCCGAGAATGGTATTTGGCCACGTATCCGGATGCGGTGAGTGCGATATCCATGGGGCGCTCGCCAAATTCTTTCGCCTATTTCGTGGAGTTTGGCCAACATCTCGGCCATGATCCCCACCCGGCTTTCGACTCCGCGTGGTATCGCGATCGTTGGACTATTTCGCCCTGGCTCGAAACGCCGGACGGGACGCCTCACCAAACGGCTTTTGAATATTTCTATTCGACAGGTATTCGGTTAAACCGATTTCCATCTCCGTACTTTTGGAACGAAACTAGCATCAGCCTTTATGGTGAGGTGTCCACTGCCCCTGAAAGCGGCGAGCGGGACGGTAGCACAGAAATCCGTTTTTTGAAGTTCATGCGTCATTGGGGCCTGGCGAACTTCCAACCCAACATAGCCTTCGATCCAGAATACTACCTTGAACGCGCTCGAACTTTGGGAATTGATGTTCGAAATGTCGGAAATACCTTTACTCATTACCTGATGGTCGGTGTTGAGTCTGGGATTGAGCCTAATGCGTTTTTCAATTCCACCTGGTATAAACACCGCTATGTCAGCGGTGGCGACGCTGCAAACGCATTTGAGCATTATTGTGGGATTGGCTGCCGGAAAGGGTATTCTCCCAATCCATTCTTCGATGAAGACTATTATCTCGCCATCTATCCAGATGTCAGGCAAGAGGTCGAGCGCAAGACTATCGCGAGTGGATTTGCCCACTACTGCCATCTTGGATGGCGGGAAAATCGTGCAACTCATCCGTATCTGCATTTGCACGATGTGTCCGACAGCGGCGCTGAAGCACGGATCGGCGCACGGGGCAGTCTCGACAGATATGTCACCCGGTCCAGGACCGGAGCGCGGCCGGTTCCGGACTTGGGGCAGCTATTTCACGAAGACTGGTACACCATAGTCTATCCTGAAGTAAAAAGCGAGATGGAGCTATTCAATCTTCCAACCGGGTTCGCACACTACATCCATATCGGCATCCATCGCCTGCGTTCGCCGGGTCCGCTCTTCGACGAGGTCTTCTATCGAAGGGCCAACGCGGATTTGGAGTCGGCGCTTAGCAAAGGTGACGTCTCCTCTGGCTACTATCATTTTTGCAACACAAGAGCTGAGGATAGAGCGTGGCATCCGCTGATATCGTTCAAGGAGTTGCTAAGTCCCGTCGTGGGAAGCAAAGGCTTTGGGCCGGGGCCGTCAGCGATACGGCACGAACTGATTGGCACTGCATCGACGATCGCCACTTCAACCTTTGATACTCTTGCGACGGAGTTGCGTTACTGGACATCAGTGTGCACATCGGATTCCGAGAATTATTGGGCAGCCATGCAGCTCGTTTGCACCGCAGCTCAACTGAACGATCGCCCGGCTATTGAACGATGGCTGCCGCTCGCCCGAACCGGGAAGCTCGAGCCTTGGCGCGCCTTGTCGTTAGCGCTCATTGAGAGGTGCTTCTCAACTGGCGACCTTGGCGCATCCCAAGCACGTTCTGCGTTTTCCAGCCTTTTCAGGAATGCCGCACCGACCTTCGTGGTCGAAACACCGCTGCCGCACCAAATCATTTGCGGAAAGCCAACTGTAATCAGCATAAATTGTGTCTGCTATCACCGGCTATACGAGTCCGTCGAGCTTGAGATTTGCATAGGCGGGCGCAGCATCCCATTGAGCCCGCAACGTGCGATCCGGTATGACGTGTATGAGGCATGCCGTGATTCTGACCTGCTCGGTCATTCATTATACAGCGGGCTCAACGACTACATCACCGTTGATGATTTCGAGCCTGGCACGACGGCGGCTGTCGTTTTCCGCATGCGCGTCCAGGATGCTTCCGGCATCTACCACGTCTTTTCCGTCCCGGCAGGAGACATCAGGTTTTTGCCCTGTCCGGTAACCGCTCCACCGTTGCTGAGCAACGCCAGCGGCCCACGGCGGATCGCGATCTGCATGGCTACATTTCAGCCCGATCTCGAGCTGTTTGCCCGGCAGGTCCGCTCTATCATGCTTCAGCATCATTCGGCCTGGACCCTGTTCATCTCCGACGATGCCTCACCCCCCGAGCATGTGCGGGGCATGATGCGTGAGACGGCCAATGATCCCCGGATTGTCTTCCAGGCGAACCGTGAACGTGTCGGGTTTTGTAAGAACTTCGAGCGGGCGATCAGTTTAGCGGGACCTGATTACGATGCTTTCGCCCTATGCGATCAAGATGACGAATGGTTTCCAGACAAACTTTCCGTCCTTGATACCGCGTTACAGGGCGAGAACGTGCTGGTCTATAGCGACATGGAAATCTGCACGCGCGACAGGACAGCATTGTCGAAGTCCTTCTGGACAACACGGACAAACTACTGCGAGGATATCAACGATGTTCTCGTGGCCAACTCGGTCACCGGCGCTGCGAGTCTCGTCCATCGCCGGGTGTTGGAGTTGGCGTTGCCGTTTCCCGACATCAGCGGGCTGTATCATGACCATTGGCTTGCCCTCTGCGCGCTTGCGGTCGGCAGGATCGAATTTGTCCCGACTGCGCTCCATCGCTATGTCCAGCACGGACAGAACGTGCTGGGTTTCGCGAACTCCGTGAAACCGTCCCTCGCATTCGAGCACTTCCGCCGCCGGTACCTCGAAATACGTCAACTCAGCCGCAAGCCTATTACGGAGCTGACCCGCACTGAGCTCAATGCGCTGATCAACGCTAGTTTAGTTTACGGGGAGATTACGCGGCTGGAGGCGATCGTCGCCACTATCCTCCGCCGGGTGGCGAATATGGAAAATCAAGACCTCAATACGGCCTCATTGGCAGCACTCTGGATGCAGGATAGGCAGTTCCCGACCGCGGCCGCGCTGGCCCACGTCCATCGCCAGCGGGATGCAGGCGTCCGGAAAACGCTGGGCGCCGAGTTCCGGCTGGCGACTTCGGTCATTGCGACAAAGGCGCTGCAGCGTGAAAAGGCGCAGGTTGTGTCCCGTGTCCTGAGGTTCGACGCCACCGGCCTGCGGTCGAAGGTCATCTGCAAGGATAGTTCACTGCAGACGCTCCCCAGTACGAACGTCGCGACTTGGCGCGATCATCTCCGCACTAAAATCCGGCCGCTCGTATTATCGGCCGACGAGACCGCACAGCCGTCGTTGCGAGTCAATTTTCTAATACCCGAGCTTACGCTTTCGGTGTTCTTCGGCGGCTATCTCGGGAAGTTTCACCTGATCAAGAAATTGCTGGACCGTGGGCTGGCGGTACGCGTCATCACGCTTGATCATTACGTGCAGAACGTCGGTACGATCGCGAGTATCGAAGAAAAATATCCTGAATTTGTCGGCCTGTTCAGTAGAATCGAGATTATCGACCGTTATGACCGTGCGGAAAGCGTTCCCCTGCATAATAGGGATGTGTTCCTCGCTACGACCTGGTGGTCCGCCCATGTCGCCGAAGATGCCCGCAGGCGGACCAATAAAGCCGCGTTCTTCTATCTTATCCAGGAATTCGAGCCTTTCACCTTCGCCATGGGATCATGGTATGCGACTGCGATGGAGAGCTACTCCTTCCCGCATCATGCACTGTTCTCGACCGATCTGCTCCAGGAATACTTCCGGGCCGAACAAATGGGAGTGTTCAGTGCAGGAACGGCAGGCCAAACTTCGTCACGTGCCTTCTCTAACGCGATCGTGGACGGCGCGAAGCACTCTGCACCGCCAGCAATCCATGGGGAAGGCGGGAAAAACATCCGGCGTTTGCTGTTCTATGCACGGCCTGAGCCGCACGCCAGCCGCAACATGTTCGAGATGGGCATTGCGTCCCTGATCGTCGCCATCCAGCAAGGGGTGTTCCCGGCGGGAGAGTGGGAATTCATCGGAATTGGCTCCGCGTCGGCTGACTTCGAACTCCACGGCGGAGCGACATTGCGGATGATCGGCAAGATGGGCCTCAATGACTATTATAGTTTCCTGCAAACCGTCGATGTCGGGCTTGCATTGATGTTCACGCCGCATCCCAGCCTGGTTCCGCTGGACATGGCCTCGTTCGGCGTCGCAACCGTCACCAACACCTGCTTGAACAAGGACGCAGCGGCATTGCGGGCGATATCGCCGAACCTCATCCCTGCGCCGCCAACAATCGCCGGCATCGTCGATGGCCTAAGGGAAGCAGGAAAACTAGTGCAGGAGCAGCCAAAGTTGGAGCGCGTGGGCCAGGTTAAATGGGCCATGACATGGGATGAGGCCCTTAACGGCGACGTGATGGATTTTGTGGTGCGGTCATTGCAAGAACTCGGGCGGGGCGATTTAGCCGAGCCCGCAACGGCGGCTGCGCCGGCTCGGAAGGGCGGACGGCCGCGGCTTGGCGCCCGAGGTCGATCCGGGTAACGCGCGGTTGGTGCGCGGTGCGGCAGCCGGGTTCCTCACGCAGCACATGGTCCTGCACCCGGTCGCTCAAGATCGGGCTGTAGAACGGGTCGCCGTCGCGTAAAATGCCGGCCCACTGCGTCAGCAGCCGTTTGGTGTCCTCCTGGTGCAGGATCTGCTTGGTCTCGCTGCGCGTCGCCGACTCGTAGTGGAACAGCATGGTTGCGCCGTCATACAGCACCTTCAACCCCTGTTGACGCAGGCGCAAACAGAGGTCCGTGTCATTGAAGCCAATGGCGTAGGCCTCGTCGAAGCCGCCCATCGCTTCGAACACGGACCGGCGCATCATGAGACAGGCCGCGGTCACGGCGGAAAAGTCGCGCACCGAAGCCAGCGAGCAGTTGTAGCCGAGGTTGCGCCGTTCCTTCCCGTCCAGGAACGCCTCGTTGAACTTCAGCGCATGATCGGCTGAGCCGTTGAAGCCGAGGATAACTCCCGCATGCTGCACCCTCCGGTCGGCATATAGCAGCAGCGCGCCGACGCAACCCACGTCCTTCCGGTTCGCAAGCCGCCGCATCCGGTCCAGCCAGCCATCCTGCAATGCCTCGACGTCATTGTTCAGGAACAGCACGAACTCGGCGCCGGCGCCGTGGGTGCTGACCGCAAGGTTGTTCATGAGCGGGAAGTTGAACTTGCCGTAATAAGGCATGACGGTATGGGTCCTGGCCAGTTTGTCCAGGTAGCGCCGGGTCGCCGGATCCGTGGACTCGTGGTCGATCACGACGATGCGGTAGTCGACGCCGGCTGCCGTGCGCTCGATGCTTTCGACCGCGGTCCGCAGCAGCTCCACTTTGTTTTTGGTGGGGATCACGATCAGCACCTGGCCATCGGTCTTGGGCCAGTCGATGCGGAATTGGTTGAAATCGATGCCGTCCTGCGCGACGGCGCCGGTGCCGCATCGGTCAAGATGGCGCTGCAGCGCGCCCCGGGTCGCGTCCATCACCCTCGAATGCGACTGGTGCCCGGCACTCGATTCGTGGGTACGCCAGCGGTAGAGCACGGCGGGCACATGGACCACGTTGCGCGCATGCTCCAACACGCGCAGCACGAAGTCCACGTCGGCCGAGACCGCCATGTCCTCGTCCCAGCCGCCGATCCGTCGCGCGATGCTGGCGCGGACGCACAGCATGTGGACGAAATACGGATGCGACAAATAGTAGTCGTAGGAGAAGGCAGGCCGGCACCGCACCTCGCTGACGCCAGCAATGTTCTGGTCTGTGGTCGCCTCGTCGGAATACAGGAAATCGGCGTCGGTGCGCTTGGCCGCGCGGATCAATTGCCATACCGCGTCGGGCTCGATGGTGTCGTCGTGGTCCATGAAGGCGATATACTCGAAGCGCGCCGCGCGGATGCCATAGTTGGTCGCGGCCGCGATCCCGCCGTTGGAGGGCGCATTCAGCACGCGGATGCGCGAGTCGCCTTGGGCGGCGACCGCCAGGATCTGGGCCACGTGCGGCTCCGTGCTGGCATCGTTGACGCAGATCAGCTCCCACCGGTCGCACCACTGGGCATAGACGCTCTCGATCGCCTCGATCAGCCAGGCTTGTGCGGTGTTATAGACCGGCATGACGATGGACACGCCGAGGGCGCCGGCCGCATGATTAAGGCGGCGCTTGAGGCGGGGCAGGATTTTAGGCGCCACTTCGTTCCGCCGCCGGGCGAAGCGAACCAGGTTCGGGTTCAACTCGACCATCTTGGGCGAGCCTCGGAGAACCTCCGTGGTGCCTGCGACCCGGACCGAGATCGACTGCCCCAAAAGGTCGAGGAACTGCTGGCCCAGGTCGATCTTGAACGCGCACATCCCATCGGCGAGCCCGGCGTTGAGCAGGTCGCCGCGAAACAGTTTTGCCTCAGCCTGGCCAAGCACGCGGCCATCAGGCAGTACAGCTTCGACGAGCAGCGGCGTTTTCGGCTGCAGCCGGCTCAGCGCCCAGCCATGGACGGAGGTGCCATGGCACTTGTCCAGATAACCTTGCAGGGTTGGCCGCGCAGGAACGTTGATTGGGCTATTGCAAAGATGGATGTCCGTGCCGGCCAGCACGGCCGAGAGCTCGAACCCACGGCCGCCGCCGAACTCGGCTGGCAACGCGAGGCTGAACCCGCAGCGATCGTGCTTGATCCCGAGCGTCCGAACATCGGGGCGGGGAGCGTCAGCGTTCGCGGTGGCGAGGACCACGCCGTTGATCCTGATATCGATCGCCACCTGCTTGCGGGGGTCGCTCAGGTCGACCGCCCAGCCCTGCGCCGTGCCCGCGAACTTGTCGAGGTAGCCGGTATAGCCCAGGTCCGCCGCCGTCAGCATGACTGCCGCGGCGACGCTGCCGCCGATCCGCAACGACAGGCTTGCAGTTTCCTCGATGGGGATCAGAAAGCCCGGCCGCAGCGCGAATGGGTAAAGCGCGATGCCGGCGTCCTCGGACGGAGCGCGAAGCGCCGCCGCCTGTGCCAGGACGACGCCGTCGCGCACGAGCTCGACCATGATGGCCGGTCCGACCCAGCCTGCCAGCCTGAATGCGCCGGAAACCTTGCCGTCGCGGACTTCGACCTTCGTGAGTGCAAATGCATAATGGCTGCGGAGGTCCAGAGCCTGCGCCAGCACGCTGCGCCCGGTCCTGATGTCGACGAGGTCGAGGCGCTCGACCATGCGATGCCGGGGCAAGTCGGCGCTGAAGCTGTGCACGCCAGGCGTGGGAACCGAACTGACGGACGCAGGGCGAGCTAACCCTTCGAAGGCGCCGTCGACGAGCACACCGATATCCGGCGCTACGCCATTTGGATGGATCGGAAGCGTCAGCCGGACCTGGCCAATTTCTGACACGACGGCAGCAGCCCGAGGCAGCCCAGGTTTATGCGTTGCCAATTATAAGCACTCCAGTATGGCGCGATCCATGAGTTACTGGTCCATTGCAGAAAACGCAATGTCACGCCGCCACAATGATATCGGAACATCGATGAAAGCTTGCCTGGATCTTGATCGAGGCGATGAGGGTGGCGGGGCCGTTACCCTGTTCAACAAGCGTTACCCGCAAGCAAGCAGACGACGCGAGGACAATCTGAGTTTTGCCGCATCATGCCTCATGAAGCGGTCAGAGCCAGCCGGCAGATGGGCCAATGGCTGTGATCCCGGCAGCAGTTCAGCACTTCTGGTCCGTGTATCCTTTCTCAAACGGGCGTCAAAAGGCGCGCCAGTTCTTGACGGACGGCGTCTCCACTGAAGTATGAAGCGGATGGGTCGATTTCCTCGTTCCGATCCCACGTCAACCACCTGCTTTCATCAACCGCGATATTCCCTGCCTGGCCCCGCTTCAGTCTGCGGTCCCAATGCCAACGCGATCTCGTCGCGTAATGATTAAGTCGCCAGTCGCATAGCTTGATGTCGCCAGCGACTCCGTTCAGGTCAGCGTTGATTGGCAATGGATCGCCATCTGCGTCGACGATCGGCTTGCGAATTTTGAAGTAATGAGGATTGAAGCAGTCAAGGACTTCGGCTGGCCTTACAATCGATTTGATGATGCAGTTACAAGGGTTGTAAAGCATTGCCCGTTGCCCAAAATTGTCTATGACAAGCCCTTCTGGACGCTCCTGGTGCCCGCTGGATCCGAACACCGCCCAGTTCAGCCCGATAGCGCTTGCGGAACTGCATTGGTCGGTTAACTGCTCCAGGCGAGACCCTGTTGCCGAAAAAAGAAACTCATCGATGTCCAGGAACGCGCACCACTCCACCTCGGTCTGATTGCGGAGCCGAAAACAAGCGTCACGGTAAGCAAATATCTGGGTCAATCTTTTCGGGAACGTCGGCCAGCTAACAATATCTATGTCGTAAAGCGATTGAGCCCTCTTCAAGGCCGAAAGCGTTCCATCACTACTCTCGTTATCATAGACGACAAATTTACCGATACCGATTACGTGGTGATATGCAAGCCACTCCAACAAGTCATACTGTTCGTCGCGCACCATGAGAACGGCGGCAATCATAACTTCTTCCTTCCTTGTGGCCGGCGACCCAGCGCTAGTCTATGTAGCCCGATAATCCCGGTGGTGCGGATCTAACGGAAAAAGCCGTTGGATTCGCACCACCAGCCGTTATCTGTTGGACCGTTTCACCTAATGCTCGGGACTCAAGCGTTCAAGTCGGACCACTGATGCGACCGAGCCTCAGCCATGATCCTTCGCCGATATCCGGTCCATAATCGCGAGCAGCAGGCCGGAAATCACGAATGCCATATGGATGCCCACGCTCCAGCCGAGGTCGCGGTCGCTGAGATGCTCGGTGTTCATGAAGCTCTCGAGCAGCTTGATCGCCGAGATTGCGACGATGGAGCCCATCAGCTTCAGCTTGAGGTCGGTGAAATCGACGTGCCCCATCCAGCTCGGTTTGTCTGCATGCTCCACGCCTTCGAACTTGGAGACGAAGTTCTCATAGCCGGAGAACATGACCATCAGAACCAGGCTGCCCATCAGCGACAGGTCAATGAGCGTGAGCACGCCCACGATAGTCTCGTCGCCGGTGGCGGTCGGGATATGCAGGCATAGCTCGACGAGGTCCTGCACGAACTTGACCAGGATGAGGATCAAGCCGCCCGCGAGGCCCAAATAGACCGGGGCGAGCAGCCAACGGCTGCCAAACAGCACGGCCTCGATGCCGCGCTCGACCGGCGACAGGGCAGGGCGCTGCGCCCGTTCCTCCAACATGCTCATGCTCCTCGCTTGCCCAACCCCACGGCCGCGCGGGGCTTCCGCCTTCGCCGCCGTGCCGCCAGCAGGTTCAACGCCTCCACTGCCCCGGAGAACCCCATCGCGGCGTAAACATAGCCCCGCGGCACGTGGACCCCAAAACCATCGGCCACCAGCATCATGCCGATCAGCAGCAAGAACGACAACGCTAGTGGTCCGATCGGTAGTGTCTCAGTTTGGAATCTCAACGCGATCTCGCTTCAGAAAACGGAGGGT
>CAXSGE010000037.1:0-37147 GCA_964236715.1 uncultured Acetobacteraceae bacterium | reverse complement strand
TACGCGACACCCGCCGCCGAATCCCAGCTATGCGGTGAATAAGATGGGCTAGCGCTGTGGCCCAGACAAAGGCAGCAACCTGCGTCAAAGCGCTAGCGTGATTCGGTGAACTGCTTCAGCGGGCATCGCCATCGGGCCATCAGAACGACGCCTCGCGCTCAAGCGCCTCCCGCATGAGGATGTAGTGCTGGAGCATCGGTTCAGAGAACGCGAAGGTATCTGGCCCAATGCTCCGGCATGCCCTCACCGTGCCAGCCTCAATCAGCCAGGACCAAGCGTCGGGATCAAGCCGGCGCTCGCCTATAAAGAATTCGCCGCCGCGCTCGAAAACAATGAACCGCGCGAAGCGGTCCTGTTCCCCACCGGCAATCGCCCGCAGGCTGTCGAGGGTCGCACGGTCACGCTCGCCCTGGGTGATCCCTTGATAGATCGTGGCGACGCGTGGGTCGGCCTCCTCCACAGCCCGGTAGAATGCGGCGAATAAATCCTGCCCCTCAACCTGCATCGACTCACGCGCAAGCGCTTCCGTTCCCGAATGCAAGCCAAGAAGCTGGGCCACGTAGGGAACGCCGCGGGCGACATCCACGACGGCGCCACGCACTTCGGGCAGGAACTCGATCCCGGCGTCACGCCCGCCCTGCACAAGGATTTCGTCGATTTCCGCATCAGAAAGCAGCGGCAGCGCCAGGCCGAGGATATTGCGCTGAATTGAGGGGTGCCGCCCGACCAGCTCTTCGAGGCTGTCAGATACGCCAACGATGAGCAGGCTTATCGCTGCGCCACGGTCAGACGCCTGCTTGATCGCGTCGGCAAACCAGGTCCGCGTGGCAGAGTCTTCCACACGATCGAACTCGTCAGCGATCAGGACCACGTGCCGACCTGCAAGGCGGCCGGGCAACGCCGCGATATCGCGCGGCTGAAGCCGGCCCCGCGGCAGGGCCGCCTCACACCCTTCGAGTTCATCATCTTGGACGACCGGCGCCGCAAGCATCGACTTTGGAAGATCCCGAGCCAATCCGCGCACGATGTCCTCGAAGCGGCTATCGAACGAGCATGTGTAGCGGCCAACCATGTATCCAGAGCTGCGCGCAGCCGACGCAACCAAGTTCACCAACGAGGTCTTGCCGCGGCCGCGTTCACCGTAGAGCACGACATGCGCCCGATCGAGCGCGATCGCACGGAAAATCCGCAGCAACTCCGTCTGCCTCCCGCTCACCCGGCGCGAGCTGCGTTGCGGGCGCGTCGGCGTAAATACTTCCCGTAGTGCATTATGCTGTGACAGCGGCTCGGCAGACATGCCCATCGACGACGCGGCGCCGTTGTTCCGTGACCCATTCACGCGTGGAGGCATGCTGAGCCGTGGCGTCACCTTTTGCCGAGAAGGCACCGGAGAAACCTCGGGTTCAGGGCGCGATGAACGACGAAGCATGCGCGTGACGAAGCTCATGGATGGGAGTAGGCCATTCCTATGTTGCAATGCAACGTAGCCGGAAAAACAATGCGCGCGACCCAATCAACACGATAGCGTGATCCCTATTGGAAACCTTTTGTGCCTCGTCGTTGTAGATGCGCGCCGCCCGTCTCATGGGGCTGTCGCTGTCAAGACAACGCTTCGATGGTTGCTGCCGACACCGATATACCACGAAGCGAGCTGCCATGTGGTCACGTTCACACCAGCAACTAGTTGAAAATCGTGGGCATGATTATCTCATTAAAGCACTATCACGACTGGCGAGGCATCGCCTAAACTATCCTTCCTGATGTCGCGAGTTCGTGTTTGCTGAATCCTGCGAAGCTGCCGCAAATGAGAGGTTCCGTCGCGGCGGCACCGAATATCGTGACGGGGCGTTGACTACGGTGATCGTCCGGCGTCCCCTTCCTGATCGGGCCGACGTGGCACCTCGCGGCGTGACTTTCCCCCCCCCATAATACTGCCACCCAAAGGAATGGCGCCTTGATGGGCCTAGAACTAATTGCCTGCGCCTGCATCTTCGCAGCGGCGGCCATGCATCCTTACACCACCTATCCCCTTAGCCTGGCCGCGCTCGCGCGCTTGCGGCCCCGACCGGCCATGCCGCCGGCGACCATGGCCTCGAATGCCCGGGCCGCCCTCTGCGTTTGCGCCTACAACGAGGAAAAGGTGATCCGCGCCAAAGCAGAGAACATGCTGGGCATGCGCAAAGCCGTGCCCGGCCTGGAGTTGCTCATCTATGTCGACGCGGCGTCGGATCGCACGGCAGAGATCCTGCGCGAGTATGCAGGAGAGATGACGGTGATCGTGTCGCCAGCCCGATACGGGAAAACCCACGGCATGAACACGCTCGTCCAGGCGACGAATGCCGAGTTCATCGTGTTCTCCGACGCCAACGTCACGTTCGCGCCGGATGCCATACCGCGCCTGCTCGCCCGCTTTGCTGATCCAGAGGTCGGCTGCGTCTGCGGCCACCTCGTCTATACATTGGCCAACAACAGCGCGACAGCGGTCACGGGCTCGATCTATTGGCGTCTTGAGGAGGCCATCAAGGAACTGGAAACCCGCAGCGGGTCAACAATGGGCGCCGACGGGTCGATCTTCGCTATCCGGCGCGCCCTGCACCACCCGCCGCCGGCGGACATCATCGATGACATGTATGTGTCGTTCTCGATCCTTTGCGACGGCTATCGCATCGTGCGCGCGAACGATGCGCTTGCATTTGAGGAAGCGGCGACAAAGGCCGGCGATGAGTTCCGGCGCAAGGTCCGCATCGCCTGTCAGGCATTCAACGTGCATAGACTCCTACGATCACGTTTGACGAAGCTGCCCTTACTCGACCGCTACAAATACACGTCTCACAAGCTGTTGCGATGGTTTACCATTTACCTGCTGTCGGCGTCCGGCCTGTGCCTTGCCGCCGGGCTTGCCGCCATGGGCGCGTGGTCCCTGCTGCTGTTCGGCGTGTTGGCGGTGGCGGCTGTGCTCGTTGCGGCCCGGCTCCGTCCAACCGGGCCGCTGGGCAAGATTGTCGACATCATCAGTGCGTTCATCGCGACCGGACTGGGCGTTGTGCAGTCGCTCCGCGGCAAGCGCTTCCAGGTCTGGACCCCGCCTGCCTCGGCGCGTGCAGGCCAATGAGCCTACGCAGCCATGTTGAGCGCCATCACGACCGGCTTGCGCGATGCCGCAGTGAGCATCCGGATGGCTTCGCGGACCGCGGCGCGCTTGGCCTGCTTGGCCCCAACGACGAGGACGACGGTGTCGACGATGTTTGCCAGCACCATCGTCTGGGTCGCGCTGCCGATTGGCTGTCCATCCATGACGACCAGGTTGTATTCGTCTCTCGCTTCGGCGACCAGGTTTTGCAGTTGCATGGAGTCTAAAAGTTGGTTTGCCGCTGGATGCGTGTCGGCGACCAGCATGTGATCCAGGGTGGTTTGGGAGTCCTGCTCAACCTGTTCCTGCCAATGCTCGCGTCCTTGCAGCGTCTCGACCAGGCCGCCGCTTGAGGGAACCGCGAGTATGCGTGCCAGCGAAGGCTCCCGCAGGTTGCCTTCGAGCAGCAGGACACGCATTCCGTCAAGCGCTGCGACACGCGCGAATGCCGCCGTGATGTCCGCCGCCCCCTCGGCAGCCCCGCTCGAGACGAACAGCACGCTGCGCGGCACCGAACTGCGTCCAGAAAAACGCAGGCGCGTTCGCAGCGCGCGCAGGGCTTCCGCCTCCGGTCCGTTCGAATCCGCGACCACGCACTCCGCGAGCGACCTTCTGCCCAGCGGACGCGGCACGATCGCCAATGGAGCGAGCCCTGTCGCTTTCCTGATCTCCTCAGGTTTGGTGAAGCCGCCATCGCGCCGGCCCCAGGCGAGCGAGAGCAGTCCGCCAAAGGCGAAGCCGCTCATCATCCCCAAAGCCCCCGCAACCTTGGGCTTCGGGCTGGATGGGAAAGCCGGCGCCACGGCCATGCTGACCACGCGCACGCCGCTTTGTTCGGGGCCAACCTTCCGGGCCGCGGTTTGCGCCTCGCCTTGCAGCAATGTTTGCAGGACGTTGCGGCGCGCCTCGGCGTCCCGCTCAAGCTGCTGTAGCTCGGATTGCACGGCAGAGAGGCCTCCCGCGTTCTTTTGCGAAACCCCAAGCTGCCGCTGCAGGTCGGCTTCCCGCGCCTTCGCGGCGTCGGCTTGCGCGCCCAGCGACACCACGACCCGTTGCGCCTCGGCGGCAAGCGCTCCCCGCAGGGAAGCCAGTTCCGCCTGCGCCGCTCGGAATTGCGGGTGGCCGGTGCCCAGCGTCGTCGCAAGCTGCGCCACGCGCCGGTCCGCGGCGGCCTCGCGCTCCCGCAGAGCAGTGATCGTCCCGGACCCGAGCACGGCGGCGTTGTCGGTTGACACCGCCCCGGTCTTCGCGAGCGCCGCGGCACGCTGGTAATTCGCCACAGCCTGCGCGCGATCCGCGCTTGCACGGGTCAGGGCGCTGGACAAATCCTCAAGCTGCTGCTGGCCGACGGTGCCGGCGCGGGTTTGCACAAGGTTATATTTCTCGCGAGTGTCGGCAATCTTGTGTTCGAGCGCGTCGATCTCCTTCCGGGCGTCCGCCACCCGCTGCGCCAGCTCTGAATTGGCGTTCGTGTTCGCGGATGCCCGGCCCTGAGACTTATCGGCTATGTAGTGCGTGATGATGCTGTTCACGATGCTCGCAGCCTTGTCAGGGCTTGTCGCCGTGAATTGGATGGCGACGATCGTGCTGCGGTTGTCATTGAGGATGTTAAGGTTGCGCAACAGGCTGCCGATGATGCCGTCCCGCACCGCGGCCTCCGACGGCGGCTGCTCGGGCTTGGTGACGTCGGGCAGCAGGCCGGCGTCGGACAATGGCCGGGCGATGGCGAGCGGCAATGCGCCGGCGATTATCCGCTTCAACTGTTCCCCGAAGGGTGGCGGACGTAGCGCGCCATTGAATTCCGGATCGGCAACGAGGTTCAGCTCATCCGCGACTTCCTGCAGCAGGGCCCGCGACATCAGGATTTGGACCTCGCTGCGGACCACTGGCATTGGATCCGCCATCGACTCCCCGGTGAGGGCGCCTTGCAGGGCCGGAACCGCGAAGCGCTCCATATCGATCGAAAGGGTTCCTGCCGTAGTATATTGCTTCGGCACCGCCGCAATGGTGTAGGCGTATGCTGCCGCGCCGAAAAGCAGGCCAAAAATCAGGATCAAGGGCCAGTTGCGGCGAAGCGTCGCGAGCAGTTGCAGTGGTGAAAGGGCGTTATCTTCCTGTACCGGCTGCGTCTTCTCGAACCGCTCGTCAAGGAGCGTCAGCTCCGACATACCTAACATCCTTTCCAACAAACCAGCCGAGGCCGCATGCTATGCAACGTCCACATACGAGATTTGGTGCGGGCCATATACGGCGATTTAAGAAAGTTGTGATTTCCAGCCAAGCTGCGCCGGTGTCATGCCAACGCCACGCCCATCAAGAGGGCCTTTCCCACGCCGGTTCGCGGCAGCGCGTGCGCATGGAGGCGGCCCTGGCAACAAATCCCAATCACCTCTTCGTGGAACGGATGCAGCAGGCCAGGCAATGCGGATAGCCCTGATCGATCCATCGCTTTTCACCCTGCCCTATGACGCTGCGCTGGCGGCCGGGCTGCAGGCGGAGGGGCACGAAGTCGTGCTGCACGGCCGCACCCCTGGTCCGGACGACAATGCGACTGACGGCGTGCCCCTGCGTCCAAGCTTCTATCGCATCGCCGGCGCACCGGCCCTCGCCCGTCTGCCTCGCGCCCTCCGCCTCGGCCTCAAAGGCCTGGATCATGCCTGGTCGATGGACGCGCTGTCGCGGCGGCTGCAGCGGGAGCGGCCCGACGTCATCCATTTCCAGTGGCTGCCGCTCCCCGTCATCGACCGGCACTACCTCAAACGCCTGCGCCGCATTGCCCCGCTCGTCCTGACCGTCCACGACAGCAATCCCTTCAACGGCAATCCGTCAGGCAAGCTGCAGCGGGTGGGCGCCCAGGCGGCGCTCCATGATTTCGACCGCCTGATCGTGCACACCGAGCAAGGCCGCTCCCGCCTGCTGGCCCATGGCGAGGGAACCGGCCGGGTGACGGTCATGCCGCATGGCTTGCTCGGGCGGGAGCCGGCGCCCGGCGCTGCCGACCTCATGCAGGGGGAGCTCACGTTCCTGCTGTTCGGAAAGATCAAGCCGTATAAGGGGGCGGACCTGCTGATCGAGGCATTCGCGCGCATCGACCCGGCGCTGCGCGCGCAGGCTCGCGTGCGCATCATAGGCAAGCCCTACATGGACCTCGATCCGCTCCATCACTTGGCGCAGCGGCTTGGGGTGGCGGACCGGGTCGTCGTGGAGCCGCGCTTCGTAAGCGACGAGGAGGTGCAAGACATCTTCGCGCCCGGCGTCATCGCCACCTTCCCGTATCGCGAGATCGAGGCCAGTGGCGTGCTCAGCCTCGCACTCACCTTCGGGCGTCCGATACTCGCTGCGCGCCTTGGCGGCTTCATTGAGGCCGTGCAGGACGGCGAGCATGGGCTTCTCGTTCCGCCAGAGGACGTGGCAGCGCTATCCTCCGCGATGGCGCGCTTCATCGCCGACCGCAGCTTTGCCGCAGGCTGTGCCGCGAGGGTGCGCACGCTCACCACATCGGTGCCGACCTGGCCGGAGATTGCACGCCGAACGGTCGAACTCTACGCCTCGCTGCGCCAGTAGGACGCGGCTGCAATCCAGCAGTCCCCGGCGCTTATGCTTCGATTCCGAATCGGTGTTAGGATAGATTGTCCGCATTTGGCGCCTCAATACCGCCTTTAGGAGTCTCAATGCCTCACTACCCTGCCAGAACGGCGGTTGTTGGCACGAATGGGACGGCTTACCTTGATCTTCTCCGAGCGCTGGCGGCAAATCTCGTCCTGTTTGCCCACGCTGCGGACGTGTTCGGGCTCGAACACGAACTGCCAGCCGGGCTGATCGGCGTGAGCGTCTTTTTCATCCTTTCGGGATTCCTGATCCTGATATCCAGCCTGGCTCGCGTCCAGCGGCCCGGACCCTATTTCGCGCCCTATATGATTGACCGCTTCGCCCGCATCTTCACCGCATACGTGCCCGTGCTGATCTTGGTCGCCGTGGCAAACTCGGCCGCCGACCTTGACCGCTGGGGCCAGGACGGGATTTCGACCGGGCCTGCCGCGTTCGCCGGCAACTTGCTGCTGCTGCAGGACTATCCGGCGTTCCAAGCCCTCCACGACTTGTTTGGAAATTCGTTTTATATCCGGTCGTATAATACGGCCGAACCCTTCTGGACCATACCGATCGAGTTCTGGATCTACGTTGTGTTCGGTCTCGGCTTCTTCGGGCTTGCCGTGCGGGAGCGGATCGGGTCTTGGCTGGCCGGCGTTCTCGGCCTTGTGGCGCTGCCTGTCGTGCTCTGGAACGCAGCGGCGGGGGGCGGCAACGGCCTTTCGCTCGTGTGGCTGATCGGCGCCCTAGGGGCATATATCTGGGTCGGCGCCTGGCACCGCAGCTCGCACAAGCTGCAGATTGGCGCGGCCGTATTCCTGGCGGGGTGCATCTGCTTGCTCGGCCGCGGCCTGAAGATCGGCTGGAATTTCCAGGACCTCGGCCTGACGCTGTGCGAAACCATCATGTTCCTGGGCGGCCTGTCGATGGTGGACGGGCTGCGCACGTTGCCGCGGGCGCTGCGCGGCGTTTGCACGTTCCTCGCCTCGTATAGCTACAGCCTTTATCTCGTCCACAACACGGTGCTGGTCGTCGTACGGCAGCTTTGGTCGGATACGCTCGGCGAGGCGGCGCTGCCCATCGCCTTGATTGCGGCGCACGTGGTTGCTTTCGTGCTATATACGTTGTTTGAGCAGCGCTACCGCCAGGTCGGCAAATGGCTCAAGCGCCAGGCCCGCCCCGCCGCCTGATCGCCTGGGTCGGTCGGGCGCAGGCATCAAACCGCTACTTTACGCCGTTTTCCTGTGAGGCGCGATAGCGGTCTGGATCGGCGATGTTGCCATACCAGCCTGAAATCTCTTGCACCACGATCGTCCAGCCGTCCGGGATGCCGTCATTGTCCTTCGCTTTGGCCGCCCCACGGGAAAAGCCCGGGATCGCCTGATTGCCGATCAGCAGATGCATGGCGATGGCCTTTCGCTGTCCGTCCGCCGGGTCGAGATAGGTCTCCTGCGGGTATTCCATATACGAGGTGGCGACGAGCTTGCCGTCCACGATCAGGTCGATCAGGTTGCTGCCGTCGCCACGCCAGTTGCCAACCAGGTCATGGAACCCGGCGGACCAGTCGAATGGCGCCGCCTCGAACTCGGGGCCGTAGGATTGGTCGTAGTAGCGCCAGCCGTTGCCGTTCGCCCAATAGACCCCGTGCGGCTTGGTTTTCCACTTCGTCCCATAGATGTCAGGCGTGCCGAAATCGATCTGATAGCCGGTTGGGACGCCTGCGCTCCTTCGGGAAAAGTTGTCGTTCCAGTCGATCTCGAAACTTGCGCCGCCCGTGCGATACAACGCCGCCGGGCCGCCGAAACCTTGATAGGGATTGCCGCCCGGACCAGGCGAAACCTGCTGGCCGGTGAACATCCAGATCGGCGCCCAGGAATGGTCGCCTTTCGGGCTCCGGTATCGCACCTTCAAGGTCATGCCGGGACGCCACTCGAACGGCACCCGCACCATCGCGCCCCAGACATGGCCGGGACGGCAGTCCTTGCGCTGCTGCGAGCACATCGCGCGCAGGTGCATCCCGTCCGGCTCCATGACGTGCAGGTCGTTCGGGTCGCCCACTGGGTAGTGCCGTGCGACGGCGGCAAAGGTGTTGTTGTTGGCCTGGCCGTTGTCCATGGGGCTGCCAAGCGCCTCGCCGAGGTTGCCAGTCATGTAATTGAGAAAGAAGCGGCTGCGGATGGACTGCGATGTCGTCATGTTCGCGCCCTTCTGCGCGCTGCCCATCACGAGCGAGAACGCGTTGCGCGAACCCGGCGTCAGCGCCAGCCCATCGCCGGGAACGGCACCGGCAACGACAGGCAGCGGCGCAGGCAGCGGGTTATTGGGCATGGTAAGATAATTCAGGCTACTGTCATGCACGAAAGGCGGCGCGTCGGTCGAGGCCGGGTCGCCCTCCATTATGGGCTTTTGCGGCACGATGCTGGGAAAGGCCGCGCGCAAACGGGCCGTCTCTGCGTTGAGCTGATCGATGGAGGGCGCCTGTGCCGCGATGGCGAGCCACGCAACGTCCATCGCGCAGCCATTCAGCAACTCCAGCACCTGCGCGCCGTTCTGCCCAAACCCTCCACCCGCGTAGTCCGGCGTCGACGCCGTGCGCACGCCATTGCGCAGCAACCAGGCATTCCGCCCGTTATAGATATAATAGAGGATATCCCATTGGTTCAGCGGCCCCGCGGCATCCTCCGTCGCGACGCCGGGTCCGTCATTCTGCCCGATCAGGATCGTGCCGTTGGCAGTGGCGGACAGGTGCATATGGGCACCGCCCTTCGCGTAAAGCTTCATGATGTCGCAAAAGTTGACCGCCCGGCGGCGCGCCACCAGCGCCACGGTGAACGGCTGTCCTTTTTGTGCTGCGATCGGATCTGCCGCTGCGGGGTCGAACACCAGGCTGTCCCAACCGCCGGGAGAGGCTCCGGCCGGATTGTGGATGACCGGCTTGCCGTCCAAGCCATCCGGCACCAGCCTGGATTGGCCGTAGCCGCGGCGGAGCACCTCGCCGGAGCCGGCAAGCCGCATCGCGACGATCCCGCCATCCGCATCGAGTTGAATGCCGGGCGCCGGCCCGAGCGGCTGGACAGAAGCTGGCAGCGCTGGGTCGATCTCGTAAAGGATGCCGGGCAGCATGGACTTTGCACTGGCCTGACAAATGGCCGGACAAAGGGTAGCGAAGGCCAAAAGCCAGGCCGCGAGCGGGACGACGTAAAGTTTTCTCATGGCGGACCTCAGTCAGGCTTTGTGACGCAAATGTTCAGCCCGGCTACGCAGGCCCCCACAGATCGATGCACGGGGATGAACCCTAGCAGGCGGCCCGGGTTGGGCCAAAATTGGGCGGGTGGAGATATGAACGCCATACTGACGGCCGCGCCGTGCTATTCTGATTGCGATGCTTCGCTGAGGCTATTTACGCTCATAAAAGGCTGCTCACCTTGACCACGCAGGCTGCCGTCGTAGCGCCAACCTTTCATGGCCTGACCACACGCCGCTTCGTCGCGTGCATTTTGGTGTCGTGCCTGTTCTTTCAACGCTTCGGCCTGCCGATCGCCGTCCAGGCGATGAACAGCGCGGGACCGGTCGGCCTTTTGCTTGGCCTATACGGCCTGTTGCAGGGAACCATCAGCTTCGACCGGCGACGCCTGTTCATATACCTTTTCCTGGTATCCTGGGTTTTGCTTGGCATGGCTGTTCGCTCTGCCTGGCCCGATGCCTATGGAGTCTCGCCGAGCACGAACTCAGTTATCCAATACCTGATACTCACGAGCTTCTTTACTTTGTCGTTTACTGAAGCGATGGACGAGTCGGAATTTTTTCACCAAGTGAATTTCTATCTGGGTATTATTGCTGTCGCTGGCATTGTGCAATTCTTTGCTCAATACCTTGGGATCAGAATTTTCTCGTTCGAGGGAATCGTTCCATCTTCCATGCTGGTCGAATTCGGCTGGAACCTTCAAATCGCGTCAGGGATTGGCGACTCGCTTAAGGCCAACGGCTTTTTCCTGCTCGAGCCGTCGATATTTTCCCAGTTCATGGCGGTGGCGCTGATCATCGAGGCGCTGGCATTCAAGCGGATGCGCTATCTCTGCCTTTTTGTAGCAGGACTGTTCCTGTCATTCTCCGGCACGGGTTGGATCATCCTGGCGGCCTTCATCGCCGGGGTCAGCATCAGCCTGGGGGGACGCGGACTGGTGCTGGCGGTCGCGACGTCGGTCGTGCTCGGCATTATCTTGACAGCCGCGCTAACCTTCTCGCCTGATGTTGCGGCTGTGCTAAGCGCGCGCACGGACGAAATCTTTACCCCGATGACCAGTGGCCATCTGCGATTCATCACGCCGTTTTGGCTGCTGTCAGACGTGTTGGAACGGGTTCCCTCGGCGATTGTCATCGGTCTCGGCCCCGGCACCAGTGAACGCCTGCCGATCAATTATCTTTACAATGTCAACACTCCAATCAAGATCACGCTTGAGTTTGGGCTTCCCGCTTTCATCGCCTATTTGCTGCTGTTCGTGGTCAACCGTCGTACGGCGCTTCAGCGGGCCATTGTGTTGCCAGCCATCGTGATGGTGCTGATTACAGGCAGCTATGCCCAATTTCCACCTGTGCTGTTCCTGATCACGCTGATCATCTGCGTAGCGCGGCTACGGCCAACGCCGACTGCGGTGCTGATCCGCGACCGTCTGCTGGGTTTATAGTTATGATCTTCGTTTTTAGCAGAGACGGGGCACTGCCCGGCACGTAGTTTCAGTCTGCATGCCGTTCGGCTATCAGCCGATGACCGCTGATAAGCTTCGCCATAACCTTTGGGCCGCGACTTAGCAGGCGCGGTATGATAAGACGCAATGCATCCTTATCGCAAACAATAGCGCGCCAAATTCCCTTGTAGTCAGTCGCACGAAGGGCTTTTTTCAAGCCATAATAGTAATAGTCCGACGCTACAAGCTTCCAATGTTTTTTGATCGCGTTGCGAACGGCTATGTCATCTGAGTGCTGAACCACTTTTAAAACATCCCGCATTTTCTCAACAACTCTATAATGATCCTGATCTGATGCAGATTCAGTAAGGGAGCCTCTTCGAATCGTGTACATGTACATTGGATTTGGTTCTATATACCATTTTGCGTTGTTTAGGTAACAATCAATATAGAACAGGAAATCCTCACCAACTCGACTTAACTCGTTGTATCTGATACAATTTGATACCAGAAATTCTCGCCGAAAGACTGGATGCATGAAAACGTATCTGACACGCGATGGCGTCTGCGCATTGTAATGGCAACCCGCGATGAACTCAGGAAATGGGAGAACTCGCGGCTGGAACAATATGCTTTCAGGGATCATCCGTTCCCCTGCTTTCTCTCCTTCTTTGAGCAACGTTATATTGTCAGAGACAACGTCGGCGCCTTCACGCTCCCCGAGGGATAGCAACGTCTTGAGACGGTCAGGATGAAAACGGTCATCCGCATCAAGCAGTGCGATCCATTCGCCTCGCGCTAGATCCAAGCCACGGTTGCGGCTGGCGGCTGGACCGGCATTCATCTCCATTCTCGCGTATCTTATCCGAGCATCCTCTGCGCACAATTCATGGACTGCTCGAGCGGTAGCGTCCGTTGAAGCGTCATCAATAACTATTATCTCAAAATCCGAAAATGTTTGCGCCTGCACAGACCGAATCGCATTTTTGATATGAGTCTGGGCATTATAAGCAGGCATGATAATGGAAACGCTGATTGAATTCTTTGCGGTAAGACCCTGATCCACGAGACCGCACCCCCGTATCTGCCCATCCCAAGCTTGCCACTGCTTATCCCGCATAGGCGCCATAGAAACAATGTATGATCCGGAACGCAAGACTGATGCAAACTTATCGTGGCCATGCCATATGTCGCCGTTGCGACTGCGTAATTTCCTCCGAAAAACGGCTCGTCCGAAGCCAAGGAGTGAAATCCACCTGTTAGGGCAGTTGATGCAATCGGGGTCAGTCGGTGTATATGGCTAAGTTGAAAACCCGTCCCATGCGCTACGGGGAACTTTGACCAAGCTTGAACGCTTCGTTTTCCGATTCAAAGGAGCTTTTCCATGAGCGACACGCCAGAAGATAAACACGAGAAAGCGCTGGACCTTACCGAACAGGCGCTTGAAGCATTGGACAAGGGCAACGAGAGCCAGGCGGATCAGTTGATCGAAAAAGCAAAGAAGCTCGATCCATCAGCCCCGGCAGAAGTTGTCGAAGACTTGAAAGAGGGTTAAGCGGCGAAGGGTTCTAATTGAAGGCAGTTGCAAATGTTTGGCAGACCACATGACAACTGGGCCGGATGGCGTCCGGTGCGGCGACCGAACGGGTAGCATCCCGCCATGGCGCTCAATCTTGGTTGCGGCCGATCACAGACCCCTTTGTTTCCAAAATTGGTGGACAATTACGCCGGCCCCGACAACCCAGTGAGGTTTATCGATGCGTTCATGGCCGGGCTGGACCTTGCAGCGGCCGGGTTCGGCGGGGTCGAACCGGAAGCAACGGGCCGCCTGGGTTACGCGCCCGCTGATCTCTTGAAGCTCTACATTTACGGTTACCTGAACCGGGTGCGCCCAAGAGGACGGCTGGAGGCCGGGACCCACCGCAACATCGAGTTGATCTGGCCGTTGCGGCACCTGAGGCCCGACTTCATGCCCATTGTGTCCGAAAAGTCTGTTTTGCATTCGTATTGACCACTTCGCCGAACGGCCTGACATTCGCCGGCGCCTGGCGCCCTACTGCCGCGCAGTGGGACGACCTTCCATTGATCCCGAACTGATAACCCGCATGCTGGTGATAGGCTACTGCTGCGGCATCCGCTCGGAGCGGCGCTTGCGCCAGGAACTCTCGCTCAACCTCGCCTATCGAACGCCTGCTGATTGGTTGCAGCCGGCTTGGACTACCAAGGCCGCATAATCGGACCATATCCGGTGGCCGGCCACCCTCCAAGGAACCTATTCATGAGTGTCGTGATCACGCGGCTTTTCGATAACTATCAGCATGCATCCCAAGCGGTGGCCGATGTCGAGGCCAGCGGCATTCCGCATAGCGCGATCAGCCTGATCGCGAACAACTCGGACGGCCGCTACAACGACAGCGTGGCGGCACCTGCTTCGCCCGGCCCCGAAGCCGCCGCCTCCGATCCGGCAGCGGAAGGCGCAGGCACCGGAGCAACGGTCGGCACGGTCCTCGGCGGCGCCGCCGGGCTCCTGACCGGGCTTGGCCTGATGGCCATACCCGGCGTCGGTCCCGTGGTGGCCGCTGGCTGGCTGGTAGCGACGGCGCTGGGCGCAGGCATAGGCGCGGCGTCCGGCGGATTAGTGGGATCTCTGGTCGGCGCCGGAATGAGCGAGGACGACGCGCATGTCCACGCCGAGTGCGTGCGGCGCGGCGGCACGCTTGTCACTGTCCGCGCTGAGGAAAACCAGGCAGCAATAGTCGAACAATCCCTGGCCAAGCACTCGACGGTTGACGTGAGCACGCGCGCGGACGAATACCGCCGGGGCGGCTGGAGCCGATTCGACGAGAGCGCGCCGGCCTACACGGCGGGCGGCAGCCCAAGCATTGGTTCGGCGACACCGGTCTAATCTCCCCGGCATGACGTGCGAGGGCGGCGCAGCGTGTGCCGTCCTTTGCATGTTCAGGGGCTCTCCAGCTAAAGTATGATTTCAGACAATAAGCGTTGGATGACGATGACTGACCCGCGTTCGGACGAAATCCTGGACATCGTCGCCAAAGAGACCGGAGTGGACCGGGCGCGGCTCACCCCGGATGCCGTCCTCAGCGATCTTGAGATTCCGTCGCTTGACCTGGTGCAAACGATCTTCGCTATCGAGGAACGCTACAAGGTGGACATCCCCGTCGTTTCCGAGCGCACCGGGGCGGAGTTCCAGACCGTGGGCGACCTGGTCCAGCATGTCCTCGCCACTCTCGAAGCAGCGCCGCCGCCGCCGCACATGCGTGCGGGTTAGCGTGCGGCGGCGGATCGCAGTCACCGGGCTTGGAGCGATCTGTGCGTTGGGCGGCGATGTCCCGACGATCTGGGCCGCGATGCAGGCTGGAACGAGCGGCATCGGTCCGATACACGGCATTCCCACCGAGCGCCTTTCGGCCCGCATCGCCGCCGAGGCCACCGGCTTCGACGCGGCGGCCCATTTCGACAGCCGCCGGCTGGCGTCGCTGGACCGCAGCGCGCAGTTCGCCGTTGTTGCGGCGCGGGAAGCATTACGGGCCGCCCGGCTGCCGTCGAACACAGCGCAGGCGCACCGGCGCGGCGTCATCATGGCGGCGGCGATTGGCCAGGCAAGCCTCGATGCGGCCTATCTGGCGTTTTATGGCGAGGGTGCGTCCCGGGTGCATCCATTAACCGTGCCGCGGGTAATGCCGAACGCGCCGGCGTCGCACGTGTCGATGGAGTTCGGGCTGCGCGGGCCGTCCTATGCCGTCGCTTCCGCCTGCGCGTCGGCGAACCACGCGATCGGCCTCGCCGCCGACACCATCCGCGCCGGCCGGGCCGATGTGATGCTGACCGGCGGCGCGGACGCCTCCCTCGTCGTTGGCGTGTTCAAATGCTGGGAGGCATTGCGGGTGCTGAGCGCCGACGCCTGCCGCCCGTTTTCCCGCGACCGCAGCGGGCTGGTGCTTGGCGAGGGAGCAGGGATTTTGGTGCTGGAAGATTGGGACCATGCCTGGCGGCGCGACGCGCCTATCCTTGCAGAGCTTGCTGGCAGCGGCATGAGCGCCGACGGCCTTGACCTTACGGCGCCCGATGCCGAGGGCGCGGCGTCGGCAATGCGTGCAGCGCTCGACGACGCCGGGCTTGATGCGGCCGAGATCGGCTACGTCAACGCCCACGGCACCGGCACGCGGCTGAATGACCGCACCGAGAGCGCCGCGTTGCGCCAGGTATTCCGCCGCCCGCCGCCGGTGTCGTCCAGCAAGAGCATGATCGGGCACTGCCTATCCGCCGGGGGCGCGCTGGAGGCCATGGCGACGGTCATGGCGCTGCATGACGGCGTGCTGCCGCCAACCGCCGGATTCCGGGAGGCGGACCCGGAGTGCGACGTGGACTGTGTGCCGAACGTGTCCCGCGCGGCGCCGATCCAGGCGGCGCTGTCCAACTCGTTCGCGTTCGGCGGGCTGAACGCGGTGCTGGCATTCCGGCGGGCTGCATGACGACGGCGCATATCAACCGGATCGGCACCGCGGTCCCGCCGCACGACGTGCACGAGGCGTTCGTCGTGTTCGCCCGCACCCTGCTGGCCGACGAGCGTTCACGCTTCGTGTTCGACCGCATGGCCGAGCGCGCCGGGATGGCGCACCGCTTCTCCTTCCTTCGTCCCGGCGAGCCCGGCGCCATCGACGTCGACGCCGACGGGTTCTATCGCCGCGGCGCGTTCCCCGGCACCGGCGCGCGGATGGCGCGATACGAGACCGACGCCGTGGAACTCGCGGTGCAAGCCATCGGGCGGCTCGGGATCGAGGATGCGGGCATCACCCATCTGGTGGTTGCGAGCTGCACTGGATTCACCGCGCCGGGGCTGGACCAGCTTATCGCGGACCGTCTCGGCCTCGGCGGATCGCTGGAGCGCACGCTGGTCGGCTTCATGGGCTGCTACGCCGCCGTGCCGGCGCTGCGCAACGCCCATCATATCGTCCGGTCCGATCCGTCTGCGCGGGTGCTGGTGGTAAACCTCGAGCTATGCAGCCTGCATATGCAGGAAACGCCGGACCTGGAGCGCGTGCTGTCGTTCCTGCTGTTCGGCGACGGCGCCACGGCTGCGCTGGTGACCGCGGACGCGCAGGGCATCGCGCTGCACGATTTCCACGCGGCGACCATCCCGGACACCCAGGGCCTGATCACCTGGCGCATCGGCGACCAGGGTTTCGACATGCATTTGTCGGGCAAGGTGCCGGCCCGGATCGCGACGGCGCTGCGGGCCGAGGCCGACCGCAACGACGCTGGCGGCATCCTGCGCGGCCAGGACTTGGCCAGCGTCATGCACTGGGCCGTCCATGCGGGCGGGCGCACGGTGCTGGATGCTGTGGAAACCGGGCTGCGGCTGCCGCCCGACGCGCTGCGGCACTGCCGGGCTGTGCTGCACGACGTGGGCAACATCTCGTCGGCGACGCTGATGTTCGTGCTGGCGCGCATCCTGGCGCAGGATATCGCGGGACCCGGCATCGGCATGGCGTTCGGCCCCGGCCTATGCGCCGAGACGTTCCGCTTCAGCCGGCTATGACCAGCTTCCGCAGCCGCAGCCCGCAGTTGGAATGGATGGACACCGAGGCCATCAGCGCCGAGGACTTCGCGCGCTGCCTGGCGGACCTTGCCGTGGTGAACAGCGTGACCCTGGCGCGTCCGCCCACGATCGCCTTTATGCGCCGGGTAGCGCGCGGCATGGCGGCAGGCGCTCGGCTTTCGGTGCTCGACGTGGGCTTCGGCGAGGGCGACATGCTGCGCCGCATCCATCGCTGGGGCACGCGGCGCGGCTTGCAGATGGACCTGTCCGGCGTCGATCTGAACCCCTGGAGCACGTCCGCCGCCCAGGCCGCGACCCCGGCGGCGATGGATATCCGTTATACGACCGGGGACCTGTTCGAGCTTCCGCCGGGCGAGACGCCCGATCAACTGATAGACGTCGTCATCAGCTCGCTGTTCACCCATCATCTGACGGACGCGCAGGTGGTAGAATTCCTGGTTTGGATGGAAGCGCGGGCCCGGCGCGGGTGGTTCGTGAACGATTTGCATCGCCATCCCATCGCGTTCCACGGCTTCCGCCTGCTGAGCGGAGCGGCGGGATGGCACCGGTTCGTGCAGCACGACGGGCCTATCAGCGTGGCGCGCAGCTTCCGCCGGCGGGACTGGGACGCATTGCTGCGCCAGGCGGGATTGGCAGGCAAGGCGGCGGTGCGCTGGCATATGCCGTTCCGTCTGTGCATCAGCCGCATTCGGTAAGGGGCGCATGATGCAGGCTTTGATTGTCGGCGGCGGGGTCGCCGGCGCCGCCGTCGCACACCTGCTCGGCCCGGATGCGCTGCTGATCGAGCGCGAACGCGCGGCTCATGACAAGATCTGTGGCGAGTTCATCAGCCATGAGGCGCAATCCTACCTGGCCAGGCTAGGGATCGATCCGCTGGCGCTCGGCGCGGCGCGGATCGACGCTGTGCGGCTGGTGCATGGCAACCGGGTCGCGCAGGCGGCGCTGCCGTTTCGCGGCCTGGGCCTGTCCCGCCGCGCGCTGGACGCTGCGATTTTGGCAAGCGCGGAGGCGGCCGGCGCAAAGCTCCTGCGCGGCCATGCGGTGCGCAGCGCCTCTGCGAACGGGCTCGACGTGGCCGGGCATGGGCAGCTCTCCGCGTCCACGGTGTTCCTTGCCACTGGCAAGCATGACCTGCGCGGCGCACATCGGCGGCTCGTCGAGACTCCAGACGATCTGGTCGGCCTCAAGATGTACTTCGCACTTAGTGCAGGGCAAACGGCTGAGTTGGCGGGCCATGTCGAGCTAATGCTGTTCCGCGGCGGCTATGCCGGCCTGCAATTGATCGAGGGCGGCGTCGCCAATCTCTGCTTGCTCATCAGCCGCGCGCGGTTCAAGGCAGCGGGCGGCGATTGGCCCGGCGTGCGCGATCTCCTGGAGCACGCCTGCCCCCATTTGGCCCGCCGGTTAGCAGGTTCGACCGAGACGCTGGATCGGCCACTGTCGATCTTTCGCGTGCCATACGGCTATGTGCACGCGCCGGGCGCTGCGGACTGGCCTGGCTTGTTTCGGCTTGGTGACCAAATGGGTGTCATCCCGTCATTCTGCGGCGACGGCGTTTCGATCGCGCTCCATAGTGCGTTCGCGGCGGTTTCGGCGTATCGCAACGGCGGCGCTATGGTCTATCACCGTCGCATGCGGCGGGACCTTATGGGGCAAATCGGCCGCGCCGGATGGCTGTATCGTGCCGGCCGCGCGCAGCCTGGGTTGGCGGTCGCCGCCGCCCGCGCCTGGCCCGGCGCGCTCCGCTGGATCGCGCGGCTTACCCGCGTGCCGCCTTGGGCCTTGGCCGATATCTAAACTGGGGCGTCGAAGCTCAACCCGTCATAAAGCGCGGCCAACGGCAGTTCGATGCCAATTTCAGGCATCGCGAGCACCGCGTCGGGAGCGGTGACCAGCGTGCCGACCCACTGGCCACCAGAGCGCTCATAGACATTTGCGGAAACGCTCTCCTGCGAAAGCATGACGTAGCGCTGGATCGAGGGGGTAGCGCGATACTCGGCGTTCTTGGTCGTTTGATCGACGATTGCCGTGCTTTTCGAGAGCACCTCGAATACCACAACCGGCTCAGTCAGCCACGTAGCTTCATTTGCCATCGGCAAACAGGCCACAAAGGCATCAGGGTACCGGGCCCGGCCCGCGACAAGGATTTTCAGGCCTGCCCCAAATGGACGACACTGCTTGCCACGAAGGCGATTGCTAAGTTCAGAGCCAAGATTCATGCTAATGGCCGCATGCGCGACGGTCCCGCCATTCATCGCGACTGGCTGAAATCCGTCGAATTCGTACCGTTCGGGCTGCTTAGCTTCCCAAATCAGAAACTCTTCCAGCGTCATCGAGCGGCGTAGGGCGACGTTCATCGTGTTCCTCCTGATCCAGCATACCCCATCAATCGGCGACGCGCAGCATGATCTTGCCGATATGCGCGCTGCTCTCCATCAGGCGGTGCGCGTCGGCAGCGCGCTCCAGCGGGAACACCTCATGCACCAACGGGCCGCAGCGGCCGGCGTCTAGGACGGGCCAAACCTTCTCGCGCAATGCCGCGGCGATGGCGCCCTTTTGCGCTGCGGTGCGTGGGCGCATGGTGCTGCCGGTCACGGTCAGGCGCCGCATCATGATGGGCAAAAGGTCCATCTCCTCGACCTTCGGCCCACCCAGGAAAGCGATCAACACGAGCCGGCCATCCAGGGCGAGGCTGCGCAGGTTGCGGGCGATGTAGGGGCCGCCGACCATGTCCAGCACCACGTCGACACCGGCGCCAGCGGTGAACTCCTTGATCGACACGGCGAAATCCGCCTTCTTGTAGTTGATCGCCGCATCCGCGCCGAGCCGGACGCAGGCGTCGCACTTCTCGGCGCTCCCGGCCGTCGCATACACCCGGCTGCCGAACTCGTGCGCAAGCTGGATTGCGGTCACGCCGATGCCGCTGGTTCCGCCGTGCACCAGCGCGCTCTCCCCGGCGGCCAGCCGGCCATGGCCGAACAGGTTGGCCCAGACGGTGAAATAGTTCTCCGGCACCGCCCCGGCGCGTATTGCGTCGTAGCCCTCCGGCCATGGCAGGCACTGGGCGCCAGGCGCGGTGCAGTACTCGGCATAGCCGCCGCCGTTGGTCAGCGCGCAAACCTCCTCGCCGACCTTCCATCCGGTGTCGCCGTTCACCGCCACCACCTCGCCTGCGACTTCGAGCCCCAGCAACGGGCTCGCGCCCGGCGGCGGCGGATAGGCGCCCAGCCGTTGCTGCACGTCGGGCCGGTTCACACCGGCAGCCTGGACGCGGATCAGCACCTCGCCCGGCGCCGGGGCCGGCACCGGGCCGGTCGCGATATGCATCGCCTCCGGCCCCCCGGACGTGTGTGCGATATGGCGCATCTCGGTCGGCACTGGCATGTCGGGCATTCCCTGGTTTCGCCGGAACGTCCGCGCCCGGGCCGGCGCTGTCAATGCGCTTACGCTTCTGCGGCCGGCTCCAAAAGCGAACGCTAGAAGTGGAACGCCAACGGCATGAAGAAGCCAATTGCCCCCATCCCGATCCCACCGACCCCAAGTAGTATCGACACCACGCTGAGTACCGGGACGCCTGTCACGATCGAGGCCGAGGCGATGACGATCGCGATCTCGAACAGCGCCGCCGAATACTCGTAAAAATGGTACTTCGCCATCGAAAGGTCGCGCTCCTCCTCCGAATGCCGGGCGCGCTCCGCCAGTTCCTTGCGGCCCTCGCCGGTGCTGGGCTCGCTTTCCCACCGGGCGGCGGTGTCTTGCCAAGCCTTCCGCTGCGCTTCGATGGCCGCGCGGACGGCCGGGTCGGACGTGGTCGCCTTCTGCACCTCGGCCTGCTCGGACGCGGTGAGCACCGCGGTCTGGCGGATGGTGCGGGCCTGGAAGAACGCCCACAGGTTCGACGCCTCGACGTTCCGCGTAAGCACTTCGGTCTGCGAGCTTTTGGCCCCAGTCCCGACCAGGGCCAGGAACAGCGCCAGGATGGCGATCAGCAGGGCAACTCGCTTGTCGCTCCCATGCTCACCATGTCCGTGCTCGATATGTGCGTGTTCGCTCATCGTGGTCCCATGGCCAATAAGCACCATTTTTCGCACGGATCGGGCCGTTGGGAAACTCGCCGTCCACCCTTGCCAAATAGTGGACGCGCCTCCGTCCCGGGCCTAGCATTTCCGCCATGCCGATCGACCCCGACGCCCTGCTTCGCTTCCCGATCCCCGACGTCCGCCAGCGCCTGGCCGCACGGGACGCCATACTATACGCCCTTTCGATCGGGTTCGGGCAGGACCCGCTCGACACGCGGCAGCTCGCCTTCGTCGACCACCACCGAGACCTGCGCGCCCTGCCCTTCATGGCCGTCGTGCTCGGGCATCCCGGGTTCTGGCTGGCCGATCCGCGCACCGGGGTGGACGCGGTGCGCCTGGTGCACGGCGAGCAGGGCATCGTCATCCACCGGCCGTTCCCGATCGGCGGCGAGGTCATCGGACGCACCCGCGTGACCGGTCTGGTGGACAAAGGCCCCGGCCGCGGCGCGCTGCTCTATGCCGAGAAGCTCGTGCTTGACGCCGCCGACGAAACGCTGCTCGCCACCACCACGGCTTCGATATTCCTGCGCGGAGACGGCGGGTTCGGCGGCGCATCCGGTCCCGTGCGCCCCCTGCATCCCGTGCCCGGCACGCCTCCGGACCACATCGTCGACCTGCCGACCCGGCCGGAGCAGGCATTGCTCTATCGGCTGAACGGCGACGACAACCCGCTGCATGCGGACCCCGCCTTCGCCGCAGCCGCCGGGTTCCCGCGCCCGATCCTGCATGGGCTGTGCACCCTGGGCGTCGTCGGCCACGCATTGCTGCGCACGCTCGGCGGCTACGACCCGGCCCGCTTCCATGCGCTCGACCTGCGCTTCTCGGCGCCCGTCTTCCCTGGCGAAACCATCCGCACCGAAATCTGGGACGACGGCGCATTCCAGGCCCGCGTGGTCGAGCGCAATGTCTTGGTGGTGAGCAACGGGCGCGCCATATTCAAGGCGGGAACGGGGGAGGCATGATGCTCAAGGGCAAGGTCGCGGTCGTCACCGGCGCGGGCGGCGGCATCGGCCGGGAGATCGCGGTGGCAATGGCCCTGGCCGGCGCATCCGTCGTGGTCAACGACATCGGCGCATCCCTGGCAGGCGACGGCCAGTCCTCGTCCCCCGCCGAGCAAACCCAGCAGATCATCGCCCAGCGCGGCGGCCGTGCGGTCATCAGCACCGATAGCGTGTCGACCTGGGCGTCGGCGCAGCGCATCGTCCAGGCGGCGATGGACGGGTTCGGCCGGGTCGATATTGTGGTGAACAACGCCGGCATTGTACGCGACGTCATCTTCCATAAGATGGCGCCGGAGGACTGGCTGCCCGTCATCGACGTCCACCTGAACGGCAGCTTCTTCGTCAGCCGTGCCGCCGCCGGGCATTTCCGCGCCCAGGGCAGCGGCGCCTACGTGCACATGACCAGCACGTCCGGCCTGGTGGGCAACTTCGGCCAGGCCAACTACTCCGCCGCCAAGCTCGGCATCACGGCGCTGTCGAAGTCGATCGCGCTCGACATGCAACGGTTCGGCGTGCGCTCCAACTGCATCGCCCCCTTCGCCTGGAGCCGCATGACCAGCTCCATCCCGACCGAAACGCCGGAGCAGCAAGCCCGCGTGGCCAAGCTGCAGCAGATGACGCCCGACAAGAACGCGCCGCTCGCGGTGTTCCTGGCGTCCGACGCCGCCAACGCCTTCACCGGCCAGATTTTCGCAACCCGCTACAACGAGATTTTCCTCATGAGCCAAAGCCGCCCGCTTCGTTCCTTGCATCGCAGCGAGGGCTGGACACCGGCATCCATCGCCGAGCACGCCGCCCCTGCCCTGCGCGCCAGCCTGCTGCCGCTTGATCGCAGCCAGGACGTGTTCGGCTGGGACCCCGTCTGATGGCGCCCGACATCATGGCGCCCGACACGGCGCTGCGCGACGACCACGCCGAGATTCGCGAGGAGGTCGCTAAACTATGCGCCCGCTTTCCCGGCGAATACTGGCGCAAGCTGGACGGGGTGCGCGGCTACCCGACCGAGTTCGTGACCGCGCTGACGGAGGGCGGCTACCTGTCGGTGCTGATCCCCGAGGAATACGGCGGCTCCGGCCTCGGCATCTCGGCCGCGGCGGCGATCCTGGAGACCGTGCAGGCGGCGGGCTGCAACGGCAGCGCCTGCCATGCGCAGATGTATACCATGGGCACGATTCTGCGGCACGGCTCGGTCGAGCAGAAGCAGCGCTACTTGCCCAAGATCGCCAGCGGCGAGCTGCGCTTGCAGGCGTTCGGCGTGACCGAGCCGGCCAGCGGCACCGACACCACGGCGCTCCGCACCACCGCCCGGCGCGACAACGACGGCTATGTCGTCAACGGCCAGAAGATTTGGACCAGCCGGGCCGAGCATTCCGACCTGATGCTGCTGCTGGCCCGCACCACGCCGCGCGACCAGGTGGCGAAGAAGACCGAGGGCCTGTCCACCTTCATCGTCGACATGAAGGCGGTGCAGGGCATGACGATCCGCCCGATCCGCACCATGATGAACCACAACTCGTGCGAGGTTTTCTTCGACGAGATGCACATCCCCGCCGACTCCCTGCTGGGCGAGGAGGGCCGCGGTTTCCGCTACATCCTGGATGGCATGAACGCCGAGCGGCTGCTGATCGCCGCCGAATGCATCGGCGACGCCAAGTGGTTCACCGCCAAGTCGGTGGCCTATGCCAACGACCGCAAGGTGTTCGGCCGCCCGATCGGCCAGAACCAGGGCATCTCGTTCCCCATCGCCAAGGCCTACGCCCAGATGCGCGCCGCCGAACTGCTGGTGCGCGACGGGCTGGAGCGGTTCGAGGCCGGGCTGCCCTGCGGCGAGCAGGCCAACATGGCCAAGATGCTGGCCGCCGAGGCCGCCTGGGCCGCCGCCGAAGCCTGCATCCAGACCCATGGCGGCTTCGGCTTCGCCGAGGAATACGACATCGAGCGTAAATACCGTGAGACTCGGCTGTACCAGGTCGCGCCCATCAGCACCAACCTGATCCTGTCGTATGTCGCCGAACACGTCCTCGGGATGCCCAGAAGCTATTGATGGGCCGCTGCTGATGGGCGCGCTTGACGGCCTGCTGGTGCTCAGCCTGGAGCAGGCCGTCGCCGCGCCCTATTGCAGCTCGCGCCTTGCGGACGCCGGCGCGCGGGTGATCAAGGTCGAGCGGCCGGAGGGCGACTTTGCCCGTGGCTACGATGCGGCGGTGCATGGGCTATCCAGCTATTTCGTTTGGCTGAACCGCGGCAAGGAAAGCCTGGTGGCCGACATCAAGGACCCTGCCGACGCGGCGCTGCTGCACCGCATCCTGGCGCGGGCGGACGTGTTCATCCAGAACCTGGCGCCAGGTGCCGCGGAGCGCGCCGGGTTCGGCAGCGCCGAGCTTCGCGCCCGCCATCCGCGCCTGATCACCATGGACATCAGCGGTTATGGCTCGGGCCACGACTATACCGCCATGAAAGCCTACGACCTGCTGGTCCAGGCCGAGAGCGGGCTCGCCTCCATCACCGGGCACCCGGCCGGGCCGGGCCGCGTCGGCGTGAGCGCGTGCGACATCGCCTGCGGCATGGCGGCGCATGCGGCGGTGCTGGAGGCGCTGATCGCCCGCGGCGTCAATGGCCAGGGCCGCAGCCTTGCCTGCAGCCTGTTCGACGGCATGGCGGACTGGATGACGGTGCCGCTGCTCTACACCGAGGGCACCGGACGCACGCCCGCACGCCTCGGACTGGCGCATCCCTCAATCTGCCCGTATGGCGCGTTCGCCACTGCGGATGGCGCGCTGGTGCTGATCTCCATCCAGAACGAGCGGGAGTGGGCCAACTTCTGCGCCGTGTTCATGGAGGAGCCCGGCCTCGCCACCGCAGACGGGTTCGGCAGCAACAACGTCCGCGTCGCCAACCGCCCAGCGGTCGACGCAACCATCGCCGCGGCGTTCGGACGGCTGTCCCGCGACGCCGCCGCCGCCCGGCTGCGCGCGGCCAACGTCGCCTATGGCTTCGTGAACGACGTGCCGGCGCTGGCCCGGCACCCCGCATTGCGGCGCACGGCGGTGGAGACTCCCGGCGGCACTGTGCAGCTCGTGGCGCCGCCGGTCATACTGGATGGCCAGGCGCCGACGCTTGGGCCGGTGCCAGGCATCGGCGAGCACTCGGCGCAAATCCGCAGCGAATTCAACGCACAGGCAGCATGATGGACGACTTCGACCTGGTGATCCGCGGCGGCACGGTCGTGACCGCAGCCGAGCAGTTCCGCGCCGATGTCGGCATCCGGGCTGGGCGCATCGAGGCTGTCGGCACGAACCTCTCCGGTGGCCGCATGCTGGACGCCGGCGGCCTGCTGGTCATGCCCGGCGGCGTCGACACCCATTGCCATATCGAGCAGTTGCAAGCCAACGGCGGCGCGGACGAGGAGACTTGGGAGACAGGCAGCCGCAGCGCCTTGGCCGGCGGCACCACCAGCGTCGTCAGCTTCTCGACCCAGTTCAAGGGCCGAGCCATCGGACCGTCACTGGCCGAATACCACCAGCGCGCCAGGCACGCGATGGTGGACTACGCCTTCCACCAGATCGTCACCGACCCGGCCGACGCCGTATTGGCCGAGCTGCCCGGCATCATCGCCAGCGGCGTGCGCAGCCTGAAGGTGTTCCTGACCTATGACCCATTGCGGCTCGACGACCGGCAATACCTCCGCGTGCTGGCCGCCGCCCGGCGCCATGGCGCGCTGGTGACGGTGCATTGCGAGAACTACGACGCCATCGGCTGGATGACCGACGCCCTGCTCGCCGCCGGCCTGGTTGCGCCGAAGTACCACGCCTGGTCCCGCCCACCCGTCCTGGAGCGCGAGGCCACGCACCGCGCCATCGCGCTGGCCGAACTGGTGGACCAGCCGATCCAAATCTTCCATGTGTCATGCCCGGAAGCAGCGGACGAGATTGCACGCGCCCGGGCGCGCGGGCTGCATGTTTGGGGCGAGACCTGCCCGCAGTATTTCGTGCTGTCCGCCGCCGACATGGACCGCCCGGATTTCGAAGGCGCGAAGTTCATGTGCAGCCCGGCCCCGCGCGACGCTGCCGCGACAGCCGGGCTGTGGGAGGCGATCCGGCTGGGCACGCTTGATGTCATCAGCAGCGACCACAGCGGCTGGAGCTATGGCAGCGCGCGCGGCAAGCAACTGAACGGCATGGACGCGAACTTCCGCGACATTCCGAACGGCGTGCCGGGCCTGGCCAGCCGCCTGCCGATCCTGTTCAGCGAGGGCGTCGCCGCCGGGCGCATCACCGCCAGCGACTTCGTGCGCCTGACCGCAACGCAGCCGGCCCGGCTGTTCGGCCTGCATCCCAAGAAGGGCAGCGTCATGCCCGGCGCCGATGCCGACCTCGTGCTGTGGGACCCGGCGCGGCGCACCACCATCACCAACGACTTGATGCAGCACACGATCGACTACACGCCTTATGAGGGCCTGGCCGTCACCGGCTGGCCTGTGGCGACGATCCGCCGCGGCGAGGTCGTGATGCAGGACGGCCGCGTCCAGGCCGAGCCCGGCAGCGGGCGCTACCTTCCGGTCGGCCCTTACCCGATGATCGCGCCGCGCGGGGTGCTGGCCAACGGCTTCGATCCGTCCGCCGCTTGTTCCTGAGCTTGGACCGGCCAATATGACAGCCATGGCCGGAGCACGGAGGCCCGCATGAGCGCGGTGATCGAGTTCAAGCACCGCAAGGACGACACGCTGTGGGCCGTGATGGCCTCGGTTGGCCGCGCGACCCGGGTGGCCGAGATTTTCCCGAGCCGCGAGCGTGCCCTAGCCGACCGTGCCTGGCGCGAGCAGCAGATCCGCGCCTATGCCAGCCTGCTGCAATCCTGCTGCCAGCCCGCCCCACACTACAGCGTGGCGCCGATCCGCCCGGCGGATTTGCCGCGCGCTTGGAAACCGTTGCCGGCTTTAGGGTTTTTGCGCGGGCAGTTTATTTAGAAGGTTTGGCCATGCCTCAGATGTCGAGGATAGAGATCCCCGTCGAGGTAGCGACTGCGGTCGCCCTGTCTGACGCGCGGCGTCGCGAGGCTATAGGCCGCCTTGTTGACCGGCTCGTCCAGCCAGGTGCTGATGATCCCTTGATCGCCGTTTTCGAGCGGACGGCATACGAGGCACGAGGGGCCGGTCTGACCGAGGCGGAGCTCGAAGCCGAACTGACGGCTTACAATGCTGAGCGCCGGGCCTGAGCATCTATGTGATCGATGCGAACACGGTTGTCTCGGCCGTCTTGCATCCAAGTGGACTGCCCCGGCGCGCTATTGAGATTGCGCGGGCAAGCGACATGATCGCTCTCTCAGATGCCGTGTATGGCGAAGTCGCTGAAGTCCTGACGAGGCCGAAATTCACTCGGGTGCTGACCGACGACCGACGCTACGAGATCCTGGAATTGCTGAGTGCCGCGGCGCTATGGGCCGAGCCGAAAGAGACAGTGCAGGACTGCCGGGATAGCAAGGACAACCGCTACCTGGAACTAGCCCTGGCTGTCGGAGCGACTGCTATCGTATCAGGCGACGAGGATTTGCTGGTGCTTCACCCATGGCGGGGCGTCCAGGTGCTGCGGCCTGGAGAGTTTCTCAGTATATTTGGAATGGATGGCTTGCGGCCCTTATGGCGAGAGTTGGTGGATTATAGACAGGCGGCTTCCAGGGACGGACCTGCGATAGCTGCCGTTCCTCGGCGTGGCCAGCTTTCTCAAAAGGATCGGAAATCGAGAAACAACCGGCGCGTCAGTCAGGGCCAGGTGGCTGGACGATCGCTGTTTTGGAACTCTTTAGCCTGCGTCGACAACAAACATGCGTGCTTCCTGCGCCGCGTCGCGCTCAACCTTGATCGGCGCGTACTCCGATGACTGATAAAACGCCAGCGCGTCGGCGAGGGTCGCGAATTCGAAGATGCCTGCCATAGGCAGTGGCGTCACGTCCCCTTCCAGCAGCTGGGCCACCGGCCCAAAGTGGAGGATGCGGCCTCCCGCTGCCTGTAGCGCTGCCTGAAAGCGCGGCGCCAATGCGGCTTGCTTGGCCGGATCTTTGACACACAGATTGACGTGGACATAGGCCGGCATGGCGCAACTTCCTAAAATACTGTATACACAGTATTACGTGAGTTGGAGAGTGTCGAGACCTGCAAATGACAGAAGCTTCTGATCTCTATCGCCGCGTCGAAACCGAGTGCCCGGCCTTTCAGGCCCGGGTCACCGCACGGGCGCTCACGCGCTACTACAATGCATGCTTTCGGCCCTTGGGGATCACCGCAGAGCAGTTCAGCCTTCTGGTAGGGATTGGAGGTAGCCACGAACCAACGCTCGCTGAACTTGCCGCGCGCGCCGGGGTTGACGCCACCACTCTCAGCCGCAGCGTAAAGAGCCTCGAACGGAGCAATCTCGTGCGCGATTATGGGGGGCGGGGCCGGGCCGGCAAGCGCTTGGTCCTTACCGACGAGGGCCGCCGGTTGATGGACGAGGCCATGGCCACCTGGGAGCGCGCCCGCATCAGGTTGGCTGAGGCTCTTGGCGAGGAGGCATCGCGTGTTGCGGGAAGCGTCATGTCCCGGCTTGCTGTCGCCGCGCAGGCTGCGGTCTCGACGGCCGGTTTCGAGGAACCCTGCAACGCGGCAGAATGACAAAGATGGGTCGAGAGCAGCCCCCCACCGATACGGCTTATCTCATCTGGCGACACCTCTCGCTTCGTGACAGGCTGACCACAAACAGAATGGGAAGCATCCGCCATGACACAAAAGATTGCTCTCGTGACCGGGGCTGGCAGCGGCGTGGGCCGGGCCTCGGCGGTGGCGCTGATGCAAGCCGGCTGGACGGTGGCGCTGTTGGGCCGCCGGGCTGACGCGCTTGAGGCAACGGCCGCGGCCGGGGCGGCCGGCCAGTCGATGATGCTGCCAACCGACGTGTCGCAGCCCGCCGAGGTCGATGCCGCGTTCGCTGCGGTGGAGCGGGAACACGGACGGCTCGACCTGCTGTTCAACAATGCCGGCATGGGCACCCCGGCCAAGCCGATCGACGAACTCTCAGTCGAGCAATGGATGGCGGTCGTCGGCGTCAACTTGACGGGATCGTTCCTATGCGCCCGCAATGCATTCGCCATGATGCGGCGGCAGGCGCCGGGCGGCGGCCGGATCATCAACAACGGATCGATCTCCGCCCACGCGCCGCGCCCGGGCTCGGTCGCCTATACCTCGACCAAGCACGCGATCACCGGGCTGACCAAGTCGCTGTCGCTGGATGGGCGCCCGTTCAACATCGCCTGCAGCCAGATCGATATCGGCAATGCCGCGACCGAGATGACCGAGCGCATGAAGGCCGGCGTGCCGCAGGCGAATGGGACAATGATGGCCGAACCGCGCATGGACGTGCGGCACGTGGCGGACATGGTGGTGCACATGGCCAGCCTGCCGCTCGACGCCAACATCCAGTTCGTGACGGTGATGGCGACGCAGATGCCGTTTGTGGGGCGGGGCTAGTGGTTAAAATCAGACGGAAGGGTCTGTCCGACTTTCACCACTAGCCTTTGTTTGGAGGACCGATTCACCTAACGCTTTGAAACCAAGCGTTAGGATCGGACCACTAGGTCAGGCGGGGCTGAATATAGAGTGCCCGGCCGACCTTGCTCAGCACGGCGTCCGCCGCCTAACGCTCGGCCAGCACCGCCCCGGCGAACCCGGCGCCGACAATCAGGCGATCATACTTGCCGTCTGCGCCGGTCTCATCGTCCACGGCCGCGCAGGTACATTGGGCGCCGGACACCCCGGCGATCAGCGCCGCCATCCTTTCCCAGATGCTGTCCCATGATATGCCGGCCAACAGGGCATCCGCCCCTGGCCGCCATGTCTCGGGCCGCTGCGCCTGCATCAGCGCCTGATCGATGCAAGTGGCAAAACCTTCCGGCGTCGCTGCGACCTGCACGCCTGGGACTTGGCCGTATTGCCGGACCACATCTGCGATTGGCGTCGATACGACGGGCAGGCCCGCGGCCAGGTACTCCGGAGTCTTGGTCGGACTGATGAAGCGGGTCGCCGCATTGATCGCGAACGGCATCATCGCGGCCTGCCAGTTGGCTGCATAGGCCGGCAGTTCGTCATAGTCCTTGGGGCCGAGATAATGCACGTTGGCACGCTGGGGCAGCTCGTCGAGGTCGAGCTTTGCGAGGGGGCCGACCAGCACGAACTGCACGCCCGGGCGCAGGTCGGCCGCCGCGGCCAGCAGATCGCGGTCAAGCCGCTCGTCCAGCACGCCGTAGAACCCCAAGCGTGGGTGCGGGATGCCGCACTGGTCCGCGGGATCGGCCAGGCCGTCCCGGGCCGGCATGAAATGGGCGACGTCGACACCGCTCTGGAAGGCATGGACGCTGCCGTGGAGGTGTTTCTTCGCCTTATAGAGGCTGTGGCCGCCGGTGAAGACGAGGTCCGCGCGCTGCATCAGCCTTTGCTCATGCTCCGGCAGGCTGGGGTCGGCGCCGGCAAAGGCTGCCAACTCGTCCATGCAGTCATAGACCGTGGCGCGTCCCGTTAGATGGTCCGAGAACTCGAACGCTTGGGGCGTGTAATACCACAGCAGGGGGGCAGCGATGCCCCCGTCGCGGATGAATGCGTCGAGGAGGCCGCGTTGCGCCTGCGCCGGGTCGCAGCCATGGGGAATGCGGGGCTGAACGACCAAGACACCCTCGGCCGCCATGTGCGATTCGACGCTGGGCGGCGCGCCCTCGGTCCAAATCGGCTCCTCCCAGTACAGCACCCGCATCGCCCGCGCCGCACGGCTCAGGAGGTGCTGCGGACGTTGGAAGACGAAATCCCATCGAAGGTGCGAAAAACAGAGAAGGGTGTCGCGGCCCCCACTCGCCGTGGATCGTTGAACTAAGCTCCGCCTCGCACTCGCCTGCATCCCTGGTCCTTCCTTGTGGTGGCATCAACGTAGGATTCTGCGCCGGGTTCAATCATGGGGCCTCACCAGGGAGTATGGATCCACTAGGGAAACTTGCAGCGCCTCCCCGTGTTGCTTCGCTGGCCCGGTCGTTCCATCGGGCGAGCGAGGGTGTGCCGATGCCGAACGACGCCGAAGCCGTTGACACCAGCCTGAGCGACCCCGTGGCCGCGGCCCGCGCCGCCCGTCTCCGCTATGTCTCGGACAAACGGCCCGGCATCAGCCGCACGCGGGACGGCGACGAGTTCGTTTTCCATGACGCCGACGGCAGCTTGATCACCGACGAGCGCACGCTTGACCGCATCCGCAAGCTGGCCATCCCGCCAGCCTATACCGACGTATGGATCTGCCGCGACCCGCGCGGGCACTTGCAGGCAGTGGGCCGGGACGCGCGCGGGCGCAAGCAGTATCGCTACCACGCCCGCTGGCGCGAGGTCCGGGACGAGGCGAAGTATGGCAAGATGCTCACCTTCGGCCGCGTGCTGCCGACGATACGCGCCCAAGTGCGGCAGGACCTCGCGCTGCCCGGCCTGCCCAAGCGCAAGGTGCTGGCCGCCATCGTGGCGCTGCTGGAAAAGACCATGATGCGGGTCGGCAACGAGGAGTACGCCAAGACCAACCAAAGCTTTGGGCTAACGACGCTGCGCAACCGGCACGCGCGAGTGAAGGGCGGCCGTCTTACTTTCGACTTCCGCGGCAAGCACGGCGTCGAGCACCATATCGACCTGCAGGACCGACGGCTCGCCCGCGTCGTGGAGCGCTGCCGCGACCTGCCGGGCCAGGACCTGTTCCAATTCGTGGACCAGGACGGCGAGAGCCATGGCATCGGCTCCGACGACGTGAACGAGTACCTGAACGAGATCTCAGGCGAGGACATCACCGCGAAGGACTTCCGCACCTGGGCCGCGACCAATCTCGCGGCCGAGGCCCTGGCCGTTGCGGAGGTGCATGACACGAAAACCAAGGCCAAGCGCGCCCTGGTCGAGGCGGTGGAAAGCGTCGCCAAGCGGCTCGGCAACACGCCCGCGATCTGCCGCAAGTGCTATATCCACCCAGCCGTGTTCGAGGGGTATTTGGATGGCAGCCTGGCGGAGGGATTGAAGGCCCGCGCGGATGCGGTGCTGGAGCATGACGCGGGCGGCCTGTCGCCGCAGGAACTGGCGGTCACGCGGTTCTTGAGCAAGCGCCTCGGCGAAGTGATCGAGGAGTCGCCGCGCCGCGTGGCTTGACTTGGCCACTCCGCCGGGCATCGTGCCTTGGGGGAGTGGAGGCCAGGATGGACGACAGCCTGTTGATCGAGCAGCGGGGCGGCGTGATGGTGCTGGCCCTCAACCGCCCTGACCGCTTAAATGCATTCACCGCGCCCCTGACGGTGGCGCTGCACGCGGCGCTGGGCCAGGCGGAGGCCGATCCCGCAGTCCGGGCGGTGCTGTTGCACGGGGCTGGCCGTGGCTTCTGCGCCGGGCAAGACCTGAGCGAAGTCACGCCGGGCCAGGACCTCGGCGACACGCTGGAGCAGCGGTTCAACCCTCTGATCCGCGCCATCCGCGCATCGCCGCTGCCGGTGCTATGCGCGGTGCATGGGGTGGCCGCCGGGGCCGGCGCAAACCTGGCCTTGGCCTGCGACATTGTGCTCGCGGCGCAGTCGGCCCGGTTCATCCAGTCGTTCGTCCGCATTGGCTTAGTCCCCGACGCCGGCGGCACCTATGCGCTTCCCCGCCTGGCCGGTGACGCCCGTGCCCGGGGAATGGCGCTGCTCGGCGAACCCGTCAGCGCAGCGCAAGCGGAGGCGTGGGGCCTGATCTGGCGCACCGTGCCCGACGGCGACCTGTTGCCGGAGGCCGAACGCATCGCGATGCACCTGGCCACCCAGCCCGCCCAGGCGATCGCCCTCATCAAGCGCGCGCTGCACGCTGCCGGGGGCAATACGCTCGATCAGCAGCTCGACCTCGAGCGCGACCTGCAACGCACCTGCGGCGCGTCAGCCGATTTCCGCGAGGGCGCCCAGGCGTTCCTGGACAAGCGCCCGGCGCAGTTCGGCCCGCGGGAGATATGACAGACCTGGAACTCGCCCAGGCCTGCGCCGACGCCATGTGGCGGGCCGACCACGCCAGCCAAGGCCTGAACATGGTCGTCGAGCACATCGCGCCCGGCCTAGCCCGCCTGTCGATGCCGGTCGAGCCGCGCATGGTGAACGGCCATGGCATGTGCCACGGCGGCTTCATCTTTACCCTGGCCGACAGCGCCTTCGCCTTCGCCTGCAACACCGATGGCGCCGTGGCGGTCGCCGGCCAATGCAGCATCAGCTTCATCCAGCCTGTCCGCCTGGGCGAGCGCCTGGTCGCCACCGCTGCCGAACGCCACCGCTCCGGACGCAGCGGCATCTACGACGTGCGCGTCACCGTCGGGTGCGAGGTCGTCGCGGAGTTCCGCGGCCACTCGCGCACCACCGGCGCACGAATGTTCCAGGTTGCCGATGCTGGCTGACCTTGCCCCGCGGCCCGGCGACCTCGACCCGATCGAGACGGCGTCCCGGGACGAGATCATGGCGTTGCAGCGCACCCGCATGGCCGCAACCCTGCGCCACGCCTATGCCAACGTGCCGCACTACCGCGCTGCATTCGATGCTGCCGGCGTGCATCCCGACGACTTCCGCGACGTGGCCGACCTGGCTCGCTTCCCGTTCACCACCAAGGCGGACCTGCGCGCCAACTACCCGTTCGGCATGTTCGCCGTGCCGCGTGAACGGATTGCCCGCATCCATGCCAGCAGCGGCACCACCGGCAAACCCACCGTCGTCGGCTACACCAAGGCCGACCTCGACGTCTGGGCCGACGTCATGGCCCGGTCGATACGCGCCGGCGGCGGGCGTCCCGGCATGAGGGTCCACGTCGCCTATGGCTATGGCCTGTTCACCGGCGGCCTCGGCGCGCATTACGGCGCCGAACGGCTGGGCTGCACCGTCATCCCGATGGGCGGGGGCCAAACCGAGCGCCAGGTCCAACTGATCCAGGACTTCGCCCCCGACCTCATCATGGTGACGCCGAGCTACATGCTCGCCATCCTCGACGGCTTCCGCGCCGCCGGGGCGGACCCGCGCGGCACGGCGCTGCAGGCCGGCATCTTCGGCGCCGAACCCTGGACCAACGCCATGCGGGGCGAGATCGAGCAGGCTTTCGACATGCACGCGGTCGATATCTACGGCCTGTCGGAGGTCATGGGACCCGGCATCACCAGTGAATGCGTCGAGACCAAGGACGGCCTGCATGTCTGGGAGGACCATTTCTATCCCGAGGTCGTCGACCCCGAAACCGGCGCCGTGCTGCCGGACGGCGAACCCGGCGAGCTCGTGTTCACCTCGCTCACCAAGCAGGCCATGCCGGTCATCCGCTACCGCACCCGCGACCTGACGCGCCTGCTGCCCGGCACCGCCCGCAGCATGCGCCGCATGCAGAAGGTCACGGGCCGCAGCGACGACATGATGATCGTGCGCGGCGTCAACGTGTTCCCGACGCAGATCGAGGAACTGGTGCTGGAACGGGAGGAGCTGTCCGGCCATTACCAGATCGAGCTGACCCGGGTGGGCCGCATGGACGAGATGCTGGTCCGGGTCGAGGCGCGGCCCGACTGGCTCGGCGTGGACGACGTTGCGCCGGCCCTGGCGCATGCCGTGAAGGAGCGCATCGGCGTGACCGCGCGGGTCGAGCTGCTGCCGCCGGGCGGTATCGAGCGGAGCCTTGGCAAGGCGCGCCGGGTGATTGACCGGCGGCCGAAGGATTTTGCTTAGCGCGACGATGCCGGGCTGGCCGATGCGCGTCCGCTCATGTGGCCGGCGCCGCGGTCGCTTGGCGCAATGCCGTCCGCGCCTCAACCATCGCCTGGCGCTGCCCGCGCACCAGGGCCGGGTCCGTCCCAAGCACCGATTTCATATGACGATGCATCCGCCCGACCTCATTCAAATGCTTGGCGATCGGCAGTTGGTGCGTCACGCTCGCCGCGTGCCGCCGGTGCGTGTTGAGCGGACGGGCGACGTAGGCGACGGTGCCGCCTTGGGACAGCGCTTCCGCATAGATCCGCCAATCCCCCGCCATGGTGAAATCCGCGAGGTCCGCGCTGCAGCGGCGCAACGCCTGCTGCAGCGCCGTCCGGCGCCAGACGACGGCGCTGGCGTTAAGGATCAGGTTGCGGGCCGACAGGCAGTCGCGCAGGAAATCGGCTGCGGGGAACACCCCATCCTGCCCCAGCATCGGCGCGCCGGCGCGGGCATAGTAGCCCTGGTGGTCCGGCCATAGCGCCGCGCCGCCGGCATCAACCGCCCGGCTGTCGCTGAACGCCAAGATTGCGTCCGGCGCACCCGCAAGCGCCCGGCACAATGACGCGAGGAACTCAGGGTCCGCCTGGTCGTCGGCCTCGGCGATCCAGAGCCACTCGCTCCGGGCCAAATCCGCTGCCCGGCGCCACTGCTTGAATACCGAGCCGGAGTTGCTGCCGCTCGGCACCCAGCGCACGGAGCGTCCGGCGGCTGCGGCGGCATCGCGCACCACCGCCGCGCTGTCGTCGGTCGAGGCATCGTCCAACACCACGATCTCTGCGACCGGATAGGTCTGCGCAAACAGGCTGTTCAAACGCCCGGCCAAGTAGCGGCCATAATTATAGTTCGGCACGATGGCCGAGACCTGCAGCGCGCCGGGATCGGCCAGCCGCAGCAGCGCGTCGGCATAGGCGTCCCAGCCGAAATGCCGGCGGGCCGATTGGGCCAGGCGCTCGCGGTCGTCGGGCCGGGTCTGCAGCATGAGGGCGCGCATCTGCCGCACCATCTCGGCCGCGTCCCCAAGCGGCACGGAACAGCCGGCGCCGTATTCCCGCAGCAGGTCGGGCACGCCGCCGCTTTCCTCGAACGCGACGCAGGGCACGCCGGCGGAAATCGCCTCCAGCACCACGCTTGGGAACGGGTCCTCCCGCGAAGTCAGCAGGAATACCGGTATTATGTAGCACCCGCCACCACAGGAAAGTAGCTACAGCTTTGTTCTAGCTCTAAAATCTATCCATGGACCTAGACCTTGGCAACCCCCTCGATACCAGCAACCCCGTCCTCTCCGGCCTGATCCGCAAGCGCCAGGAGATCGCCGCCGAGCTGGACCTGGCGCAGTCGCGCGTCCGGCAACTGATCCTCGACATAGACGCCGTGGACGCCACCATACGGCTGTTCCAGCCCGACATAGACCTGAGCGTCGTCAAGGTGCGCCCGGTGCCGCGGCGGCATGAGGCGCACCGCGGGGACACGTCGCGACTTATTCTATCGCTGTTGCGCGAGGCTGCTGAACCACTGTCGCATCGCGAGGTCACACAACGGGTCATGACGGCGCGGGGGCTGAACCTAGCCGACCGGGCGCTGTGCCAGACCATGCGGGATCGCGTGGGGGCCAGCTTGCGGGGGATGCGCGGGAGGGGACGGGTTGTCAGTGGCGAGGGCAAGGGGCCGGGCGTGCGGTGGGGGTTAAGCTAAACACCGCACTACCGAGGCTTTAGATAACCCGGAATCGTTCACACATCAAACGATAAGGGGCGTAGTGAGCTGTTCTTATTGCCCTCACCGGAAGCCTATACCGCAGAGCCACGGTGGCCCAACTAAGTCGACCAGAAGCTTCCACTTCTTTCTCAATACCGGGGCGAGCCTCATACGGATATAGAAGTTCGATTGCGGCAAACTCAGCGAGGTGCTCACAAATCACAATAGGACTAGGCTTGTGATCGCTGACTCCATCCAACTCCAGTCGTTGAAGCTCAATAAGACCGTTTATGGTTTCAGCAGCCTGAGTTGACCAATCTTCGCGCTCATCCAATACAAGGTGAAGCAACTCTTTGGCGACCGCAAATCTCTTTTCTGCGTCTGACAAAGGAGATCGTAGGACTATTTCGGCAGTGCCATCATGATAACGCCTTACTATAGAAACCACATGGACAGTACTTACAGGAATCTCTTTCAAGACTACCTTAATACCATACATTTGTTCAATCATTCTATGAAGATTATCTATGGATACGGTCGGGTCATCACCCGCCAGCACGTAAGCCCTCGCCATCCATCAGTTTAACAAGCACTGCCAGAGCTTTGGCAGTGGCAAGGCT
>CAXSGE010000036.1:0-38019 GCA_964236715.1 uncultured Acetobacteraceae bacterium | reverse complement strand
GCTCAGCCGTATCTCGCAAGCCAGCCGACAGCCAAGTTGACGGTGCCCTGCGGGGTGATCCGCCCGCAGGACATCGCCAGCGACAACACCGTGCGGCATGACCGGCTGGCGGAAGCGCGGATCGCCTATGGCGGTCGCGGGCAGATCTCGGACGTGCAGCGTCCGCGCTATGGGCAGCAGTTACTGGACGTGTTGCTGCCGTTCTAGGACGTGTTAACCGGGATCGAGCTTACGCCTCCTTCGCAAGCACGGGGCGGAAAGCGTCGCTCGCTTTCTTGAGTTCAGTTGCCGGGTCGGCGCCGCCAACGATGTTGGTGAGCGCTATGCCGATGGTATCGCGGAACTCGGTCACCGGCACGATCTCGGGCAGGCCAGACCGGGCGATGTGCAGGCTGGTGAGCGTCGTGTCGAACCATTCCTGCGGGAACACGTTGGCCTTGACGATGGCCGGGTCCTGGTAGGAGCTGGCTCGGGGCGGCGTGCCGGCGCCGGTGCGGAGCCATTCGGGGAACATCGCCTTGCTGGTGGCCCACTGGACATAGAGCCAAGCCGCCGCCTTGTTCTTGCTGGCGGCGGGAATGCCGATGCCGTCGATGAAGGTGGCGCTATGCTGCGCCTTTGGCCCCATCGGGATCGGCGCAAAACCCACCTTGCCAACGATCTTCGATTTGCTGGGGTCAACGAGCGGGGCCGAGAAGCCGATGCCGTCCCACCACATCGCGGCGCGGCCCTGGCCGAAGGTCGTCTGGCACTCGCTCCAATTGTAGCCGACCGAGCCCTGGGGGGCGTAGTCGCGCATGATCTTCTGATACCATGCCGCGGCCTCAATGGCGGCGGGGCTGTCGGTCAGCAGGGTTTTGCCATCGGCAGACAGCGTCTCCTGGTCCCAGCCGAGCAGGATGTTGTCATAAAGCACGACATTGGCGTTCTTCAGGCCACGGCCGGTAAAGCCATACACGCCTTTGGCCTTATCGGTCAGGCGCTCGGCGGCAGCCATGATCTCGTCATAGGTTTTTGGCGGCGCCAGCTTGGCCGTGTCGAACATCTCGCGGTTGTAATACAAGACGAACAGATCTTGGTTGAACGGCAGCACATTTATTCGGCCGTCGGCCCCGGTTGCGGCCCGGATCGTGGCGGCGCTGAAATCGTCCATGTCAAGGCCAGGGGCAGTGACGGCGGGATTGGCAATCCACGGGCGCAGGTCCTCCATCCAACGGCCCTTCTCGATCAGCCGCTTCTGCACGTGCATGGCGACGTTCACGACGTCGAAGCTGGGCCGGCCGGACGCCATCTCAATCGCGACCTTGGGGCGCTGCTGCTGCTCGGGAATTTGCTCCGCGCCGACGCGAATGCCGGTAAGCTCCTCGAATTCCTTTTGGTGGGCTTGAAGCACGTCGCCGCGGGGAGACTTGGCAAGGTTAACTTCGATCTTGGAGCCCTTCGCCTGTTTCCAGTCGAAGGCGCTTTGCGCATTGGCGCGATCGATGATCGCAGGCGCGGCGAGCGCACCGGCGGTGGCTGCCAGCAGGGTGCGGCGGCGAAGCATATGGTTCTCCCTAAGCGGCCTCTGATGGGCCTGGCAGGGACACTATGCGGAACGAAGGTTGGGCGGAAGTGGTTTGTTGCAGGGCCGGTCCTCGCCGGTCCGGCCCTGCAGCTCCAGCCTTTGAAATGGACTACCGCGGCTTTGAGTCCCGCCTTGCCTGGGCCGACATGACCGACTTTGTCACTCGGCCCACCTCGCGCGGGTCGGAGCGCACCGTTGGGAGCTTGCTCGGCTTTGCCATTGCTTCTTTTGATGTCGGATGTGGGGCAGACGCCTTCTTGCTACGGCTGGCGACCGGCGGTCCCCCAGCCCGCTTCGGCGCGGGAGCAGTGGCCGGCGCCGCATGATTGGTGGCGGGCTCCTCGACTTCAGCCGGTGCATCGGACGCGTCCGCACCTTGCCCAAGTTGCTCCGTGACCCGCTTCAGAGCATCCGCAAGCACTTGCTCCTTTGCGATCGTCCCGAGGTCGTCGCGTGCCGGGGTGGCGCCGCGCGGTTCAGCCTTACCGCGCATTTCACGGCGCTGCTGGGCTGCAATGGCCCGTGCCCGGTCGCGTGCCTCGCGCAGGCGGCGGGCAAGCCCCTGCAAATCGTGGCGGGAAAGCCCAGCGATGGCTGGCTGCAGGGTGAGGCCTACCGCCTCCTGTTCCGCGCCGGTCAGCGACCGAGCCTCGTCAGCATTCAAGTTTGCACTCATGAGCGTAGCTTCCTTGAAACGGTGCGGCCGGGCCTCAACGGACCGGTCGCAATGGGCATCAGGCCGCAAACAGCCTTATGCGACCGGCGACTTTTCCGGCAGTGCGGACAGGGCACGCGGCACAGTCTGGTCACGCTCCTTGAACAGCATCTGTCCTGCCAGGCCAGCGAGCACCGCGCCAACCATCGGCGCAACCCAGAACATCCAGAGCTGCCCGATGTATGCAGCGCCGCCAAACAATGCTGGCCCGGTGCTGCGCGCCGGATTTACCGAAGTGTTGGTGATTGGGATCGAAATCAGGTGTATCATCGTAAGCGCCAAGCCGATGGCGATTGGCGCGAAGCCGGAGGGCGCGCGGGAACTGGTGGCGCCAAGAATGACGATCAGGAAGAAGAACGTCATCAGCACCTCGGTAATAAGTCCGGACATCATGCTGTATTTGCCCGGGCTGAGGTCGCCGTAGCCATTGGATGCGAAGCCGGCCACTTCGAAGCCGGGCTTGCCGGAGGCGACGACATAGAGCGCCGCAGCTGCGATCACCGCGGCCACCACCTGCACGACGATGTAGGGCAGCACATTACCGGCCGGGAAGCGCCCGCCGACAGCAAGCCCGAGAGTGACGGCCGGGTTGAAGTGTCCGCCGGAGATGTTGCCGACCGCGTAGGCCATGGTGAGCACCGTCAGCCCGAAGGCGAGCGAGACGCCGGCGAAACCGATGCCGAGCTGCGGGAAGGCTGCCGCCAGCACGGCGCTGCCGCAGCCGCCGAAGGTGAGCAAGAAGGTTCCAAGGAACTCGGCCGTGAGCTTTTGCGACATCGTCATTGTAGGTTTCCTTAAAATTGGGAGGTTACGCCGCGAACGCGTCCGGCGTAGGGGCAGCAACAAGGTCGTGGTCGCCCAGCCGGATCAGCATGAGGTTGGCGAGCCGCAGGACTTCGAGCATCAGTGCGTCCCTGTCGCTGCATAGCTTGCGCGACGGCTACTGGCCGCGGCTTCCATCTTGTTCAAGAGGAGCTGGGCTTCGTTCAGGCAAAGAAGCGCCTCGTTCAGCAAGGCGTCGCGCTGGGCCGGGTCGATGCATGATACCGCGTCTTGCAGAAGGGAGGTCGCCAGATTGCGTAAACCCTTTGCCTGACCGTCCATGTTGCTGTCGCCCATGCCAACACCGTCATTCCTCAATAAAGGCTGGGGCTTAACGGATCGGCGGCACGCGGCCTTGAAGCGGCTTGCGGTTATTTATTGCGCTTTTGCGGTTTACGCGGATGCGGTGCGGAATCGTCCGGGCGTGATGCCGGACTCGCGGCGGAAGGCGGCGGTGAAATGGCTTTGGTCTGCGAAACCGACCGCGGCCGCGATTCCGGCGAGCGTTTCGTCACCACGCAGCAGCAACGCTTTGGCACGCTCGACCCGGCGCTGCACCGTATAGCGCTGCGGACCCACGCCATAGGCATTCTTGAAGCTGCGACTGAAATGGCAAGGGCTGAGGCAAGCGATGTTCGCAAGCTCGGCTAAGGTCAAATCCTGATCGAGGTGGGCGTCGATGTATTCGAGCACCCGGCGCAGGCGCAGGCGCGTCAGGTCCGGGTGGTGCTGCGGTTGTTCGGAGCCAAAGCGTTGGACGACGCGCATTGCCAATGCCGCGAGTAGGCTTTCGGCGAGCAACCGATCCAAGGTACCTTGCCCAATTTCGTATGCGAGCGCGCGGGCGAGTTGGCCAATTAGCGGATCCTGAAATGCCGCCCTGGGCTCAAGCTGCGGCAGTGCCGGCAGTTCGGGTGCTATGCTGCGATAAAGGTCCGGTTTCCAGCAGACCTGGGCGTAGCGGGAGTTGCCGCCGGCAGTACGGACATGGACGCCGGCGGGATAGAAGCCGATTGCATCGGGCGTGAACGGCACATCCCGGGTTGGGCCACCGTCAATCTGCAGAAGCAGCGGCGGCAGTGGCGTGAGGGAGAACACCAACCGGTGTTGGGTGCCTTGCCAAATGCCTTCGCCCTCGCCGCGGTCGTAGATGCCGAAACACGAGGATTCCCAGTTGCGCCAAGACAAGATGCGGCGCCCTGTCAATTCCCAGATCCCTGTCGCTCCTTGCGGCTGGACGTCTGGGGCCGCGCTATGGTCCTCACGCATAAGTCCAGTCCCGCTTTTATTTCCCTTTAGTAGCTATCTTAATTGCAAAACGAAAATTAATAACGACACAATACTGCTTACATTATCAAATCATAGCGAGCGCGCGTCGGGAAACCGAGTAGAAACTAAACTTTAAGATTGCCGACGACAGTGGTCCGATGCACAAACGCTGCAATAGTCGGCTTAGCGATAAGCCCTCCCGGCCAACGCGTGCATTAATAGTGTCCGTAAATAGAAACTATCCCGCCAAACGTCGGCTACTCAGAACCAAGGGGCCGCACTAGTCGTCTCGATGGACACGCTCCATCCGCTCATGCCGCTCCTGAGCTTCGATCGACATGGTTGCGATTGGCCGGGCCTCCAAGCGTTTTAGGCCGATCGGCTCGTCGGTTTCCTCGCAATAACCATAAACGCCGTTGTCAATGCGTGACAATGCCTGATCGATTTTGCTGATCAGCTTGCGGGCGCGGTCCCGTGTGCGAAGTTCCAGCGCGCGGTCGGTCTCGACACTGGCGCGGTCCGTGATGTCGGGCTCGAGAATGCCGCCCTGCGATAGGCTGGCCAGCGTGCCATCGGCCTCACGCAGAAGATCTGCGCGCCAGCGCAACAGTTTTTGACGGAAATACTCCGCCTGGATGGGGTTCATGAACTCTTCCGAATCCGTGGGCCGGTAGTCCGGAGGCAGCGTAGGCATCATGGCCGGGGATCCTTCACTGACAATCACCCCGTGGCGAGGTTGCCGGCCTTATAGCTATGCTGCGGCGGCGCTGCCAAGGCTGCCTTTGCGCAAGCCAATGATTTCATGGGTTCATGCACAAAGTAGAAGGCGGACTGTCACATACGGGCCGCAGCGTGTTGCCATTATGCTGCATGCCGGGCCGCCTCGACCGCCGCCCGCATGGCGATCGCATGCACTACGGCAGCCAGGCGAGGATCATGGGCAGCAGTGCCGTCCCGGCTAAAGCTGGATAGGCGGGTAAGCGACGCGGCCATCCCGGTCCCATCATCCAGCAACAAAGCGCGCTGCATAGCGGACAACTCGGACAACATTGACCCTGCATGACGCCGCGCGGCCCGATCCTGCACATCATTGGCCTCCGCCTCTTGCAGTGCGAGCAAGCTGTGCAAGCCGATGGACATTGGGGCGGAAACGGCGGTGGGAGCGTTCAGGGCAGCGTCGTCCTCGATCTGGAAGCAGCCGGGGCCGGCTCGGCGGCGGACGCGCCCGGCTGTAGGCGCGGCCTGGGTCAATGCGACGATGATGCTCATAACCTGTCCTACCTTTTCGACCCACGCGGCACATCCTGCCGAGTCCCTTGCAACCGATCGGCCTGCATTCGCTGGGCTTCGGCAACGGCACGGGCTTTGCAATGCTGCAATTGAGGCTCTCGACGGCGTCATAATCGCACGTCGCGGGTTTACGATTCGCTAATGTTTTTCGTGCAAAGGATAGCTCGTGCTATTTCGCAGTGTTTTCCTCGTCCTGTTCGGCCTGTGGCTGGCGCATTCCGCCGCGTCGGCGCAGGTGCGAATCAAAGACATCGCGGACATGGAGGGCGTGCGGGACAACCAACTCGTGGGCTACGGCCTCGTGGTCGGCCTGAACGGCACCGGAGACCGGCTGGACAGCGCAGTTTTCACCCGGCAATCGCTTATGGGCATGCTGGAGCGCCTGGGCGTGAACACGCGCGACCAGGAAAGCAAGTTGCAAACCAAGAATGTTGCGGCCGTCATGGTCACGGCGAACCTGCCGGCGTTCGCCCGCAGCGGCAGCCGGATCGATGTCGCGGTGTCGGCCCTGGGCGACGCCAAGGACCTCACGGGCGGCACATTGCTGGTGACGCCGCTGCTGGGCGCCGACGGCGAGGTTTACGCAGTGTCGCAAGGGGCCCTGGCGACGGGGGCGATCGCGGCGCGTGGCGCGGCTGGGTCGGTCACGCGCGGAGTTCCGACTTCGGCCCGCATCGCCAACGGCGCGACGGTGGAGCGGGAGATCGCGTTCCAGCTCGCGAGCAAGACGGTGCTGCGGCTCGGCCTGCGCAATCCGGATCTCACGACTGCGAGGCGCATGGCGGATGCAATCAACCATGCGCTGGGTGGCGGTGCGGCGCGGGCGACCGACCCGCGCACCGTGTCGCTGCAGTTGGCCGGGCGCGACATCATCGACGTGCTGGCCCGCATCGAGGACCTGCGCATCGAGCCCGACAGCCCGGCGATCGTGGTGATCGACGAGGCCAGCGGCACCATCGTCATGGGCGCAAACGTGCGCATCAGCACCGTCGCGATCGCTCAGGGAAACCTTACGATCCGGGTATCGGAACAGCCCGAGGTGAGCCAGCCCGAGGAGCTTTCGCGCGGGCAGACCGTCGTGACGCCGCGAACGAACATCCAAGTCGACGACCAGCATGACCGCCGGCTCGGCATCCTGCGGGGCGGCGTGACCCTGCGCGACCTGGTGGCCAGCCTGAACGCGCTGGGCATAGGCCCGCGCGACATGATCAGCATCCTGCAGGCCATCAAGGCCGCGGGTGCGCTGCAAGCCGACCTTGTTGTCCGATAGGAGACTGCGATGACCACAGCACCGTTGCCCGCCCACGTTCCGACGACATTGCCGCCCCAGCAGGTGGCCCGCATCCAGAAGGCGGCGCAGGACTTCGAGGCGATGGCGATGGGCCAGATGCTGGCGCCGATGTTCGAAACGGTGGATGCGTCCAAGGGCGTGTTCGGCGGCGGGTCCGGGGAGGAAGCCTGGAAGCCGATGATGGTGAACGAGATCGGCAAGCAGATGGCGAAGTCGGGCGGGATGGGCCTGGCACGCCCGGTGATGGAGCAGATGCTTCGAATGCAGGAGACGCATAATGGAGCCGCCGGGGCGCCATCGCCGCAGGCGTCGCGGGAACAGACGCCAGTCGAGCAGACGCTGTTGGAGCGTCCGCCAATGCGGCGCACGACCCTGCAGCAAACGCCGTTGCGGCCGGGGGCATAGGAATGACACCTCCGTTGCTTGCCGCCGCTCGGCTGATCCGCGTGCTTGCCGCCGAAAACGCAGCGCTGCTGGCGTTGGACATTCCGGCAGCCGCGGCATTGCTGGACGAGAAGCTCGCGGCGGCGCGAGGGCTGGCGCAGGTCTCGGCCGCGCGGCCAGCGGCAGGGCATCCGGAAGCGGCGGGGCTGGCGCTGCAGTTGCGCGACCTCGCCCAGCAGAACCGGGTGCTGCTCGAGCGAGCCATCGTGGTGCAGGGCCGGGTGCTGGACATGGTGGCCCGTGCGGCGCGGCAGGGCGTCGCGCAGATGGCCGGGCGCTATGGCGCGGGTGGCGCCGCCGCGCTGGACCGTGGCGGCGGCGACCGCGGGGCGATGACGCTGCATATGCGGGCGTGACCCGCCGCGCAGCGTATGGTACGCCCGGCCGATGCACATCGCGTTTGCCCTTCCTGACCGCGCTGACACGGGTGGCGGCGGTTTCGCCTATGCTGAGGCGATGGCCGCGGCCCTGCGGACAATGGGGCACGCAACGGAGGTGACCGAGGGCCGCGATGCCGCATGGCCCCTTGGCGTCGTCCCGGTGATTGATGGACTCCTGCTGCCGCATCTGCTGCCTAGGCTGGACAAGCTGGTCGAGGCTGGAGCGGTGGCCCTTATCCATCATGCCCTGGCCGCCGCCGGGCGGAATGCGGCGCAGCGGACGGAGGTCGCAGCAGCGATGCGCGCCATGCTGCCGCGGCTTCGGCGGGTGGTTGCGACGAGCCAGCCCGTAGCGGACCGATTGGTCGAGGATTTTGGCGTGGCCGTGGTGGACGTGATCGAGCCCGGCGCGAACAAGTTGCCGCGCAGCGTGACCGCTGGCGGAACCTGCCGCATCCTTTCGGCGGGCGTGCTGACGCCTAGGAAGGGGCATGACGTGTTGCTGCGGGCGCTGGCGCGACTGCCGGACCTCCATTGGTCGCTGACCATCGCTGGCGCATCCAGCCGGGACCCGGAACACGCGGCACGTCTTGCTGCAATGATTCCGGAAGTCGGCCTAGCTGGCCGGGTGCAACTTCTGGCTGATCCCGGCGATGCGGCCTTGGACGCGCTGTGGCGGCAGGCGGACGTTTTCGCACTTGCGACGCGGTGGGAAGGTTATGCTAGCGGAGTCGCGGAGGCGCTGCGCCGCGGTGTGCCGGTTGTGGTGACACAGGGCGGCGGCGCGCTGGTGCCGGCAGATGCGGGCGCGGTCTGCGCTCTGGAGGACGAGCCGACGCTATCGAAGTGCCTGCGCCGGGTCGTCTTTGATGGAGCGCTGCGGGCGGATATGGCGGAGGCGGCTTGGCGGGCCGGGCAGCTTCTGCCGGGGTGGCCGGCACAGGCGGCGCGGCTGGAACAAGTCTTGAGGAGTTAGGCCATGCCCCTGCTAGGCTGCATCGCGGATGATTTCACCGGGGCGACCGACCTTGCCTCGACCTTGGTGCAAAGCGGGATGCGCACGGTGCAGTTGATCGGCGTGCCAGCGCCAGGCGAGCCGGCGCCGGATGTGGATGCCGTCGTGATCGCGCTGAAATCCCGCACTGCACCGGTGCGGCAGGCAGTACAGGAGAGCCTAGCGGCGCTGGCCTGGCTGCAGGCCGCCGGTTGCCGGCAGATGTTCCAAAAATACTGCTCGACGTTCGACAGCACGGATGAGGGAAATATCGGCCCGGTGGCGGACGCGCTGGTGTCGGCTTTGGGTTGCGGTTTTGCCGCGGCCTGCCCGGCGTTCCCGGCCAATGCCCGCACGGTTTATCAAGGGCACCTGTTTGTCGGCTATGCGCTGCTGTCCGAGAGCGGGATGCAGGACCATCCGCTGACGCCGATGCGGGATTCCAACCTTGTGCGGGTGCTGTCGCGGCAGACCGACGGGACCGTGGGGTTGGTGCCGTTCGCGACGGTGTCGCGCGGGGCGGCCACGATCCGGTCGGCGCTGTCGGCATGCAAGGAGCAGGGCCGCCGCTACGCCATCGTGGACGCGGTGACGGAGGCGGACCTGCTGGCGATTGGCGAGGCGGTGGACGGCCATGCGCTGGTGACCGGCGGGTCCGGAATGGCCATGGGGCTGCCAGAAAACTTCCGCCGGGCGGGGCTGCTGGGCGATGGGGACGCCGGAGCGCTGCCCGACGCGCCTGGCGCAGCCGCGGTGCTGGCCGGTTCGTGCTCGCGGGCGACGCTGTTCCAATTGGGCGCGGTCCGGGACCAGGCGCCGACCTTGGAACTCGACGCGCTGGCCACGCCGGATGCGGCGGCGCTGGTGGCGCAGGCGCTTGCATGGGCTGAGGGCAAGCTGGGCGACGTGCCTGTAGTGATCGCGGCCAGCGCGCCTCCGGACCGGGTTGCGGCATTGCAGGCACGGCTGGGGCGGGAAGCGGCCGGAGCTTTGGTCGAGGACGCGATGGCCGGGATTGCCGCCGGGCTGGTGGCGCGTGGCGTGCGGCGGATGGTGGTGGCGGGCGGCGAGACGAGCGGGGCGGTGGTGGGCCGGCTCGGCGTGAAGCGTCTGCGCATCGGCGCCGAGATCGATCCCGGCGTGCCCTGGACCTATGCCGAAGGGGGCGACGCGCCGCTGCTGCTGGCACTGAAATCCGGCAATTTCGGCGAGCGAGATTTCTTCATGCAGGCGTTCGAGCAACTGCCGTGAGCGAGACACCTGTGAACGAGGCGGGGCTGCGCGACCTGCTTGTGGCCTTGGCGGCCAGCCTGTTCGCCCGTGGCTACTCCGTTGGCAGTGCTGGGAACATCAGCGTGCGGCTGGCGGACGGGTATTTGATGACGCCGACCAATTCCTGTTTGGGCCGGCTGGACCCGGCACGGCTATCGCGGCTGGACGCCGGGTTCGCGCATGTCGGCGGCGATGCGCCGTCGAAGGAGGTGTTCATGCACCGGGCGTTCTATCAGGTGCGGCGGGATGCCGGGGCGGTGGTGCACCTGCACTCCACGATGGCGACTGCAGTGGCGTGCCTGGCCGACGTGGATGCGGAAAACCCGATCCCGCCTCTGACCCCCTATTTCGTCATGCGTATCGGCCACCGGTTGCCGATCGTGCCGTATTACCGGCCTGGCGACGCCGCAATGGAGCCCGCGATTGCCGAACAAGCGCGGACAGCGCGTGCGGTACTGTTGGCGAACCATGGCCCGGTGGTGAGCGGGGGGACGCTGACGGACGCGGTTTACGCGGCGGAGGAACTCGAGGAGGCAGCGAAGCTGTTTTTCATGACGCGCACGGCATCAACCCGGACGTTGAGCCCGGCGCAGGTAGGAGACCTGCTCGCAACATTCGGCTCGGATTCAGGCCGTTGACCCTAGACTCGGGCAAAGAAGGTTTTGCTCGTCGAGCTCTGGCGGGTAGCACAAATGCGCTCCTCGCATTCAGCCGATCTTTGGTTTTAGCCAACCCAATCCGTTCCCATGCCGAATAGGCAGTCGCCCCGTTCGGCGCGGCCTGGGTGACGGCGGCATAAGATCAAACCGGCGCGGGCGAACTGGACAGCGGTGGGCGGGATCCAAGGAGTTTCCGGGGTGTGCAGCCGTGCGGCTGGTTGCCCAGCCGCCACTTCGTCGCCGGGGAGAGCCAACGGCTCGAATACGCCAGAAACGGGGGCGTAGGTCCAATCGGCGGCCGCACCGATCGTGACTATACGGGTGGGGGTCGCAGGTTCAGGCGCGGCATCCAGTAAACTAGCATGGGACAAAAGGCCGCGCAGACCGCTGCGGGCAATATCGAGCGCTGCCGACGTCACAGTGCCGGCGCCGCCGAGTTCGGTGGCGATCGACAGGATGCCATGCGCCTCCGCCACAGTGCCGAGGGTGCGCAGGCCGCCCTGCCCTTCCGCCCGGCCCTGCAAATAGGCGTGCGGGGCGCCAAAGGCGCGCAACGCGGCCACAGTCGCGGCGAGGCGGGCGGGATCGGCGTGCTGGGTGGCGAGGGTGCAGGGCAAATACATCAACGACGAGCCGCCAGAGTGCAGGTCGCACACCAGATCGGCAAGTGGGATCAACTCGGTCGACACATAATGGGCAATCTCCTCCGTCACCGAACCGTCGACCCGGCCCGGGAACAGGCGGTTCAGGTTGCCGCCGTCGAGCGGCGAGGTGCGCGTGCTGGCGAGCGACGCGGGCAGGTTCAGCGCTGGCAGGACGATGATCCGGCCTCGCACCTCGGCCGGGTCGAGTGCCTGGAACAACTCGGCAAGGACGATCTGGCCCTCCCACTCGTCGCCGTGATTGCCGGCGACCAGCAGCGCAGTCGGCCCGGGGCCGCCATGGATCACGCCAACCGGGATCGGGATGAAGCCATAGGCCGAGCGGTGCACCGAATGGAACAGGCGGAGCGCGCCGTGCTGCTTGCCCAGGGCGTCGAAGTCGACCTCCGGCACGATCCGGCTTATCATTGGGGCACTCCGGTCAGATGGCACGCGACCAGATGGCCGGATGCGGGTTCGGTCAGCGCCGGCTCCTCCACCCGGCATACCGGCATGACAGCCGGGCAGCGGGTGTGGAAGCGGCAACCGGTTGGCAAGGCGAGCGGGCTGGGCACATCGCCGCCGACGCGGGCGCGTTTGCGTCCGCCGGGCCGGGTGGCGGGCGCCGCGGCGATCAGCGCCTGGGTGTAGGGATGCAGGGCGGCGGCGTAGATGGCGCGCTTGTCCGCGACCTCGACGACACGGCCCAGGTACATCACCGCAACCCGGTCCGAAATGTGCTTCACCACGCCCAAGTCGTGCGCGATGAACAGATAGGTCATGCCGAACCGCTCCTGCAGGTCCTGCAATAGGTTCACAATGCCGGCCTGCACGGAGACGTCGAGCGCCGAGACCGGCTCGTCCAGCACCAGGAAGCGGGGGCGCAGGATCAATGCGCGGGCGATGCCGACGCGCTGGCGCTGGCCGCCGCTGAACTCGTGCGGGAAACGGCGGGCGGCGCGGGACGGCAGGCCGACCTCGCCCAGCATGGCGGCGACCTTTTCGCGGATCGCGGCGCCGCGCCGGGCACCGTGGATCAGCAGCGGCTCCATGACGATGTCCTCGACGGTCATGCGCGGGTTGAGCGAGCCGAACGGGTCTTGGAACACGATCTGCACCTCGCGGCGGAGGCGCAGCAGGTCTCGCCCGGCCAGCGCCGTCACGTCGTTGCCGTCGAACAGCACGCGGCCGGCAGTCGGCTGGTTTAGCCGCACCAGCAGGCGGCCGAGGGTGCTCTTGCCGCAGCCGGACTCGCCGACCAGGCCCAGGGTCTCGCCTTGGCGGATCGACAGGCTCACCTCATCCACGGCACGGAGCGCCAGGGTGGTGCGGCGCCCGAACGGGCCGGTGCGCAGGCTGTAGTAGCGGGACAAAGCGCGAGTTTCGACGAGGGGCGTCATGACGTCTCGCCGGCCCGGATGCAGGCTGCGGCCTGGCCGGGCGAGATCGGCAATAGGGGCGGCGGCCGGTCATCGCAAGGCGGGATGTGCAGGGCGCAGCGTGGCGCGAAGCGGCAACCCGGCGGGCGGCGGGCCGGGTCGGGCAGGTTGCCAGGAATGGCCGGCAGACGGCGCAGGTCCTGGTCGAGCGCCGGGACGCAGGAGAGCAGGCCGCGTGTGTACGGGTGGGCCGGATGGTCGAACAGGGCGGCGACCGGCGCCTCCTCGGCGATGCGGCCGGCATACATGACCAGCACGCGGTCCGCGGTCTCGGCGACGACGCCCATGTTGTGGGTGATCAGCAGGACGGCCATGCCGCGCTCGGCCCGGAGGTCGAGCAGCAGATCGAGGATTTGCGCCTGGATGGTGACATCGAGCGCCGTGGTCGGCTCGTCGGCGATCAGCAGGCGTGGGTTGCAGGACAGCGCGATCGCGATCATCACGCGCTGCCGCTGGCCGCCGCTGAGCTGGTGCGGGTAGTCCCCGAGACGGCGTGCGGCGGACGGGATGCCGACGCGGTCGAGCAGGCCGACGGCGCGGGCGCGGGCGGCGGCGGGTCCGATGCGTTCGTGGGCGCGGAGCGTTTCGGTGATCTGGTCGCCAATGGTGAACACCGGGTTGAGCGAGCTCATCGGCTCCTGGAAGATCATGCCGATGCCGGGTCCGCGGAGGCGGCGCAAGCGGCGCTCGGACAGGGCTAGCAAGTCGACGCCCTCGAACGCCACGCGCCCGGCCACGACGCGGGCCGCCGGGCGGGGCAGCAGGCCAAGGATGGCCAGGGCGGAGACCGACTTGCCGCTGCCGCTTTCGCCCACGAGGCCCAGGACTTCGCCCGCGTCAAGGGTGAAGGACAGGTCCTCGATTGCGGTGACCTCGCCGACCCCGGTGCGGAAGGCGACCGTCAGGCCCTCGACGGCGAGCAACGTCATTGCTGCAGGCGGAGCCGAGGGTCGAGCACGTCGCGCAGGCCGTCGCCCAGCAGGTTGAGGCCGAGCACCGTCAGCATCAGCGCGATGCCGGGGATGCTGATGATCCAGGGCGCCTCGACGAGGTATTGGCGGCCCTCGGCCATGATGTTGCCCCAGGTCGGCGTGGGCGGCACTGCGCCGAGGCCAAGGAACGACAGCGTCGCCTCGGTCAGCACCGCATAGGCGAACAGGAAGCTGAGCTGGACAATGAGCGGCGCCATGGCGTTGGGCAGGATGTGGCGGCACAGGATGCGGAGGTGCCCGGCCCCGGCGGCGACCGCGGCCTGCACATACTCCATTTCCCGCAGCACCAGCACCGACGCCCGGACGATGCGGGCGGTACGGGGGACATAGACGATGGAAAGGGCAAGGATGACGTTCTCGATGCCGGGTCCCAGCACCGAGGTGATGCCGATGGCAAGCAGGATGGCGGGGAAGGCCATCAACGCATCGTTGACCCGCATCAGCGCGCCGTCGAGCGCGCGGACATAGCCGGCGAGCGCGCCGACCAGGGTGCCGAACACGGCGTTGAGCGCCACGACGGCGACGCCGATGATGACCGAGAGCCGCGCGCCCCACAGCACGCGGGACCATAGGCTGCGGCCCAGATTGTCGGTGCCGAACGGGAAGTCGGCGGAGGGCGGGCGGAAGCGGGCGCGCATGGCGATGCGGGCCGGGTCGACGCCCGCGGCCCAGGGCGCGGCGATGGCGGCGAGCAGCACGACGCCGAACAGCAGCAGGCCCGTCAGGAACAGGCGGTGCCGCAGCAGCCGCCATAGCGTGTCGCGCAGGGGGCGTGCCGGGCGATCCCCAGCTTCCACTATGTCGTCAGGCGCCAAGGCGGACCCGCGGGTCGAGCGCCGCATACAGCACATCGACCAGGATATTGACCCCAACCAGGACGGTGGTGAGCAGCAGCAGGCCGCCTTGGACGAGGGGATAGTCGCGGTTCAGCACGGCCTGGGTCAGCAATTGGCCGAGGCCCGGCACTGAGAAGATGCTCTCGATCACGACGGAGCCGGAAACGAGCAGGTTGACGGAGATGCCGACGACGGTCGTGATCGGGACCATGGCGTTGGCGAGCGCGTGCTTGCCGATGACCATGAGCGGCGGCAGGCCCTTGGCGCGCGCCGTGCGGACGTAGTCCTGGCGCAGCACTTCAAGCATCGAGGACCGGGTGATGCGGGCGAGCAGGCCGACCTGGAGCAAAGCGAGCGACACGGCCGGCAGCGTGGCGGCGCGCAGCCAGCCCCAGGGGTCGGCAAAGGGCGAAATCCAGCCGCCGGTCGGCAGCCAGCCAAGATGCACCGCGAACAGCAGCACCAGCAGCGGCCCGATGAAGAAGGACGGCATGGAAATGCCGAACATGGCGCCGAGCATGGCAGCCTGGTCGACCATTGTATTCTGCCGCAACGCCGCGAGCACGCCTGCGCCGATACCAATGATCAACGTGAGGATCAGCGCATAGCCCGAGAGAAGCAGCGTGACCGGGAGCCGGCCCAGCACGGCGCCCGTGACGTCGGTGCCCAAGAGCAGCGAGCGGCCGAGGTCGCCATGCAGCAGCCCGGCATACCAACGTCCGAGCTGGGTCAGCAGCGGCTGGTCGAGGCCGAGGCCGGTGCGTATTTGCGCCACGTCGGCGGGAGTGGCGGAGACGCCGGCGATGACGACGGCCGGGTCTCCAGGGATGAGGCGCATGAGGCCGAAGGTGATCAGGCTGACCAGCAGCAGGGTCGGCAATGCGCCGAACAGGCGCGAGACGAGGACGCCGATCAGTTCGAGAGCCAGACGTTGGACATGCGGGGGATGCGGAAGGGCACGAAGTTCTCGACGTTGCTGCGGGTGGCTTGGACTTTGGTCAGGCTGCCGAACGGCAGGGCGTAGGCGCGGTCGAGGATGACTGACTGCATCCGGGCATAGGCTGCATTACGTGCCGCTGGGTCCGGCAGGGTGTTCATGTCTTTCCAGGCGGCAACAATATCGGGGTCGTCCTGGCCCTCCAGCGGGCGATACGTGGCTGTTGGCGGAGCGAAGAACGCCATGACGGACAGCGCCCCGAGCGCAGGCTGCGTGCCGTAGCCGGTGTGGAAGTAGTTCCAGCCGGTGTCGCCGCGGAGCTGCATGTTGACGGAGGTCGGCCAGTCCACGACTTGGAGCTGCGCGTTGATGCCGACGGCCTTCATCTGCTCCGCCATGACGACGGCGGCGTTATACATGGATGAGTAATCTTTGTTGGTTAGGATGGTGACAGGCTGGTTTGTGTAGCCGGCCTCCTTCAGCAGGGCCTTGGCGCGGGCCGGGTCCTTGATGTTGTAGGTCGCCTTGCCGGCGTCGCTGTAGCCAGCACGTCCGGGGTATTGGAAACCGACGTTCAGGCGGAAGTTGCCGTCGGTCGCGGCGTCCATGACCTCCTCGACATCCAGCGCCGCCTGCACCGCGCGGCGGAACGCCAGGTTGTCGGTCGGCGGCTTCTGCACGTTGGCGACCGCGATCTGCACCCACCAGTTCGGCAGCGGCAGCAGACGTATCTTGGGGTCCTCCTTCAGTGCTGCGAGCGACTTGGTCGGCACGTCCTCGACCGCCTGCAGCTCGCCGGTTTGCAGCCCGGCCACCCGGGCGCTGGCCTCGGTCACGATGCGGAAGGTGACGCTGTCGAGGCAGGCGACGCGGTAGCCGCCGAAGCCGGTGCGCTGCTCGTAGGCGGTGTTGGGCGTGTAGCCGTCGTAGCGTTTGATGCGCACGAATCCGCCGGGCACGAACTCGTCCAGCATGAAGGGGCCGGTGCCGACGGTGCGCAGCCGGAGCGCCGGGTCGTCGCGCATTTCGGATGGATGGATCACGATCGGCACGCTGAAAGAGGACAGCGTCTCGAGGAAAGTCGGCTGCGGCTGCTTCATGCGGATCACGAAGGTGCCGGGGTCAGGCGTTTCCCACTTGTCGACGTTGGTCAGGATCGAGCGTTCGAGCCCCACCTTGCTATAGCGGTCGAACGACGCGGCTACGTCCTCGCTGGTCATCGGCTTGCCGTTGTGGAACTTGACGCCGGTGCGAAGGGCGAAGGTGTAGGTGAGCTTGTCAGGCGACTCGGCGACGCTGGCGGCGAGATCAGGGATCGGGTTGTTCTGCTCGTCGCGCGTCATTAGCGCCTCGAAGATGTTCATGGCGACGTTGCGGGTCGAGATGGTGTTCGAGGCGTGCTGGTCGAGGCTGTTGACATTGGCCTCCTGGCCGAAGGTCAGGCTGCCGCCGGTTCGAGGGCACTTGAACGGTTCTGCCGATGCCGTCGCGCCACAGATGGCTGTGGCGGAGAGAAGCAACGCTGCCAAGCCACTCAATCGCATTGCCAACTCCAACGTGCATGGAAGCCATGAACGTCATGCATGGCTTGCTGGGCGTCAAGAGGGGCCGTTATGCGTTGACAGCGTCGGATCAAATAGTCAGCTCGACGCCGATAAAGCCGCATGACGTGCCGAGCCATTGCACCCAGCACGTTCCGGTGTTTAAACCAAGTTACGCCTTTATACGTCCGCCACGTTCAGTCATTGATAACGTAGGCGGGGATAATGTAGGCGGGATACTTGCGCCATACGAACAAAGGAGGTTGGCGTGAATAACATCATCTATATCGTTGGATTGGTCGTCGTGGTGATCGCGGTGCTGTCGTTCTTCGGCTTGCGCTGAACCGATGAGGGACGCGGCGCTTTCGGGCGTCGCAGCGCGGTCGCTGATTGCGTGAGGCTGTCCGTTGGCCGTGGGCTGGCAGCCTAAGCCGCCGCCCGGGCACGTGCCTCCGCCCTCGCCTTCCGCTCTTCTTTCTTGTTGCCGCCTTTGGCCGCGCCGGCCGGCTTGGGCGCCTTGCCCTTTTTCGCCAGCAACACGCGATATTCGTCCATGTCGCCCTCGTAGGGGCGCACCGTGCCGTCATCCACCAGCCAAAGCTGGTCGGCCACCAGCTCAACCAGATGCGGATCATGGGTGATCAACAGCACAGCGCCGGGGAACTCGCCCAGCGCGCGGACTAGGGCGTCGCAGGCGTCGATGTCCAGGTGGTTCGTCGGTTCGTCCAAGATCAACAGTTGCGGCGCGTCCCGGGTGGCGAGCGCCAGCAGCAGGCGCGCCCGCTCACCGCCGGACAGGCTGGCGGTCGGGGTATGGGCACGGTCGGCGTCCAGGCCGAAACGCGCGAGCTGGCCGCGGACCTGGGTGGGGGCGGCGAGCGGCAAGGCGCGGGCCATATGGTCGATTGGGCTTTCGTCGGGCACCAGCTCGGCCTCTTGATGCTGGGCGAAATAGCCGACCCGCAGCTTGCCCGGCCGACGCAGGTTGCCGGCCATGGGCGTGAGCCGCCCGGCCAGCAGCTTTGCGAACGTGCTCTTGCCGTTGCCATTGGCGCCCAACAGGGCGATGCGGTCCTCCATGCCGAAATTCATTGACAGGCCCGACAGCACCACCTCGGCGCCATAGCCAACCGACACGCCGTCGAGCGCCAGGATCGGCGGAGCGAGCTTGGGTGGCTCAGGGAACGCGAACCGGGTGGGCGACGCCTCGATGACGGTGTCGATGACCGGCATGCGTTCAAGCGCGCGCAGGCGGGACTGCGCCTGCCGGGCCTTGCTGGCCTGGGCGCGGAAACGATCGACGAAAGCCTGCATGTGGGCACGCTGCAGAGTGATGCGCTCGGCGGCGCGGGCCTGCTGCATGGCATGTTCGGTGCGGATGCGGACGAACTCGCTGTAGCCGCCGGGGGTGAGGCTGAGCTTGCGCTGGTCGAGGTGGGCGATGGATTGCACGGAACGGTCGAGCAGTCCCTGGTCGTGCGACACCACGAGCGCCGCGCCGGGAAAGCGGGCGAGCCAGCCCTCGAGCCACAGGGTCGCCTCCAGGTCGAGGTGGTTGGTCGGCTCGTCCAGCAGCAGCAAGTCCGGCGCCGAGAACAGCACGGTCGCGAGCGCCACCCGCATGCGCCAGCCGCCGGAGAACTCGTCAAGCGAACGGAGCTGCGCCTCGGCGTCGAAGCCGAGCCCGGCCAGGATGATGGCGGCGCGGGCCGGGGCAGCGTCGGCGCCGATCGTGTGCAAGCGTTCGAACACCGCGGCCACGCGGTCCGGGGCCAATTCGCCGCGTTCGGCGCGGGTGGCCTCCGCGAGCAAGGCGAGGCGCTCGGGATCGCCTTCCAGCACGGTGTCGAGCAGGGTGGCGGCGCCGGACGGGGCCGTCTGCTTGACCTGGGCCATGCGAGCGCGGGACGACAGGCGGATATCGCCGCCGTCGATGCTGATGTCGCCGGCGATGGCCTTCAGCAATGTGGACTTGCCGGCGCCGTTGCGGCCCACGAGCCCGATGCGGCGGCCGGGATCGACGGTCAGGTCAGCGCCGTCCAGCAGGGTGCGGCCACCCATGCGCAGCGTGACGCCAGTGCAGGTCAGGAGGCTCATGCGAGGCTTTTGCCGCATTGCAGCAAAACAGTCCAGGCTTGCCTTTCCAACACGGCCGCGGGAGGCTGGCGCATGACATGGTCGATCCTTGTGCGGGAAAGCGCAACTGGTGCGCTGGGCGCTGCGGTCGCATCGCGGTTTTTCGCCGTGGGCGCGTTGTGCATCCATGTCGAGGGCCGAGTCGCGGCGCTGGCGACGCAGGCGTTGGTGAACCCGATGTATGCCGTGCACGCCATGCCGCGGCTGCGGGAGGGTGCGGCGCCGGATGCGGTGCTGGCGGCGTTGGTTGGCGAGGACCCGGGCCGGGCGCGGCGGCAGTTCCATATCCTGGATGCGTCGGGGCGGATCGCGCAGCATACCGGCGAGGGCTGCGTGTCCTGGGCCGGGCATGTGCGCGGCGTCGACGTGTCGGTCGCAGGCAACATGCTGGCCGGGCCGGACGTGGTGGCGCGGACCCTGGACGGCTTTATGAGTTCAACCGGCGGCGTGGCCGAGCGGCTGCTGTCGGCGATGGAGGCCGGAGAGGCCGCTGGCGGCGACAAGCGGGGACGGCAAAGCGCGGCGTTGAAGGTCTGCTCGGCCGATCCGTATCCCGATCTCGACATCCGCGCCGACGACCATCCGGACCCGCTGATGGAGTTGCGCCGGCTGCACCGGGTCAGCCTGGAGCGTTATGCGGTGTTCCGTCGCTATTTGGCGGGGACGGACAGCCCATACGGCACGGTGGACCGCGGCGCGATCGAGGCTGCGGTCGCCCGGGACGGGCAGCCGCTTTGAGATAACGCATCCCGATACTTACGCCCGGGCCACAGGGGATCGGGCCTTGCCGCGGCTGTTGAGCATGCCGGCGGCGGACCATGCCGAGGCCGACCAGGGAGAAAGCCAGCACCGCCAAGGATGCCGGTTCGGGGACGGCAAGGTTCGTGCCGCTTTCGGTCGTGGCATACCCGACCGTATGGTTGTCCGACTCGTAGCCGCCTTGTGCCGGGTTTTCCACGAAGCGGACGCTGTCGAAGGTGCCGTTGGTGTCAAGGAAGTTCACGAAGGCGTGTTGCTGAGCGGTATTGGTATTCGCGAACTGCGAATTTGGGTTGCCGCAGTATGGGTTTGAACCACTGCACGCGCCTATCGCAGCAATCAGGTCGCTCGGTGCGAAGCTATAAAGCAGCACGTTGTTTTTGTAGAAGCTGACCTGGTTGCCCGAGTCCAATGCCGACAACCAGAAACCGAAGTAGTTGATGCCGGTGGCGAGTGTCGTGGTGAGCGCGACATTGTAGGGCGTGGACCCGAATGCGACCGCGTATTTCCCAGTGCCGCCTGCGCCGCCATACTGATCCGCCGCGTTGATCTGCACGGCAGAGTAAGCGCCAGTGATCGTGCCGCTGGTTCCAAAATTGGTGGTAAAGGCGGCATTCGAGGCGCGGGTATCGAAGGTTTCAACGCCGATCGTGCATGCGCCTGCGCCAGCTTGTGCACAAAGGGCGGTGGTGTTCGCGCTTTGAACGCCAGCAGCCTCGAAGCTGACTTTGAATGCATCGGCCCTGGCCGGGCTGATACCGATGGCGAGCGATGCCACGCATCCCGCGATGATCGGCAGCGCGGTCCAGGCAGTCCGGCCTGAGAGTAATCGTGCCATAAACGACCCAACCTGATTACGATATCACAATGACGCGGGCGGCATTCGCAGTCCAGCCTTTTCTGGCCTGGCAACGAACTTACTTGCAGGGTATGGCAAAATCCGGTTTGACGCTGCCATCTCCCCCCACTCCGCATCGCGGTCACCCGTCGCACGAACCGGGCGATGTCGGGCACGCAGCGGTCGATGGCAAGCTCGACAACACGTTCGCCCCTTGGGCGCCTGGACCGCCAATAGCCATAGGGATAAGCGGCGATGGGCAGGAAGGTCGCCAGGCCTCTCGGGGCCGGAAACGGCCGGGTTGCGCCGCTGTTGATCGGCGAAAGCGTGATAGCCTCCCGGTAAGCCGCCACGAGCGCGGCAGTGTCGAGTTCGAGCACATCGTGTTCGCTGCTCCGGTAGGGCCTTGCGTTCAGCAAGCGGTGCAGCCTTGCGCGCGTCAGCCAGAAGAACACCTTTCGGTTCAGCAGCCGATACCAGTCCTCCGGCGACAGGCCGTCCAGCAGGCACTTGCGCAGCCCGGCGTCGTCCATTGGCTTCTGGTCGCGCACGACAATCCTGCCAAGCGCCGGGTGCTCAAGCCGCACGCCCTGGGGCCGGCGCTGGCCCTCGATCAAGTCGCGTCCGGGACCGTGCACGCCGTAAAGGTCCAGCAGGGCCGACGTGCTCAGCAGGCCGTGCTGGCGGATCGACGGCCAGCTTCCGCGCTCGGCCACGTGATAGAGCGTGGGGCAGTCCTGGATGAGCTCCGCCAGTTCGCCTTCGGTCAACTGGCGCCGACCAGGCCGCGGGCGAAGTCTATCGCCTCGAACGGGCGCAGGTCCCCCGCCTGCTCGCCCACGCCGACCGCGTGCACCGGCAACCCGAACGCCTGGGCGAGCGCCACGACGATGCCGCCGCGGGCGCTGCCGTCCAGCTTGGTGACCACCAGGCCCGTCACCGCCACCATGTCGCTGAACACGCGCACCTGTTCGACGGCGTTCTGCCCGGTGGTGGCGTCCAGCACCAGCAGCACGGAGTGCGGCGCCGTCGGATCCTGTTTGCGCAGCACGCGGATGATTTTTGCTAATTCTTCCATCAGCGCCGCCTTGTTGTGCAGGCGGCCGGCGGTGTCGATCAGCAGCACGTCGGCGCCCTCGTTCCGGGCGCGGGTCAGGGCATCGAAGGCGAGCCCGGCCGCGTCGGCATTGCGCGGGCCGCTGACCACGGCGGCGCCGGTGCGGCTGCCCCAGACCTGCAATTGCTCGACCGCGGCGGCGCGGAAGGTGTCGCCGGCGACCAGGATGGGGCGGAGTCCCTGCTGCTGGTATTGCAAAGCGAGCTTGCCGATGGTCGTCGTCTTGCCGGTCCCATTCACGCCCACGACCAGCACGACATGCGGGCGCAATGTGCGATTTATTTCCAGTGGCTGGGCCACCGGGGCGAGGATCGTGGCGATCTCCTCGGCGAGGGCCTGCTTCACCTCCTCGTCCGTCACGTCCTTGCCGAACTTGCTGCGACGAAACTCGGCGATGATGTGCTGGGCGGCTGCGGGTCCGAGGTCGGCGCCGATCAGCAGGTCCTCCAATTCCTCGAGCGCGGCGTCGTCGAGCTTGCGCCGGGTGAAGACGGTGGTGATGCCGGTGGTCAGCTTCTGCGTGCTGCGGGTCAGGCCTTCCTTGAGGCGGGAGAAGAAGCCGAGCGCCATCGGGAGGATCCTTTGAATGCGGCTGTGTATAGGGACCGGGGTATGGGGATCGAGCCGGGGGGCTACAATCCGGCGGCGTGCAGCCCGGCAGCGTCGGCCGCAGTGACTCGGGCCTGCAGCAAGGTCCCCGGCGTATGCGCGCCGGCGAGGCGGACTGGAGCGAAGTGCTCGGTATGGCCGCCGCCGCCACGTTCCGCCACCACTTCGACGGTGCGGCCCAGCAGCGCTGCGTGGAACGCTGCCGCGTGCGGCGCGGCGGCGGCGCGGAGCCGGGCGGCACGGTCGCGGCGGTCGGGTTCGGGCACGCCAGGCATGCGGGCGGCGGGGGTGCCGGGGCGCTCGCTGTAGGTGAAGACGTGCAGATAGGGGATCGCCGCCTCGTCGACGAAGCCGAGGGTTTCCTGGAACAGCGCGGCGGTTTCGGTGGGGAAGCCGGCGATGAGGTCGGCGCCGATGGCGATGCCGGGCCGGAGCATGCGGGCGCGGTCGACCGCCGCCAGCGCCCCTGCCCGGCTGTGCCGCCGCCGCATCCGCTTCAGGATAAGGTCGGAGCCGGCCTGGATCGACAAGTGCAGATGCGGCATCAACCGGGGTTCGTCGGCGATGAGGTCCCAAAGGTCGCGGTCGATCGCGGCTGGGTCGAGCGATGAAAGGCGGAGGCGCGGCAGGTCGGGCACCAGTGCCAGCAAGCGCCGAACCATATTGCTTAAGCTTGGGACCCCGAGGCTCGGGCCGCCGTCAGCTCCGTATGATGAGATGTCGACGCCGGTCAGCACAACCTCGGAAAAGCCGGCGGCGACCAGGGTGCGGACCTGCTGCACGATGCCGCCCAGGGGCACGCTTCGGCTGGGGCCACGGGCGTAGGGGATGACGCAGAAGGTGCAGCGGTGGTCGCAGCCCTGCTGGATCTCGACGAAGGCGCGGGCGCGTCCGTCGAAGCCGGTGACGAGATGCGGGGCATCCTGGCGCACGGCCATGATGTCGGATACGCGGGCCGGCGCCCCCGGCTGCCAGCTTTCGGGCAGCAGCTTTTCGGCGTTGCCCAGCACGCGGTCGACGCCCGGGAGCGCCGCCCAGGCCGCCGGGTTGAGTTGCACCGCGCAGCCGATGGCGACGATGCGGGCCTTGGGACGGTCGCGGTGGGCGCGGCGGACGGCCTTGCGGCACTGGCGCTCGGCCTCGGCGGTCACGGCGCAGGTGTTCACGACGACAACATCGTCCTGCCCGGCGGCCAGGCCCTGGATGACTGCGCTCTCATATATGTTGAGGCGGCAGCCGAAGGTGACCACCTCGACCGTCATAGCGCGACGATGCCGTGGAAGCTGGTGGCGACCGGGCCAGCCATCAGCACGCGGCCCGCCGCCGTCCACTCGATCTCCAGCTCGCCGCCATCCACCACGACGCTGGCACGGCGCTCCGCGAGACCCCGGCGGTGTGCGTTGACCAGCGCCGCGCAGGCGCCGGACCCGCAGGCCAGGGTCAGCCCGGCGCCGCGCTCCCATACCCGCAGGCGGATGCGGTCCGGCGCCAAGATTTGGACGAAACCGATGTTGGCGCGGTCGGGGAATAGCGGGTCGCGCTCCAAGGCGGGGCCGAGCGTGGCGACGGGCATGGCCGCGAGGTCGGGGACGAACAGAGTCGCATGCGGGTTGCCCATGCTGCAGGCGGCGGGGTCGCCCGGCAGCGGCAGATGCAGCGTATCCATGGCACGGGCGAGTGGAACATCGGACCATTCGAGGCCAGGCGGCCCCATGTCGACGCGCTGGCGGCCGTCTGCCAGGCGCTCGGCCGGCAGGTCGCCAGCGACGGTGCGGATCACCTGGAAGGGCCGTCCGTTCTCCTCGAACAGCAGCTCGGCGACGCAGCGGGTGGCGTTGCCGCAGGCCCCGGCTTCGGAGCCGTCGGGGTTGCGTATGCGCATCAGCAGGTCGGCGTCGGTGCCGGGCGGCGGCGGGTGCAGGGTGATGAACTGGTCGCAGCCGATGCCGGTATGGCGGTCGGACAGGATGCGGACGGTGGCCTCGGAGAGGTTGAGCGGGCGGGTGCGCTCGTCGATGATGACGAAGTCGTTTCCGGCGCCGTGGGCTTTGGTGAAGGGGGTCATGCTGGCGTGGCATATAGGCGAGTGGCCTCCGCTGGGCTATGGCCTACTCTGGGCTATGGACCTGGCGTGCTGTTGCGTCAGACCGCCGCCATCGCGAGATACCAGAGCGGCAGGGTCAGGAACGACAGCGCGATGCCGATGCCGACCATGAGGGTGATGAGCGTCGGGTTGAGGCCGTATTGCATGGCGACGATCGCGCCGCCGATCTGCGGCCCCATGGCCGATTCGAACAGCGTGACCTGCGTCGTCTCCCCGTTGCGCGCCAGCAGGCCGACATAGAGCAGGGCGAGCAGCGCCGGACCCAGCACCAGCTTGAACCCGAGGCCCAGGCCGAGCAGCACCCGGTTGCCGCGCAACTGGTCGAGCCGGAGCTGCAGCCCGACCGAGACGAGCGCCAGCGGGGCCAGGGTGTCGCCCAGCCGATGCAGCATTCCGGCGAACCAGGCGGGATACTCGACGGGCGCCAGCAGGAAGGCGAGCACGAGCGCGATCAGCGGCGGGAAGGTCACGATCCGCAGCATGATCTCGCGGCGCGATGCGGTGCCGGAGGAGAACAGGCAGGCGATGGTGATCCCGGCGGTGCTGAGCACGAGATAGGTGCCGAGCTGGTCGATGAGGATGCCGGTCGGGATGCCCTGCGGGCCGTAGAACGTCTCGATCATCGGCAGGCCGACGAACGAGGTGTTGGCAAGGCCGGCGGTCATGATGAGCGCGCCGGCAGTGCTGCGCGGCAGCCGCATGACGCGGGCGAGCAGGGTGAAGACGATGGCGCTGAGCGCGAACAGCAGCCAGGGCATCGACACCGGCCAGAGCAGGTTCGTGGTGAGGCGGAGGCCATGGATCTGGCCCAGGATGAGGGCGGGCAGCGCCACATGGATGATGAAGCCGTTGATGGCGACGTGCGCGTTGTCCGGCACGCGCCGGGCGATGCGGAGCAGCATGCCGGTCAGCAGGCAGACGATCAGCATGGAGATGTTGGTCATGGCCGGGCTCCCTGGTTGGTGCGGAGTGCACGCATGGAGCAGGCGGCCGGCTGTTGTCTGTGACGGGGGTCACAGGTTGGGGAGGGTTATTTCCATTTTGCGGTTCGTCCGCGGGCTCGGCGGGTTGGCGCGTGGAAGTCGTCGGGCTTGGTGCGCACCCAGGCGACGAAACGCGCGAGTTCCGGGTCTTCGCGGAGTGCTTCGGGGGCGGCGAGATGCCGGGCGAGTTCCGACTCGGTGTAGCGGGCGTGGATGGCGGAGTGGCAGATCTGGTGCAGCCGGACGGTGCCGCCATGGGCGCCGCCCTTTAGCTTGGGGGTTAGGTGGTGCAGGGAGGAGCGCGCTTGCGGCGGGATGGGACGGTTGCATAAGGCGCAACGGGGCGGGTTGTCTGCGGTTTGGTGTGCATCGGGCTGATGCCCGACATGATGCTGCCGTCCCATGCGGGGGAGATAGGGTTGTGACGGGAGGCTTGAAGTGGCTGCTCGGGTGGCTGCTTCTGTCCGGAACAGGTCAGGTTGGAAGCGGCCCGAACAGAACGCGTCGTTGCGAGCCGTCTCCGGCGCGGCAATCCAGGGGCACATGGACCGAGGTTAGCGCGTGCGACCCTGGATTGCTTCGTCGCAAGCGCTCCTCGCAATGACGAGAGAGAGCGTTGCACAGCCTGGGCGATAGCGGTTCAGGGTGGCAGGAGCGCGTCCACCAGGGCCTCCATCTCTGCCGCTATGCCGTCGGCGGCCAGGGCGGCGCGGATGGCGCGGCGCTTGGCGGTGAAGTGCTGTGCGTCGGTCAGCACGACGGCGGCGGCGATGGTTTCGGCGTGGGTTGCTGCGGCGGCGAGGTCGCGGTGGAGTTGGTCGGTGTCGTCGTACTCTGGGATGGGTAGGGTCCAGACCAGGTTGTCGAAGTCGCGCTTGTCGCGTTGGCCGTGCGATTGAAGATCGGTGATCTTTCCTGTAACTGCGGCACTGTTAATAACGGCAACCAAGTATCCAGCCTCATCTCGAGTTCGAGCCGTTGCCCAATAAGCTTTGTGTTCTACTATGCCGTTGTCAGTACTTACACGGGTTGCACTCAGACGAGTTCCGGAAGCCGTGTAGAAGACGCGTAGAGCAGCTTGTTCGGCTTGGCTAGACAAATTGCGCATATGATCAATCCGAGCATGCAAGGTCATTCTTGACTGACCACTCGTGCCTCGGTTACTATATGTTGTCCATTTCGCTTCGGCGTCGCGCAGCCACGCTGCTAAGTAGCGATGACCGGCTTCGTTTGCAGCGGCGGAGTCCAGCAGTTTCAGCCCATCTAGCGGAATCACCGCGGTCACGGTGTCCAAAAGGCGAAATGGGGCGACCGTTTCGCCCAGCACGACCTGCCGGAGGAATTGTATCTCCACCGGGCCACGTGGAGGCTCGACGGTTGTCCAGGGAAATTTGTCAAGCGGTCCGGCCCTGCCATGCATCCGCGGCGCATCACGGCGACCTCCTAAGCGACCGACCGGCTCCGGGTCCACGATGAAGAACCGTCGTGGAACGATTGTGGCTCCTTGCCGGAACCGGGTACGGTATGGCGAAATTCCTATTAACGTTCGTGCTCGTGGCCAAGGCACGCGGCTATGGGTCAGCGCCCGCGTCGCCTCCTCATCATCAGCATCCCGCCGCGTTAGATGCCCGACCCACCGGTCCATCTCCGCCGGATGCGCCCCCGCCATCTCCCGCCGTCCAAACAGCACGCAGGTGCTGGTCGTGCTGCTGCCGGACTGCGCGCCGAAGATCGGCCACACCCGCTCCAACGCCCACCCGCCCGTCAGCCGCACCCGCGCCTCGCCCATCCGCCCGGCCCGCAACGCCGCGAACACCGGGGCGTTCAGCACCGCATACGGCAGCACGAACGCCAGCCGCCCGCCCGGCTTGAGATAGCGCTCCACCCCGCGCGCCCAGAACAGCGCGCACATGTCCTGCTGCGTCGCCAGGTTGCCGCCAACCCACAAATCATAGGTCCGCAGCGCCTCGCGCATCCGGTCTTTCATCCCGGGGCTGAGGTGGCGATAGACGATCCAGGGCGGGTTGCCGACCAGCACGTCCGCGCGCTGCTCCGCCCGCGATAGCCAAACCGGACGCACCAGGTTGCGGAACACAAAGGTCCAGATGCCATTCCGCCCGGCTCGGTACAAAGTCTGCAAACGCCCGAACGTCGCCGCGAGCGCGTCCGCGTCGGCCGGCTCCGCACCCTGGATGCGCCGCAACGCGCGGCCCACCGTCTCCGGCGTCGCATTGTCGGCCAGACCCTGACTCAATGCGTTCAGACCCTGTTCGAACACCGCCTGATCTTCGGCGAACCCGGCGGGAATTTGCAGCGGCCCCTCGCCCGGCACTTCCACCAGCACATCCGCCCTGCCCACATAGCGGCGCAGGTTCCACTGCATGGCGTCGCCGTCGCCGAGGAACACCGGCACTCGCAACGCCGCCGGGCGGTCCGCCAGCAGGTCGCCAAGCGCCAACAGCCAAGTGACCCGCGCCAAGGTGACGGCCACCGGATGCACGTCGAGCCCGCGCACCTGCTCGGCGCAAGCCTCCAGGATACGCGGCCCAGCCCAGCCCGCCGCGCGCCCGGCCGCCGCCAGCCGGCGCACTGCATGAAACAGGAAGGTGCCGGAGCCGCAGGCCGGGTCCAGCACGCGCTGTTCCAAGGGCGCGTCAACGGCCGCCGCAACCACCCGCGCCGCCAGCCAGTCAGGAGTATAGTATTCGCCCAGGTCGTGCCGCTGGTCCGGATCGACCAGGCTTTCATAGAGGATTTTCAGCACGTCGGTTTCGACGTCGCGCAAGCGGAACCGGGCGACCTCCCCTGCAACCTGGCGCACCAATTCCGCGCCCGCCGGGAGCCGCAACGGCCAATCGAAGAAGTCCGCCTCGACGGCGCCCAGGATGCCCTCATCCGCCAGGGCGCGGCCGGAAAGCAGGGCGGCAGGGTCGTCCACTGGCAAGTCCAGCACCCGCGCCGCGATCGCCTTGACCACGATCGTGAGATAGGTGTGCTGCAGGAACAGCGCGTCCTCGCCCACCTCCTCGCCGTAGGCCTCGCGCAGCAGCCCGTCCCACAGGTCGCGTTTCAGCAGCACTTCGGGGTCGTGCCGCAGCGTCGCCCAAAGGGAGTCCAATGCCAGCCGGGCGCGGCCGAACGTCATGCTGGCGCGGCCGAACGCCTGCACGACGGCGCGCGGCTCCGGCAACAGGTCCGGCCGGTCGGACAGCAGCGGCTCAAGCCAGGCCAGCAGCTCATTCGGACGTTCCGCATCGGTCGTGCAGCGGGCCAACTCGACCAGCGCTCCGTCGCGCAGCGTGTAGGCGATGAAGGTGGCGCCATCGGTCGCGAGGCCCGTCACCGGACGTGGGCTGCGCGACCGGGCAGCGGCATCGGCGAGGTAAACAGGCAGCCGGGCGAGCACGTCGTCCAACTCCTTGCGCAGGTCGCTTTTCAGCTCGATGACGGTGGCGCCCCACATCGTGTCGATGCGTCCGCTGCCGTCCAGCAGATAAACCTCATGCGCGATGTCGCTATATGGCGCGTTGAAGCCGGAACGCAGCAACTCGGTGACATGCCCGCGCAACGCCTCGTGCCGCGGACGGGTGGCGAGCGCCCGCACCAGCTCGGGCAGCCGGTCAATGTGCCAGTTCGCCGTCATAGCCATACGATGCGCGAGCGGACCGGATATGCCAAGGCTGGTCCGACTCGGGCCGGGCTGCTACGCATCATCGCATGTCCGCATCGCAAGCCGACCTGTTCGGGACCCCATCGCGCGCCGGGGAGCTGCCCAGCGATGAGGTTGTCACCCTCATCCGCGCCCGGCTACATGCCACGTTGGCGCTGGTCAAGGCGGCGGAGGTGATGCCGTGGACGGACCAGCTCGCCATCATCCGCGAGGACAACGCGTTCCGTTTCGGCAAGGACGCGCTGCCGCCAGCCGAAGGGGCGGCGTTGTGGGCCGAGTTCGACGTGGAGATGGACCGGCTCTATGCCGTGATGAACGAAGGCAAGGAGCCGGATCTGGGCGACTGAGCGACGATTTCGCCGCCGCTGTTGCATCCCCTCCCCACCCCCGCTAAACCCCCGCTCTCGTTTGCGCGCCGGGCCTGGAATGGGCATGCCCGGCCGCGACGCCTGTTCGGAGGCCACCGGGTCTTCACAGGTCTAGCCACAGGAGACCCAAATGCCCAAGCTGAAGACGAAGAGCTCCGTGAAGAAGCGCTTCAAAATTACCGCCACCGGCAAGGTCCTCGCCGGCCCCGGCAAGAAGCGGCACAACCTCATGGCCCGTAGCCAGAAGGCCAAGCGCGCGAACCGCGGCAGCCAGACGCTCACCCACGCTGACGGGCTCACCGTCAAGCAGTGGGCCCCCTACGGCATCGCATAAGGGAGCGCGCAGATGGCACGCGTAAAACGGGGCGTCACCACGCACGCCCGGCACAAGAAGGTCCTCAAGGCCAGCAAGGGCTTCGTCGGGCGCAGTTCGACCAATTACCGCATCGCGCTGCAACGGCTCGAGAAGTCGCTGCAATACGCATATCGCGACCGCCGGCAGAAGAAGCGGGACTTCCGCGGCCTGTGGATACAGCGCATCAACGCGGCGGTGCGCGAGCACGGCATCACCTATAGCCGGTTCATCGCCGGGCTGAAGGCGACGGGGATCGAGATGGACCGCAAGGTGCTGGCCGCCATTGCCTACGACGACCCGGCCGCGTTCTCCGAGGTCGTGAAGCAGGTGCAGGCCGTGATCGCCGCGGCTGCCCAAGACGTGACGCCGGCCGCCGCCGAGGCTCCTGCCGCCGCGGAGTGACGCCCGGCGACAGGACGCGATACAAAGGGCTGCCCCGACCGGGCGGCCCTTTTTTATATGACGTTTTCTCTGCCCGACCTCTTGGGACATTCAGCTATGACCGACGACCTCCATGCGTTGCGCACCGAGACCGAGGCCGCGCTGGCCGCCGCTTCCGACCTGCGGGCATGGGACGCCGTGCGCGTCGGCGTGCTGGGCAAGCAGGGGCGGCTGACCGGGCTGTTGAAGGAACTCGGCAAGGTCGCGCCGGAGCAGCGGCGGGAGCGTGGGGCGCAGCTCAACGTGCTCAAGGATGAACTCGCAGCGCTGATCGAGGCGCGCCGGGCGGCGTTGGATGCGGCGGCGCTGGATGCCCGGCTGGCTGGCGAACGCATGGACGTGTCGCTGGCGCCGCCGCCGCGGCCGCAGGGCCTGATCCACCCGATCAGCCGCACGATGGAGGAGATGGCGGCGATCTTTGGTGCCATGGGCTTCGCGGTCGGCGAGGGGCTGGACGTGCAGACCGACTGGTTCAATTTCAGCGCACTGAACATACCGGCGCACCACCCGGCCCGCGCCGACCACGACACCTTCTATATGCCGGGCACGCGCGATGGCCGCCCGCTGCTGCTGCGGACGCAGACCAGCGACGTGCAGATCATCTCGATGCTGGAGACGCCGCCGCCGCTGCGGGTGATCGCGCCGGGCCGCACCTACCGCGCCGACCACGACGCGACGCACAGCCCGATGTTCCACCAGTGCGAGGGGCTGGTGATCGACCGCGACATCACGCTCGGCCATTTGAAGGGCTGCCTGATCGACTTCCTGCGCGCGTTCTTCGGCATCGCCTCGCTGCCGATGCGGTTCCGTAGCAGCTACTTCCCGTTCACCGAGCCCAGCATGGAGGTCGACATCGGCTGGAACCGGCGCACCGGCGAGCTTGGCCGCGGGGGTGACTGGCTGGAAATCCTCGGCAGCGGCATGGTGCATCCGCGCGTGCTGACGAACTGCGGGCTGGACCCGCGGGAGTGGCAGGGGTTCGCGTTCGGCATGGGGGTCGAGCGGGTGACGATGCTGAAGCACGGCATCCCGGACCTGCGGCCGTTCTTCGAGAGCGACCTGCGCTGGCTTCGGCATTATGGATCGAGCCCGCTGGCGCCGGTGTCGCTGCACGAGGGCGTCGCGCCATGAGGTTTTCATTGGGCTGGCTGCGCACGCATCTGGACACTGAGGCCGGGCTGGACGCCATCACCGACCGGCTGACGGCGATTGGTCTCGAATTGGAGCGGGTGGAGGACCCGGGCGCGGCGCTGGCGGCGTTCCGGATCGCGCATGTGATCGAGGCTTTGCCTCATCCGAATGCCGACCGGCTACGGGCGTGCCGAGTGGATACGGGCACCGAGGTCGTCTCCGTCGTATGCGGCGCGCCGAATGCGCGGACCGGGATGCGGGCAGTGTTCGCACCCCCGGGCAGCGTCATTCCGGCGACCGGCGCCGTGCTGAAAGTGGGCGAAATCCGCGGGGTCGAGAGCGCCGGAATGCTGCTGAGCGCGCGCGAGATGGGGCTGGGCGACGACCACGCGGGCATTGTCGAACTGCCGGACGATGCGCCGGTGGGCACGCCCTACGCCGCCTGGGCCGGGCTGGATGATCCCGTCATCGAGATCAGCGTGACGCCCAACCGTGGCGACGCGCTGTCGGTGCGGGGCGTGGCACGGGACCTCGCGGCGGCAGGGCTGGGCGCCTTGCGGCCCTGGACGCCGGCGGTGGTGCCGGGCGTGGCCGATAGCATGGTGTCCTGGGCGATCGACATGCCGGAGGCCTGTTCCTGGGTTTTGGGCCGCACCGTGCGGGGCGTGCACAACGGTCCGAGCCCCGAGTGGTTGCAACGGCGGCTGCTGAGCGTCGGGCTGCGTCCGATCAGCGCCCTCGTGGATATCACGAACTTCTTTACAATCGATTTAGGCCGCCCGCTGCACGTGTTCGACGCGGACCGGGTGCAGGGCGGCGTGCTGCGCTTCCGGCCCGGCGCCAACGAGACGTTCCGCGCACTGAACGGCCGCGACTACGTGGCGGACCCGGCGGATTGCGTGATCGCCGACAGCGCCGGGGTGCAGTCGCTGGCCGGGGTGATCGGCGGCGAAGCGACCGGCTGCACCGAGGCGACAACCAGCGTGTTCATCGAGTGTGCGCTGTTCGACCCGGTGCACGTGGCGCTGACTGGCCGCCGCCACGCGATCGCGTCCGACGCGCGCCAGCGGTTCGAGCGCGGCGTCGACCCGGCGCTGCTGCCCCAAGCCCTGGAGGCGGCGACGCGGATGATCTTGGACCTGTGCGGCGGCGAGGCCAGCAACGTGGTGCAGGCCGGCGCCGAGCCTGCTTGGCAGCGCAGCGCCACCATGCGGTTCGAGCGGCTGGGCAGCCTGGGTGGGCTGGACGTGCCCCCGGACCAGGCTGTGGCGGCGCTGACCGGCCTCGGTTTCGTGGTCGAGGCGCAGGCGGACGACGCCGTGCGGGTAGCCGTGCCATCCTGGCGCAACGACATCGCCGCGCCGATCGTGCTGGACCAGGCACCGAGCCTCGACCGGAACCGCGCCTGCATCGCCGCCGAGGGCTGCGCCGTCATTGAGCCGGAGGCGGACCTGATCGAGGAGGTGCTGCGGCTGCGTGGCCTCGACAGCATCCCGCCGGTGTCGTTGCCCCGCATGGCCCCGGTGCCCCCGGCGGTGCTGACGCCGCGGCAGGTGCGGACCGCGCTGGCCCGGCGCGTGCTGGCGGCGGCGGGCCTGGTAGAGTGCGTGACGTTCAGCTTCATGGACCACGCGCAGGCGGGGCTGTTCGGCGACGCGCTGGAGCCGTTGCGGCTGCTGAACCCGATCGCCTCCGACCTGGACCAGATGCGGGAAACGCCGGTGGCAACCCTGGCGCTTGCGGCGCAGCGCAATGCCGCCCGCGGGGCGACCGAGGCGCGGCTGTTCGAGGTCGGGCCGGCGTTTCAGGCGTTGGGTCAGCAGGTGGTGGCGTCCGGGGTGCTGGCCGGGTCGACCCCGCGGCATCCGCTGGCGCCGTCGCGCGGGCTGGGCGCGATGGACGCGAAGGCGGCGGCGATGGAGCTGCTTTCGGCGCTGGGGCTGCCGATGGAGAGCCTGAGCGTCACCGCCGACGCGCCCGGGTTCTATCATCCCGGCCGGTCCGGGGTCATTCGGCAGGGGCCGCGCCTGGTGTTGGCGACATTTGGGGAGCTGCATCCGCGCGTATTGCAGGCGCTCGACTTGGGCGGCCCGGCGGCGGCGTTCGAGGTGTTCCTCGACCGCGTGCCGGAGCCGAAGCGCCGGCGCAAGTCGCCCCCCGACCTGCCCGCTTTCCAGCCGGTGCGGCGCGATTTTGCCTTCGTAGTAGATAAGGACGTGGCGGTTGACGCGCTGCTGCGGGCAGCGCGCGGCGCCGAGCGTGCATTGATATCAGGCGTTAACGTGTTCGACATCTATATGGGCGATAAGGTGCCGCCAGGGCAGAAATCGGTGGGGATCGAGGTCGTGCTGCAGCCGCGGGAGCGCACGCTGACAGACGCGGAGATCGAGGCTGTGGGCGCCAAGGTGGTGGCCGCGGTGGCAAAGGCAACGGGCGGCGCGCTGCGGTAAACCCCATGCTTTGGTAAAGCGCTGACTTTTCCTCAGTAACCTACTACATCATGGGAATGACCGACACTCCGCTCCACCTCATCCGCAACTTCGCGATCATCGCGCATATCGACCACGGCAAGTCCACCCTGGCCGACCGGCTGATCCAGGTCTGCGGCGGCCTAACCGAACGCGAGATGTCGGCGCAGGTGCTCGACAGCATGGAGCTGGAAAAGGAGCGCGGCATCACCATCAAGGCGCAGACAGTGCGGCTGGCGTACAAGGCGAACGATGGCCTGACGTATGAGCTGAACCTGATGGACACGCCGGGCCACGTGGACTTCGCTTATGAGGTCAGCCGCAGCTTGGCGGCGTGCGAGGGTTCGCTGCTGGTGGTGGACGCGAGCCAGGGGGTCGAGGCGCAGACGCTGGCCAATGTATACCAGGCGCTGGACGCCGGGCACGAGATTGTGCCGGTGCTGAACAAGATCGACCTGCCGGCGGCCGAATGCGACCGGGTGAAGCAGCAGATCGAGGACGTGATCGGCTTGCACGCCGACGACGCGGTGATGATCAGCGCCAAGACCGGGCTGAACATCGAGGGCGTGCTGGAGGCGCTGGTGACCCGGCTGCCGCCGCCCGAAGGCGTGGCTGACGCGCCGTTGAAGGCGCTGCTGGTCGATAGCTGGTATGACCAGTATTTGGGCGTGGTGATCCTGGTGCGGATCAAGGACGGCCGGCTGAAGCGTGGGCAGAAGATACGCATGATGTCGAACGGCGCCGTGCACAACGTGGAGCAGGTCGGCGTGTTCACGCCCAAGATGATACCGACCGGCGACCTGGGGCCGGGCGAGATGGGGTTCATCACGGCGTCGATCAAAACCGTGGCCGACTGCAACGTGGGCGACACGATCACCGACGACCGGGTGCCGGCGACGGTGGCGCTCGCCGGGTTCAAGGCGAGCATCCCGGTGGTGTGGTGCGGCCTGTTCCCCGTGGACGCCGACGACTTCGAGCACCTGCGCGACAGCCTGGGCAAGCTGCGGCTGAACGATTCGAGCTTTCATTATGAGGCGGAGACGTCGGCGGCGCTGGGGTTCGGCTACCGCTGCGGGTTCCTGGGTTTGCTGCATTTGGAAATCATTCAGGAGCGGCTGACGCGCGAGTTCAACCTTGACCTGATCGCGACGGCGCCGAGCGTGGTGTATCGCATCCACACGACCAAGGGCGCCGTCGAAGAACTGCACAACCCGGCCGACATGCCGGAGCCGATGAAGATCGACCATATCGACGAGCCCTGGATCAAGGCGACGATCATGGTGCCGGACGACTATCTCGGCAGCGTGCTGACCCTGTGCAACGAGCGGCGCGGGCAGCAGGCGGACCTCACCTATGTCGGCAACCGCGCGATGGCGGTGTATCGGCTGCCGCTGAACGAGGTGGTGTTCGATTTTTATGACCGGCTGAAGTCGGTAAGCCGGGGCTATGCGAGTTTCGACTATTCGATGGACGGCTATGAGGAGAGCGACCTGGTGCGGATCAGCATCCTGGTCAACCAGGACCCGGTCGACGCGCTGTCGTTTATCGCGCACCGGAGCGCTGCGGAGAACCGTGGGCGGAGCATCTGCGCCAAGCTGAAGGATTTGATCCCGAAGCAGTTATTCAAGATCGCGATCCAGGCGGCGATCGGCGGCAAGGTGATCGCGCGGGAGACGATCGGCGCGCTGAGCAAGGACGTGACGGCGAAGTGCTACGGCGGCGACATCAGCCGCAAGCGCAAGCTGCTGGACAAGCAGAAAGAAGGCAAGAAGCGGATGCGGCAGTTCGGCAAGGTGGAGATCCCGCAGTCGGCGTTCTTGGCTGCGCTGAAGATGGACGCCTGAGGCGTTCTGGACTGGGTTGCATGATCGCCGGGCGGTGTTATTGATGCCGCCGCGCTGGAGAGATGGCCGAGCGGCTTAAGGCGCACGCTTGGAAAGCGTGTGTGCGTGCAAGCGTACCGTGGGTTCGAATCCCACTCTCTCCGCCAACACCACTCAGCTCCGGAATACGAGATCTCAGCAGCCTATCGGCGCTGTTGGGCGGCTAATCGTGACTTCAAGCCAAGTCCGACGGCGTCACAGAATTTTTGTAAATTCCCTTGTTGGGTAGGCGGCCTCATGTCAAGACGTTCCGCTACTGCCAAACGAAGTGCTGTCAGGCCAACGTGATTATCGTGTAGTTCAGACGCGACTTCTCGGAGCTGACCTAACGGAAACTCCTTGAAAGCATCAAGCCTTATAATCGTATCTATGTATTTCGCGGTAAGATGCGGCGACTTGTTCAACGCCTGACCATAGGTCATCTCGAGATTCTCGTCACCAATTGACCGAGCTAGCTGTTTTGAGCAATACCATAAGAATGCAACAGCTATGAAGAATACAGCGTTTTTAGCCGCCCGCTCCTTTGCCTTATCAGAAGTTGAGTTGTCAATCTTGTTTGTGAGTGTTCGAATAGCAACAACAAGGGCGTCAACGGAGGTACTCAGATGTTCTAACACATCGTCTATGCAGCGTAGGATAGCACTTGTCGTTGCTTCGAAAATGAGCTGCTTCGGTTCGGCGTCCAGTCTTGCATAATGGTTTCTGAGAATGTGCCCAAGGATTTCAACTCTCGTGAAAACACCACTCATTGTTGAAAGAGGACCCACATCAGAGTCAATCAAATCTGCGTTCCGTCGTTGTTCGTCTTGGATGTCCTCTACTTTCAATCGTAAGTTACGATTCTCACTCTGCTTAATGTGATCCACGACCAGCCTTGGAAGCTCAAATACCAGTCGGTTGATAGATGAAGTCTTACTGATGCTAAACTCGAATTCTTTCGCATCTCCGTAAGCAACAGAAAGTCCACCGATCAAAGTGTCCACTATGATCCGATCATCGGAGTGAAAAGCGAGGAAGCTGAGAACTGTCGCATTCTCTTTTAGAGCTATTTTACTACAGAGGCTCTTTACATGCTCTTGCATCATTCCTTCACGAAGATTTTGACTAATGTAATCTGCAAGAAAGAAATAATATACGTAATCATATTTGAATTTATAGTTCTGGAGATTGCTATCAAATATGCCAGTCCGATACAAGTTAGCCAACACGCTGTATAGAAAAGGTTTCCGTAGCGCACGTTTTCTGGAAAATTCCTCAATAACTCTCTCGGTATCTTCCGAATTTAACTCTTTCAAACCAAGTGAATGCATTCTCCAAGAAAACTCAGGGAGCAACGCATAAGCTCCTTCAGCGTCTTCACGCGAAAGGTTTTTCAATATGGCGCTATCTATAAGAAATTTATAATATCTGACATAGCCGGTCTTGGCAAGGTCCCCAACTTGGCCAACCTCCATTGCCCTTAGCAAAATAAGAACCATCAGGGGAGTGCGGGGTACTAAGTTCGAACTTAACATACGATTTATGACTTTCCGTTTCTCCTCAACCAACGGACGTAACGTTTCTTCATCTAGGCAGTTTTTTCCAGAGAGGCACCATCGCTCTACCAAATCATATCGCTTGCTGTTTCCTAGATCGGCTATTTTGACCCGTTTCAAGGCTCCTAAAATTTCTGCTTCGACAGAGCTTTCCAAAAAGCTAAATTCGTACGTCGGAGAAGCTGTGATCGCTATGGCAAAAAAACGACTCCGAACCTCAGCCAACAACTTATTCGAAGTTCTTTTACTCAGTTTTGCAAGATCGTAGTCATCTATTATTACAATACACTTCGCTTTCAGAAACTCGGGATCAATCTTAAAGATCAGATTGTCATATTGTTCACTACATGCAAGTTTTACGCGTTGTTCGAATCTTCCAATGTCCGGGTTATTGATCTTGTTACCTTGTATCAAGACAGGAAAATATCCTTGCGAAAAAATGTCGAGAAATAGTCGCCGACAAATACTGGTCTTCCCAGCGTAATTGCTCACCTGGGGTGGTGCTGGGGCGCTGAGGCAGCCGGTGGTTGACG
>CAXSGE010000035.1:0-40926 GCA_964236715.1 uncultured Acetobacteraceae bacterium | reverse complement strand
CAGAAAGGGAACCGCATCCTACCACCCCTTCAGACTATCAAAGTGCACCAACGCCCATCGGCATCCTCGGTGACATGACCGGCCCCAACGCCGACGCCCATGGACCCGGTGACGTCGTCGCCGCCCGCATGGCCGTGGAGGATTTCGGCGGCAAAGTCCGCGGCGTTCCGATCGAGATCATCCCCGGCAACCTCCTCGGTGGCCCCGACATCGGCGTCGGCATCGCCCGCCGCTGGTTCGACGAGGGCGTCGACGCCATTTTCTCGCTCGGCAACTCCGCCGTCGCCATCGCCGTGCAGGGCATGGCCGCCGAGCGTGACCGCATCACGATCGCCACCTCCGCCGGCACCGACGTGCTGACCAACAAGGCCTGCACCGCCGTCTCGGCGCACTGGACCTTCGACACCTACGCGTTGCCCGTGGCCCTGGCCACCGGCATCGTCGCCAACGGCGGCAAGGATTGGTTCTTCCTGACCATCGACTACGCCTTCGGCAATGCGCTCGAGGCCCAGGCCACCCGCGTCGTCAAAGCCGGTGGCGGCCGCGTTCTCGGCAGGGCAACCCATCCGCAGGGCACCTCCGACTTCTCGGCCTATCTCAGCCAGGCCCAAGCCTCCGGCGCCACCGTCCTCGGCCTCGCCACGTCCGGCGCTCCGCTGACCAACGCGCTCAAGCAATTCCAGGAATTCGGCATGGCCAAGGCGATGCAGCCGGCCGCGCTCCTGATCGACATCAACGACCTCCACTCCCTCGGCCTAGCCGAAACGCAGGGCCTGCTCTGGGTCACGGCCTTCTACTGGGACCAGGACGAGCAGACCCGCGCCTTCGCCCAGCGCTTCTTCAAGATCCACCGCGCGATGCCGACCATGTTCCAGGCCAGCATCTACAGCGCCATGATGCACTATCTGAAGGCGATCGACGCCACCGGCACCGACGAAGCCAAAGCCGTCATGACCCAGATGAAGGCGACCCCGATCGAGGACTTCATGACCCACGGCGCCCGCATCCGCGAGGACGGCCGGGTCATGCGCCCCATGTATGTGATGAAGGTGAAAACACAAGCGGAATCGAAGGGAGAGTGGGATATGGCCCAGGTGGTCGCCACGATCCCCGCCGACCAGGCCTTCCGCCCCCTCGCCGAAAGCGAGTGCCCGCTCGTCAAACGCTAGTGCCGGGTGGTGAGGTGTGCCGCGGCGCACCCCACATCAACCTCAAGCCGGCACTAGCGGACATCCGAACAACGCCGGCGGCGGATACGCATCCGGGCTCGGCAGCGTGCTCAACTTCTTATAGACGTCCCACTTCTTCTGCCCGGGTGTCGGCGCTGTCACTTCCCACAAATACATCGCGTGCGGGACGCAGCCATTCGCCTGTATCTTGACGCCCTTATTGTAGAAGTCGTCGACCGGCGTCTCGCGCATCTTTACCGCCACCGCGTCTGCGTCCACCGCCCCCGCCGCCTTCGCGGCCTTCAGCCAGTGATACACCGCCGCATACGCCGCCGCGTTGTACTCCGTCGGCGGCTTTCCCATCTTGGCCACATACCGGGCCGACCAAGCCTCCGTCTCCGGCGTCTGCGCCCAGTAGAACGAGTTGGTCAGCACCAGGCCCTGGCACGTGTCCTGCCCCAACGCCAACACGTCCGGGATCATCATCAGCAACGTCGCCAATCGCTGCCCGCCGGCCACGATCCCGAACTCATGCGCCTGCTTGATGCAGTTCTGCAGATCCGCGCCAGCATTGGCCAACCCGATGATCTTGGCCCCCGACGCCTTGGCCTCCAGCAGCGCCGACGAGAAATCCGTCGTCCCCAGCGGCGCTTTCGCCGTGCCCAACACACGCCCGCCAGCTGCCTTGATGAACTCCTCTGTATTGGTCTGTAGCGACCGACCCATCTCGTAGTCGACACTGATAAAAAACCAAGTATCGCCCCCGACCCGCGACAGCTCCCCGCCGACCCCCTTGGCCAACGCGTAGCTGTTGCAGCCAAATTGGAAGCCATACGGCGTGCACTGCTTGCCGATGAACACCGTCGATGTCGGCGTGCTCATCAGGAAGATGCGCTTCCGCTCGCGCGCGATCTCCTGGATCGCCAACCCCGCCGACGACCCGGCCCCATCCGCCAGCACCGTCACCCCATCATCGATCATCTGCCGCGCCTGCGTGCTCGCCAGATCCGCCTTGTTCTGGTCGTCCACCTGCAGGATCTGCACCGGCCGGCCCAGCAACGAGCCTCCGAAATCCGCAACCGCCATCTCCCCCGCAAGCTTGCTCCCGGGGCCCCCAACGTCCCGATACGGCCCACCCACGTCGCTCAACATACCGATCTGGATCGGTGCCGAACTGGTCTGCGCCCGGATCAAGCCGGGCCGGGCCAGTGCCGAAGCCCCGATCGCGGCAATCGCCGCCCGACGTGTGAAAACGGCCATTATGCGACCCCTCCGCCAAGCCGATACACCCGCGCCGCGGTGTCATGGAACATCGCAGCCTTGTCGTCAGGCGAGTATCCAGCAGCGGCGCGCTTGAACGCGTTCCACATCGCCGTGTAGCTGCACATCGCCTTGTCGACCGGGAAATTGCTTTCGAACATGCTGCGCGACGGCCCGAACGTCTCGATGCACACATCCAGATACGGCCGCCACGCCGCCAGCAGCGCGTCCGAATGCGGCGGCTCCGCGCCTTTGTGGAACTTGAACCCCGTGGTCAGCATCGCCAACCCGCCGAGCTTGACCGAAACGTTCGGACATTCCGCCAACCGCTCGATCGCCGCCCGCCACACCGGGAACACCTCGTCCCGCTTGCTCGCGAACTGTACGATCCCGAGCGGCCCGCCCACATGGTTCAGGATCACCTGCGTATCCGGAAATGCCCGCGCCAGCTCGGCCAACTCATCGATCTGCGTGTGATACAACCACGCATCGAAGCTGAGACCGAACTCGCGTAACCGCGCATACGCCGCCCGGAACGTCGCATCCGCCATCACCCGCGCCGGCGGCGGCGGCACGATACTGGCCCGAAACTCCTCATTGCGCGCCGTCACGTGCCGGATGCCTCGGAACCGCCCCTCGGCCGCGGCGATATGCGCCTCCAACACCGGCACCACCGCATCGCCCAGCAGCATGTCCGCGTGCCCGACGATCCCCTCGCATACCCGCGCCGTCACGCCGCGTGCGTCGGACTCCCGCGCCAGCTCGGCCACGAACTCGGTCTCTCCCACCGGCTTCATCGCTTCTGGCCCGTCCGCCCGGTAGCCGTACGCACATTGCAGGAACACAGTCGACACCACGTTGTGCCCGGAGTGGATGTCGCCCAGCAGCTCGTCGAGGAAATACCCGCCGCCGCGATCCCAGAGATGGTGGTGCGGGTCGATGATCGGCAGCGCCGGGTCGATCACCGGCTCCGGCGAGCGCGCCAGCCAAGCCGGATTGGGCGCCGGATGCTGCAGCATGGGAACCCGCGCCCCCGTCTCCGTCACCACGGTCTGTTCTGCTGCGATTGTCTGGGACATGGACGTCCTCCTCCCGATGCGGCTTGCGGCCGCTTGAAGCGACGCTAACTATCCCGCATAGTACGTGTCAATACCGCCCGGTAGTAACGGGTGATCGGAAGAGACCGTCATGCCAGATCGGACAGTAGACGTCGTCATCGTCGGCGCCGGGTTCGCCGGCCTATACGCGCTGCACTCAATGCGCGACGCCAAGCTGTCCGCGCAGGTCTTCGAAGCCGGCACCGGCGTCGGCGGCGTCTGGTTCTGGAACCGCTACCCCGGCGCCCGCTGCGACGTCGAGAGCATGCAGTATTCCTACTCCTTCTCCGACAATCTCCAGCAGGACTGGGGCTGGTCCGAACGCTTCGCCCCCCAGCCCGAGATCCTCGCCTACGCCGAACACGTCGCCGACCGCTTCGACCTCAAGCGCGACATCCAGTTCGAGACCCGCGTCACCTCCGCCACTTTCGACGACGCGACCCGGCGCTGGCTGATCCAAACCGACCGCGGCGACCGCGTTCACGCCCGCTTCTGCATCATGGCCACCGGCTGCCTCTCCTCGGCCCGCATCCCCGACCTGCCGGGCCTGGCCGACTTCGCCGGCGACTGCTTCCACACCGGCGCCTGGCCGCACGAGCCCGTCGATTTCACCGGCCGCCGGGTCGCCCTCATCGGCACCGGCTCCTCCGGCATCCAAGCCACCCCCGAGATCGCCGCCGACGCCGCCCACCTCACCGTGTTCCAGCGCACCCCCAACTTCATCGTCCCCGCCCGCAACGGCAAGCTCGACGAGGCGTCGATCCGCTTCTGGAAGGAAGACTACCCCGCCCATCGGGCCCGCGCCCGCGAGATCGGCACCTTCTACGAGTTCAGCACCCAGGGCGCGCTGGACGTCCCCGCCGACGAGCGCGAGCGCGAATACGCCCGCCGCTGGCAAGAGGGCGGCGTCAACTTCGTCCATTCGTTCAAGGACATCTACCTCGACCAGGCCGCCAACGACACCGCTGCTGACTTCGTCCGCGCCCGCATCCGCGACCTCGTCACCGACCCGGCCACTGCAGCCGCGCTCTCCCCCACCGACCACCCCCTCGGCTCCAAGCGCATCTGCGTCGCCTCCGGCTACTACGAAACCTTCAACCGCCCCAACGTCACCCTGGTGAACCTGCGCGAAGACCAGATCGAAACGATCCTGCCCACCGGCCTGCGCACCAAGAACGCCACGTTTGACTTCGACACTCTCGTGCTAGCGACCGGCTACGACGCCATGACTGGCGCTCTCCTCGCGATGGACATCACCGGCCGCGCCGGGCTGCGCCTCGCCGACAAATGGTCCGCTGGCCCCCGCAACTACCTCGGCTTGATGACGAGCGGCTTCCCCAACCTCTTCATCGTCACCGGCCCCGGCAGCCCCTCCGTATTGGTCAACATGATGATCGGCATCGAGCAGCACATCGACTGGATCACCGCCTGTATCCTCCACCTCGATCGCAGCGGCGCCACCTCGATCGACCCCACCCCCGACGCCGAGGACCACTGGGTTGCCCACGTCAACGCCGAAGCTGACCTCACGCTGTTCCCGAAAGCCGCCTCTTGGTATCTGGGCGCCAACATCCCTGGCAAACCTCGCGTCTTCATGCCCTATGTCGGCGGCATCGGCCGCTATCGCAAAAAATGCGACGAGGTGGCAGCCAACGGCTACGAGGGTTTCGCGATGGATCGGCATTGACATGTTCCAACCGCCAGAGATCATCCAGGCCGAGTTGTTCGCGCGCCTGCCAGACCATTACCGCCGCGAGGGCCAACTCACGTCCTGGGCGGCGGCACGGCGGGGCGGGGCGCCCATACCATGCTTCCTGGAGGGCCCGTCATTCGATCGTTCCGGTATGCTCTACGTCACCGACATCCCGTTTGGCCGAGTGTTCCGCGTGTCGCCAGCGGGCGAGTTCGACCTGGTCACCGAATATAACGGCGAGCCGAACGGGCTGAAATTCCACCGCGACGGCCGGGCATTCATCACCGACTTCCGCAACGGCATCATGACGCTCGACCCGGCGACCGGGACCGTCGCGCCCGTGCTGGAGCGCCGCTATTCCGAGCGCTTCAAAGGCGTCAACGACCTGTTCTTCGCCGATGACGGTGACCTCTACTTCACCGACCAAGGTCGCACCGGCCACCAGGATCCGACCGGGCGCGTGTTCCGCTGGACGACGGCCGGGCGGCTCGACTGCTTACTGTCGACCGGGCTTAACCCGAACGGCATCGTGCTCAGCGCCGATGGACACGGCCTGTTCGTCGCGATGACCAACGCGAATGCGGTATGGCACCTGTCTGTGATGACCGACGGCATGGCGACCTCGGTTGGGACCGCGATCCAGCTCAGCGGCGGAATCGGTCCCGACGGGCTGGCGCTGACCGACGAGGGCGGGCTGGTCGTGGCGCATCCGAAGATGGGCGCAGTATGGATCTTCAACGTTCGAGGGGAGCCGATCTACCGCGTGAACACGGCGGGCAGCGACCTGGTCACCAACGTGGCCTTTGGCGGCCCGGACATGCGGACGCTCTACTTCACCGATTCCGGCGACGGCACCATCCAGCGCGCGCGCCTGCCCGTCGCGGGGCGTCGCATGTTCTCGCATAGCGACCCGGTTCCACCATTACGTTCTACGTCACCTGGCTGACCGGGCAGTAGGCCGGGTCACCTCGGCCTGAACCGTGTCAGCGTCGCCTCGGGCGTCACGTCGTCGAACACGACCTGCACGGGCATGCCGACGTGCAGCATTTCGTTCGGAGTGTCGACGACGTTTCCGGTCAGACAGACACCCTCCTCGAGTAGGACTTGGGCTGCATTGTAGGGGATATCTGCCGCGAATGCCGGCAGCCAGGCCTTATGCACCACTACCCAGGACGACACTGTCCCGCGCCCGCTCACCTCTCTCCACGTCAATTCCTCGCCGAAGCAATACGGACACACCGGGCCGGGCGGCCAGTGCGGGCGCTGGCAGGGGACGCAGTAGGGCAGCACCAATTTATGCTGCTGCGCGCTTTCCCAAAAGACGCGGTTGTCCGGCGTCTTGCGTGGGATCGGCTTCGTCTTCTCGTCGGCCATGCCTAGCTCCGCATGATGATCGAGTCGCCCCAGCACGTGCCCCATTGCAGCGCCTCGGCACCAGCGATCTGACGCGGCCCGGCTTGCCCGCGCAGCTGTCGCACCATCTCGTTGATCGAGTTCCAGGCGCAGACATGCGCCTCCGATAGCAGCCCGCCCGAGGTGTTGACCGGCAGTTCGCCGCCCAGCTCGATTCTGCCGTCCTGTACAAAAGCGGCGGCCTCGCCGGCTCCGCAGAAGCCGAAACGCTCAAGCGCGAATAGCACGAGCGGCGAAAAGGCATCGTAGGTGTAGAAACCTTGGATCGCCTCACGTCCGATATCGGACCGGCGATAGACGGCCAGGTCGCGCTCACGCGGGGTAACCTGCTCCGTGGGCTGCTGGTTAATCCCTAGACCGGGCGGCGCAAAGATGAACTCGCTTCGCCCAGACCGGACACCCTGCATGCCGGCGATATAGATCGGCCGGTTCGGCATGTCGCACGCGCGCTCGGCAGTGGTCAGCAGGACGACGGCGGCGCCGTCGGTGATCAGGCTGCAATCGAACAGGTGCAGCGGGTCGACGATCATTTTGGAGGACTGATGGTCGTCCAGCGTGAGCGGTTCCTTCATCACCGCAAACGGGCTCAGCAAGGCGTGCTTACGCAATGCGATCGGCACGGCGGCGAGTTGCGCGGAGGTGGCGCCATAAAGGGCCATGTAGCGCTGCATGGCGAAGGCAGCGCCGACGGCGGGCGAGGTCAGGCCATAGACCGGGTTCTCGCCGTGGGTCGCGCCCTGCTCGCGCATGCCTTCGGGATCACCTGGGCCACCGAGGATGCCCAGCTCGCGTGTGAAGCTGATCGCCGTGATGCAGGCAACGACATCCGCCATGCCGCAGCTGATCGCCATGACGGCTGCCTGCAGCGTGCTAGTGACGAAGCGTCCGTGGGTCCAGCACTGGTGAACCCAGTCAACTTCCAGCCCGTAGACCTCGGCCATTCGGTCGTAGTCGGCGCCCAGCGGCCAGCCCATGTGCAGGGCGATCCCGTCGATGTCGGAGCGGTCGAGTTGGGCATCCGCCAAAGCGGAGCGCAGCGCTTTCGCGCCGAGGCCGAGCTGGGACGTCGGCAGATACCGGCCGAACTCGCTCTGGCCGATGCCGACGATCGCGACCTCGCGAGACGATTGCAAGACGGTATGCCTCCTGGCTGGGGAATGAAGTAGGCCCGAGTGGCCCCCCTCTGTCCAGGTAGTGTCTGTCCAGCTACCATCAGTCCATGATTGACTCCTTCTGGTAGGCAAGGCTACTGGTCAGTCAGAACAGCGGTCAACCGCTGCGTCGATCCGGGAGGGACCGTTCCGCATGCACAGGGGCCAGGGCTAACGCGTGGGCGCGCTTGTAGAGCAGCTCGCACAGACACTTGCGGCCGGTCTTACCATCGGCTGCATGTATGGCCTTCTGTGCGTCGGCCTGGCTTTCATCTTCGGCATCATGCGCGTCATCAACTTCGCCCAGGGCGACCTGATGATGATCGGCATGTATCTCTCGATCTTCATCGGCGGCACGATCCTGCCGGCGGCGATCTTCGGCGCGAGCACTCCCTTCGTCGCGGCACTGCTCGCCGGTCCGGTCCTGTTCTGCTTCGGCTATGGCCTCAACAAATATCTGATCTCGCGCACGACCGGGCTGAAAGCCGCCGGCGACAGCGAAGGCGATGCCCACCAGACCCAGCTGATCCTGACGCTCGGCGTGGCGCTGGTGCTGCAGAACGCGGCGCTGTTCCTGCTGGGCTCGGCGCCGGTCTCGGCCCCGACGCCACTGTCCTCGTCGGCGTGGGAGATCCCGCTCGGCTACGACGATTTCAGCGCCGTGTTCCTCAACCAGGCGCGCACGATCGATGCTGCCCTAGCAGCCGCGATCACGTTCGGCGTGTTCTGCTTCGTGCGCTACACGCGGCTCGGCAAATCGCTGCGGGCGGCCGCGATCAACCCGGAAGCGGCGCTCTACATGGGCATCGACGTGACCCGGGCGCACCACATCGCATTCGCCCTGGGAACGGCCATCGCCGGCGTCGCAGGGGGGCTGATCGTCATCTACTATCCCGCGCAGCCTTTCGTCGGCGTCGAGTTCATCATCGTCATGTATGCCGGCGTCGTGCTGGGCGGCATGGGCAGCATCGTCGGCGCGTTCTGGGGCGGGCTGGTGATCGGCCTGGTGCAGCAGCTCTCGACCGTCGTGCTGCCGCTGCAACTGCAGAACGCCGCCATCTTCGTGGTATTCGTGTTCATCTTACTCGTACGGCCGCAGGGATTATTCGGGCGCAACGTGGAGCGCGCCTGAGATGCGAGCCTCACCCGCCAGGTCGCTGCTGATCATCGCCGCATTGGTGCTCGGCTGGCTTGCGCTCGGCTTCGTGGTGCAAAACAGCTACTACCGTCTCCTGCTGACGCTGGTGCCGATCTGGGCGACGTTCGGCATCTCGTGGAATATCTTCAGCGGCTATAGCGGGCTGATCTCGTTCGGGCATGCAGCCTTCTTCGGCATTGGCGCCTATAGCGTCACGCTGCTGCTCGTCCATTTCGGCCTCACGCCCTGGATCGGCCTGCCGATCGCGATCGTGTTGGGCGGGATCACCGGCGCCGCGATCGGCTATCCCACCTTCAGGCTGCGCGGGAGCTATTTCGCGCTGGCAATGCTCGCCTACCCGCTGGCGCTCGTCTACGTGTTCGACTGGCTGGGCTTTCAGGAAGTGACGCTGCCGCTCGACCGGATCAACCCGGTCTGGGCGATGCAGTTCACCGATCAGCGTGTCTATCTGGCGCTGGCGCTCGGGCTGCTCGCGGTCGCGCTGGTGATCTCGCTGGCGATCGAGCGATCGCGGTTCGGCATGTCGCTGCTGGCGATCAAGCAGAACGAGTTGGCCGCCGAGGCCGCCGGCGTGGACACGCAACGCTGGAAGCTGCTCGCCATCGTGGTGAGCGGGGCGCTGGCCGCCGGCGCCGGCGGGCTCTACGCGGTGATCCTGCTGGTGGTCACGCCGCAGAGCGTGTTCGGCTTGGTCGTGTCGGCGCAGGCGATGATCCTGCCGCTGTTCGGCGGCGCCGGCATCCTGTGGGGGCCGGTCATCGGCGCGGCCGTCCTGGTGCCGCTCAGTGAAGCGTTGCATGCCGAGCTCGGCGACCTCGTGCCGGGCGTGCAGGGCATGGTCTATGGCGCGGCGATCATTTTGATAGTGCTGCTGGCGCCGGAGGGCATCTACTGGCGGCTGCGCGACGTGCTGAGCCGCCGCCGGGCTCCGGCGCCTGCGCCGGTGCCGGCGGCATCGTCCGTCGTTGCCTTGCCAGTGGTTCGGCCGGCACCTGATCCGACCGCGAAGCCGCTCCTGCAAGTACAAGGGATCAGCAAGACGTATGGCGGCCTCAAGGCCGTGCAGGCCGTCACGTTCGACGTGCGCCGCGGCGAGATCCTCGGCATCATCGGGCCCAACGGCGCCGGCAAGACGACGTTGTTCAACCTGCTGAACGGCCTGGTCACGCCCAGCGCCGGCAGCGTCACGTTCGATGGGAACGACATCACCGGGTTGAAGCCCAACCGAATCTGCGCAGCCGGGATCGGGCGGACGTTCCAGGTCGTGCGCACCTTTGCCCGCATGTCGGTGCTCGAGAACGTCGTCGTCGGCGCGTACGCCGCCCATGCCAGCGAGGCGGCCGCGTGGGCCGGCGCGCGCGAGGCGGTCGGGCGCGTGGGTTTGAGTGCGGCGGAAAACCGCGTCGCCGGCAGCCTGACCAACAAGGAACTCCGCTTGCTCGAAATGGCGCGGGCGCTGGCCGGCAAGCCGCGGCTTATTCTTATGGACGAGCCGCTGGCCGGCTTGGGCGCCGGCGAGACCGACGAGATCATCGCGCTCACCCGCGCGCTGCCGGCTGACGGCGTCACGGTCGCGATCATCGAGCACACGATGAGCGCCATGGTGACCACGGTGGACCGCTTCGTCGTGCTCGACCACGGCCAGTTGCTGGCCGAGGGCAAGCCCGAGACGGTCACCCGCGATCCCAGGGTGATCGAGGCGTATCTCGGGCGGAAATGGGCGGCGACCTATGCTGCGGATTGAGGGCGTGAGCGCCGCTTATGGCGGCCTACGGGCGCTGAACGACGTGTCGCTGAGCGTCGAGGCCGGGCAATTCGTGGCGGTGGTCGGGCCGAACGGCGCCGGCAAGACGACGCTGTTCAAGACGATCTCGGGCATCGTCACGCCGATCGCCGGCCGGATCATGTTCGAGGGGCGCGACATCAGCGCGCTCGGGCCCGCCGAGCGCCCGCATCTTGGCATCGCGCACGTGCCGGAAGGCCGAAAAGTGTTCGGCGCGATGACGGTGTTCGAGAACCTCGAGATGGGCGCCAGCACCAAGGCGGGCCGGGCGAACTGGGTCGCCAATCTGGAGCGCATCTACGCGCTGTTCCCGGTCCTGGCCGAGCGCCGGGCGCAATATGCCGGCACCCTCTCCGGCGGGCAGCAGCAGATGCTGGCCATTGGGCGCGGACTCGCCTCGTCGCCGAAGCTGCTCATGCTGGACGAGCCCTCGATGGGTCTCGCCCCGGTGGTGACGGATGCGATCTTCGAGCGGATCCAACAGCTTCATCGCGAAGACGGGCTCACGATCCTGTTGGTGGAGCAGCGCGTCGCCGAAGCGATCGAGCATTGCGATTACGGGTATGTGCTCGAGACCGGCCGGGTCGCCTTGAGCGGCACGGTCCAACAACTATCGACCGATGATCGGGTGCGCCAAGCCTATCTCGGCATGTAAATGGGAAGGAAACGAACATGAGGCGTCGGGAATTCATCGGCACGGCCGCTGCGGCGACACTTGCGGCACGTGGGGCGTCAGCGCAGCCGGCAGAGGTCAAGGTCTGCTTGATCACGCCGTTGAGCGGGGCATGGGCGCGGTCCGGCGATCTCGCGCGCAAAGGGGCCGAGCTCGCGATCGAGGACATCAATGCCGCCGGCGGCATCAAGGCGCTCGGCGGCGCCAAGATGCGCGTCATCGTGGCCGACACCGGCGATAGCCCGGGCAGCGCCAAGACCGCGGCGCAGCGATTGCTGGCCCAGGAGCCGGACTTGGCGGGCGGGGCCGGCTCGGAGATCAGTTCCTTCACGCTCGCGGTCACCGAAGTGACGGAGCGGGCCGAGCTGCCCTGGCTGACGCTGGCCTACTCGGACCTGCTCACCAGCCGCGGCTTCCAATTCGTGTTCCAGACCTCGCCGACCGCCGATCAGCAAGCCGCTGCGGCGATGCCGACGATCCTCGCCGTTGCCAAGTCGGCCGGGCAGACGCCCAAGAAGATGGCGATCGTGATGGACAATACGCCGTCGCCGGCGAGCTTCTCCAAGAGCATGCGCGGCCCGGATTTGGAGAAATTCGGCCTGACGTTGGTGGCCGACCAGATCTATACCCCGCCGCTATCCGATGCCGCGCCGATCGCGCAGAAGGTTCGCGCGGCCCGGCCGGACCTGATGCTGTTCTTGCCGACGGCGACTCCGGACATCAAGCTGATCATGGAAAAGCTGTCCGAAGTCGGGCTGGGCGCGAAGCGGCTGCCGGTCATCTCCAACGGCGCGCCGATTGGCTCGCCGGACCTGCTGAAGCTGGCGGGCAAGGAGATCATGGATGGAACGATGTTCATCATCGCCAACTGGGGCGCCAAGGACAACGAGGACCTGACGACGCGGTTCAAGGCCAAGACCGGCGAGTCCTGGATCACGCAGGACAGTATCTCCAACTATGGTCATATGTGGCTGTTGAAGGAAGCGATCGAACAGGCCGGGTCGGCGGACCGTCGCAAGGTCCGCGAGGCGCTGCACACGATGGACCTGACGACCGGGCCCGCCGCCAAGACGTTTCCGGGTGGGCATATCAAGTTCGACGATGCCGGCCGCCGAGTGGGTGCGCCGCTGGTGATCGTGCAGTGGCAAAACGGGATTCCCATGACGGTCTATCCGCCGGAAGCGGCCTTCGCGCAGCCGATCTGGCCGAAGCAGGGTTGAGCAACTAACCCGTCTTCCCCGGGCTTGACCCGGGGACCCGGAACATCGAGCGCCGCGCTTGCGGCACGGTGGACGCACGGGTCAAGCCCGTGGGTGACGCTTTCCGCTTGACCTTACATCGGACTGAAAACATACTGACTAGTAAGTCCGCTCGGAGAAGCGCGGCTAGGGGGTGAATCGGTGCCGACCAAACGTTTTGCGGTGATCGGTGCCGGAGCCGCCGGGCTATGTGCCGCCAAGCACCTCGTCGAGAGCGGGATCGAGGCGGTGATCTATGAGATCGGCACGCAGATCGGCGGCTTGTGGGTCTACGAGAACGATAACGGCCGCAGCTCAGCCTACCGCTCGTTGCACATCAACTCCGAAGCACAGGTCAGCACCTTCCGCGATTTCCCGTTCCCGCCGGATGCGCCGCTCTATCCCGATCACGCGGAGATGAAGCAGTATTTCCGCAGTTACGCCGAACGGTTCGATCTCGTGCGGCGGATCCGCTTCAACAGCCGGGTCGTCTCGGTTTCGCCGGACCTCACCGTGCGTCTCGAGGACGGCACCGAGGAGAGATTCGACGGCGTGGTCGCGGCCAGCGGCCATCAGAGCGATCCGCGCGATCCGCCGGAGCTCGAGGACTACACAGGCAACTACCTGCACGCCCATGCCTACCGCGTGCCGGAGCCATTCACAGGGCAGCGCGTCTTGGTCATTGGACCCGGCAATAGCGGCGTCGATATCGCTGCCGACCTGTGCACGGTGACGGAGCATACCGTTCTGTGCGCGCGATCGCCGGTGTTGATCATGCCGCGGATGATGTTCGGCGTGCCGAACTCGCGGACGCTGGGTAGGATCGAGAAGCCCTGGGTGCCATGGGCGATCAGGATCAAGACGCGGGCGCTGCTGACGCGGATATTCCAGGGCCGGATGGAGCAATGGGGCTTCCGCACGCCGAACACGCGGACGCACCCGATCAGCCATCCGACGCTGATCTCGCACATCGCGTGGCGCCGCATCACGGTCCGACCCGGCATCAAGTCGATCGCCGGCCGCGACGTCACCTTTGTCGACGGCACCACGGACACCTTCCACGCCATCATCGCCGCAACCGGTTACGTGACCACCTTGCCCTATCTCGACCCGGCCTCCGTCCCGCTCGCCGGGACCAGACCAGTCCTCTACAACCGCGTCGCCCAACCGACGATCCCCGGCCTGTTCTTCGTCGGCCTGTTCGACGTCAGCGGTGGCAGCAACATCCGCATGATGGACGACCAGTCGGAATACGTGGCCGCGATCGCCACCGGCCGGGTCAAGCTGCCCGACGCAGCCGGCATGCAGAAGGCGATCCAGGCGGACCACGAGTGGTCGGCAAAGCAGTTCCCGGACAGCCCGCGCTACGGGCTCGAACTGGATCCACACCGTTATCGCCGCCTGCTGGCGCGCGACTACAAGAACAGCAAGGTGGCTTGAGATGGAGTTTAGCGGACAGGTGGCGATCGTCACCGGGGCCGGGAATGGGATCGGCCGGGCGGTAGCCCTACGGCTCGCGCATGGTGGCAGCCATGTGGGGCTGTTCGACATCGACACCGCGGGCGCGGAAGAGACGGCCAAGCTGGTGCGCGACGCCGGCGGGCAAGCGGCGGTGGCCAGTGGCAGCGTGGCGCGGCGTGAGGATGTCGAGCGAGGCTTCGCGGAGCTGACCGACGCGCTCGGCGCGGCGTCGATCCTGGTCAACAATGCCGGCATCCTACGCACGGCGCCGTTCCGCGAGCTGACGGATTCGATCTGGCACGACACGATAGGCGTCAACCTCGACGGCGTGTTCTACGGCTGCCAGGCGGTGCTGCCGGCGATGCTGGCGGCAAAGCGGGGCACGATCGTCAACATGGCGTCCTACGCCGGCAAAAAAGGGCTGCGCAACCACGCCGCGTACAGCGCGAGCAAGTTCGGCGTGATCGGGCTGACGCAGAGCCTGGCCGAGGAAGTTGCCGAACAGGGCGTGCGGGTGAACGCGGTGTGCCCCGGCATCATCGTCGAGACCGGGATGCGCGACGTGGCGGAAGCCGAGGCGAAGGCGCAAGGGCGGCCGGACGTGCATGCACGCTCCCAGACGGTGCCGATGCGGCGGCCGGGCCTGCCGGACGAGATCGCCAAGGTGGTGGCGTTCCTCGCCTCGGACCAGTCGAGCTACATGACCGGCCAGGCCATCAACGTGACCGGGGGGCTCTGGACGTCATGATCCCGCGCACACTCTTCGAGCCGGAACACGAGCTGTTCCGCGACCAGGTACGCCGTTTCATCGAGACGGAGATCACGCCGCATCACGCCGATTGGGAACGCGACGGCATCGTGCCGCGCGACCTGTGGCTGAAGGCTGGGGCCGCCGGGTTACTGTGCACCGAGATATCGGATGAATACGGCGGAGGCGGCGGTGATTTCCTGTTCGGTGCCGTGATGATCGAGGAGATGGCGCGGGCCGGGGCGACCGGGCCGACCTTCTACCTCCATTCCGACATCGTCGCACCCTATCTCGCCCATTACGGCACCGACGAACAGAAGCAGCGCTGGCTGCCGCCGATGTCGCGCGGCGAGGTGATCGTCGCGCTCGGCATGAGCGAGCCCTCCGGCGGCAGCGACGTCGCCGGCATGCGCACCACGGCAAGACGCGATGGCGACGACTACGTCATCAACGGCCAGAAAGTGTTCATCACCGCCGGCTTCAACGCCGACCTGATCGTGCTGGCGTGCAAGACGGATGCGAAGGCCGGCGCCAAGGGCGTGAGCCTGATCCTGGTCGAGACGGACCGGCCGGGGTTCCAGCGCGGCCGCAAGCTCGAGAAGATCGGCTGCAAGGCGCAGGACACGGCGGAGCTGTTCTTCGCCGATTGCCGGGTGCCGGTTACCAATCTGCTGGGCGAGGAAGGCCGCGGCTTCCCGCAACTGATGACCGAGCTGCCGCAAGAGCGACTGGTTCAGGCCATCCGCGCGGTCGCCTCGAGCGAGGCGGCGCTGCAGTGGACGGTCGACTACGCGCAATCGCGCGAGATGTTCGGCCAGACCTTGGCCGACTTCCAGAATACCCAGTTCAAACTGGCCGAGATGAAGGCAGAGTTGACGATGCAACGCGTGTTCGTCGACCGCTGCATCGAGCTGCACCTTGAACACAAGCTCGACCCGGTGGATGCCGCGATGTGCAAGCTGGTCAGCACCGAGATGCAGGGCCGGGTCATGGACCAGTGCCTTCAATTGTTCGGCGGCTGGGGCTACATGACCGAATACCCGATCGCGCGCGCGTTCGTGGATGCGCGGCTCGGGCGCATCGGCGGCGGCAGCGTAGAAACGATGAAGCAGATCATCGCCCGATCGATGCTTCCCAATAACAGAGAGAAGCGCCGTGCCAGCTGAGGGCCCGCTGCACGGGCTCACCGTGCTGGACCTCTCGGCGGTGATCCTGGGCCCGATGGCGGCCCAGTATCTCGGCGACATGGGCGCCGACGTGATCAAGATCGAGACACCCGAGGGCGACGTGACCCGGGCAATCGGGCCGCGGCGCAACGAGGGCATGGGCGCGCTCTTCCTCGCCAACAACCGCAACAAGCGCTCGGTCGTGCTCGATCTTAAGACGGCGAGCGGCCGGGCCACGCTGAAGCAGATGGCCGCAAAGGCGGACGTGCTGCTGCACTCGACGCGGGCGCAGGCAGCGCAGCGGATCGGGCTCGGCTACGCTGGGCTAGCCGCCGCCAATCCGCGCCTGGTCTATTGCCACGTGCGCGGTTTTGGCAGCGCGGGCCCCTACGGCGACCGGCCGGCCTATGACGACATCATCCAGGCGCTGTCAGGGCTGGCGATGCTGCAGAAGGTCGCGGCCGGCGAGCCGCGCTACGTGCCCTCGATCATCTGCGACAAGATCACCGCGGTCCATGCCGCCTACGCCATCATGCTGGCGCTCTACCATCGCGAGCGGACCGGCCTCGGCCAGGAAGTCGTCGTGCCGATGCTGGAGACGATGGTCGCCTTCAACCTGCAGGAGCATCTCGGCGGCGCCGTGTTCGACCCGATCGTCGGCGAGTTCGGCTACACCTCCATCCGCAAAGCGCTGCGACGCCCATACCCCACCAAGGACGGCTATCTCTGCTTCCTGCCGTACACGGACGCGAATTGGGCGACGTTGCTGGAGCGGATCGGCCGGCCCGACCTTGCCGCCGATCCCCGTTTCGCTACGCAACGCGGCCGGCAGGCCGATATGGCAGCAGTCTGGGCCGAGATGGCCACCGAAATCGCCACCCGCACCAACGCCGAATGGGCAGCCATCCTCGATGGCAGCGACATTCCGAACGCAGTGCTGAACGATTTGGAGGACCTGCTCGACGACCCGCATCTGGTCGCGTCCGGGTTCTGGCAGTCGTTCGAGCATCCAACCGAAGGATCGCTGCGGCTCCCGATCAATCCGCTCGTGCTGCCGGGCTGCCCGCCGAGCATCCGCCGCCTACCGCCCCGCCTCGGCGAGCACACCGACGAGGTGCTGCGCGAATGGGGGCTGAACGGCGACACGAACACCGGGAAGGACGCGGCATGATGCACGTGACACGACGGACGCTTCTGGCCGGCAGCGCGGCACTTATGACCCGGCCCGCCTTTGCTCAAACACCGACGATCAAGGTCGGCATGCTGGCGGATCAATCGGGCGCTAACAGCATCCTAGGCGGCAAGCTCTCTTTCGAATGCGCGCGTCAGGCCGTCATGGACCAGGACGCGGTCAAGGTGGACCTGGTCATCGCCGATCATCACAACAGCCCCGATCAAGGCCTCTCGCTTGCGCGGCAATGGATCGACGAGGGCTTCGACGCCATCATGGAGTTCAACAACTCCGCCGTGGCACTCGGGGTCAACAGCCTGGTCCGCGACAAGGACAAGGTGATGCTCGCGAACAACGTCGGCGCGGCGGTGCTGAGCGGGGCGCAGTGCACGGCGAACGAGACGCATTGGACCTTCGACACTGCAATGCTCGCGCGCGTGGTCGGCAACGCGTTGTGCGATCAGGGGGCGGACACCTGGTTCTTCATCCGCGCGGATTATGTGTTCGGACGCGAGTTGCGCGACGATACGGCCCGGGTCGTCGCCGCGCGAGGCGGCAAGGTGCTCGGCGAAGTGGCGGTTCCGCTCGGCTCGACCGATTACGCCGCTGCCCTGCTAGCCGCGCAGTCCTCTGGTGCCAAGGTCGTCGCTCTCGCATTGGCTGGAACCGACCTGTTCAACTGCCTCAAGCAGGCTGCCGAATTCGGGCTGATGATGGGCCCGCAAAAGGTTGCCGCGCTCGTGATGTATCCGCAATACGTCAAGTCCATCGGGCTCGAGGCGGTGCAGCACACCTACTGCACGGAATCGTTCTACTGGGACCTGAACGAACGCGCGCGCGCCTTCTCCAACCGGGTCACGTCGCGGACCGGTGGGATGCCGCCGCATATGGGGGCAGCGGGGGCCTACTCGTCACTGCGCCACTACCTGAAGGCCGTGGCCGCCCTGGGCGTCGCAGACGCCAAGCGCTCGGGCGCGGCCGCAGTGGCCAAGATGAAGCAGGTTCCGATCGACGACGACGTGCTCGTCAACGCCTCCATCCGGGCGGACGGGCGGGTGGTCAGCGACGTCTATATATTCGAGGTGAAGACCCCCGCCGAGAGCAAAAACCCGTGGGACGTCTACAACTGGCGAGCGACGCTCGGGCCGGATCGCGCCTGGCGTCCGATGGCCGAAGGCGGCTGCAAGCTCCCCGGCGCGACGTGACGTCGCCGGCGGCGCGGCTGCTCGCGCCGCGCTCGATTGTGGTGGTCGGCGCGTCGGACCGCTCGCGCTGGTCGCAGGGCGCGGTCGACAATCTGCGCGGCGGCGGGTTCGCCGGGCCCGTCCATCTGGTCAACCCGCGCGGCGGCATCGTGCATGGTCGGGCGGCGGCCACCAGCTGCGCGGGGTTGAGCGACACGGCCGATCTCGGCATCATTCTGGTGCCGGGGCACGCCACTGTGTCCGCCATCGAGGACCTCGCCGCCTGTGGCGCGCGCTCGGCGGTGATCCTCACGTCGGGCTTCGCCGAGCTCGGTGCAGACGGCAAGGCGGCACAGGATGCCGTGAGCACCGCCGCCCGTGCCCACGGCATCCGCCTGCTCGGGCCGAACAGCCTCGGCTTCCTCAACTTTGTGGCGCCCGCTCTGGTGTGGACGACCCCGATCCAGCGGCCAAGCCGGCTCGACGGTGTGGCGATCATCTCGCAGAGCGGCGCCACCGCGTTCTTCCTCACCAACCTGGCGGCCCAGTGGGATGTCGGCCTCAGCTATGTCGTCGCCACCGGCAACGAAGCCGATCTCGGCAGCACCGATTTCGCCCGCGCCCTCGTCGACGACCCGGCCACCCGGGCCATCGCCCTGTTCATCGAGACCGTCCGCGACCCGGCCGGCTTCCTCGCCGTTGCCACCGCCGCGCGCGCGGCCGGCAAGCCCGTCATCGTCCTCAAAACCGGCAAGAGCGAGGTCAGCGCCAAGGCCGCGCTCGCCCATACCGGCGCGCTGGTCGGCGACGACCGCGTATTCGACGCGGTCTGCCGGCAATACGGAATCATCCGCACCCGCTCCATCGAGGAACTGCTCGCCACAGCCGACATCGCCGCCCGCACCGGCCGCCTGCGACCCGGCGGCCTCGCCGTCATCTCCAATTCGGGCGGCATCTGCGAGATCGCCGCCGACAGCGCCGAAGCCTGCGGCATCGCCCTCCCGCCGCTATCCGACGCCGCCGCCCAAGCCGTGCAACAGACCATCCCGGGCTTCGCCACGGCCCATAACCCGCTCGACCTCACCGGCGGGATCACGCCCGAGCAATGCGGCGCCGTAGTCGACATCATGGCCGCACAGCCCAGCTTCGCAGCGCTGCTCTGCCCCTATTACGAAGTCCCGACGCGGGAGGCCGACCAGAGCGAGCGGCTGACCGCGCTGCACGACGCCCTCGCGCGCGGTCTGCGCTCGGCTGACATCCCGGGCTTCGTCGTAAGCTATACGGCGACGCATTTGTCCGCGCTCTCCCGCCGCCTCGTGGCGGAGAACGCGATGCCCTATCTCGCCTGCGGCCTGGACCGCGCGATCACCGCGCTCGGCCACGTCGCCGCCTGGTCAGCCGCGCTGGATCGGCTGGTGCCTCCATTGCACAAATCCCATGCCCCAGAGCTGGCGCGCCCACGATCCGAGCACGACGCGCTGGCACTGCTCGCGCGCCACGGCGTCCCGACCGTACCCTCGGTGCTGGTCACCACCGCCGAGGCAGCCATCGCGGCCGCCGGTTCGATAGATGGTCCGGTGGTGCTGAAGATCGCCTCGCCCGATATCGGCCACAAAAGCGATATCGGCGGCGTCGCGCTGCGGGTGAGTGGCGACACCGCGGTCCGCGAGGCGTTCGAGCGCGTCCGCGCAGCCGGGCTTTCGGTTTCGGGCGCATCGATCGAGGGCGTGTTGGTGGCGCCGATGCGGCCACCGGGCCTCGAGCTGTTCGTCGGCGTGTCGCAGGATCCGCAATGGGGCGCGGTGCTAGCGGTCGGTCTGGGCGGCATCTTCGTCGAGGTGCTGCAGGACGTGTCGCTCCGGCTGCTGCCGGTCGGCGGGGACGAGGTGCGGCTCATGCTGGCCGGGCTGCGCGGCGCTGCGTTGCTGGCGGGAAGCCGCGGCAAGAAAGCGGCCGATCTCGACGCCATCGCGCGCGCCGTCGCCGCCATCGGCGATGCGGCCCTGGCCTGCGGCCCGGCGCTCGCGGCCCTGGACGTCAACCCGCTCTGGGTCGACGGCTCCCACGTCGAAGCGCTCGACGCGCTCTTCATCTGGAACGAGGAAGCACTATCATGCGCACCGATCTAGCGCGGACTCTCGGCTGCGAGGTCCCGATCTTCGCCTTCTCGCACTGCCGCGACGTGGTGGTCGAAGTGACGAAGGCCGGCGGCTTCGGCGTGCTGGGCGCATCGACCTTCCCGCCGGAGATGCTCGAGCAGGAACTGCGCTGGATCGACGACCATGTCGGCGGTCGTCCCTATGGCGTCGACGTGTTGATCCCGTCGAACTACGACCGTGCAGCCGAGGTGGCGCCGAACGACCTCGACCGCCTGATCCCCGCCGAGCATCGCCAATTCGTCGACAAGCTGCTCGACGACGCCGGCGTGCCGCCGCTGCCGGAGGACGAGCGGCTACGCGTCAAGCGCGAGATCGCCGAAGGCCGCGGCAACATGACCCCCGAGGGAGCCCGGCGCCTGCTCACGGTCGCGCTGGCCCACAAAGGCGTCCGCCTCGTCGTCTCCGCGCTCGGCGCACCGCCGGCCGACGTCGTCGCCAATCTGAAATCGCGCGGCATCATGATCGGCGCGCTCTGCGGCAAGGCGGCGCACGCCAAGCGCCAACGCGACGCCGGGGTCGAGCTGTTCATCGCCCAGGGCACCGAGGCGGGCGGCCACACCGGCGACATCGCGACGATGGTGCTGGTCCCAGAAGTGGTCGAGGTCTGCACCGGGCTGCCGGTTCTGGCGGCCGGCGGCATCACCCGCGGCAGCCAGATCGCGGCGGCGCTGGCGATGGGCGCCGAAGGGGTCTGGATCGGAACGTTATGGCTCGGCACGCGCGAGAGCGAGCTGACGCCATTCGAGAAGGAGGCGATGTTCGCCGCCCGCGCTGAGGACGCGGTCCGCCGCAAGGCGCGCACCGGCAAAACGGTGCGCATGCTGAAGAGCACGATGTCCGAAGCCTGGGAGCAGCCCGGCGCCCCCGCCTATTTGCCGACCCCGCTCCAGGGCGTGCTCTTCAACGAGGCGCACGCCCGCGTCGTGCGGGCCCAGCGGCGAGACCTCTACTCGTTCCCCGCCGGCCAAGCCGTCGGCACCATGACGGAGGAGACCTCCGTTCGCGACGAGATGCTACGGCTGCAGAACGAGTATCTGACGTCGACTGAGCGGATGATGGGGATTGCCGAGGCGGAGTGACGGCGCCTGGCACAACGTCGGCTAAACGAGCTTGCAGCCGCCTTGACCGATCGGGCGGACAGCCTGCTCGGCCGGCAGCACTTGCACGATATCGCAGTAATCCCCCGGCCCATGCGACTGTTCCGGCGTCTTGATGCGGAGCAGCAGCATGTCGTGCATCGCCTGGCCGTCGCGCCTAATATACCCCTTGCCGAACAGGCTGTCCTCGAGCGGCAGCGCCTTCATGGCCTCGACCGCCGCGCGTCCGTCCGCTTTGGCGCGTGCGACGCCCATGTGGCGGCCGTTTTGAGATAGTGGAGCGCGCCCGCATAGGCGTTCGCCCAGTTCTTGTTGGGCCGTTGGCCCGCCGGGACGAAGGCGGCCAGCCGGGTCGTGAAGACTTGGCTGCCGGCATCGCGATCCCAGTAGAACGGCGCCGGGAAGTAGGCGCCGCCAGCGGTGCCCAGGCCGAGCGACAGAATGGTCGGCTCGCCCATGAACGGCACCGCCATGATCCGCCCCTCCGCCACGCCGAACTCGTGCGCCTGCTTGAGCGAGTTGGTCAGGTCCTCGCCGGCATTGGCCATGCAGATCACCTTGGCGCCGCTGCTCTGCGCCTGCAGCAGCACGCTCGAAAAATCGCTCGTGCCGGGGAAGGCATAGGTCGCGGTGCCAAGGATCTTCGCGCCGCTATCCGTCACGGCACGGCTGGCGTCGGCGACCATGGATTTGCCGAGTTCGTAGTTTGGCATGACGAAATACCAGGTGTCGCCGCCCTGCTGGACCAACGACTTCACGAGCGAGGCCGCCAAGCAATAGGTGTCGGACGAGAACTGGACGTGGTTCGGCCCGCAACTGCCACGGATCAATTCCGATGTGGCGGCGGACGTGATCAGCCCGACCTTGTTCTTCTCCTCGAGCACCCGCGTTGCCGCCAACGCCAGCGCCGACATCGGGAAGTCCAGCGCGGCATCAACCCCGTCCACATCGAACCAGCTACGCAGGATGCTCAACCCGGTATCGGGCTTGAGGCTGAAATCCGCGCTCAGCAACTCGACCGGGATATCCGGGTGCAGCTTGCCGAAATCCTCGATCGCCAGGCGGATCGCGCCGATACTGCCTTTGCCGGTCAGGTCGGCATACGGGCCGTTGAGGTCGGTGAGACACCCAAGCTTCAAGCCCGTCGCGGCGCGCGCGCGATGGATGAACGGCATGGCGACCGCTCCGGATAGCACGAGGCGGCGCGAAACGGTCATGGGCGGTTGCTCCGGTTTTATTATTGCTTGCGGTTCGCAGCCAGACGATACTGATCAGTAAGAAAAAAGGCCAGCAGGGAATTCCATGATCCAGATCGCACCCTCTCCGTACACTACTCCGGAAATGTTCCAGGGCGATGTGCTCGACCATGACGAAAAGTGGATGCCGGTCGGTAATATCGGTCATAGCCGGCCCCTGATGTACGACACCAACGCGGGCGGCTGGATCAGCGTGCTGCGCGCCCGCGGCGCCGGCACGATCCAACGCCACCGCCATGCGAGCCCGGTCACCGCTTGGACCCTCGACGGCAGCTGGGGCTACCGCGAACACGATTGGGTCGCCCGCGCCGGCAGCTTCGTCTACGAGCCAGCGGGCCATATCCACACGCTGTTCATTCACCCCGACGAGGGGCACATGACCGCCGTGTTCCACATCTTCGGCCCGCTGATCTATGTCGATGCCGACGGCAACGCCCAGGACTACGAGGACGTGTTCGTTCGCATCGACCGCTACGCCGCCTACTGCAAGACCGTCGGTCTCGGCGAGGACTGGGTCAGGTCGCTGATACGCTAGACCGCGATCGTTCTGACTGGAACCAGTCAGAACGTGAAACGCTGTCTCAGATTACTTCCGGCGGTACGCGCCGTAGGCTGGGGCCGGGCCGATGGCGTGCATATCCACTTCCACCATCGCGGGTCCCGGAACCGCGATGGCGGCTGCGACGCACCGTCCGAAGTCGTCGGTACGGTCGACTCTCCAGAACTGCATCCTTGCCAAGTGTGCCAGCCCCTCCAAATCCGGGCCGCGCAGTTCGCCGAAGAAGCGGCGGCCATCTTGGAACGTGTCCTGGATGTGGCCGATCGCGGCGTAGATGCCGTCGTTCATGACGATGATGCAGAGGTCGACGCCTTCTTGGGCGGCGGTCCACAACTCGGTCATGTTCATCGCGAAACCGCCATCGCCCGCCAGCATCACCGTCTTGCGACCCGGCACCGCGAGCGCCGCCCCGATCCCAAGCGGTAGGCCAGGGCCAATGCCCGCGCCGACCGGATGGATCGAATCGCGGTGGCCGAAGATCGGCACCAGCCGGTGCGCCCATGTGGCTCCCGCCACAGTCGCATCGCGCACGAACAGCGCGTCTCGCGGCATCGCCGCGCGGAGTTGCGCCGGAAAATCGGCGTAGGGGCCCAGCGTCTCGCGGTAGGCCGAAGCTGCCCGGGAACGGGCGTCGGCGAGGTCGGCGCCAAAAGCCGGGTCGATCGACATCCGCCCGGCGAGCCGCTCCGCCAACCCGGCCAACACGGTAGCCGCATCGCCCTGGACGAACGCCTGGGACTTGTAGGTCCGTCCGTTCGCGTTCGGGTCGAGGTCGATCTGCAGCAGTCGGGTCGGCAGGCGCAGCGTACCGTCGAGCGTTTCGTGGCCGCGCAGCCGCGAACCGACCACCACCATCGCATCGACGTCCGCATAGAACGCCTCGATCTCCGAGGCGCCGTTGCCGTGCATGGCGCCGAACGTGCGCGGATGATCCTCCGGCACGATGCCGCGCCCGTTCCACGAACTAACGGCGCCAAAGCCCAACGCCAGCAGCGCGAGCGCCTGCGGTCCCGCGTCGCGTGCGCCGTTCCCGAGCCAAAGCATCGGCCGCTTGGCACTCGCCAGCAACTCGGCCGCCACGTCGAGCGCCGCGTCATCGGTGTGAGGCTTCAGCGGCTGCAGTACGAGGTGATCTAGCTCCGCCGGACGGGCGACCGTTTGCATCTGCAGGTCGGACGGAATCTCGATCGAGACGGGTCCACGCGGCGGCGAGAGCGCATTGGTCGCGGCCTCGACCAGACAGCCGAATACCTCCCCTGCCGTCAGCGGCCGGTGCACCGATTTGCACACTGCCGCCAGCATCGCGCCCTGGCCTGGCAGGTCGTGCACCGCGCCGGTATCGCCCCCGAGGAAGCGCGTGGCGGTCTGGCCGGTGATGTGCAGCACCGGGCTGCCGGCGAACCCGGCCTCGACCAAGCCCGGCACCGTGTTCGCGGCTCCGGGACCGGTGCTGCTGAACATCACGCCGAGATTGCCGCTGGCCCGAGCATAGCCATCGGCCATGTGTGCGCCGCCCATCTCGCCGCGCGCCGGCACAAAGCGGATTGCGTTGCGCCGCCCGATCCCGTCGAGCATGGGGATGTTGTGCACCGACACGATGCCGAACGCCGTCGTCACCCCCGCGGCGGCCAGGAACTCGGCGACGAGGTCGCCGACATTGTAGGCGCTCACGTCGCGGTCCACTTGGCCGCGCGCCGTTCGGCAAAGGCGGCCGCGCCCTCGCGCGCATCGTTCGAGGTGAGCACGGGGCCGGTGATCACTTCCTGCCGGTCCCACATCTCCGCCAACGACCAATCCTGCTGCTCGGTCATCACGCGCTTGCTGGCGGCCACCGACATCGGCGCGTTGACGATGATGCGCCGCGCCAGCGCCTTGGCGGCCTCGAGCGCGCCGCCGGGTTCGGTCAGGACGTTGATCATGCCGAACTGGGCCAGCCGCTCGGCACTGACGAAATCGCCCGTCAGCACGATCTCCATGGCGATCCGCTTCGGTATTAAACGAGGCAGCCGCAACAGACCGCCCGCTGCCGCCGCCAGCCCACGCTTGACCTCGGGGAGACCAAACTTGGCGTCGCGCGACGCCACGACCAAGTCGCAGGCCAGCACCGACTCGAAGCCGCCGGCGAGCGCGTAGCCCTCCACGGCGGCGATCAACGGCTTCTGCGGCGGCGTCCGGGCGATGCCGAGGATTCCGCGCCCTTCGACGCGCGTCACTTCGCCGCGCAGGAACGCCTTGAGGTCCATGCCGGAGCAGAAATTCCCGCCAGCGCCGGTGAGGATGCCGATCCGCAAATCGTCCCGCGCGTCCATCTCGTCGACCGCCGCGCACACGCCGAACGATACAGCTCGGTTGACCGCGTTGCGCTGCTGCGGCCGGTTGATCGTGATGATGGCGATGCTATCCTCGTGCTCGACCAGGACCTCCGGTTCCATCGGACTACTCCGCGAGCGTGAACAGCGGCAGCGAGTCCGCGCCGAAGCGGATGCGGACCGGCAGGCCAAGGTGGAGCCCGGCCGGATCGCCGTCCAAGCGGCCCATCGCCCGCGGCCCTTCCTCGAGATCGATGGTCAGAAGCGTATAGGGAAGATCACCCTTGAAGGCGGGATGGAACGCGTGGTGCGCGATGGTCCAGCTGTGCACGGTGCCGCGCCCGCTGGCCTCGACCCACTCGACGTCGTCGGAATAGCAGTTCGTGCACAGCAATTGCGGGTAGTGCCGGACGGTGCCGCACTGCGTGCAGCGCTGCAGCATCAGCTTGCCGACGGCGGCGCCATCCCAATAGGGCTGGGTGATCTCGGTGGGATGCGGCTGGGGCTTGGTGTCGCTCATGATCAATTCCGCCGCATGATGGCAATCGCGCCGTCGCCGAGGTCGCCGTAGCCGGTACACAGGCCGATCTCGGCGTCCTGCACTTGGGCCCGGCCTCCCTGGCCGCGCAGTTGCCGCACCAACTCGACCACGTGGTTCATCCCCAGCATGTGCGCCTGCGATAGCAGCCCGCCATGGGTGTTGGTCGGCAGCGCGCCGCCGAGCCGCAGCTTGCCGTCCTCGACGAACGGGCCGGCCTCGCCCTTCTTGCAGAAGCCCATGTCCTCGAGCTGGCACAGCACGATGTAGGTGAAGCAGTCATAGATCTCGGCCACGTCGATGTCGGCGTGCGTGACGCCGGCCATTTCGAACGCGAACGGCGCCGCCTTGGCCATGCCGAGCCGGGTCAAGTCGCCGCGCTGGGTGATCGAGCTCGGCTGGTCCGGGTGCCCCTCGGCGATGCCGAGCACCTCGACCACCGGCTGGCGCATGTCGCGCGCCCGCTCGGTCGCGCTGACCACGAAGGCGGCGCCGCCGTCGCTCTCGAGGCTGCAATCGAGCAGGCGAAACGGGTCGGAGATCATGCGGGAGTTCTGGTGATCCTCGATGGTGATCGGCTTGGTCATCACCGCATTGCCGTTTAGCAGCGCATGGGCCCGGGTCGACACCGCGACCTCGCCGAACTGCCGGCTGGTCGTGCCGTACAGCTCTATGTGCCGCCGCGCCATCGGAGCGTAGAGCTGGGCGGGCGCGATGGCGCCCTGCGGCAATTCGAACTCGGTCACCAGATGGAATTGCGGCATTTGATGGATGCGCACACCGGCCCGCGCACCGGACGAAACGTTCCGCCCAGCCGGGATCAGCACATGCTTGCACAGCCCGGCCGATATCGCCGCGATCGCGCATTGCACCGCCGCGATCCCGCTCGCGCCGCCCATCGGCGTCAGCGCCGAGAAGCGCAAATCGGGGATGCCGAAATTGGTCACGAACGCCTCGGCAGGCGCTCCGGTAATGCCGATCGGGATGATGCCGTCGATGTCTTTCGGGTCGAGCCCGGCGTCGGCGATGGCGGCCAGCGAGGCCTCGATCTGCAGGGCGAACGCGGTTTTCGGCGACGCCCGCATATAGGCGGTCTCTCCGATACCGGTGATCGCGCCCTTTCCGTTGAGCGACATGCTTGCCATCCTCCCGCTTTTGGTAAGGACTCGTAGGCTGTGCCGAACCGACTTGCAATCCGTAGGCAACCGATCATACTAGCAAGTAGGAAGAGCGACTGACGAATTAAACGTCATCGCCGCAACCGGGAGGTTACGCCAGCTTGCGCCACTTCGCATCCCCGCGTCTACGGACCCGTTGACCATGCGGGCGCCCTACAGCCGGACCATGTTCGAGCTGCTCGACGAGCAGTCCGCCCAGCACGGGACGGCCGTGATCTGTGGCGACGAGACCGTCAGCAACATGGAACTGGCCGAGCGGGCGCGCCAAGGCGCCACCGTGTTGCAGTCGTACGGGATCAAGCGTGGCGACCGGGTTGGCATGGTCGTGAACAACCGGACCGAGTGGCTGGAGATCGCGTTCGGCGCGTGGTTACTCGGCGCGGTTCCAACTCCCTTCAGCACGTGGTCGACCAAGGCCGAATTAGAATTCCTGCTGCCGGATTCGGAAGTGGCGATCATAGTCGCGGTGGCGCAGTTCGGCCGAGAAGACTACTCGGCGATCCTTGCCGAGATCGCGACCGTGCCAGTGGTGTCGCTCGACCAGTGGAGCCAAGCCCGCGCCTCGGCCGCGCTGCACGCGATCCCGGCGCCGGGCGGAGGCGCGAGCGCCGGTGACGACGCCATCATTCTCTACACGTCCGGCTCGACCAGCCGTCCAAAGGCGATCGCTCTGGCGCATTACCTCGTCATCGAGAACGGCTTCAATATCGGCGAGCGGCAGGGGCTCGGACCGACCGACCGCGTGCTGCTGTCGCCACCATTGTTTTGGACTTATGGCGGCGTGAATGCGCTGCCGGCGACGCTGACGCATGGCGCGACGCTCGTGCTGCAGGGCCGGTTCGATGCGGGCGAGGCCCTCGATCTGATCGAACGTCATCAATGCACCTCGATCTACACCTTGCCGGGTATGACCTCGGCCATCACCGGTCACAAGGAGTTCCGGCCGGAGCGGACGCGCAGCCTCCGCGTCGGCATGACGATCGGCAGTCCGCAGGACGTCATTAACGCGGCCGAGGTGCTGGGGGCGGCGGGCATGTGCAACGTTTATGGGTCGAGCGAGACTGGCGGCAATTGCTGCGTCACGCACCATGATTGGCCGCTCGAGCGGCGGGCGAACTGCCAAGGCCTGCCGCTGCCGGGCGTGTCGCTGCGGATCGTCGACGAAAGCACCGGCGCGCCAGTCGGCCCCAACCAGCCCGGGCTGATCGAGGTGAGCGGCCCCTATGTGATGCACGGCTACACGGCCTCGAGCGTGGTCCACAACGTGAGCGTTTTTACGCCGGACGGGTGGTTCCAGAGCGGCGATATCGGGCAACTCACCGAGGCGGGCGAGATCGTTTTCCTCGGCCGATCGACCGAGATGATCAAACGCGCCGGGATCAACGTGTCGCCGGCAGAAGTCGAGGACGTGCTGCTGCAGCACCCCGGCGTGGCGCAGGTCGGCGTCGTCGGCACGCCGTCCGATCAAGGCGAGTCGATCGTCGCCTTCATCGTGCCCCGTAGCGGGGCGAAACCCAACGCTGCCGAGTTGGCGCAGCACTGCCGCAAGCTTGCCTCGAGCTACAAGGTGCCCGACCGGTTCGAGATCCTGGACAAATTGCCGACGACCGTGACCGGCAAGTTGATGCGCAAGGAACTCAAAGTCGCCGCGTCCCAGCTACCGGCCCCCCTTCCTCCGGTCTCGGCGTAACGAGATGGCGCAGGAGAACTGGAACCGCTGGGGGCCCGAGGACGAGATCGGCGCGCCGAACCTGATCGGCCGCGCGGAGGTGCGCCTGGCCGCCGGGCTGGTGCGGACCGGGCAGGTCATCAGCCTGGCGCAGAAGATCTCCGACCGCTTGCCGGTGCCGGGTCATCGCGGCGGCGTGCAGCATTTCATGGGCCGTGACGGCGGCGACTACGCGGCCGGCGCCAAGCGACCCGGCGGCTTCCAGTTCGCCGAAGACACCGTCCTGATGCCGCTGCATCTCGGCACCCATATCGACGCGCTGTGCCATGCATGGTGCGACGACCATTTGTTCAACGGGTTTCCCGGCAATACGGTCCGCAGCACGACGAAGGCGCTGCGCTGCGGCGTCGAGAAGGTTCCGCCGCTCGTCACGCGCGGGGTGCTGCTGGACATCGTCGCAGTGCGCGGGCATTCGCCTGAGTCGATCGGTCTGTCGCTGCTCAAGGATGCGGCGGCGGGCGTGACGCTGCGCGATGGCGATGCGGTGTTGATCCGGACCGGCTGGCTCGAAAGTCAGAATGTTAAGGCCGGGATCGATTTCAACCGCGAACCGGGTATCGACGTAAAAGCCGGGCTGTGGCTGGCGGAAAGCGGCGTCGCGATCGTCGGGGCCGATAACTTTGCCATCGAAGCGTTGCCGTTTCCGGAGGGGACCGTGTTCCCGGTCCACCAGCGCCTGATCCGCGATTACGGCATCCCGCTGCTGGAGGGGCTCGTCCTCCGCGAGTTGGCCGAGGCCGGCGCCAAAGAGTTCCTGTTCGTGGCCACACCGTTGCCGATCGTTGGCGCCACCGGCAGCCCGATTGCGCCAGTGGCGGTGCTGTGAGGGCTATCGTCTTGCGCGAGCCGGGTCCGGCCTCGATCCTGGCGATGGAGACGGTTGCCGATCCGGTTGCGGGTCCGGGCCAGGTCGTCGTCGCGGTCGCGCATTGCGGCGTGTGTTTTCACGACGTGGTCGTGCGCCGTGGCACGCTGAAGGTGGGGGTCTTGATGCCGCTGATCCTCGGACATGAGGTCAGCGGGCATATCGCGGCCGTCGGGCGCGAGGTCCGCGGGATCGCGGTCGGCGACCGGGTCGCGACGACGCAGCGGGCGCATGTCTGCGGATATTGCCGTTATTGCCGTGGCGGACGCGAGCCACTCTGCGCGGAGCGGGAATTTCTCGGCGATGCCGGACTCAATGGTGGCTATGCCGATTACGTGGCGCTGGATGCCGACGGCACGGTGCCGGTTCCAGCCGAGGTCGATCTGCGCGATGCGAGCATCGCCGCCTGCGCGATCGGAACCGCGTTCCACGCCGTGGTCGGTGTCGGCCGAGTGGTCCCCGGTGACCGCGTCCTGGTGACGGGCGCGAGTGGCGGCGTCGGGCTGCATGCGGTGCAGATCGCGCGCGCAGCCGGCGCCGTCGTCCTCGCCGCGAGCACCTCGCCGCATCGGGCAGCGGCGCTTCGCGAGGCCGGCGCCGACCATCTCGTCCTGCATGCCCGCGGCGAGGATTTCTCGGCCGAAGTGCGTGACCTGTGCGGCGGCGTGGACGTCGTGATCGACACGGTCGGGACGCCGCTGTTCGACGCGACGAGGCGCTCGATCGCGCGCGGGGGACGCTGGGTGATGGTGGGGCAGCTCACCGGCGATTTCGTGCCGTTCAACCCGGCGCAGCTGTTCCTCAAGGGGATCGATATGCTGAGCGCCACCAGCGTCACGCGGGAGGAGCTACGGCAATGCCTGCAATTGCTCGCGACCGGGGCGGTGCGTGCGGCGGTCGATGCGACGTTGCCGCTGGCGGACGCTGCGGAGGCGCATCGCCGGCTCGAAGCCGGCGCGCCGCTCGGGCGCATAACTTTGGCGCCGGGCGCATGAGCCGCCTCGGACAATTCGCCCGCGGCGTGCGGGTGCTGGATCTGTCGGCGTTCCTGCCGGGTCCGTTCGCCAGCCTGATGCTGGCCGATATGGGGGCCGAGGTGCTCAAGATCGAACCGCCCGCCGGCGATGCAATGCTGCAACTCGGTCCGCGTGATGCCGCCGGGACACCGGTGTTCCATGCAGCGGTCAACGCGGGCAAGACCGTGCGGCGGATGGATCTGAAGCAGCCGGCGGTGCGCGACGAGTTCCTGCGCCTGGTCGCGGAATACGACGTGCTGATCGAGGGCTTCCGGCCCGGCGTGATGCAGCGGCTCGGTTTCGACTACCAGGTCCTGCGGGCTATCAATCCGCGTCTGATCATGTGTTCGCTGAGTGGATATGGCGCGGCCGGATCGAAGGCGCAGGAGGCCGGCCACGACTCCAACTACCTGGCGAATTCAGGCATGATGCACCGCAACGGCGGCGCGTTCTACGATCCGCCGATCGCCGATCTGTCGGGTTCGCTGTTCGGGGTCATAGCCATTTTGGGCGCCCTGCGCGCGCGCGACGCCGACGGCCAAGGCTGCGCCATCGATATCGGGCTCGGCGACACGCCGATGGCGCTGCAGCTGTTCCCGATTGTCGAATTCGGCGCGACCGGCGCCGTCGCCCAACCCCGCACCACATATCTGAACGGCGGTGCGGCGTACTATCAGGTCTATGCGGCCGAGGATGGGCGCAAGATGGCGCTCGGCGCGATCGAACCAAAATTCTGGGCCGCCTTCTGCACCGCGGCTGGCCGGCCCGACTGGATCGCGCGGCAAGACGAGACGCTGCCGCAGACCGCGCTCATCGCCGAAGTGACCGCGTTGCTCGGCACCCTGACCACGGATGAATGCCTGGCCCGGTTCGGGCCCGCCGATTGCTGCTTCAGCCCGGTGCTCGACATCAGCGAGGCGCTGGCCAGCCACCACCACCACGACCGCGGCCTGGTGCGCTCTGCTCCGTCAGGGGCGCTGCAGCCGCTATTTCCGGCGCATGTCGACGGCGTCCCGCCATCGACACGGCCGGCCCTGATCCACGCCACAAAAATCCATGAGGGAACGAAATGAGCTACACCGTCCAGCCGGGGGTGATCGGCGCCGCAATCATGCCGTGCGTCAATGGGGCGACGCAGTCGCTCGAGGAATTGCTCTATGAGGTCACGCAGCGTGCGCTGAGGGCCGCGGGGCTGACCATCGAGGATATCGACGGCATCGTCGTCGGCGCCAACGACCAGTATGACGGCCGTGCCATCTCGGTCATGATGGCATCCGGTCCGGTCGGCGGCGTCGACCGCGACATCCTCTCGACCCCATCGGCGGGCGAGCACGCGTTCGTCATGGGCGCGCTGCGGGTCGCGTCGGGACAGTATCGAACCCAGCTCGTGGTGGCATGGAGCCCGACCGAGGCTAGTTCGCTGTCCGAGGTGCAGCGCCTGGCGGCCGATCCGTATTTCCATCGCCGCCTACCGCTCGACGAGATGAGCGCGCACGCGATGCAGGCGACCGCGCTGATGGCGACCATGCCGAACCTTCAGGCTATGGCCGAACGGGTGACCGAAAAGAACCGCAAGAACGGCGCCTCGGCGTATCCGGACCTGGCGACCGGCGGGTCCGACGCCGCGTTGAAAGCCCGCTGGCCGTTGCCGCCGGCCGCGCCCCCGGTGACGGGAGCGGTCGCGCTGGTGCTCGCCACGGAAGAGTTCGTGCGTGAGCGGTCGTTGTCGGTCGCCTGGATCGCCGGCATGGGCTGGGCGACCGAGCCGGCCTTCATCGGTGACCGCGATCTTACCAAGGCGCCGGCGCTCGAGGCGGCAGCGAAGCAGGCCTATGACGAGGCTGGCGTGACGGACCCGCTGGGCGTGTTCGACGTCGCCGAGGTGGCGGATCTGACGCCGTATCAAGAGTTGCTAGCGTATGAAGGCCTCGGCCTCGCACCGCGCGCGCAGTGGGAGCGGCACGTTACCGACGGGACGTTCGGGCCGCAGGGCAAGCTTCCGGTCAACCTGTCCGGCGGGGCGATCTCGCTCAATCCGGTCTACTGCACCGGGCTAATCCGCATCGCGGAGATTGCGCAGCAGGTGCTGGGCACGGCCGGGCCGCACCAGCGTGCGAACGCGTCGATGGGGCTCGCTCACGCCGCCAGTGGAGACGCGATGCAATACAACACGGTGGTCGTGCTGAAAGCCGGCCAGAAGGGAGCGCAAGCATGAGCCAGCGCGTCGGCATCATCGGCATCGGCCAGTCTGCCTTCCAGGCCCGCCGCAACGACGCCAGCTATCCGGACCTGGTCCGGGAAGCGGTCACCCTAGCGATGAACGATGCCAAGCTCGAGTTCGACGGCATCGACGCCGTTGTTTACTCGCTCTCGCCGGATGCGATGGTGGGCATCGGCAATGCGGAGCGGCTTGGGATCGACGCGGTCGGGGCGCGCAACAAGCGCTTCCTGCGCATCAATACGGGCGGCGCAACCGGGCTTTCTAGCGTGGCGGCAGCCTATTACCATATCGCCGCGGGCGCTTGTGAGACCGTGTTGACGGCCGGTGCAGACAAGGTGGGCGAGTGCGGCGACAGCCAGTCGGTGCTGAATAAGATCTGGGACCCGACCTACGAGCGGCAGCTGCCGCTCGGCACCATATCCATGCTGGCCATGTCGGCGGTCCGCTACATGGAAAAATACGGCATGACCGAAGAGGACATGGCCCGGGTCGTGGTCAAGAACCGCTGGCAGGCGTCGAAGAACCCGAACGCCCATCTGCGCAAGGAGACCACGCTCGATGAGGTCGCCAACTCGCGCTACATCTGCTGGCCGGTGAAGCTATTCGACTGCTGCCCGCAATCGAGCGGCGGTGGCGCGATGGTGCTGGCGTCGGAACGTTACATCAAGGAGCGCAATCTGGACGCCGTGTGGATCACCGGCGTCGGGCACTGCTCGGAGACGTATTTCCTCGGCGACCGCATGGGTCGTAACCAACTTGCCGATCACGCCGACGCCTATGCGCTGGGCCAGGCGTTCAAGCGGTCCTACAAGATGGCGGGCATCACCGACCCGGCCAAGCAGGTCGACGTCGGCGAGATCTACGCGCCGTTCAGCAACACCGAGTTCCACTCGATCGAGGCGGCCGGTCTCGCCCCGCTCGGGCAGTCGCCGGCGATGATGCGGGAAGGCCAATTCCAACTCGGCAGCGGTATCCCGATCAACCCCTCGGGCGGCACGCTATGCACCAACGCGATCGCGGTCACCGCGATGATCCGCGTGGCCGAGATCGCGCTGCAGGTTTGGGGCCGAGCCGGCGGGCATCAGGTCAAAGGGGCGAAGCGCGGCATCGCCAGCGGCAATGGAGGCGATCATCAGTTCTTCGGAACGATGGTCGTCGAGGCTTAGGGAGGAACTTAAATGACAACGGAACTGCTGAAGCGCCAGGAAACCTGGAACATCACCTACACCCACGCACTGGGTGAAACCGCGAGCTGGTTCTACGTACAGCTTCGTGACCACGCGAAGCTGTATGGCAAGCGGGATGCGAAGTCGGGGCGTGTCCTGATCCCGCCCCGGGCATTCTCGGACCAGACGCTCGAGCCGACGACGGATTGGGTCGAGGTCGGGCCCGGCGGCGTGATCGAGACGTTCACGATCACCTACGAGGAGTTCAACGGCCTGCCGCCGCCGCCATACGCGTTCGGCTTCGTCATGCTGGACGGCGCCGACACCGCGATCGGCGGCTTCATTCGGGGCGTCGACCTCTCCGACCCGGCCAAAGCGGGGCTGGCGCTCAAAGTCGGCACCAAGGTAACCGCCAAGTTTGCCGAAAAGCGGGTGGGCGACGTGCTCGACTTCTGGTTCGAGCTGGCCTGACGGTACGCACGCCTACCGGCCGGAACTGATCGGTGTTAAAGAAAAGAGAGATGTAGGATCGGGTAAAGTGCGGGTGGGTGCAGCGACGGCGGTTTCCAGTATGGGTATTCGGGACGAAGTCGCTGCCCTCAAACGCGAACGAACGATCGAAGTGGCCGCCAGTCTCTTCTATGAACGTGGCTACGAAAATACGTCCCTCGATGCCATTGCCGAGCGGATGAACGTCACAAAGCCGTTCATCTATGCTCATTTCGTCTCTAAAGCCGAGCTTCTCGCCGAGATCTGCTCCCGGGGAATCGCCTCGGCGCTGGACGCGCTCGAGAGCGTGCTCGCCACCATGCCGGGGTCACCGCGGGTTCGGCTGGAGGAGGTGGGGCGGCGCTTCGTCTCTGCCGTGCTGACCAGCCAACGATACATCGCGATCTTCTCCCGCGAGGAGAAAAACCTCGCCCCCGAGGATTTCAAGCGCATCAGCGACATGCGCCGCACCTTCGACCTCAAATTAGTGGCGCTGCTCGACGAGGGCGTCGCCGCCGGTGAATTCCGAGTCGCCGATACGCGGATGGCCGCGCTGGCGATCGGCGGCATGGTGAGTTGGGCCTATGTCTGGTACCGCGACGGTGGCCGGTTCAGCGTCAAACAACTAAGTGACGAGCTGACAACGCTTATGTTGAATTTGGTTGGTGCTCAGCCGGGGCTGCCGCAAGCCCGGGCGAAACGGGCGGTCAAGCAGCGCAAAAGCTAAATTCCCGTCGGTAAGTTTCACTACCGTTCGTTTACATCCCGCTGGTCCGGCACTACTCTGTGGCCACCAACGCCGTAGGAAATGGCAGGTCGGGAGGATGTCGTCATGAACGTCGTGTCGTCTGCGGTGCTGGAACAGCAACCCGATGTGTCCGCCCGCACGATCCCGGTCTACCAGGCGCTGGCCGAAGACATTCGCGACATGGGCGTCGAGCAATGCTTCGGCCTGATGAGCGACGACACGATTGGCCTGGTCGTGGCACTCGACGCGCTGGGGGTCACGTTCAACGCGATCCGACACGAGACTAATTCGGTCCTCGCGGCCGAAGGCTATGCGGCGGCAACAGGGCGGTTGGGTGTCGCCATCATCGGTCGCGGCCCGGCGGCGGCCAATGGCATGCATGGTATCGTCGCCGTTTCCAAGGTTGGTACGCCCGTGCTCGTTATCATGGGCGAGGACGATCCCAAGGCCGGACCGAATGCGGTCGGGCCGGACTACAAGGGCTACAACGCGCCGGGCGTGATGATGGCCGCCGGGCTGCAGGCGTTCAAGGCGCCGAACGCTGAAGGCGTGCGCGCGAGCTTCGTGGCGGCGGCGGCGGCGGCCCTGCGGGGCGCGACGGTATCGCTGCATCTGCCGGTGAGCGCGCTGACGGCGGAACTGCCCTACCGTCCGGTTACCGCGCCGGCACCGGTGGCCGCGCCGGCTCCCCCTGCACGGCGGCATGGCATCGACGCCGCGCTCGCGGTGCTGGCGCGCAGCCAGCGCCCTCTGATCGTGGGGGGGCAAGGGGCCTACAAAGCGGGAGCGAAGGCGGCATTGGAGAAGCTGGCCGAGAAGACCGGGGCGCTGCTGATCACCCCGATCAAGGGCAAGGATCTGTTCCGCGGCCATCCTTTCAATCTCGGGCTGTGCGGCTCGTTCTCGCATTCGGTGGCGCGGAAATACGTCGAACAGGCGGATTGCGTGCTGGTGTTCGGCGCCAGCCTGAACTTCTACACGACCAACAAAGGCAGCTTCTTCCCCGATGTGCCCGTGGTGCAGGTCGACTCCGACCGCAGCCATCTTGGCCGCTACTACACCGTCGACATCGCGATCGTTGGCGACGCACGGCTGGTCGCCGAGCAATTGGCCGATGCGACGCCGGACCGCGGGGACAAGCCATTCCATGCGGATGCGGTTCGCGACGAGATCGCCGCCTTCAGCATGGCGCAGGATTTCAAGCCCGAGCACACCGCCCGTACGCTCGATCCGCGCTCGCTCGCGATCCGCTTGGGCGAGTTGCTGCCGCCGAGCCGCAGCATGGTCTACGACGCTGGCAACTTCCTGCTGTCCGCCTGCTACGTGCCGGTGCAGGACCCGGGGCGGATGCGGTTCACCAGCGATTTCGCGTCCATGGGCGCCGGCTTCGGCACCGCGCTCGGCGTGGCTGCAGCCCGGCCGGACGACGTCACCGTGCTCATGATCGGCGATGGCGGCTTCATGATGACGCTGTCGGAACTGGAGACGGTGGCCCGGCTGGCGCTGCGCATCGTCGTGGTCGTATTCAACGATTGCGCCTACGGGGCGGAACTGCAGATGTGCCGCATCCATGGGCTGCCGGAGGCCACGTCGTTGTTCGCCGATATCGATCTGGCGCCGCTTGGGGAGGCGCTGGGCTTTACCGGCGTGACACTGCGGACGATGGCTGACCTCGAGAACATCAGGGAGCTGCTGGCGGATTGCGACGGCCCGATCCTGCTCGACTGCAAGGTCAATGCGGATGTGCAGGCGCCGTTCATCTCGGAGTTGGTCGGCAAGGGCCATTAGGGCCGCAGCATGAACGTCGCCGGGTTCGACCTGCGGCTGCGCGCGCCGGATACCAAGGTCAGCGTCGCCGATTACCGGCGTGCCGCCCGCGGGCGGGTGCCGCGCTTCGTGTGGGCCTATATCGACGAAGGGGCGGACGACCTCGAAACCCTGCGCGACAACGAGGCGGCCTTCGATCGCTGGTCGTTCAAGCCGCGCGCGCTGACCGGCGCGGGTGAGCCCGACTTGTCGACCACCGTCGCCGGCGTTCCGCTCACGATGCCGCTGATGCTGGCGCCGACCGGGTTCTCCGGCCTGACGCGCTGGCGTGGCGACATCGACAGCTCGCTCGCGGCCGAAGCGTGCGGAACGCGGGCGATCCTAAGCACCGCGTCGTCGTGGTCGCTCGAGGAAGTGGCCGAGGCATGCCAGCTTCCGCCGTTCTTCCAGCTCTATCCGCGCGAGGGCGATACGGCGGTCAAGCTGATGGACCGCGCCTGGCGCGCCGGCTACCGCGCGCTCTACGTGACCGTCGACGTGCCGGTGGTCGGTAATCGGCGCAACGAGCAGAAGCACGGCATGGGGTTGCCGCCGGTGATGACGCCGGGTCGCGTGCTCGACCTGATGCGGCATCCGGTGTGGTCGTTCAACGTGCTGCGGCACGGACGGATCGGCGGCAGGACGCTGGCGACGAATAGCAGCATGGCGGCCGCCATCGAGGCCGTGCAGGAACAGCAGCGCGAGATCACCCAGGCGCGCATGTCCTGGGACGACATCGCCTGGATGCGCGAGCGCTGGAAGGGGCATTTCTCGATCAAGGGCCTGACCGAGCCCGAAGATGCGGAGAGGGCGGTCTCGATCGGCGCGGACGGCGTCGTGGTGTCCAACCATGGCGGGCGGCAGCTCGATTTCGCCAGCGGGTCGCTGGATGCGCTGCCGGATATCGTCTCGGCCGTTGGTGGGCGCGCGGAAATCCTGCTCGATGGTGGCGTCCGCCGGGGCAGCGACGTGGTCAAGGCCGTGGCGCTCGGGGCGCGGGCCGTGCTGGTGGGGCGGCCGTATCTCTACGGCCTGGCGGTGAATGGGCGGCAGGGCGTGGAAGCGGTGCTGGGCATCTTGCGGCGCGAGGTGGAGGGGACGATGCGGCTGCTCGGTGCCGACTCGATAGCCCAACTCGACCCGAGCTGGGTCAAGCCCCGCGCCGGCCATCACCATCCGACCCGGCGCTGACCGGCTCAGCCCACCTGGCCAGGTAAACCGGACCGACGACATGGGATCGCGGTCGTGGCGCAGCGCGCGAAACGATTGCGGCGATTGCGATCCGTGACGTAGGATCGACGTAACGAAACAATAATACGGGAACGTTACAGATGACCGGACTCAGTCGCCGTCGCTTCGCGCAGGCCTCAGCGCTGGGCGGTGCCACCTTGTTCATGCCCTATGTCGCCCGTGCACAGGCAAAGACGATCAAGATCGGCATCCTCAGCGACATGTCCGGCACCTACTCCGAGGCAACCGGGCAGGGTGATGTGATCGCCGCCAAGTTCGCGGTGGCGGACTTCAACAAGCAGTATCCCGACATCCTCGTGGAGGTCGTCTCGGGCGACATGCTGCTCAAGCCAGACGTCGGGGCCGCGATCGCTCGCCGATGGTTCGACCTCGAGAATGTCGACGCCATCTTCGACATCCCGCACTCTGCCGTGACGCTCGCGGTCAACCGGCTTGCGCAGGAGAAGGACAAGGTAGTCATCACCACGTCGGCCGGCACCGCGGACCTCAGCGGCAAGTTCTGCACGCCGAACTACGTGCATTGGACCTTCGACCTGTGGGCGAACGCCAATGGTGTCGTCCGTAGCCTGATGGCGGAAGGGGCGGACACATGGTTCTTCATTCTGGCCGACTACATCTCGGGTCACGCCATGGCCGACGATGCTGCCAGCATCCTCGGCAAGCTTGGCGGCAAGGAAGTCGGACGTGTCGCCTACGCGTTTCCGGGGACGACGGACTTCTCCGCATACCTGTTGGAGGCCAAGAACCGCGGGGCGAAGGTGATCTGCCTGGCCAATGCCGGAGACGACACCGCGAACTGCATCAAGCAGGCCTATGAATTCGGCATCCCGCAGTCCGGAGTGCGCCTGGCGACGCTGGTGTTGCAGGACTACATCATCAAGTCTGTGGGGTTGCCGGTCGCCCAGGGCCTTTACGGTACCATGCCGTTCGTTTGGAACATGAACGAGGCGTCGCTGGCATTTGCGGACCGGTTCGCACCGCTATACCGCGGCAACAAACCGAACTTTTACCATGCCGGCAGCTACTCGGCGGTGACGCACTACCTCAAGGCGGTTGCCGCACTCGGGGTGGATGCCGCCAAGGCCAGCGGACGGGCGACGGTCGCGCAGATGAAGGCGATCCCGGCCGACGACCAACTATTTGGGCCCGGCAAGGTGCGAGAGGACGGCAAATACGTGCACAAGGAGTATGTCTGGCAGACCAAGTCGGTGGCGGAATCGAAGGGGCCTTGGGACTTCTTCAAGAAAGCGGCGACCATCCCGGCGGATGAGGCGTTCAAGCCGATGTCAGAGGGCGGCTGCCCGCTCGTCAAGAGCTGACGCCGCCCCCCTGGATGGTCATCTAAACCGCGTGTCTCACGCCTCCCGGCGCTTCAGCTCGAAGCCCTCGTAGCCGTTCGCCGCGACCTCGTTGCAGATAGCGCGGTAACTGGCCATGCCGCCGGCGAACGGCATGAAAACGCGTGGCTTGCCAGGCACGTTGGCGCCCAAATACCAGGAGGATGAGGCCTGCGGCAGCAGAGTGGCCGCCGCGGCATCGTTCACGCGGGCGACCCAGGCTTCCACGGCCGCCGTGGCAGGTTCGATCCGCTCCACGCCCTCAGCGCGCAGATGGGCAATGCAATCGGCGATCCATTCCGCGTGCTGCTCGATGGCGACTGGCATGTTGGTCAACACGGAAGGACTGCCCGGCCCGGTGATGGTAAACAAATTCGGGAAGCCTGCCACCTGCAGGCCCAGATAGGTGCGCGGCCCGGCGGCCCAGGCGTCGCGGAGCGGTAGCCCGTCCCGCCCGGTGATGTTCAGCTTTAGCAGCGGTCCGGTCATCGCGTCGAACCCGGTAGCAAATACGATGATGTCGAGCTTGTATTCCGCCTGCCCGGTGCGAAGCCCGTCGGGGAGGATCTGCTCGATCGGGTTGGAGCGGACATCGACCAGCGCCACGTTGTCGCGGTTGAACGTGCCGAAGTACCCGGTGTCGATCGGCGGGCGCTTGGCGGCGTAGGGGTGGTCGATGTCGGCGAGCAGCTCAGCAGTGGCCGGGTCGCGGACCAGGCTGCGGATCTTGGCTTTGAGGAAGTCCGAGGCGGTGTCGTTGGCCGCCCTATCCGCCAGCAGGTGTGACTTCCATCTAATTCTTGAACTGGCCGAAGCGCCTATCAAGCGCTTACGTC
>CAXSGE010000034.1:0-40951 GCA_964236715.1 uncultured Acetobacteraceae bacterium | reverse complement strand
TCTTGCTGTCGTCGAGCTTGGGCTCCTGTTCCAGATAGCCGACGCGCACGCCCTCGGCGGCCCAAGCCTCGCCGCCATATTCGGTCTCGATCCCCGCCATGATCTTCAGCAGGGTCGACTTGCCCGCGCCGTTCACGCCGAGGATGCCGATCTTGACGCCAGGCAGGAACGACAAGGTGATGCCCTTGAACACCTCTCGACCGCCCGGGAAGTTCTTCGTCACGTCCTTCATGACATAGACGTATTGGTAGCTGGCCATGGCGCAGGCTCCTGCAGGCGAATGTGGCGTGGTGTTTACGGTTGCGCGGCCCGGCTCACAACAGGGCTATGCGAGAATATGGTGCGCCCGGCAGGACTCGAACCTGCGACCAAGCCGTTATGAGCGGCCCGCTCTAACCAACTGAGCTACAGGCGCCCCGGCCCTGCTTATCACGGCAGCGCATTGGCTCTCAAGACGGCCCCGGCGTCGGTCGCATCTCAGTCTAGGTTTTCGCTATTCGTGGAGAGCGTCCTCATGACCTTCTCTACCGGAACGCGGGACTCAGCGCAGAACATGGTTGCGATAAGCTACCCAATTCCTAAACCCAACGCCTAGCAGTTCGGCCAAGTGCCCTGGCGACTGGCAAAGGACGGGGCAGTCGGTCACACCCGAGGGCAATTCGCTCGCTTGCTGCGCATCAGTCAGGATGACAAGCGGGTTCGTTGAGCTTTTGGGATCGCCTTGTACGTTGAAGATCACCATGGCCCCTGATCGAGCTAAGTCGAATATGAATGCAATTAACGAGGGCGAAAATTGCCTGAAGTGTAAGCCACAATCACTGAATTCAGCGCCCAATTCAAGTCCTTTCGCGAACAGTTCGACGGATGATCCATCCGCGAAAGTGATGTCATAGTGTCCAAATCCATCTGCCTGATCCTGGCAATGCATGCGGAGAACCTGCAGCACGCCCTCACTGGGCGTAGGGCTTGCTCCGCCGTCTATAAAGCGTTGAAGGAACAGGTCGAAGCTCATTACTGTTTCCTGACCGTGCAGGCATCCTGTCCGGCGAGCTCACGTATATCACATCAATAAACGTCCACCACGGTCGAAAGCCGGCGTCCAACCTAAGACATCACGCCGCATCGCGTTGGCAAGCCCCGGCCACACGGCTATGGTCCGGCCACTTCGAACAGCGCATGGGACTGCACGATGGACATCTCCAAGATACCGCCTGGCAAGGACGCGCCGCACGACATCAACGTGGTGATCGAGATTCCGCAGGGCAGCCAAGTCAAGTACGAGGTCGACAAGGCCAGCGGCGCCATCTTCGTCGACCGCTTCTTGTTCACGCCCATGGCCTATCCGGCGGCCTACGGCTTCATCCCCGGCACCCTGGCCGATGACGGCGACCCAGCCGACGCGCTCGTGCTCGCCCCCGCCCCAATGGTGCCCGGCGCCGTCATCCGCTGCCGCCCGATCGGCATGCTGCAAATGGAGGACGAGAGCGGCCAGGACGAGAAGATCATCTGCGTCCCGCACGACAAGATCCACACGCAATACACCGACGTGCACGCGGTCGAGGACCTGCCGGCCATCACCCGCGCCGCCATCGAGCATTTCTTTACCCGTTATAAGGACCTAGAGCCTGGCAAGTGGGTGAAGGTGAAGGGCTGGGCCGGGCGCGAGGCGGCGGAAGAGGTGATCCGCAAGTCGATCGCCGCAGTTAAGTCCTGATTGTCAGCCGAGCGGCGGCATGCACTGCCGCCCGGCAATCCCGTCACGTACGGTCAAGGGCGTAATGGTAGCTGCAGTATTCATTGCCGATCTGGGCATCGAGGTGGTTGTCCGCCACCTTTCCTGACATCCTTGTCCGTCCGGCCTGGGCGGAAAACGTGCCATCCGGTTGTATTGTCGCCACCAACGTATTGTGGCCGAAACGCCGGACGATCCTGCTATTGCGGATTCGCAGCGTCGGATCGCGGAAAGGGCCGCAACGTCCGCTTTGGTTGATCGGCGTAGCCCGGCCCTTATAGACGCCGTCGATCGTGCCATACTCGGCTGCGGAAGCGATGGGAGCCGGGGCCGTGCTGACAGCCGCCGCCGCAATTACGTCGGAAGTGCCCTTCGAGGGCGCACACCCCACGGCCAATCCCGAAACCAGCAAGCACGGCAACACTATCTTCAGCATGGATGGGCACCTCCGACCGGAACGAGCCGTAACTGGATGCCGGCACTGTCGTTCCGTCAATGCCCTCGGCGCAATGGGCTCGCGCGCCTGGGACCCGTCCAGCCCGCCATCCGCGCCATGCGCCGCAGCCCCGCCCATTGCTGCTGGAAATAGGTTCCGGTCGCCAAAGCCTCCTCGGCCGAAGGGTCGCCGGTGCGGAGATAGGCCCGGTCGAAGTCGGACGTGCCAAACAGCATGTCCCACCACGGCAGGATGGCGCCGTAGTTGGCGCTGCGCTGCCCAGCCGCCAGCACGCCGTGGTGCGAGCGGTGGAAGCGTGGGGAAACCAAGAGCCGTTCCCCCAGCCAGCCGAACGACAGCCGGGCATTGGCATGGGACAGGCTCTCCAGCAGGCGCAACAGCAGCACCAACAACGGGAACTGCATTGGCGGAATGCCGATCAGCAGCCCCACCGCCATGAACCACGCGAAGCCAATCAGATCGTCGATGATGTGGTTCCGGTCGTCGGACCAGAACGTCATCTGCCGCTGCGCATGGTGCAGCGAGTGCAGCGCCCACCACCAACCGAACCGATGCGACAGCCGGTGCCGCCAATACTCCGAGAAGTCGAGGATCACTGCATAGAGGAAAAAGGTTAACAGGTGATGACCCAACAACGCCGGCGCCAGCCGCTCCAGCGTCGGCGGAATCCAGCCATGATCAGAAAGCCAGCCGTTCATGCCGACTTGGAGTTGATAGAACAGCACGAACGTCACCAGCGGCAGCACGCCGACGCGCGAGATCAAGGTATACAGCACGTCGACCCACACCGCTTTCTGGTCGGGCCAGCGCTCCACCGGACGCCAGCGCTCCAATGGCAGGCAAATCGCGAACGTCACTGCCACCTGCGCCGCGCCGTAGCAGGCGAACAGCGCCCAGCCGAAGGCGATCTCCTCCCACTCCATCCCGCCGACCGCATAGAGCATCGGCAGCAACAGGTTCTCCTGCAGCCATCCGGCGGCGAGGCTGAATGGGTCCGTCATCGTATGTCCGTCGTGAGGAATATGCCATGCGGCGAGCGTCCGACCGGGATCGACTGGATCGCGCCGGTCGCGGGGTCGAGCACGGCGACCTTCTGGATGAAGCGCTGGGTGATCCACAGCTTGCCGTCAGGCGCGAAGTCGATGCAGTCGGGGCCGCCCGGCACCCGGTAGCTGCGGATCAGCGCGTAGGTCGTGGCGTCCAGCGCCACCGTCGTGCCGTCCACCCGGTTGTTCACCCACAATGTCCGTCCGTCGGGCGACAGGAACAACTGGTGCGCGCCGCGGCCAGTATGAATCCGCGTCTCGACCCGGCCATCGACCGGGTCCACGACGGCGAAGTGATCCGAGCCCATGTTGGCCACCAGCAGCTTGCCATTGTGCCACATCACGCCAGCCGGTGTGGCGCCGACCTCGGCCGTCCACAGCACGGACTGCCGCTTGAGGTCGATGGCCGCGAGCCGGTTCGTCCCCTGCAGCGTCACATACGCCATGCTGCTGTCGGGCGAGTAGGCCAGGTGGCTCGGCATCGAGCTGAGCGGATAACGCTTCACGAGCGTCATGCTGGCGGCGTCGTAAACGTCGACCTGGTTGCGCGCGAGGCCCGTGACCGTCAGCAACTTGCCGTTGGGGCTGAATGCCAGATGGTAAGGGTCGGCCATCGGCACCCGGCGCTTGATTTCGCCGGTGCCCGGGTCGAGGAACAGCATCTCGTTCGCCCCGGCGTCCCCCACCAGCAGGTCGCGCCCGTCCGGGCTGAGTGCGATATGGTGTGGTTCGCGCAACACCGGGATGCGGCGCAGCTCGGTTCTGTGCGCCATATCGACCAGGCTGAGGCTCGCATCGCCCGAGTTCAGCACGATGGCGATGTCGTTGGCCCACGCCGATCCCGCCGCAGGACCCGCCAACAAGGCGAGGATCACCAAAAGCAACCGCATGAAGCTCTCCATACCTGCTGTGCCGGGTATCTATGCGCCAGGCCGTTGATGCGCCACATAAGATAGCACGTCCAACCCTATCGCGCTGCACCATTTCTCCGGCCGGAGTGCCGTGCAGCCAGCGCAGCGGCGCCTGGGATGCGTCGCCCCGCATATTTCGAATTAAGAACAATGGTCTCGAACGATCACCTGTCGTTGATCGCTTGGCGTTACGACGCAGCTTGCTTTCCCAATGCGGTTTCGCGAGGGTGCCCCGATGTCAGTCAACGGCGCATTGCAATCACGGGTGCTTGTCGTCGAGGATGAGTTCCTGATCCGCCTGACCCTCGTTGAGGCGCTCAGCGACGAGGGCTTCGAGGTGTTCGAGGCCGATACCGGCGACGCTGCCCTGTCTGTCTTGCAATCCGACCCGGCCGTCTGCCTGCTCATGACCGATATACAGTTGCCCGGCAAGCTGAATGGCCATGCGCTGGCCGCCAAGGCGCGTGAAATGCTGCCCAATCTGCCGGTCATCTTCATGACAGGCCGTCCAGAGGCAGGCAACGGCGCCAATCACTCGGCGCATGACGTCTACATCAGCAAACCATATACGCTCACTGACATTTGCCGGGCGGCCAAGCGCCTGACTGAACTCTACACCGTTTAATTCAGTCAGGCGTCATGGCGCCGGGTTCAACCCAGCTTGGCTACCGGGAACGGCGCGGCTTGCTCCAGCGCGCGGGCGGCACGCAGCACGAGGTCGTCCCGATACAACGCCGCTGCCAACTGCACGCTGCGCGGCAGGCCGGTCGCCGTCAAACCCACCGGCACGCTGATCGCGGGCTGCCGGGTTAGGTTGAACAGGGCGGTCCAAGGTGCCCAATCCCGCATCAAGGCGCCCGCCGGATCGATGGTCGGTGCGTCCGCAAGCGATGGCGGACCCGGCACGGTTGGGCACAGCACCAGGTCGAACCGGCGATGGAACCGCGCCATCCGGTGCGCGGCCTCGATCCGCACGCGCTCAATCTGCATGAGCGCCACCGCGGACATGCCCGCCTGCTCCGCCGCGACCTGTTCGATGCCAGCGTCGAGCAAGCCGCGCTTTTCCGGCGGCAACTCTTCGGCCAGCACCGCCAGCGCCACGCCCCAGATCCGGCCGAATACGGCGCTGATGTCCGGCAGGCCTGGGTCTTCGTCGGAGATCTCGGCGCCCGCGTCGGCCAGGATCGCCGCCGCCTGCTCCACCGCCGCGACCCCGTCGGCGTCCACCGGGGCATCGAACCCGGGGCGGCGCAGCACCGAAACGCGCAGCCCGGCCACGCCCCGGTCGATGCCACAGCACCAGTCGCGCGGGTCGTCCGGCAAGCTGAATGGGTCCCGTCCGTCGAACCGCGCCAGGGCGGACAGCATCAGCGCCGCGTCGCGCACGGTGCGCGTGATCGGGCCGGCGACGGCGACCGCCCCGAATGCGCCGATCGGCCATTGCGGCACGCGGCCAAAGCTTGGTTTCAGCCCAACCGCGCCGCACCAGGCGGCCGGAATGCGTATGCTGCCGCCCGCGTCGGTGCCCAGATGCAGCGGCCCGAACCCGGCCGCCGCTGCCGCAGCCGCGCCGGACGACGATCCGCCGGGCGAGCGCCGCACATCGAACGGATTGCGTGTGATGCCGTGCAACGGGCAATCCCCAGGCGTCTTCCAGCCAAACTCGGTCGTCGTGGTCTTGCCGAGGATCACGGCGCCGGCGGCCTTCAGCCCCAGCACGGCAGGCGCGTCGTCGGCCATGGCGTCGGCCGCGGTCGTCCGGCTGCCCCGGCGCGTCGGGAAACCCGCGAGGTCCACGAGGTCCTTGACCGTGCAGGGCACGCCGTCCAGCGCGCCCAACGGACGCCCGGCCCGCCACCGCTGCGCGCTCTCCCCGGCCGCCTGCAAGGCGCGCGGGTTCAAGACGGCGAAGGCGTTAACCGCCGGGTTGTGCCGGGCGATGCGCTCGGTGATGGCCTGCAGCGCCTCGACCGGGCTCAGGCGGCCGGTAGCGTAGTGCGCCAGCAACTCTTCGGCTGACATCGACGCCGGCTCGGTCATGCTTGGGCCACCGCGGCGGACCACGGGGACAGCGCGTCGCTGATGCCGGTGCGCACGCCGTCGCAGTCCTGGATCAGGTTGGGGCAGGCGAAGTTCACCGGCAACACCGCGTGCTCGACGACCTCCGTCGGGCCATCCGCCTGGAGTGCCGCGAGCACATCGGGCGGCAGGCGTCCGTCGGCGTGGACGGTGACGGCGTCCGACACGTCGATGCGCGGCTGGTGTGCCGCCGTTTGCGGGTCCATACCGAAACCGTCGACGAATGCGAGCATCTGCAGCACAGCCGCCAAGATGCGCCGCCCGCCGGACGCACCGGCCGCCAGCACCGGGCGCCCCCCATCGCGCAAAATGACCGGGCACATGTTGGTCAGCGGACGCTTGCCGGGCGCCACGGAGTTCGCCTGGCCGGGCCGCGGATCGAACCACATGACGCCATTGTTCATCAGTACGCCGGAGCCCGGCAGCACCACCCGGCTGCCCATGGACGACAGCAGCGTGGTCGTCATCGCCACCATCGTGCCCTCGGCGTCGCAGACGGTGATATGCGTGGTGCAGCTCTCGGCGGCCTTTGGCTCGGCGTCGCCCAGGCCGGACAGGCGCTCGGCGTAGGCGGCCTTCATCGCCCGGGCCAGGGCCACGAACCACGCGGCGTCCGGCCCGGCGCCGACTGCGGGCGCCATGCCGTCCAGCACCCGGGCCAGCGTCGGCGCGGCGGTGAGCCCACCGGCGAGCTGCAGCGTGCGCCCATTCCACAGCGTCTCCTGGCAGGGCAGCACGCGCGCCTCGCACCGGCGCAGGTCGTCCGCGTCCAATACGCCACCCATCGCCGCCACGTCGGCGGCGATGCTGGCGGCCACGTCGCCCTCATAGAAATCGCGCAGCCCGGCGTGGGCCAGCCGCTCCAGCGTGCCCGCCAGGCCGCCGAGCTGAAAAAATCCGGGGTCGCCCTGATACGGCGCCACCGGCGGCAGGCCGTCCGGCAAGTAGATGCGCGCGCTTTCCGGATAAAGCCGCAGCACCGCGGCCGAGTTCGCCACCTTGAGCGTGGTGAACCAATCCTGCGGCAGCCCGCGCCGTGCCAGCGCGATCGCCGGCGCCATCAGCTCATGCAGCGGCAACGTCCCGAACCGGCCATGCATATGCGCGTAGCCCGCCACGGCGGAGGGCACGGCGAACGAAAGCGGGCCGTGGATGTTGGCGTCGCCCTCGACCTCCGGCCAGGTGAACAGGTCCGCCTTGGCCCGGCCGGTCAGCTTGAAATGCGCGGGGTCGAGCCGCCCCGGGGCGCGTGGGCCAAAATCCACAACCTCGGCCCGCGGCTGCCCGGCGCGGTGCACTAGCCCGAAGCCGATCCCGCCCAAGCCGCTGTTCCAGGGCTCGGCCGCCGCCAGCGCCAGCGCCGTCGCCACGGCTGCGTCGACCGCATTGCCGCCGGCATCCAACACCGCGACGCCCGCCAGCGCCGCGTCGCGCGATTGCGACACCACTATGCCGCGCCGGCCGGTTGCGGCAGGTTTCTGCACTTGCCAATGCTGGGTTAGGTGTGGCGGCGGCGCATAGGTCATCGGCTTCTCCGGGCTGACATCCATGCTAAACCCAATGGACCCTTCACAACCAGCGCCTCCGGTGACACAGAAGTGTCGCTGGACGCCGCTGCCCAGCGAGAGTCAGCCGACACAATCCCGTCCGGAAGGATCAATCCTGCATGACCAGCCGCCCACGCGTCAGCTTCGTCGTCCCCGCCTATAACGAGGAGCGCCTGCTGCCGTCGTGCCTGGCCGCCATCCAAGCCGAGATCGACCGCAGCGGCTGCCATGCCGAGATCGTGGTCGTGAACAACGCCAGCACCGACGGCACCGCCCGCATTGCTGCGGCGACGCCGGGGGTGATCGTGGTGGACCAGCCGATCAAGGGCCTGGTGCAGGCCCGCAGCGCCGGGTTCGAGGCGGCGACGGGGGAGCTGATCGCCAACATCGACGCCGATACGCTGGTGCCGCCGGGCTGGCTCGACCGCGTGCTGGCGGAGTTTGCCCGCAGCCCGAAGCTGGTGGTGCTCAGCGGACCCTATGACTATTACGACGTGCCGGTCCACATCCGCACGGCCGCCCGCGTGTTCTACGCCGTCGGGTTCGCGACCTATGTGTTCAACAAGCGCGTGGTGGGCGTCGGGTCGATGGTGCAGGGCGGCAACTTCGTGCTGCGGCGGGACGTGCTGGCCGGCATCGGCGGGTTCAGCGACCGCTTCACCTTCTATGGCGAGGACACCGACATCGCGAGCCGCATGAGCCGTGTCGGCGACGTGAAGTTCACCTACGCGCTGATGGCCAAGTCGTCCGGACGCCGTTTGCGAGGGGACGGGCTGATCATGACTGGGGTGCGCTATAGCGCGAACTATTTGTGGGCGACGTATTTCCGCAAGCCGTTCACCACGGCTTGGAACGACTACCGGTAACAGGCCAGCATGATCGGCGTCGATTGGGGCACCAGCAGCTTCCGCGCCTATCGCCTTCGCGGACGCGAGGTTTTGGACCGGCTGGCTTTGCCGCTCGGCATACTGGGCGTGCCGGATGGCCGGTTCGAGAGCGCGTTGCAGGACGCAGTGGGGCCGTGGATTGCGGACGGAGAGCGGCGCATCCTGCTGTCCGGCATGATCGGCAGCCGGCAGGGCTGGGTCGAGGCGCCGTACCTGCCCTGCCCCGCCGACACCGCCGACCTGGCGCGGGCGTTGGTCCCGGTGCCATTCGCCGCTGCGGAGGCATTGCTGGTGCCGGGCTTGTCCGCCAACGACCCGGCTGGCGTGCCCGAGGTCATGCGCGGCGAGGAGGTGCAGATCATGGGCGCGCTCGGCCCGGCCCGCGGCGACACGACGGCTTGCCTGCCGGGCAGCCACTCGAAATGGGTGCGCGTCGCCGGGGGCCGCGTCGAGGGGTTCAGCACGCATCTGACCGGGGAGGCTTTCGCCGCGTTGCGCAGCCACACCATCCTGGGCCGCCTGATGCAGCCGGATGCGCCGCCGGACCCGGAGGCGTTCCGCCGCGGCGTCAATCGCTCAGGCGACCCTGGCGGATTGCTGCATCACCTGTTCGGCGTCCGCACCCTGGGCCTGTTCGCGCAGCTTGGGAAGGCAGCGGCTGCATCCTACTTGTCGGGCCTGCTGATCGGCCATGAGGTCCGGGCTGCCGTCCCATTGCAGCCAGCCGCGCCCATCCTGCTGATCGGCGACGCCGCGCTGTGCGGGCTATATTCGCAGGTGATCGGCCAATGCGGCGGCAGCGCGACGGTGGCGCAGGCCGACGCGGCGGCGCAAGGTCTGGCGCTGATTGGAGAACGTGCCGCATGGACATCCCCGGGCTGCTGACCGCCTGCCCCCTGGTCGCCATCCTGCGCGGCGTCCGGCCGGACGAGGTGGAGGCCATCGGCGACGCGCTGGTCGACGCCGGCCTGCGCATCATCGAGGTGCCGTTGAACTCGCCCGACCCATTCGACAGCATCGCCCGGCTGGCACGGCGCTGCGGCCCACATGCACTGATCGGCGCCGGCACAGTGATGCGCCCGGCGGACGTTGACTGCGTTGCCGAGGCCGGCGGGCGGTTGATCGTGACGCCGCACGCCGATCCCGCCTTGGTTCGCGCAGCCAAGGCGCATGGCATGGCCGCCATGCCGGGTTTTTTCACGCCGGCCGAGGCGTTCGCCTTGCTCGATGCGGGCGCGGATGCGCTGAAGCTGTTTCCAGCGGAGGGCGGCAGTCCGGCCATGCTGCGTGCGCTGCGTGCCGTGCTGCCAAAGGGCACGATGGTGCTGCCGGTCGGCGGCATGGACGCTGGCAGCATGGCCGCTTGGCGCGACGCGGGCGCGGCCGGGTTCGGCATCGGCTCTGCGATCTACCGGCCCGGCGACACCGCCGCCACTGTTGCCGGCAAGGCCGCCATCTTGCTCACTGCGTTGTCCAACAAGGGTTGATGCGGCTGCGCAGCGAACGTGTTGTGCCCTCGCTGCAACAACAAGACAAAATGCACACACAAACATGGGCATACGGGAATACCGCGCGCTCCCAGGGGTGTAGTGAGGGGCAGATTGTGGTTTCTGCATCGGTCGGACGACTGCTCAGGAGATTGAACATGAGGCTGCGCGCGACCCTGCTCACGGCAACCCTGCTGGCCACGCCCCTTGCTGCTAGGGCGGAGCCGATCAGCGGCGTCTACGTCGGCGTCGGCGCCGGGGTTAACTTCATGCAAGACGAGCGGCTGCGGTCCGTCAACATCGCTGGTACGAAATTCGACCTGGGCAAGACCCGGGAGCGGTTCGACCCTGGCTACCGTGCCCTGGCCAGCGTCGGCTATGGGTTCGGCAATGGCCTGCGTGTGGAGCTCGAAGGCGACTACTACCGCAACAGCCTTTCGCGCATCGGACGCAACAGCTCTGGCTCCGTGTTCAACAACAGCTTCCAGCCGCTGCCGATTACCGCACGGGGCGGCGAGGAAAAATGGGGCGGGTTCGTCAACGCCCTGTTCGACCTTGACCCCAGCCTGATTGGCCTCAGCCCGCTGCCATTCTCCATCACGCCCTATTTGGGCGTCGGCGCCGGCTACCTGCAGACGCACAACCAGGATGTCGTTTTGAACAGCCCTGGCCAGTTTCTGATCCGCAGCACCGGCGTGGACGGCAATTTCGCTTACCAGGGCATTGTCGGGCTTGCGCTCCCGATCAGCCTGGTTCCCGGCCTGGCCCTCACTGCCGAGTATCGCTTCACCGGCGTCGCCGCGAACCGCAACCTCAAGGGGCAGTACTTCGCGCCGGGCGTCGCGACGCGCGCACGGCTGACGGATGGCAACGACTTCAACCATAGCCTGATGTCGGTTGCCGTCCGCTACGCGTTCAACTACCCGCCGCCGCCGTCGCCGGTTCCGGTCGCGCCTCCCACGACGGAGACGGCGGCGGCGCGCACCTACCTTGTGTTCTTCGACTGGGACCGGGCCGACCTGACCGACCGCGCCCGCCAGATCGTTGCCGAGGCTGCCGCCGCCTCGACGCGGGTGCGGACCACCCGCATCGAGGTGCAGGGCAATGCCGACCGCAGCGGCCTCCCCGCCTATAACCAGCGCCTGTCGCTGAGCCGTGCGCGCGCCGTGGCGGCCGAGCTGGTCCGTCGCGGCGTTCCGCAGGAGGAGATCAACATCCAGGCCTTCGGCGACACCCGTCCCCTGGTGCCCACGGCGGCCGGCGTACGCGAACCGCAGAACCGCCGCGTCGACATCATCCTGCGCTAAAACGGTCCAGCGTGCGGGGCTTGAGGACGCCTGACCGGCTTGGAGCCGAGATCCGCGGTCTGTCCCGGTCCTCTCGCCCGGCTTGCTGACTGCGCCCCGAGCGGTCACACTCGCGGTCGACCGTCCGGACCGCCCTAGGCGTCACCGGCGGCGATCAAGGGGAGAGGTTCGTGGCGCAGGTATCCGTCCGCAAGGTCGTAAAAGCCTATGAAGGCGACGTGCAGGCGGTGCGGGGCATCGATCTCGAGATCGCCGACCATGAGTTCGTCGTGCTGGTCGGCCCGAGCGGCTGCGGCAAGAGCACGACCTTGCGGATGATCGCCGGGCTCGAGGAGATCAGCGCCGGGGAGATTTGGATCGGCGGCGATATCGTCAACGACATGCCGCCGCGCGACCGCGACATCGCCATGGTGTTCCAGAACTACGCGCTGTATCCGCACATGTCGGTGTTCGACAACATGGCGTTCGGCCTCAAGCTGCGTAAGCTGCCGAAGGCCGACATCAAGACGCGGGTGGACGAGGCGGCGCGCATCCTCGACATCATTCCGTTGCTGGAGCGCAAGCCCAAGGCGCTGTCAGGCGGGCAGCGGCAGCGTGTGGCGATGGGCCGCGCCATCGTCCGCCAGCCCAAGGTGTTCCTGTTCGACGAGCCGTTGTCCAACCTCGACGCCAAGCTGCGCGTGCAGATGCGGACCGAGATCAAGAAGGTGCACCAGACCGTCCGCACCACGACCGTCTATGTGACGCACGACCAGGTCGAGGCCATGACGCTGGCGGACCGCGTCGTGGTGATGAACCACGGACGCATCGAGCAGGTCGGCCCGCCGCAGGAGCTGTATCACCATCCAAGGACCCGGTTCGTCGCCGGGTTCATCGGCAGCCCGGCCATGAACTTCCTGCCGGCCCGTGTCGTGGGTTCGCCAGGAGCTTTGGCCGTCCAGCTTGCCGACGGCCAGGCATTGCCGGTCCCGCCGGCAAGGCAGGGCCGCTATGCCGCCCAGCGCGACCGGGAAGTGGTGTTCGGCCTGCGCCCCGAGCACCTCACCGAGCCGCGCGAGCAGGGACGGTCCAGCATCGCGCCGCTGAATATCACTGTCGACGTGGTGGAGCCGATGGGTATGGAGACGCTGGTGCACTTCTTCCTGGCTGGCGAGCCGATTTGCGCCCGCGTGGACCCGCAGGCCCCGGCCGCGCCCAACGTGCCGCTGACCCTGGCCGCCGACATGAACCACATGCACCTGATCGAGCCATCATCCGGAGACGTATTATGAGGGCGGGGTTGTGATGCAGGACCTGACGGGCCGTGTCGTCTGGATCACCGGCGCCGGGACCGGCATCGGCCGCGCCATGGCGTTGGCGTTCGCAGAGGCCGGATGCCGACTGGCGCTGACCGGGCGCTCACGGGAAACACTGGCGGAAACGCACCAGATGGTCGAGGCGGCCGGCGGCCACGCCATGCTGGCGCTCGCCGATGTCGCCGACCCGCACCAGGTCACCCGCGCGCATCTGGAGGTCGTGGCCGCCCTGGGCGACGTGCAGATCCTGGTCAACAACGCCGGGACCAACGCCCGCAAGCGCCACTGGGCGGACCTGTCAGCGTCCGACATGGGCAATGTTGTCGACGTGAACGTCAAGGGGCCGTTCCAATGCGCGCTCGCGGTGCTGCCGGCCATGCGGGCGCAGGGTGGCGGGCTGATGATCCATGTCGCCTCGGTCGCGGGCACCGGCATCTTCACCGTGTCGGGGCCGAGCTATACCGCCTCAAAACACGCCGCCCGCGCCATGTCCGCCACGATCAACGCCGAGGAGGGTATCCACGGCATACGCAGCGTGTGCATCAACCCCGGCGAGGTCGCGACGCCGATTCTCGACACCCGGCCACGTCCGCCGAGCGCCGCCGAGCGTGCGATCATGATCCAGCCGGAGGACATCGCCGCCGCCGCCGTGTTCGCCGCGCGGATGCCGCCACGGACCTGCATGGCGGAGATGACGATCATGCCGACCGACAACCAGTTCTATCGTGCGACGGCGCAGGCTATCGCCGGGATGCCGCGTTGATGGATGCCCCGCTCGCCGACGGGCTGCCGACGACGACGGTCGCGGTCGACACGCTGCAAGGCTTCATCGCCGCCATCTTCGTCGCGGCCGGCTGCGATGCGGACGAGGCGGGGCGGATCGGCCAGCACCTGATATCCGCGAACCTCACGGGCCATGACAGCCACGGGGTCATCCGCGTGCCGCGCTACGTGGAGTGGCTGCAGGAGGGCAAGGTCCGGGCCGGCCAGACGCTAACGGTTGTGACCGAGAGCGCCACCCATGCAGTGGTCGACGGCAACCTGGGTTTCGGCCAGACCATCGGGCCGCTTGCGGTCGACCTGGGGATCGGCAAGGCCAGGGCGGCGGGGCTGGCCGTGGTGACGCTGCGCAACTCCGGCCATATCGGGCGGATCGGCGGCTGGGCGGAGCGCGCCGCGGAGGCCGGGCTGGTGTCGATCCATTTCGTCAATGTCGGATTGGGCGAGATCGTGGCGCCGTTTGGCGGGGTGGACCGGCGGTTCGGCACCAACCCATTTTGCGTTGGGGTGCCGCAGGTGGATGCGCCGCCGTTGTTGCTGGACTTCGCCACCAGCATCGTCGCCGAGGGCAAGGTGCTGGTCGCCAGCAACGGCGGCAAGCCGGTCCCGCACGGCGCGCTGATTGGCCCGGGCGGCGCGCTGTCCAGCGACCCGCGCACGCTTTATGGCCCGATCGAGAACACCAGCGTCCGCAATCCCGGCAACGGCGAAGGCGCATTGCGGGCGTTCGGCGACCACAAGGGCTCCGGCATCGCCTTCATGTGCGAGATTTTGGCGGGGTGTTTCGCCGGCAGCCCGACCGCCGGGCCGATCCCCGGGGCAAAGCGCGGCGGGATCGTGAATGGCATGCTGTCGATCTACCTCGACCCGCAGCACTTTGGCGCGGCCGGGTTCGCTGAGACGGCGCGGGATTTTGCCGAGTATGTGAAGGCGTCACGTCCCGCCACACCGGGCGGCGAGGTCCTGGTGCCCGGCGGAGCCGAGAGCCGCAATCGCGCCACGCGGCTCCGCGACGGCGTGCCGCTACAGGTCGAGACCTGGGCTGCGATCCAGGCGACCGGCGTCAAGCTGGGCCTTTCACCACCGGGCTAGCCGTCGGTCGAGGATGTTGCCCTCATTGTTAGAGGCGCTTACGACGAAACATCAAAGCCGTGGGTTTGAAGCTCAGACCGACCGCACAACTCGACCGCCGTTGAATGACAGACGTTTGTCCGCTTCGAGATCAACAGCTGCCGGGCCGCATCTGGAGGTTCGCGTCCGCTCCGTCCAGTTTCGCTGCCAAAAGCGGAATTGCAGCTTTCGGCCAAACTCGGTCGTACGTCCCTGATCGGTTGAAGGTCCGAGTCGGGTCGAAGGCAGGTATTCATCAGGGCTACCAGATTAGCCCGCTTGAACCTCCGCCTATGTGGCCCGCAGTGCCGCGCCGGGGCCGAACTGCAATGCCATCGATGAAGAACCCTCGTCCGCCTCCCCAACTGGCTCCAAATCAACCCCAACCGAAAGCGTGTGCTTGCCGCCACCCAGCAACAGGCCGTGCAGCGGGCTCACATCGGCAAAGTCCCGTCCCCAGCCGAGCACCACGTGCTCGTCGCCAACCACCAGGTCGTTCGTCGGATCGAGGTCGATCCAGCCATGGTCAGGACCCAGCCAACAGCCGACCCAAGCGTGCGACACATCGGCGCCGCGCATCTTGGCCTGGCCCGGCGCCGGGCGCGTCCGCACATAGCCCGACACATAGCGCGCCGGCAGGCCCATCCCGCGCAGCCCGCCGATCATCAAATGCGCAAAGTCCTGGCACACCCCCGCCCGCATCTGCAGCACCCGGGTGATCGGCGTCGATATCGTCGTGACGCCGGGCCGGAAGCGGAAATCGCGGGCAATGCGGGAGGTGAGATCGAGCAACCCCGCCAGCACCGGCCGCCCCGGCGTGAAGCTCGGCGCAACCCAGGCACGGACGTCGCCGTTGGCAGGCGCCATCTGGCTGCCAAACGTGAACTCCGCCGCGTCGGTCGCCGCGGCCGGCCGCCGTGCCAACTCGGCCACGCGCTCCCAGGCCGGCGTCGCGTCCGGGTTCGGGGCCGACCGCCGCACGACCTCCACTTCCGCCTCCGTCGAGACCTGCAGGCCATCATGCGCGCTGCCCAGGAACAGCCAGGCGACGGAGTTGCCGAAGTGGTCGGCGCCGTCCGTCATCCGCGACGGCGCCGGGTCGGTGCGCATGGCGAAGGAGCGGACGCGCTGCCATGGCAGGTCGCGCGGGCGCAGGTGCATCAGGTGGGCCGCGAGTTCCACACGGTCGGCGTAGGCGTAGATCGTTTCGTGCCGCACCCTGAAGATCACGCGACCTCCAGGCCGATGGATTGCAGCTTCGGGAGCAATGCGAAGAAACGCCGGGTGATGCGGTCCGACAGCAAGGCGGTGTCGAACGCGACCGAACGCAGCAACGGCGACAGGGAGGCAGCGGCGGCGGCGGAATTGCCCGACCGCGTGACCCGCTCGACCATGGCATCGGCCCGCCGCAGCAGCTCGCCGGCACTGCGCGCCAGGTCGCCCTCCGACGGATCGGCCTGTTCCAGCAGCCTCGACGCCTGGGCGAACTGATAGGCGAGCGCCCGCGGGTTGCTGGTGTCGGACAGCACCAGGTCCAGCACCGGCGCCGGTTGCAGCGTCGACATGTAGCGGCCGCGATAGGTGATCGCGCTGTCGCACAGTTCCAGCACCATGGCCAACATGCTGTCGATGCGCTCGGGCCGCTGGTCCAGGACAGTGGCGAGCGTCGCCGCCGTGAGCTGCGCGCGCTCAATCCGGCGTCCGAGGTCGAGGAACAGCCAGCCGCCGCCCCGCACCATGCCCTCGGCCGCGACGCCCGCCACGGTCGTCGCCAGCCGCTGCAGGCCGGCCATGGCCTGCACCAGCCCATCCAGGCCGGCGCGGGCGGCGTCCTGCACGTCCTCCCGCGCGGCGCGCAGGGCGTGCACGAAGGCCGCGTGCGTCTCGATCGTCAGCCGGTCGCGCAGCGCCTCGGTCAACCGGGCCACGCTGCCGAGTTCCTGCGCCAGCAAACCCTGGGCTTGCAGCGAGTCCCGCACGGTGTCCTCCAAGTCGCCCTGCCCCTCGCCCGGCGTCAGCCCAGCGCCCACAAGGCATGCGGCCAAGATCCTGATCTCCGCGATCTCGCGCGGCAGCGGCGCGCCGCGGGTCCGGCGCAGCAGCCCGGCCCGGCCCAGCCGCGCCTGCAGCTCCAAGCGTTCGACGTAGCGGCCCAACCAAAAGAAGTCGTCCGCCACGCGGCTCGGCACGTCGCCGATGCTGCGCTGGATCGCCAAGGCCGGCTGGCGCGCGGGCTCGGGTCCCTGGATGTCCTGATTGTCCTGGCGCAGCACCCACACGTCCTTGACCAGCGCGCCGGAGGGCAGCGCCTCGGTCACATGCTCGCCCGGGCGCAGCACGCGGGCGAGGCCGCCCTGCATCATGCGCCAGCCCGCGCCGTCGTGCATCAGGAACAGGCGCAGCACGACGGGACGCGGCGACAGGCCGCCCGGCCCATGGCATGGCGCAAGCGACGGCGGCACCGGGTTCGACGCGGTGAACTCCCATGCCCGCGTGGCGAAGGCCCGCTCCAGCTCCCCCCGCGCGTCGGGCGACAAGTCGGCCAGGGGGATCGCCGGCGCCGCGGGATCGAGCGCCGGACGCACGCTCCATCGCTTGAAGTCCTGGCAAACCGTGCGGGGCGCGCCCTCGTCGGCCAGCCATAGGGTCGGGATGGTCGCGAGGGACAGCGTTTCGCCCAGCAACCTGCGGCACAGCGCCGGCAGGAACGCTGCAAACGCCGGGGCCTCGATCGCCGCAGCGCCGGGATGGTTGAGTATCTGCACCGCGCCGCTGCGGGCCGCGTCCAACAGTCCGGTGACCCCTGCGCTCGGGCTGGTCGACAGCTCTAGCCCGTCCAATGTGCCTCCGGGCACGCGGCGGAACAGGACATCCACCTGTTGCAGGCCGCGCAGGGTCTTCAGGAACACGGTGCCGGACCGCACCGTAAGGTCCCGCGCCTGCACCAGCGCACAGCCTAGATCACGCGACAGCGCCAGATGCTCGGGCCAATGCGGGTCGCCGACGCCGGGTGTCAGCATCGCCACGAAGGGCATGCGTCCGTCGCCAGGCGCTGCGGCGCGGACCAGCGCGTCCTGCCAGGCCTCGAAGAACGGACGAAGCTGGCGGACCTGGGTGGCCCGGAACAGCTCGGGCAGCACGCGCGCGAGCAGGCGGCGGCTTTCGCGGGCATAGCCGATGCCGAGCGCGCCGCCGGTCCGGTCGGCCAGCACGCGCCATTGCCCATCCGGGCTGCGCACCAGATCGGCGGCATAGGCTTGCAGGTACCGGTGCGGCGCCGACGGCGTGGCCCGGCAGGGGCGCAGGAATGCGGGATTGGCGTGCACCAGCGCCGGGGGCAGCGCGCCGCTGGAGAGCAGCGTTTGCGGGCCATAAAGGTCGGCCAGGACCGCTTCGAGCAGGGCGGCGCGCTGACGCAGCCCGGCCTCCAAGTCGGCGAACTCGTCGGCCGGGATCGGCAGCGGCACCGGGTCGCAGCGCCAGGCCGACGGTCCGTCCTCCTCTGCGGCGCGGTCCAGGCGGTGCGCGCGGTCGGCGAGCTGGCCCGGGTCGAACCCGGCGAGCACGCCCAATATGCCGCGCCATTGCGGACGCACCCCGCCGCGTCCGTTCACCATCTCGTCGAGCGCGGTCAACTGCGGGGCCGTCACGCGGCGGCGGGCGGTGCTGTGTGCCGCAGTTGCATGTCGGTTTCGAGGACGACGCCGCTCGGCTCCACCGTGCCGGTGATGGGGGCGGCGGCGATCGGGTGCGGGCTGGCGGCGAGCGGGATGTGGCCCTCTGCCGTCAGCAGGCCGGAGGTGGCGTCGAGACCGATCCAGCCGGCGCCGGGCAGGAAGGCCTCGGCCCAGGCGTGCAGGTCCGCGATGTCAGGCGTGCCGTCGTCCGGCAATTGGATCAGGTAGCCGGACACGAACCGGGCGGCGATGCCGTGCAGCCGCAATAGCTGGATCAGCAGCCAGGCGGAGTCGCGGCACGAGCCACGCGCCTCCGCCAAGGTGCGGTCGGGGTCCCATACGCCAGGCTCCATGCGGACGATGTAGGCGACACGGTTCCGCACCCGATGGCTCAGATCGAGGATCAGGCCGACGGTCGGAGTGCTCGACGGCAGCGTTTCGTCCCTCAAGGCGCGCAGCAACGGCCCCGCGTGGTCGGCCCGGCGGAACTGGCCGAGGTCGTCGGCCATCGAGGGCTCGTAGCGGAACGGCCAGGACTCGACGCCGGGGTCGAGCAGGAAACTGAACGGGTCCTGCGGGCTGAGGTCCGCAACCAAGTCGACGACGACATCCATCGCCTCCACAGGCCCTGGCAGCACCACCCGCGCCAGGGTGTTGCCGTGGGGGTCCTGCTGCCAGTGCAACGAGGCCGGCTCCGGGTCGATACGCAGCGCATAGGACGGAATGGGCGTGCGCGCGTGCGGCATCGGGCGCAGCCTGATGCTTTGCGGACCCAACCTGACCGGCCGGTCGTAGCGATAGGAGGTGCGATGGACCAGGCCGATCAGCGGCGGCATGGCACTACGCGGCGGCGCGGGTGAAGCGGCGCGGGTCGACCGCCGACAGGATGGCGCCGGCCGGCCCCGGGTCGCGCCCGGCGATCACGTCCGCCACCAGCTTTCCTGCCGCCGGAGAGGTCTGGATGCCATAGCCGCCCTGCCCGACGCACCAGAAGAAGCCTTCGGCGGCGCCGCTCCAGCCGAAGGCCAAGCTGCGGTCGGGCGTGAAGGTGCGGAGGCCCGCCCAGCTATGCTCGACACGCCGGACCTCGATATCCAGCGCCTGCTGCATGCGGTCGATGGCGACGGCGACATCCAGTTCGTCCGGCGCGACATCGTGCGCGTGCATATCGGTCTCGTCGGCGGGGCTGACCATCAGCTTGGTGCGGGCTTCAGGGCGGACATACCAGGTGTGGTCCACGTCCTGCACCATCGGCCAGTGAGTAGCCTGCCAGGGCGCCGGGTCGATGACGACGCCGGTGCGGCGCTTGGGCACCAGGCCGAGCGGCGCGACCCCGGCCTGCCGCGCCACCTCGTCGCCCCAGGCGCCGGACGTGTTGACCACGACCGGCGCGGTGAAAAGGTCGCCTCCGTTCGTTTGCACACGCCACAGCCCGGCCTGGCGCTCGATCTGCCCGGTCCGGCTGCGCAGTGCCAGCACGCCGTCCTGGATGCGCAACAGGCGCAGGAAGCCCTGGTGCAAGGCAGCGACGTCCATGTCGAATGCATCATCCTCGATTGCTGCCCGCACGGCATAGCCCGGGCGCAACGCCGGTACCAGCGCGGCCACCTCGGCGATCGACGCCTCGCGCAGGCCGCTGCCCACGGCCAACAGACGGCCTAGATGGTCGCACTGCTCCGGCGGCGCCAAGAACACCACGGGACGCTGCGCCAGAATCGGCGCTTCGGAGAAGCCGGGCGGCGGGTGCCGGAAAAATTCGCGGGACAGGCCGGTCAGCACCCGCACATCCGGCGGCCCGTAGTTCAGAATCCAGATTGCGGCAGACCGCCCGGTGCTGTGATAGCCGGCGGCCTCCTCGGCCTCGACCAACGCAACGCGGCGATCGGCCGAGAGATGCGCCGCGACGGTGGCGCCGGCGATGCCAGCGCCGATGACGATCGCGTCGAAGGCGTGCGTGTCCATGGCCGCACAATCACCGGACCGGGCCGCGCACGCAAGCGGCGTGAGCTACTACTTTGAATAAACTAAGTTCGGCAGCCACATGGCAATGCCCGGCGCCATCGACAGGATCACCACCGCAACGGCCATGATCGCCACGAACGGCAGGGTGCCCCAGATGATCGGCCCCAAGCCGATGTCGGGCGCGATCCGGTTGATGACGAAGATGTTGAGGCCCACGGGGGGATGGATCAGCCCCATTTCCATGACCACGGCCATCACCACGCCGAACCAAATCAGGTCGAAGCCGTTCTCACGCAGCGGCGGCAGGATGATCGGCGCGGTCATCAGGATGATCGACACCGGCGGCAAGAAGAAGCCCAGCACCACCACAAGCAGCAGGATCGCGAACAGCAGCAGCCATTTCGACAGATGCAGCCCCACGATCCAGCCGGCGGCGGCCTGGCTGATGTGGAGGTAGCTCATGACGTAGCTATACAGCAGGCTCATGCCGATGATCATGAGCAGCATGCCGCTCTCGCCGAGCGTGCCCATGAAGATCGGCTTCAGGTCCGCAAATCTGTAGGCGCCATAGATGACGGCAATCAGCAGCAGCGCCAGCATTGCGCCGAGGCCGGCGGTCTCGCTCGGTGTGGCGATGCCGCCATACAACGCCACCATCACGCCGGTCAGCAGGATGAGGAACGGCAACACGCGCGGCAGTGCCGTCAGCCTGTCCCGCAATGTATAGGTGTCCTGCCGCAGGATCTCGCTGCGGACTGCGCCACCGGCGGCGGCGGCGGTGGCCCGGCCGAATTCGTGTTTCCAGCGCACGACCGCGTAGGTGGCGAACAGCCCGACCAGCAGGATGCCGGGGCCGATGCCCGCCAGGAACAGCCGCCCCAACGATTGCTCCGCCGCGACCGCGTATAGAATAAGCACGATGGACGGCGGCAGCAGGATGCCGAGCGTGCCCCCGGCCGCGACCAGGCCGGCGGCGAAACCTGGCGAGTAGCCGCGGCGGCGCATCTCGGGGATGCCGGAGCTGCCGATGGCGCTGCACGTCGCCGGGCTGCTGCCGGCCATGGCGGCGAACAGCCCGCAGGCGAGCACGACCGCGACGCCGAGGCCGCCGGGAACCCGGTGCAGCCAGGTGTGCAATGCGTCGTAAAGGTCCTTGCCGGCGCGCGACTTGCCGATCGCGGCGCCCTTCAGGATGAACAGCGGAATGGTCAGCAGGGTGATGCTGGCTAGCTCCTCATAGACATTCTGCGCGACGGTATCGAGCGACGCCGCAGGCATGAACGCGAGCATGAACAACGTCGCGACGCCGCCCAGGGCGAAGGCGATGGGCATGCCGGAGAACAGGGCGACAAGGGTCGCGCCGCCATACATCAAGCCGATCTGCAGCGTCGACAAGGCGTCGGCCTAGGGCTGGGCCGGCGCGAGATGCGCGGGCTGGCTGTCCCGATGGCGGCTGCCCAGCGTCTGCAGCAGCAACTGCACCGCCAGCAAAGTCATGCCGACCGCCATGCAGCCATACGGAATCCACAGCGGCGGCCCCCAGGAGGAGGGAGTCGTCTGCCCGTCCTCCAGCGCCTCGAGCAGCAACGTCACGCTTTTCCAGGCGAAGAACGCGACGAAAAGGAAGCTCAGCAGGTCCGCCATGACCCGGCGCACGTGGTCGATGCCGGGCGGCAGGATGTGGGTCAATGCGTCGATGGCGACGTGGCCGCGCCGGGCCTGAATCCAGGCGGCGGAGGCGAAAGTCGCGCCGATCAGCAAAAAGACGCTGAGCTCGTCCTGCCAGTCGCTCGGGATGCTGAGGAAGTAGCGGCCTGCGACCTCCCAGGTCAGCACGGCCCCGGCGGCGGCGATCGCCAGCGCCGAAAGCACCGCCATGACGCTGTTCAGCCCATCCAGCAGGACCTGCGCCCCGCCCAGCAGTCCGCGCCGCGGGACATCCGTCGCCGGGATGGCGCCCGAGGCGGCGTCGATGCCATGGCTGCTCAAGCGACGGCCTCGGCCTGTTTCAGCAAGGCGGCACAGGCGGCATTGCGGGCGGCGAAGTCCTTCCACGCCGTGTCCTGCGCCAGCGCCTTCCATTTCTGGATCACCGCCGCGTCCATGTCGTATGTTGCGACGCCGGCCTTGGCGAACACGCGCGCCAGGTCCTCGTCGTCGGCCTTCGCCGCCTGCAGGCCGAATGCCTCCTGTTCCGCGCCGACTTCGGTCACCACGGCCTGCTGCGATGGTGGCAGGCTGTCGAAGATCTGCTTCGAGATCAGCAACGGCTCCAGCATGAACCAGAAGCTGCCGGTGCGTCCGGTGGTCACGGCCTTGCTGATCTCCTCCAGGCGGAAGGAGATCAGGCTGGTCGACGAGGTCACCGCGGCGTCCAGCGAGCCCGTCTGCATGGCGGCGTAGATTTCGTTGCTCGGCACCGAGCTGATGATGCCGCCGGCGCCTTTCAGCATCAGGTCCATCTCGCGCGAGCCGCCGCGGATCTTGAGGCCCTTCACGTCGTCGGGCTGGACCACCGGCGTGCTGCGGGACGCGACCCCGCCGGCCTGCCACACCCAGGTCAGGATCTTGACGCCGCGTTTGTCGAGCAGGCTTTCCAGCTCCTGCCCGATCGGCTGCCGCTTCCAGGCCAGGCCCTGCTCGTAGTTTGTCACCAGGCAGGGCATCAGGCCGATATTGACCTCGGGCACCTCGCCGCCGGCATAGGCGAGCGGATAGAGCGTGATGTCCAGCGCCCCACGGCGCAGCGCGGAGAACTGCGCCACGGTTTTCATCAGCGACGAGCCTGGGTAGATCTCGAAGGCGAGGTCGCCATTGGTGCGCTTCTCGACCTCGGCAGCGAAGCGGCGCACGAGGCGATCGCGAAAGTCGCCCGACTCCGCTGTGCCGCCGGGGAACTGATGGCTGATCTTTAGTGTGCGGGATGCGGCGCGGGCGCGTGGTGCGCGGAACAGCATGGGAGCGGCCAGCAACGAGCCCAGAGTAGCCCGGCGGGAAAATGACACAGCGTGCTCCGTGATTTTTAATTAGTTTGTTGAACGAATACGCTGGCCGGCGACTCGGCGCAAGGTCGCCGCTTCGGATGCTTTTTGTGGCCCCGAGTGGGCGGAGTCCAGCGTTGACAGAACATGGCTCTAGCCATACTCGGCCCGACATGACCAGCCGCGAGTATCCCAGCCGCCCATTGGTCGGCATCGGCGTCGTCCTGCTCAAGCCGCCAAGCGGCGACATCCCAGGGGCGGTGCTGCTCGTGCGCCGCGGCAAACCGCCGGCAATGGGATGCTGGAGCCTGCCCGGAGGGGCGCAGAAACTCGGCGAGACCGCTGAACACGCTGCCCGGCGGGAGCTGACGGAGGAAACCGGGTTAGAAGCCGGGCCGCTGATGCTGGCGGCGAACGTGGATAGCATCCACCGCGATGCCGAGGGCCGGGTCCAGTTCCACTATACGATCCTCGACTTCGCTGCCCTATGGCAACACGGCGATCCAGTGGCAGGCGGCGACGTGACCGAAGCGGTATTTGCGCCGCTCAACGACCTCGTTCCCTTTGAGCTTTGGAGCGAGGCGCATCGGGTCATTGGCCTTGCACGCGGGCTGCTCAGCTCCGCTTCCGGCGAGATGGGGATGCGTTCCCGAAGTTGAGCGTCGCAGCAGCACCGGCGCAAATCAGGCCCAAGGCGGCGGGAATCAGCCACAGCGGCCGCAACAGTAACGGCAGTTCGATCCCCGTCCACACCCAAGGCGCGCTATGCTTTTGCGCCCACGCCAACCAGCCGCCGTCCAGAAGCGTCAGGCCCTGGCCCAGGGTCATGTTGAGCGGCGCCAACGATGCGATTGCCACCGCACTGACGAGGAAGAGTGCGGCAATGGCGGCGAAGATGCGTGATGCAATCATATGAACAGCTTTTCGTTCGGCATCCCAGCATACATCCCAGCGACGAACTCGCCATAGCCATTAAAAATCCGCGTCGGCACGCGCTGATCGGTTCCCAGCAGGCGTTCGGTTGCCTGGCTCCAGCGCGGATGCGGCACGTCCGGGTTCACGTTGGCCCAAAAACCATATTCCTGGGGCTGGATGCCTTCCCAGAACGTGGTCGGTTTCTTGTCGGTGAAGGTCATCTTGACGATGGACTTGACCGATTTGAATCCGTACTTCCAGGGCAATACGAGCCGGATCGGCGCCCCATTCTGCTTCGGGATCGTCTTGCCATAAAGGCCGGTTGCGAGGAAGGCGAGGTCGTTGTTCGCCTCCGCCATTGTCACGCCCTCGATATAGGGCCACTCAAACGAGCTGAGGCGCAGGCCGGGCATTGTCTTGGGGTCGGCCAAGGTCTCCATCACCACATAACGCGCGCCAGAAGTGGGTCCGGCGATGGCGACGAGATCCTTCAGCGGAAAACCAGTCCAGGGCACCGTCATCGCCCATCCCTCGACGCAGCGGTGCCGATATACCCGCTCCTGAAGCTGAACTTGCTTCAGGATGTCGTCCAAATCCATCGTCCGCGGCGTGCCAACCAGGCCGTCGAACTTTATCGTCCATGGCGCAACGGGAAGGCGCTGGGCGGCACGCGAGATCGACTTGTCCGTGCCGAACTCATAGTAGTTATTGTAGGTTGTCGCGTCCCGCTCGGCTGTGATGTCCCGCCCGGCGTCGTACTTCGCGCTGCGTGGAGCGCCCTGCGCACGGACGGCGAACGGCGCTGCGAAAGCAATGGTCCCCGCAGCCCCGGCCAGCAAACTCCGGCGCCCCAGCATGAAAGACTCCGGCGTCACATCCCGCTCCGGAAGCTCCCAACCGCGCTTTGTCTTGATATGCAAGATGGTGGCCTCCAGGCGATGCCTTACTATGTGGCGCGACGGGCAGCGGCGTCACCCACTGTTTCTGTACAGCAAGCTTGCCGATATGTTGATTTCAGATGGCCGCTCTGCAAGGGTCGCGTCAAGGCCACGTTTTACGCCCACAGGTTGGAAGTTTCCCATGAACCTCGCCGCATTTCCACGCACCAAGCTGTGCCAGGCCCCCACTCCGCTGGAATTGCTGCCGCGGCTGACGGAGGCGCTGGATGGTCCGCAGATCTGGATGAAGCGCGATGACCTGACGGGCATGGGCCTCGGCGGCAACAAGGTGCGTAAGCTGGAGTTCCTGGTGGGCGACGCGCTGGCCAAGGGGGCCGACCATCTGGTCACCCAAGGGGCGGTGCAATCCAACCATGTGCGCCAGACTGCGGCCGTCGCCGCAAAGCTCGGCCTGGCCTGCACCGCCGTGCTTGAGCATCGGATCGATACGAACGACAACGCCTACCTGAACAGCGGCAACGTGTTGCTGGACCGGCTGCTGGGCTGCCGGCTCGAGTACCGCCCTGGCGGCACCGACATGCAAACTGCCATCGAGGAGGTTGGCGCACGCCTCATCAGCGAGGGCGCCAGGCCGTATCTGATCCCCGGCGGCGGCTCGAACGCAATCGGGGCGCTCGGCTACGCGGCAGTCGCACTGGAGTTGGTGACGCAGGCGAACGAGCAGGGGCTGCGCATCGACCGCCTGGTGCACGCGACCGGCAGCGCCGGCACGCAGGCAGGGTTGGTGGCCGGGCTGCACGCACTCAGCAGCCCGATTCGTGTGCTGGGCATCGGCGTCCGCCAGCCCAAGGAGAGGCAAGAGGCGAACGTGCTGCGGCTGGCGCAGGCGACGGCGGCGCATATGGGCGTGGAGCGGCCAATTACGGCAGATGCTGTCGAGGCCGATTGCGGCTACGTGGGCGCCGGGTATGGCCTGCCGACGCCGGGCATGGCGGAGGCGGTGCAGATGGTGGCTCGGCTGGAGGGGATCTTCCTGGACCCGGTGTATTCCGGGAAGGGCATGGCTGGGCTGATCGACCTGATTCGGCAGGGCGCTTTTACCTCAGGCGAGAACGTTGTGTTCTTGCACACGGGCGGGTCGTCGGGGCTATTTGGTTATGCGGATTTTTTCAACGAGCACGCGACGTAGCTTATAATGAGCAAACAAATTAGAGAAAGCTGCTCACTAAATCCCACCCCGCAACGTCCGGACTTCTTCTTCGAGCCGGCGAACTTGTCGAACAAGGGCGTTGAACTGTTCGCCAAGTATCCTTCCCTCATCCACGGCACCCTTGGCAATCCGCTCTGCACGCTCGGCTGCGCCAAAGTTCACCACGTCAGCCTCATGCTGGCTTACGAGCGCTTCCTGCAAACGGTCCATGCGGGCCATGAGCGCGCTACGTGTGCGGCCCAGTTCCTCGACGAGGTCAGCACGAAAGCGGCTTAGAACTTCGTCCTGAGCGTCCATACGTATTCCCGTAGTCCTGGCGAGCTGATCCATACGCGCCATCAGGTCGACGCGCATTTGAGTCTGGCCGTTTTCCAACTGGGTCTGGCCGTTTTCCAACCGCTCCAATGCGGCCAGAATCGGCGTATTCGAATTTTCGCTCATGTCATATCATCGCACATAGTTGGTCAACACAGAAGCGTCCTATAGAAGGTCACGCAGACTGCGAGCCACGAGCAGAAATATTCTGGAAACAATCAAATCAGGTGCAAACTTGGTGGGCCCGGTGGGACTCGAACCCACGACCACAAGATTAAAAGTCCCGTGCTCTACCAACTGAGCTACAGGCCCGCACCGCCGCCGTGACCCGCAAATGCAGGCCACGGCGCACCCCATATTACGACTTAGCGTCCGCCGCCACCTGCACGCGGATGATCTTGTCCGGGTTGGACACCGTGCCACCGCCGCCGCTGCCGCGCTTGATCTTGTCGATGAACTCCATGCCCTGTACGACTTGGCCCCAAATCGTGTATTGTCCATCCAAATGCGGCGCCGGGGCGAACATGATGTAGAATTGGCTGTTGGCGCTGTTCGGATCGCCGGTCCGGGCCGCCCCGACGGTGCCGCGCAGGAAATGCGCGTTGCGGCTGAACTCCGCCGGCAGGTTGCCCATGTCGCTGCCGCCCGTGCCGGTCCCGGTCGGATCGCCGCCCTGGGCCATGAAGCCCTCGATGACCCGGTGGAACACGGTGCCGTCGTAGAAACCCTTGCGCGCCAGGGCCTTTACCCGCTCGACGTGCTTCGGCGCCAGGTCCGGACGCAGCCGGATGACCACGCGGCCGTCCTTCAGGTCCATATACAGCGTGTTCTCGGGATCCTCTGCCGGCTGCTGGGCCGATACTTGTTCAGACATCAATGTTCCGATCGCGATTGTTGCAAGCAAATGCCGCCGACCAATGCCGAGGCTCATAGCGTTCTCCGTTGATGGTCACGACCGGAATTTAGGCTTCCGGACGCACCCGCGCCAGCGTCCGCTCCAGCGTCAAAGCCGGGACGAAGCTGGATACGTCGCCGCCCAGGCGGGCAATCTCCTTGACGAAGCGGGACGAGATGAACTGGTGCCGCTCGCTCGCCATCAAGAACACCGTCTCGACCTCGTGGTCCAGGCGGTAGTTCATCCCCGCCATCTGGAACTCGTAGTCGAAATCCGACACCGCCCGCAGCCCCCGGACGATCACGCCCGCGTTGACGCTATGCGCGAAGTCGATCAGCAAACACTTGAAGCTGACGACCTGGATCTCGGTTTCGGTCCGCTCGGCGATGATGGCCGTTTCGGCGCGCACCAGCTCGACACGCTCCTCCAATGGGAACAGCGGCGACTTGGCGCTGCTCTCGGCGACGCCGACCACGAGGCGGTGCAGCACCCGGCACGCGCGGGTGATGATGTCGGTGTGGCCGTTGTGCATCGGGTCGAACGTGCCGGGGTAGATGCCGATGTGGCGCACCTTCGTGCTGACGTTCTCAGGCATCCGGCGGCTCCAGATCACTTTCGCCAGATGCCGGTTCGATTGAAGCCTCGGAGACATCGTCAAGCGCAGCCTCAGGCGCATCAAGCACCGGGAACACGCTCGTCACATGTTCCGTCTCGCCCAGCCGGAACATCCTCACGCCCATGCTGGTACGGCCGGTGACGCGCACTTGGTCGGACGGCACGCGGATAAGACGGCCTTCGTCCGTCACCAGCATTACGTCGTCGCCAGGCCGAACCGGGAAGCTTGCGGCGACAGCGGTGCCGTTGCGGGGTGAGAGCTTGATGTTGCTGATGCCTTGGCCACCACGCCGGGTGACACGATACTCGGACGCGGGCGTGCGCTTGCCGAAGCCGGCGTTCGTTACCGTGAGCAGAATTTCTCCAGCTTCTGCAACCTCGGCCGCGGTCACCGGGGACAAAGCTGCTTCCGCCTCGTCCAGCGCTTCCTCGGCCTCGGCGGCGCCGTTGTCGTCATCTGCAAGCGGCTCAGCCGCAGCGTCGTCCTGTTCCTCGGACGCGACATGGCGCAGCACGGAAAGGCTGATCACCTCGTCGCCCTCCGCCCTGCGGATGCCGCGCACGCCCGAACTGTCGCGGCCAGTGAAGACGCGCAGATTGTCGTCTTTGATCTGGAACCGCAGGCAACGGCCGAACCGCGTCGCCAGGAACACGTCGTCCCCGTCCCGGCAGGTGGCGACGCCGATCAGCCGGTCGCCCTCGTCAAGCTTCATGGCGATCAGCCCGCTGGCCCGCACGTTGCGGAAATCGGACAGCTTGTTGCGCCGCACGTTGCCGCTGGCGGTCGCGAACACGAGGTGCAGGCTCTCCCACAGGCTCTCGTCCTGCGGCAACGGCAGCACGGTGGTGATCCCGTCGCCGCCGAGTTCCGGCAGCATGTTGACCAGCGCGCGGCCCTTGGCGGTCGGGCTGGCCTCGGGCAGGCGCCACACCTTCTCGCGGAACGCCTTGCCGCCGCTGCTGAAGAACAGCACCCACTGATGCGTGTGGGCGTTGAAGCTGCGGGTCACGATGTCGTCGCCGCGCGTGCCCGCGGCGGTGCGTCCGCGTCCGCCGCGGTTCTGCTGGCGGAAGATTTCAAGTGCAGTGCGCTTGATGAAGCCGTCGCGGGTGATGGTGACGACCATCTGGCCCGGCTCGATCAGGCTCTCGTCGTCCTGGTCCACCGCGGCGTCGACAATGGCGGTCATGCGCGGGCTGTCGATCTCGGCGCGGGCGGCCAGCAGCTCCTCGCGCATCACCTCTAGGCGGCGCGGGCGGCTGTCGAGGATCTCCAGCAGGTCGCCGATCCGGGTGGCGACCTCGACCAGTTCGGCCTGGATCTTGTCGCGCTCCAGCCCGGTCAGCCGGGCGAGGCGCAGTTCCAGGATGCCGCGGGCCTGCGCGTCGGTGAGGCGGACGGTATCATCGACGATCTGGTTGCCGCTGTCGTCGATCAGCGCCAGCAGCGCCGACACGTCGCCGGCCGGCCAGGCACGGCCCATCATGGCCGCACGCGCCGTGGCGGCGTCCGGGCTTTCGCGGATCACGCGGATCATGTCGTCGATGTTGGCGACCGCAATGGCCAGTCCGACCAACAGATGCGCGCGTTCGCGAGCCTTGTTCAGCTCGAAGCGGCTGCGGCGGAGGATGACCTCCTCGCGGAAGGCGATGAACACCTCCAGCGCGTCCTTCAGGCCCATCAGCCGTGGCCGGCCGCCATCCAGCGCCAGCATGTTGACGCCGAAGCTGGTCTGCAACTGGGTGAAGCGGTAAAGCTGGTTCAGCACGACTTCGGCCGTCGCCTCGCGCCTTAGCTCGATGACGATGCGCATGCCGTCGCGGTCGCTTTCGTCGCGCAGGTCGGTGATGCCCTCTACCGCCTTGGCGCGCACCAAGTCGGCGATGCGCTCCAGCAGGGTGGACTTGTTCACCTGGTAGGGGATCTCGGTGACGACGATGGACTGGCGGTTGCCCTTCATCTCCTCGATGGCCGCCTTTGCCCGCACCACGACGCTGCCGCGCCCGCCCTCAAAGGCGCTGCGTATGCCGGCGCGGCCGAGGATCAGGCCGCCGGTCGGGAAGTCCGGACCCGGCACGATCTGCATCAGTTCTTCAAGCGTCGTCGCGGGTTCGGCGATCAGCGCCAGGGTCGCGTCGATGATCTCCGTCGGGTTGTGCGGCGGGATGTTGGTGGCCATGCCGACGGCGATGCCGTTGGCGCCGTTGATCAGCAGCACCGGGTAGCTGGCGGGCAGCACCCGCGGTTCCACGTTGCTCTCGTCGTAGGTCGGGGTAAAGTCGACGGTGTCCTTGTCGATGTCGAGCAGGATGAAGTTCGACGCCTTTGACAACCGCGACTCGGTGTAGCGCATCGCCGCCGGCGGGTCCCCGTCGACGCTGCCAAAGTTGCCCTGGCCGTCGATCAGCGGCACCCGCATGCTGAATGTCTGCGCCATGCGGACGAGGGCGTCATAGATCGAGGCGTCGCCATGCGGATGGTAGTTGCCCATCACCACGCCGACGGTCTGGGCGGACTTGCGGTAGGCCTTGTCGGACGTGTAGCCGGCCTGCTGCATGGCATACAGGATGCGGCGGTGCACCGGCTTCAGCCCGTCGCGCGCGTCCGGCAGCGCACGGCTGACGATGACGGACATGGCGTAGTCGAGGTAGGATCGCCGCATCTCGTCTTCGAGCATGACCTGAGGCAGGCCGGGCGGGGCGGGGGACTCGGGGGGGTCTAGGTCGGACAAGGAACGCTTTCGCTTAAGCTGAAGCTAAATTGGCTAGGAAGGTTCTAGAGAATGTCGCGGCATAATGAGCACGAAACGCTGGCGAATATCTTCAAAGATTCACACCCGCAGCCACGATAGGGTTTTGCTAGCAACATACCTTGTCAAACCCCGCTTGCTACGACTTTTGGCAAGCCACATGTTTACACTCTGTCAGTGCATTCGTCACTCCTACCAACCTAGCACGGTCATCACATCCGATTACGGCTACATATTTCATCTTTCAGCCAACATAGCGCCTCTGCCTGAGATATGGAGTGCGTTCTGGCTGAACCAAGAAATCTACGTTCGGCGAGCTCTCGGAAGCGGAAATAAGCTTGTCGATCAAGTGCCCTGCTTGCCACGCTGCTGCCGCTCGATGACGTCCGGCGTTCCTCTCGGAACGACGTGCTCGGCTGCCTGCGCAACGCCGAGGCGTGTAAGCCAGGCCGCTCCTAGCTGTGCAACATTGCGGTGCGCTACGCCTACGCCGCCGCGCGCACCGCCACAGCGTCCAGCGCCTGCCCGAGATCGGCGAGGATGTCGTCGATGTGCTCGATCCCGACCGACAGCCGCACGTAGCCGGGGCTGACGCCCGAAGCCATCTGCTCCTCCGCCTCCAGTTGCGAATGCGTCGTGCTGGCCGGGTGGATGGCGAGCGTCCGCGCATCGCCGATGTTGGCGACGTGCAGCACCATCTGCAGCCGGTCGATGAAGGCCCGGCCGGCATCGGCGCCGCCCGCGAGCTCCAGCCCGACCAGGCCGCCATGCCCGCCGCGCATATAACGCGCCGCCCGTGCCGCCGCGACGCCGGTCTGCTGCGACGGGTGGATGACCCGCGCCACCTCCGGCCGCTTCACCAGGAAATCGACGACGGCCTGCGCATTCTGGCAGTGCCGCTCCATACGCAGCGCGACGGTCTCGATCCCCTGTAGCACCAGGAAGGCGTTGAACGGGCTGAGCGCCGGGCCGAGGTCGCGCAGCAGGGTGACGCGCGCCTTCAGCACATAGGCAACGGGGCCGATCGGCTTGGCCGCCTCGACCCAAACCGCGCCATGATAGCTTGCATCAGGCTGGTGCAGCGCCGGCTGGCGGTCGGGATAGGGCGCCCAGTCGAAGTTGCCGCCGTCCACGATCAGCCCGGCGATCGAGGTGCCGTGCCCGCCCAAGTACTTCGTCGCCGAATACACGACCACCGCCGCCCCGTGGTCGAACGGTCGCACCAGCAACGGGGCCGCCGTGTTGTCCATGATCAGCGGGATGCCGAACCGCCGGCCGATCGCGGCAACCTCGGCAATCGGGAACACCTCAAGCTTCGGGTTGGGCAGGGTCTCGGCATAGTAGGCCCGGGTGCGGCCGTCGGTGGCGCGGGCGAACGCCTCGGGGTCGGCCGGGTCGACGAACCGGACCTCGATGCCCTGGTCGCGGAAGGTGTTGGCGAACAGGTTGTAGGTGCCGCCATACAGGTTGGTCGAGCTGACGATATTGTCGCCCACCCGCGCCAGGTTCTGCACCGCGAGCGCCGAGGCCGCCTGTCCGGACGACACCGCCAATGCCGCAGCCCCACCCTCCAGCGCCGCCACGCGCTTTTCCAGCACGTCCGCGGTCGGGTTCATGATGCGGGTGTAGATGTTGCCGAGCTGTTTCAGCGCGAACAGGTCGGCGGCGTGGTCGGCGCTGTCGAACTGGAAGCTGGTGGTCTGGTAGATCGGCACCGCGACCGCGTTGGTGGCGGGGTCATGACGCCAGCCGGCGTGCAGGGCCAAGGTCTCGGGGTGCTTGGAGTCCATCGGGGCGGTTCCTTGTCGGTTGTTTGCCGGCATATTAGACGCGTGCGGCGGCTGCACGGAAGCATGAACCCGGGCACGCCAAGCAGCGTTGCAGCGGGGGTTAAGGAGAAACGGCCATGGACACGCAAACAATCAAGCTCGCCGCCGCCGATATCGAGGCGACCCCCTTCCAAATTCCCGGCGCTGAGGGCGAGTTCCGCATCCAGATTTTGAACGAGGACCAGGCCCTCGGCGTGGTGACCACCATCGTCCACCTGCCGCCCGGCGGACGCATCCCCGCGCACAAGCACCAGGCCGGGGCCGAGATGCACTACGTGCTTGAGGGCGACCTGATCGACGGCGGACAGGAATTGGGTGTAGGCGGCTTTCTGACCCATGCGGCCGGCCAGGTGCATGGGCCGCATGAGAGCCGCGGCGGCGCCAAGGTGCTGACGGTGCAGCAATGGCAGTCGAAGGACGGCAGCTTCGATTTCCAGCCGGCGTAATCCCATGCTGAACGGGGCGTATCCGGAGCTTCCGGCCGGCGCGTTCGCCAAGGCCGACCCGTCGCCAGACACGCGGTTCTATGCCCAGGCGCGGCTGGTCACCCATATCGATGACGCCGCCATAGCCGCGGTCACATCACTCTATCGGGAGCTCCTGCCGGCGGGCGGCGTCGTGCTGGACCTGATGTCCAGTTGGGTCAGCCACCTGCCGGACGATGTCGCGTTCGCCCAGGTGATCGGCTACGGCATGAACACGGGCGAGCTGGCCGCGAACCCGCGGCTGGACCGCCGCTTCATCCAGGACCTCAACGCCGACCCGGCGCTGCCCTTGCCGCCAGCCAGCGTCGACGCGGCCTGCATGTGCGTGTCGATCCAATACCTCCAGCGCCCAGCCGAGGTTTTCGCGAGCCTGGCGAAGGCGCTGCGGCCTGACGCGCCCGTGGTGATCACCTTCTCGAACCGCTGCTTTCCCACCAAGGCGGTGGCGATCTGGCAAGCCTTGGATGGGCCGGACCAATGCCGCTTGGTCGAGCTGTATCTGAGCCGCGCCGGGTTCCAGTCGATTGAGAGCCGCACCCTGCGGGACGGGCGGCGAAGTGATCCGCTATGGGCGGTGATCGGGCGGGCGACAGGTGGTGATTGAGGTTTAGCGGCCATAATCCTATACCATCGGGCAACGAGGAGGGCCGGCCGATGAGCGACCTGTATGACGCCGACGTGCTGGAATGGTCCGAGCACCAAGCTCAACTGTTGCGGCGGCACGCGGCCGGCGAGCCCGTGAACGAGCGTCCCGACTGGGCCAACATCATCGAGGAAGTCGAGAGCGTGGGCCGCAGCCAGCTATCCGCCGTCCGGTCACTGCTGATTCGGGCGCTTGAGCACGACCTGAAATGCACGGCTTGGCCACAGTCGCGAGACATACGCCACTGGCAAATAGAAGCACTCCGGTTCCGTATCGACGCGGTCGAAGCCTTCACGCCCTCCATGCGGCAACGCATCGACTTGGACGGCCTCTACCGCAAAGCTCTAAGATTATTGCCTGACACGATTGATGGCATGGCGCCACAGCCGGTGCCGACGGACTGTCCTGTAACGCTGGACGAACTGCTCGGCGCCGGCGAGTAGGAGTCAAGTGCGACGGACCGACGGACCTGCTGCCGATAACGCGGAAGCGTGGTGTGTTACGTTAAGGACAAGCGCATTTGCCAACCCTCGTCATTGCTAGGAGCGCTTGCGACGAAGCAATCCAGGGTGCGTGCGCCAATTTCGGCCCGTGTGGCCCCGGATTGATTGGGCATCGCAGACCGTCATCATAGGCAGCCCCTACCCGCCTTTGACTAGCGCTCGTTCTGCCGAGGTCAGGCTATACAGGGTGAACACCGTCTCGTTCATCGCGGCTTCTGCCGTGCGAATCGCGGCTTCGCACACGCCCAAATTCATGGTGTCGGCCACGACCCGCTCCACCACGGCAGGGTTGTCCGGCACGGCCAGCGTCCGTAGCTTCTTGGACAAGGCTTTGCCGTCCAGGCGCTCCGTGATGGGCATTGTGGAGGCCAGCACCTTCCACTGCGCCAACAGGAAAGCGCCTTCCGCCGTTTGGACGAAGATGCGGTCGAGTGCAGGCACGCCGTCCGCCAACAGGCGCAGCTCGCCGTCAACGAGGTCGGCCTCCAGCGTGATGCCGGGCCGCACGGCGCTGCCGAGGGCGCCGTGGCGCGCTTGAAGGTCGGTTTCATAGGTGTCGTGCGCCCAAGCCTGGCGTTCCTCTGTGTCCATGCCGGCCGGCGCGTCCACCTCGCGCTCAGCGGCGGTCAGCAGCCCGGCAAACAGCCAGTGTTCCGGCCGGGCTCGCGCGCGGACCGTATCGAGCCGGCGGGCAATGCCGTCCAGCAGGCCACGCCGCTGGGTATGCAGGCGCTGCAACTCCCGCGCGCCCGTGGCCACGGCGGCGCGCTGCGTGTCCGTGGCGGGCGGGATAGGCAGGGGGGCAATAAACTGCTTGTTGGCAGAACGATAATCACCCCGAAACGGCTTGGACACACGGCGGAACACCCAATCCGCCACGGGGGCGTTCAGGATGCCCGCGATGAACCAGGGGTCGTCCCCATCCGGCGCCAGCACTCCGCCGACGTCCACGTTGTCGAGGCAGTAGGCCCCATGTTCGTCCACCGCACAGGCCAGGTGCGCCACGAGACGCGGCACGACGAGTTTCTGCAAATGTTGCTTGTCGAGTCCTTTAGGGTAAACGTAACGGTACCACATATCGTCATATACCGGCCCCTGGATCACGCCGTTGCTGTCCTGTTTGGCCTCGCGCATTCCGAGCACGGTCTTGTGTGAGTTCAGGTAGGCCCACGCCTTCGGGTAGTCTTGCTCCATGCACTCCGGGGGAATTAGGCGGACGCGCCCGTCTGTGGAGGCGTAAGGGAACAGCAGCCAGGTGTCGGTTCGAGGGTCCTGATAGCGCTTGGCCTCCGGGCCGGACACCAACGGGCGCATTACAGCGTCCTCGATCTCTACCGTGTAGGGCAGCGGTCGGGGCCTGCCCAGCGGCGCGCAGCGGTAACGATTGGGACCGAGGCGCTCCAGGTGATAAACCCAATCCGCGCTTGTTTGGATGCCTACAAAAATGGCTTCGGTATGCGCCGGGTCATCCAACCGCTTACACGTTGCACCCAGCCGGTCTACGAGCGTCCGCTCCGTCCCTGTCAGCAGCAGCCAACGGTCGTTGAACAGTTCCTTGCCCCAGGAAAGCCGCTGCCCGGCATCTGCCCAAGGATCCGGCGGCACAACGCCCCGCGGCGCCTGCGCCACGCAGATCGCCGTCGTGGACGACTTGGAGAAGAACTGCAGGGCGGTGTAGGTCGTTGCTTCCTCAAACACCTGGTAGCTGCCAAAGTCCAGCCAGCGGTCCAAGTGCCGTCCCGCCGACACCAGGGCGCGCAACCCGGCCCCATAGTCGTTGACCGTCCGTACGGAAGGAGCGATGTAGCCCAGCCGGCCCGCCGGGTTCAGCATGGCCAGGCCCCGCTCAATGAAGAGCAGGTAAAGGTCGAAGTTGCCAGTTTGCGTGCTGGCGAAAGGCTTGGCCACCACGCCGGGCCGTCCGTCCTGCAGGTAGCCCGCGACCTCCGGGTAAGCCGGGCGGAAATTTTGCAGTTTGACGTAGGGCGGGTTGCCCACCACGGCGTCGAACCCGCCGCGCGCCGCAACCTTTGGAAAGGCGGTGCGCCAATCGAAAGCGGCCACGCGCTCCTGCGCTTCCGCGTCATACAGGCCAAGCTGCACGCCCTGGTAGAAGTCGGGCGTCACCAGCGTGTTGCCGTTCACGACCGTGGTGTCCAGTGAGGGCAAGGGCTGGTCGCCACGGGCCGTGTGCAGCCAAAGCGCAAGCTGGGCGATCTCCACCGACGCTGGATTGATGTCCACGCCGTAGATGTTTTCGCGCAGCAACCGGGCCACGAGCGCGGCTTCACTCTCGCCCGCATCGGTGTCGCCGGCCGTTGCCACTTGGCCACGCACCGCGGCGATGCGGCGCCATTCCGCGGCCAAGTGGCGCAGGGAGGTAAGGAGGAATGCGCCCGACCCGCAAGCGGGATCGAGAACGGTGAAGCCGCGCAGCCGCTCCCGGTAAGCATCCACAGCGGCCACGGCCGGCAGGCCGTTTCCTTCGTCCGGCCAGCCTGCTTCTCGGCGCAGCGCATGCAACGCCGGTCCCAGCGTGCCGTCCACGACGAGCTCCACAATCCATTCGGGCGTGTAGTACACGCCGTCGCGCTTGCGCTGGCTGGCCTCGTTGACGGACGGGCGCTCGTCCGCCTTCGCCTCCAGGATTTCCAGTTCGGTAATGCTTTGCTCGAAGATGCGGCCCAGGGTGTACAGCCCCAAGCTGCGCTGGCCGTCCCGTGCGCCGCCTTCGCCAAGGTCGGCGGCGTAGTTGTAGGCAGCGCACAGATAGAGCACCGTTTGCTTGTGCGCTTCGATGCTGGCCTCGTTTTGGCCCTGCAAGTGCTCGCAGAACAGGGCGTTGGACACTTCCAGCCGGTCCAGGTCGGGGTCCGGGGCAAACAGGCCGCCGTTGAATTTATGGATGGGCTTGCCGCCGAACGCCGTGCCGTCGTTCATGGCGCGGAACAAGCGCAGCACCTTCTGCCAAATCTCGATGGCATCCCGGTCGTAGAACGCGCTGTTGGCCTCGCTGACCAGCAGGTCCCGGAACAGCTTGGGCGGGAAAGCAAGCTGCTGGCCCATGTCCTCGCAAAAGAATACGAATAGAAGGCGGTCCAAGATTTTCTGCGCCAAGCGCACGAGCCGTCCTTTGGTGCCGGGGAAGCGCGGCGTGCCCGGGCCGTTGCGTGTCAGCAGTTCCGTGTAAAGCCGGTCCCGCAAGGCGCGGTACTCGGCATAGTAGGCATCCTCGATCTTACGGTCCCGGAAGCGGCGGTCGTAGATCAATGTGAGCAGGCGGGAGCGGCCGCCGAGGGTGAGCAGCGTGTCGCGGTGGAATAGCTTGCCGAACAGGAAACGGTCGAAGCGGGCGGCCTCGGTTGCCGCCAACAGACCGGGGCCGTCGAGTAGTACGCGCGGCGTGATGACGAATCCGACGTGCTGGCTGCCGCCGCGGTCATACCAATAAAGGCGGAACTCGTTCATGTTCGTGACCAGCGCCCAGGTCGGCACCTGCGGCTCGCTTCCGATCATGCCCTTGCGGGCGTGGCTGAGGTAATCGAGGGCTTGGCGCACGGGGGAGCGCGTGCTGCCCTTGCGCTTCTGGTCAGCGTCCAAGTCGGAGCGGATTCCCTTGTATTTGCACAGCACCTGCGGCACGCCGCCGTCCGCGCCGGCGAAGTAGCCCAGCGCGGCGTCCGCCTTGCCGGTGCCGCCGCCTGCGCCCGCGCCAGGCACGTTGAATTGGGGCCGGAGCGTGTAGCCGTCCGCTGACCCGGCCTGGCCAGCCTGCACGTAGCCCCAGGTGTTGTGGAAAAGCTCCTGGATAAAGGCCGGCTCGGCACCGGTTTCGCCCAGGTCTGGCCGGCCTGCCCAGTGCCGCAGCCGGTTCGTAAGCTCAGCCTCCGCCGGGCTGTCCTTCCATGCCTTGTATTCGGCCTCCCACACGGAGTGCAGGTAGGTCGGGGTGACGAAAGCGTTGAGCGAATCTAACATGGTTCACCGGTAGCCTAGCAACGCCGATGCTTTCCTGGAATGCGGCAATAAGGAGAAATGCACCACCGATGCGGTAAGGGCCGAGGCCGCCAAGCAGAAGGATAGGCCGCCTTGCGCCGCAAGAAGCCGCGCTGCGCAGTTATGTCGACTCGGGCGTGAACGGCACGCCGCCATGTCAAGCGCGGTACACGGCAGGTAAGAAATCAAGCCTGGCCCGATCGACGCCGCAATCAGCGAAGGCAGTTTGTAAAGCACGTCAGCAGAGTCAGATGTCGGCAACCTTGTCGCTGAGCGTTTGGTTGCCACTCGCCAAGACTATTGTAACTATCGGAATCACCTTCGTCACGGTGCTACAATGGTGTGCTGCCTCGCCCCAGCCACGGTCGACACCACTTTATACAAAGCACGGTGTGGTTGGTGGGTGCCGTTGGTTTCGAACCAACGACCCGCTGATTAAGAGTCAGCTGCTCTACCAACTGAGCTAGGCACCCACTGGACCCGGCTATAGCAGCGTCGGCCGGGCTTGAAAAGTCACGTCCACCTCGGCGATTGCCCCCGTTCGTCGCTTGCATAGCAGAGCAGCCCCGTGTTTCTTGCACGCATAGGCGAGAAGACGCCGGCAGGAGGTGGAGTGGCGTACGCATTGCAGCAGCTCATCAACGGCGTGACGCTGGGCATGATCTATGGGCTGATCGCGGTCGGCTACACCATGGTCTATGGCATTATCGGCATGATCAACTTCGCCCACGGCGATGTGTTCATGATCGGCGCCTTCCTTTCGCTGATCTCGCTCACGCTGCTGTCCAGCTTCGGCATCACCTCGGTCCCGCTGGCGCTGGCGCTCACCCTCGTGTTCGCCGCTGCCATCGCCGCGCTGTATGGCTGGACCATCGAGCGCGTCGCCTACCGCCCGTTGCGCGGCAGCTTCCGCCTGGCCCCGCTGATCAGCGCGATCGGCATGTCCATCGTGCTGCAAAACTTCGCCCAGGTCAGCCAGGGCGCGCGGGTGAAGCCGATCGCGCCGCTTGTTCCCGGCGGCATCCAGTTGATGAACATGGACGGGTTTGCCGTGCAGTTGTCGTGGATGCAGATCGTCATCTTCGTCACCACCCTAGGCGTGCTCGCGATCTTCACCTACCTCGTCTCGGCGACGCCGCTCGGACGCTCGATGCGGGCGTGCGAGCAGGACATCAAGATGGCCGGGCTGCTCGGCATCGACACGGACAAGACCATCAGCCTCACCTTCGTCATCGGCGCGGCGCTGGCGGCGGTCGCCGGGCTGATGTTCCTGCTGTATTACGGCGTCATCGACTTCTTCATCGGCTTCGTGGCCGGGGTGAAGGCGTTCACAGCCGCGGTGCTGGGCGGCATCGGTTCGCTGCCCGGCGCAGTGCTGGGCGGCCTCGCCATCGGCTTGATCGAGACGTTCTGGTCCGCCTATTTCAGCGTGCAGTACAAGGACGTGGCGGCGTTCAGCATCTTGGTGATCGTGCTGATCTTCATGCCGACGGGCCTGCTGGGCCGCACGGACGTCGAGAAGGTATGAACCCTAACCTCCGGGATGCCGGCATCTCGGCGCTGGTTGCATTGGGGCTATTCGGCCCGATGATTGGGTTGCGGACCGATGCCGGCCCCACCAGCCTGATCCTGGTGCCACGTCCCCTGGCGCTGGCCGCCGCCGTTGCCGCCGTGTTCTTCGGCCGCCTGCTGCTGCTGGCCTGGCGCGGGCGGCGGGGCAATGAATATCGCGCCAACCGGCGCCTGGCCGAGACGCTGCAGCGCTCCAGCCGCTATCTGACCCCGGCGCTGCTGGTCCTTGCGGTCATATTGCCCTTCATCTCCGGCCGCTACGGTATCGACCTCGGCATCCTGGTGCTGACCTACGTTATGCTCGGCTGGGGACTCAACATCGTCGTCGGGCTGGCCGGGCTGCTCGATCTCGGCTATGTCGCCTTCTATGCCGTCGGCGCATACTCGTTCGCGCTGTTGGCGCAAACGTTCGGGCTGGGCTTTTGGACCTGCCTGCCGCTCGCCGGGCTGTTCGCGGCGACCTGGGGCGTCATGCTGGGCTTCCCCGTGCTGCGGCTGCGCGGCGATTACCTCGCCATCGTGACGCTGGCTTTCGGAGAAATCATCCGCATCGTCCTGCTGAACGCGTCCAGCATCACCGGCGGCCCGAACGGCATCGGCGGCATCCCACGGCCCACGCTGTTTGGCCTGCAGTTCACCGCCGCGGGCGGACCCGGCACCTTCACCGGCTTTCTCGAAAGCATCGGCCTCCCCATCGAATACAGCCCAACGCACCGGGTCGCCTTCCTTTATTACGTCATTCTGGGCCTCGCCTTGTTGACCAACTGGGTGACGCTGCGGCTCCGCCGCGTCGCCCTCGGCCGCGCCTGGGAGGCATTGCGGGAGGACGAGATCGCCTGCCGCTCGCTCGGCATCAACGTCACCGTCACCAAGCTCACGGCCTTCGCCATCGGCGCCGGGTTCGGCGGCCTCGCCGGCGCGTTCTTCGCCACACGCAATGCCTTCATCAGCCCGGAAAGCTTCACCTTCATCGAAAGCGCCATCGTGCTCGCCATCGTCGTATTGGGCGGACTCGGCAGCCAGCTCGGCACGGCGCTCGCGGCGGTCGTGATGATCGGCGGGTTCG
>CAXSGE010000033.1:0-41191 GCA_964236715.1 uncultured Acetobacteraceae bacterium | reverse complement strand
ATCCAAGCCTAAATTCCAACCCCCTGCCGTATCGAAGTCGTTGACACGTTCCGGCCGCAGTGCCAACGGCAACCGTCGTCATCACCAACCCCACGCACTACGCCGTCGCGCTGGCCTATGACCGAGGCACCCAGTCCGCGCCCCGCGTCGTCGCGAAGGGCATGGATGACGTGGCGGCGCGCATTCGCGCCATGGCTGCCGAACATGGGGTGCCGATGGTGGCGAACCCACCGCTGGCGCGGGCGCTGCACGCTCTGGAACTGGACGCGGAGGTTCCGGCCGAGCACTTCAAGGCGGTTGCTGAGATCATCGCCTATATCTGGCGCTTGCAGGGCAAAGCTGTCGTTGGGCGTTAATGTTCCCTTTTTGTTCTTGAACGCGGCAAGTGGTGCGCCCATCTAGGACTTTCTTGATAACCGTTAACCAGCTAGTTTCGCCTGCGGTCACATCTGTGACACTCTGCCGGGCAAACGCGCAGGACAAGGATCGAACATGGACAAGAACAAGGCGCTTGATGCGGCCCTGACCCAGATCGAGCGGGCGTTCGGCAAGGGTTCCATCATGCGGATGGGCGCCAAGGCCGGTGATCAGCAGATCGAGACGATCCCGTCGGGTTCGCTCGGGTTGGACCTTGCATTGGGCATCGGCGGTCTGCCGCGTGGACGTGTCGTTGAGATCTACGGTCCTGAGAGTTCGGGTAAGACGACTCTGGCGCTGCACGCGATCGCGGAGGCGCAGAAGCGGGGTGGCACTTGCGCGTTCATCGACGCGGAGCACGCGCTCGACCCGATCTATGCCCGTAAGCTCGGCGTCGACGTTGACAACTTGCTGCTAAGCCAACCGGATGGGGGCGAGCAGGCGTTGGAAATCTGCGACACGTTGGTGCGGTCTGGGGCCGTCGACATTGTGGTGGTTGACAGCGTAGCGGCATTGGTGCCCCGCGCCGAGCTCGAGGGCGAGATGGGCGACACCCATGTCGGCTTGCATGCGCGCTTGATGAGCCAAGCCTTGCGCAAGCTGACTGGCAGCGTGGCGAAGTCTCATACGATGCTGATTTTCTTGAATCAGATCCGGCTGAAGATCGGCGTCATGTTCGGCAATCCGGAGACGACGACCGGCGGCAACGCGCTGAAATTCTATGCCTCGATCCGTATGGAAATCAGGCGCATTGGCCAGATCAAGGACCGCGAGGAGGTCGTCGGCAACCAGACCCGCGTAAAGGTAGTCAAGAACAAGCTGGCCCCGCCGTTCCGGCAGGTGGAATTCGACATCATGTATGGCGAAGGGATCAGCAAGGTGGGCGAGCTGATCGACTTAGGCGTGAAGGCCAACGTGGTCGAGAAATCGGGCGCGTGGTTCAGCTATGACAGTACGCGGATCGGCCAGGGGCGCGAGAACGCCAAGCAGTTCCTGCGCGACCACAAGGACATGGCAGAGGCGATTGAGAAGAAGGTGCGGGAGCAGTCCGGCGTGGTGGCGAACTCGATGCTCGCGCCGCCCGAAGAAGGCGACGAGGCCGAAGCGGCTGACTAGGCCGCAGTTGCCCGATCATTCGCCGCCCGGCGGCTTGCATGGCACTCTGCCGCTGGCCGAAGCAGATTATGAACTCGTCGAGATCGCCCGCGCCGTGCTGTTGCGTCACTACCGTCCGTTTTGGCATACGGTGGGCGCGGCGTTGCGGAGCCGGGACGGACGGATTTGGACCGGAGTGCATTTGGGAGCCACAGTCGGTCGGCTTTCAATCTGCGCGGAGGCGATTGCGCTTGGCCGTGCGGTCATGGACGGGGATGGCACCATTGAGTGCGCCGTCGCCGTCCGTCATCCAAAGCCCGAGGAGGCTGTCCAAGACATTGCCGTCGTGCCGCCTTGTGGCGCATGCCGAGAGAACCTGACCGACTACGACCCCGCTACCCTGGTGATCGTCCATACGTTGAGCGGCCTGCGTAAGGTTCCATTGAACCTACTGCTGCCGCTTCCATATCAGCGCTGAGGAATTTTGGAACAAAACCAGACCATCGGAGTTAATAGGCTATGAGCACAAACCCTAAGACCGAAGCAAACGAGCAGGAAACGCCGTCGAACACTGAGAAGGACCCACACGATTGGACCACTGGCAACGAGAGCATGACCGGGGCTCAGGCGAGTTATCTGAAGACCCTGTCGGAAGAGGCCGGCGAAGAGTTCGATCCGTCCTTGAGCAAGGCTGACGCATCGTTGAAGATCGACGAACTGCAAAAGAAAACCGGCCGCGGCAAGAATCACTAATCGCAAAATGCTCGCGCGGATGACAGGAAGCGTTGGCTGGGCTACCCAAAGGGTCGTATCCTTTTAGGACGATCCACCTCTCCCATGCCCAGCAGCAACGACATCCGCGCGACCTTCCTCGACTTTTTTGCCCGCAACGGCCATCAGGTCGTCCCCAGCAGTTCGCTGGTCCCGGTCAATGATCCGACGCTGTTGTTCACCAATAGCGGCATGGTGCAATTTAAGAACGTATTCACCGGTCAGGAACGACGTCCCTACTCACGCGCCACGACGGCACAGAAATGCGTGCGGGCGGGTGGCAAGCACAACGATCTTGATAACGTGGGCTACACCGCTCGGCACCATACGTTCTTCGAGATGCTGGGCAACTTCAGCTTTGGCGACTACTTCAAGCCTCTAGCGATTGAGCACGCCTGGACTCTATTGACGCGCGATTTCGGCATTGCGCCGGACAAGTTGCTCGTCACCGTCTATGCCGACGACGAGGACGCCGCAGTCTTGTGGCGCAAGATTGCCGGCCTGCCGGATCGCCGCATCATACGCATCGCGACCGCGGATAATTTCTGGCGGATGGGCGACACGGGGCCGTGTGGACCCTGCTCCGAGATATTCTTTGATCACGGAGACAGCATCGCTGGCGGTCCGCCAGGCAGTCCCGATGAGGACGGTGACCGCTTCATCGAGATTTGGAACCTCGTCTTCATGCAGTTCGAGGAGGGGCCGCCCGGCACCCGCACTCCGTTGCCACACCCCTCGATCGACACCGGCATGGGCTTTGAGCGTTTCGTCGCCGTCATGCAGGGCAAGCATAACAACTACGACATCGACATGATGCGCGCCTTGGTGCTGGCGAGCGCCGAGGTGACTGGGCAGGCCGCCGACGGGCCGTTCCAAACTAGCCACCGCGTCGTGGCGGACCATCTTCGCAGCGTGTCGTTCATGATCGCGGACGGTGTGCTGCCCGCGAAGGATGGGCGCGGCTATGTCCTGCGCCGCATCATGCGCCGGGCGATGCGCCACTTGCACATGATGGGCACGCGCGAGCCGACGTTCCATCGCCTGGTTCCTGCGTTGGTGCGCCAGATGGGTGCGGCCTACCCAGAGTTGCCGCGTGCGGAGCCCTTGATCACGGAAACCATGCGGCTGGAGGAGGACCGGTTCAAGGCGATGCTGGAGCGCGGCCTCGGCTTGCTCTCGGAAGAAACGGCGCGCCTCGGCGAGGGTGGCGCGTTGCCCGGCGCCGTCGCGTTCAAGCTTTATGACACGTTCGGCTTCCCGCTCGACCTTACGCAGGACGCACTCCGCGAGCGAGGCCGGACGGTCGACGTAGCCGGCTTCGACGCCGCGATGCAGGAGCAACGCGTCCGCGCCCGTGCGGCATGGGCCGGTTCGGGTGATGCTGCGACCGAACGGGTGTGGTTCGACATACGCGAGCAGGTAGGCCCCACCGAGTTCCTGGGATACACGACCGAGAGCGCCAACGGCGAGGTGCTGGCCTTGGTAGCCGAAGGCGTTGCCGTGCAGCAGGCCGAGGCCGGGCAGGCTGTCGCAGTTATCCTGAACCAGACGCCGTTTTATGCCGAAAGCGGTGGCCAGGTCGGCGACGCTGGCTGGATCACCGGGCCGGACGGCCTGCGGTTCCGGATCGACGACACGCAGAAAAAGCTTGGCGACCTTTTCGTGCATTTCGGTGTTGTCGAGGCGGGCCGGCTGGAGGTCGGTATGCCGGTGGCTGCCGAAGTCGACCACGGCCGCCGCGGCGCGATCCGGGCGCATCACAGCGCCACCCATCTGCTGCACGCGGCATTGCGCGAACGTCTGGGTCCGCATGTCACGCAGAAAGGCAGCCTCAACGCCCCGGACCGGCTGCGTTTTGACGTCAGCCAACCGACGCCGATCACCCGGGATGACCTGGCATTGGTCGAGGCTGAGGTGAATGCCCGCATCCGGGAAAACACCGCCGTCACGACGCGGCTCATGACTCCGGAAACCGCCGTGTCGGAGGGCGCCATGGCGCTGTTCGGCGAAAAATATGGCGATGAGGTCCGCGTGGTCTCGATGGGCGGTCCAGACTCGGCCGGAAAAGCATTTTCGGTCGAACTGTGCGGCGGCACCCATGTCCGCCGCACCGGCGATATCGGCTTGTTCCGAGTGGTGGGCGAGTCTGCGGTCAGCGCCGGGGTCCGCCGGATCGATGCGGTTACCGGCAGGGCAGCGCTCGCTGCGGTCGCTGAAACCGAAAGCCGGCTGGCCGAAGTGGCTTCCCTGTTGCGCGCAAGCCCGGCGGAGGTTGCCGACCGCGTGGGCCAACTTGTCGAGGACCGGCGCCGGCTAGACCGTCAGGTTGCCGAATTGCAGCGGAAACTCGCCACCGGATCGGCAGCAGCCACGGTCGAGGACATTGCCGGCGTCGCATTTACCGCACGCGACCTTGGCGACATCCCCCCGCGCGATCTTAAAGGCATGGCCGAGGCAATCGGAACCCAGCTTGGCAGCGGCGTGGTGGCGGTAGTCTCGACCGCCGACAGCAAGGCCAGCATCGTTGTCCGCCTTTCCGCCGATTTGCTGCCACGGTTCAGCGCCGTCGATCTCGTGCGCAGGGCCAGCGCTGCAATGGGCGGCGCCGGTGGCGGCGGGCGCCCCGACCTGGCTCAGGCCGGCGGGCCAAATGCTGCCGAGGTCCCCGCCGGTTTCGCAGCGATCCGAGCGGCGCTAGTGGTGTGAATCTAACGGAAAGAACCGTCAGCTTCACACCACTAGCCGTTATCCGGTGGACCGACTCACCTCACGCTTGTGAAGCAAGCGTGAGGATCGGACCACTAGCGAGCCAAGGTTAACTCATGCGAGATACTTGGCGAACCACTGCAGCATCTCCTGCCATCCTGCCTCCGCGTCGGCTTTCCGATAGCTTGGCCGGTAGTCTGCGTGAAAGCCATGCGGCGCGTCGTCGAACACGTGAATCACGACGGTCTTTCCCGCAGCCGTCGCCTTCGCCGCCGCGGCGCGCACATCTGCAACGGGAATGCCGGCATCCTGTCCGCCATATAAACCGAGCAACGGCGCCTTCAGTTCGGTTGCGACATCCGCTGCATTATGGGGCTGGATGTCGGACGGAGTGCCGCCGACCGGCCCGTACCAAGCAACGGCTGCCTTCAGCGCCGGGTTGTGCGCCGCATAAAGCCAGGTATCGCGGCCGCCGCGGCAAAACCCGGTGACGACGAGGCGCGCCGGGTCGCCATGGTTTGCCGCCGCCCAGGTCGCCGTGGCGTCCAGGTCGAGCAGCAATTGAGCGTCCGGGGTCTTGCTGATCACGTCGCGCACGATCGCGGACACGTCGGTCATCTTGGAAAGATCGCCAATCCGCGCATACAATTCAGGCGCCACCGCGAGGTATCCGGCTTTCGCCAGGCGGCGGCAGGTGTCCTTGATATACTCGTGGACCCCGAAAATTTCCTCGATAACCAGCACGATCGGGAATGGCCCGGCGCCGGCCGGACGTGCGAAATACGCCGGCAGCGACCCTTGATTGGTCGACACCGTCGTTTCCCCGGCCTCCAAACCGGCTGCCTCCGTGTGGATCGCCTGCGCCTCGACCCGGGTGGTCGCGAGCGTGAAGCCGCTGATCAGCCCGGTCATGATCACGCCGCGGCGGGGCAGGGGGTAGCTCGCCAAGCCTTGCAATCCATCCATGTTCATTCTTTCAGAAAAAAGCCGGTCGAGCGGACCAGCATGCAAATCAGGCTGCCTTCGGAACCGCCATCGCCGCCTGTAGGTTGCAGTCGATGTGGTCCAGGAAATCCCGGGTATTGAGCCAAGGCTGCTGCTTGCCGATTAGCCCAGCCAGGTCCTCGGTCATCGCTCCGCTCTCGACCGTCTTGCCATCCGGGCTCATCAACACACTGGTCACCTTGTCATCCGTTTGGTCCCGGTACTCGATGCTCAGGTCGTAATACTTCAGGTCGACGTCGAGATACGGAAGGATGAACTTGTCCTTGATGAACCTCCAGATGATCCGCGTCATTTCGTCGCCATCGAGCTCGACGATGGGGGTCGCAACCTTGATCTTCGCCATGCAGTTCCCGTCTGTATGGCCCGGTGCGGACCGATCGCTATGTGTGCAACAATCGCATCCAGCCCGCCGGACAGCAAGCCAGGGCGCCCGCTTTCGGGCATGACGCCGACTCGCAGCCGCCGCAGCTAAGCCAGATTAATGGCCTAAGCAGGGGCGATGCACCCCAGCGCACGGCGTATCCCATCATCGTCCGGCAGGCCGCCGCGCGGAAACAGGCGGGTCACATGGCCCATCTTGCGCCCGGGCCGTGCCTCGGCCTTGCCATAAAGATGCGGGATCAGCCCAGGGGTCGCGACCACCTGCGGCCACAGCGCGGTTTCCTCGGGGCCAACCAAATTCTTCATCACCGCGTCGGCGTGCCGTCGGCCCGGCGGTAGCGGCAGGCCCGTGACGGCTCGCACATGGAGTTCAAACTGGCTCGCCGGGCAGGCGTCGATGGTCCAATGGCCGGAATTATGCGGCCGGGGGGCGATCTCGTTGACCATCACGCGCCCGGATGGGTCCACGAACATCTCGACCGCCAACAGGCCGACTAGCTCCAATCGGTCGGCCACGCGCCATGCCATGCGCTGCGCGTCGGCGACGGTGGCCGGCGTCACCCGGGCTGGCGCCAAGGTCAGGTCGAGGATGCCGGCGCGATGCCGGTTTTCCATGACGTCGAACACTGTCCCTGCACCGTCCGCGCCGCGGGCGACGATCACGCTGATCTCGCAGGAGAACGTGACGAAACCTTCTAGGACCAACGGCTTAGGATCGAGGCTCGCCCACGCCGCCTCGGTATCCGCCGGGTCGCGCAATACGGCCTGGCCCTTGCCGTCATACCCCAGGCGGGTGGTTTTCAGCACGGCGGGCAGGCCCAATGCCTCGACGGCTTCGTGCGCCTCCGCCAGCGTACCCACCGCCCGCCACGGCGCGGTCGGCACCCCCGCATCGGCCAGGAAAGCCTTTTCCAGCACACGGTCCTGGCTGATGCGCAGCACGGCGGGGGAGGGATGGACCGGGCGGACCGACGCCAAAAGGTCGAGGCCCGCCGCGCTCACGTTTTCAAACTCGAAGGTGATGACGTCGACCGCCTCGGCAAACCGACGCAGGGCGGCCGGATCTTCATAGTCACCGAGGGTGCAGGCGGCTGAGACTTGGGCCGCTGGGCTATCCGGCTCCGGCGTCAGGATATGGCAGTGGTAGCCGAGCCGGGCCGCCGCCATGGCCGACATGCGGCCCAGTTGACCGCCACCGATGATGCCAATCGTCGCGTTGGGCGGCAGCGCGATCATGCTACCCGGTTGCCATTTGCTTCAGCTTGCCGGTGCATCGGCGACCGCAGCGGTCTGTTCCGCCCGCAGCGCATCGAGGCGATCGGCGAGCGCCGGGTCGCGGGTGGCGAGGATCGCGGCTGCCAGCAGCCCAGCGTTCACCGCGCCCGCCCGACCGATCGCCAGCGTGCCCACAGGAACGCCAGCCGGCATCTGGACGATGGACAGCAGGCTATCCATGCCCTTCAGCGCCTGGCTTTCGACCGGCACTCCAAGCACGGGAAGCGAAGTCCAGGCCGCGCACATGCCCGGCAGGTGAGCGGCGCCGCCAGCCCCGGCGATGATCACGAGCAGGCCCCTGCTGCGAGCGGACCTCGCATAGTCCGCCAGGCGGTCGGGCGTCCGGTGCGCCGAGACGATGCGGACCTCGTGGGTGATTTCCAGCCGGCCCAGTATTTCGGCCGTATGCTGCATCGTGGCCCAATCCGACTGGCTGCCCATGATAACGCCAACGCGGGGAGTGTCTTGGCCGGATTGGTCTGCCACTACGCGATGTTGTCCGGGATCAGCCGGCTCTCCAGCCAGGAAAGTTCATCCTTTAACAACAGCTTGCGCTTTTTCAAACGTTGAAGGTGCAACTGATCCGTGCCCGCTTCGGACAGCCGGGCGATCACGGTGTCGAGATCACGATGCTCGCTACGCAGCTCGTGCAGTTGGCGAAGGAGCGAGTCACGGTCGGTCAGCATGTCTCGTGACTACCACGCTGTTTGCCCGGATGCCACGCGCCTTGCAAACAGTGATCGGATTGGTACGCCCAGCCTCTCGATTGATGTGGATTTCGTTGGCAGGGCGGTATTACCGTTCGAAGGCCACGGGTGCGCCAAAACCATGACCGGCTCGGCTGCCTTTGGTGCCAGGCACCTTAGTTCCACTCGCAAGGAGGCACTATGAATTTGCAGTCCCACATCGAGACCCTGAAGGATCGCCATGCCACGCTGGAGACGCGCATAGCGGACGAGGACCATCGTCCGCAGCCAAACAGCGACGCGCTGGCACGCTTGAAGGTCGAGAAGCTGCGGCTGAAAGAGGAGTTGGAGCGGCTTCGCAGCCAGGACTAACCCGCCGGGCGCAGCGTCGATGGAGGCCGCTTGCCGGTTCAGGCGGCCTCTTCGGCCTCGGGCGGCGGCGGCAGCGGAACCGCCTTGCCATCGCGCGCCAGGCGTTCATTGGCCTGGGTCACCATCGCGTTCAGGTCGGTCTGGCTGCAAAGGCCCAAAATCACCGGGTCGCGCGGCTTGATGTTCGTGCTGTTCCAATGGCTGCGCTCACGCACCTTCTGGATGGTGTCCTTCGTGGTGCCCAACAACTTGATAACCTGCGCTTCGCTTAATTGTGGGAAGTTGCGCAACACGAAAGCGATCGCGTCCGGGCGGTCGTTGCGTTTGGCCACTGGGGTATAACGCGCGCCGCGCGAACGCTTGTTGATCGGGTTACTGGCGGGAACCAGCTTCAGCCGCGCCTCTGGATCGGCCTCACAACGCTTGATCTCCGCAGCCGTGACTTGGCTATTGGCAACCGGGTCGTAGCCGACGATACCCTGGGCGACCTCACCATCGGCAATTGCCTGCACCTCCAATGGATGCATGCCGCAGAATTCGGCAATTTGGGTAAAAGTCAGCGCGGTTTTTTCAATCAGCCACACGGCGGTGGCTTTCGGCATCAAGGGGAGGCTCATCAAGCTTTGTCCTTCAGCGCCGCACGGTAGCCACAGCGGGGCAAGGCGGTCCAATATTCGGGAAGACTGTAGCGTATGGACCCACGAAACCATTAAGGTCAAGGGATCATTGCGAAGGGAAAGCTGGTTGACCGAAGAAGAACTGCCTCGACCGAAAGCCAGGTTGGTCACGCCACCGCTCGATCCGCTCGGGGTCGCCGAACTGCAAACCTACATTGCCGAATTGCGGCATGAGATTGTGCGGGCGGAGAACGAAATCACCCGTAAGCAAGACCATCGCAGCGCCGCGGACAGCGTATTCCGGCGCTCTTAGACACAGCGCAAATCAAGAAAGGGCCAGGTATGAACCTGGCCCTTTCGATCATTCAATGCCGTTGGAGCTTACGCGGCCTGGACGGCCTCCTGCGCGTCGTTCGCAATCGCTGGCGTCGCCTGCGCGGCGCTACCGATTTGGATGCGGCGCGGCTTCAACGCCTCAGGCACGACACGCTTCAGGCCCACATGCAACAGCCCGTTCCGCAGGTCTGCGCCATCGACCACGATATGGTCGGCCAGCACGAAACGGCGCTCGAATGCACGGCCAGCAATGCCGCGATAAAGCAGTTCGCCAGCCTCAGCCTCGGCCTTGACGCGCCCGGTGATGATCAACGAGTTCTCGCGAACCGTCAGCTCAAGGTCATCCTGACCAAAGCCCGCGACCGCCATCGTTAGGCGATAGCTATCGTCGCCAACGCGCTCGATGTTGTACGGCGGGTAGGCCTGCGAAGCAGTCTCCTGTGCCGTGCCGGCCAGGCGGGCCATACGGTCAAAGCCGATCGCAGTACGGAAAAGGGGTGTGAAATCGTACGTCATAAGAAAACCTCCAAAAAGCAAGGTCAGTAAGTTAGGCCGCCCGAATGGGCCGGCCCGGTTCAGTCCTCGAAGCCCCGATTGGGCACCTCGAACACACTATAAATGGAAAACGCCGTGCCCTGGTTCAAGAGGGTACGGCGCGAGAAATCTTCCAGGCTGACTGGGTTACTTGCGCATGCCTAGGCCAGCGAACTTCTTGTTGAACTTGGCAACCTGCCCGCCCGTGTCCATCAGGCGCTGCACCCCGGTCCAGGCAGGATGCGATTTCGGGTCGATGTCCAGCCGGATCGTGTCCCCCGCCTTGCCGGCGCAGGTCATCGTCTTGAACTGGCTGCCATCGGTCATAATGACGGTGATTTCGTGATATTCCGGGTGGATGCCGGGCTTCATGACGTGTGCTCCAAAAGTGCCGCCGATACCGACCGGCTGCAAAGCCGCAGGATATAGCGGCAGCGTCTGCTTAACCGCAAGCGGTCAGGACGGCCGGACCCGGGAGCGGGCGGCGCGGCCCTGGAATTCGTGGAATGCACGGTCGGCAATAGCCTTTTGCTCCGGCGACATCGCGGCATACAACTCGTTAAAGGCCGGAACCAACCGCTGCAGGTCCTCCGCGTGGGCACGCGCCAGCTCGGCATAGGACCGCATGTCCTCTGGTGCGGCCATGGTCGCGACCTTATCGGCGCGATCACGCTGCAGCGTCTCCATATGCGCTGCATTCTGCCGCATGACCGCGGTGAAAGCGTCCCACTGCGGCTGCTGCGCCGGCGTGATCTTCAGCCGGCGTTGCAGGCCGGCGATATGGTGCTCGACCGCCGCCATCCCGCCGCGTTCTGGCCGCACCGCCTGCGCCGGGGCGCCGGACGGATCGGCTGGCGTCGAACCCTGCGCCAGGACTTGGCCACCGGCCAGGCTGACCGCAGCCAGCACAAGGAGCCGTTGCATCGTTTGGTTACCCATGTATTGACTCCTCAGTTATCAACGGAACGGCACGGGAAAGCCGAAGCCCGGCGCTTGATACAGCGGCGGCGGCGCATAATACGGCCGCGGCGGCCCATAATAGACCGGGGGCGGGGCGTAGTAGCCGGGACGCAGATACGGCCGGCCATAGCCGTGCGCGCGTTCCCAACGTTCCCGCTCCCACCGTTCATGCTCGAAGCGCTCATGCCGGTCGCGGTCTCGGCCGTCAAACCGCTGGGCCTGCGCCGGGCCAGCCGCGAAAGCCGTGGCGGCAAGGACTACGCCCAACGCGACCGCGGCAGGGATCAAACGCTGCAACAAAAGACCATCTCCATCCTGAAGCGATTGGAACGATGGGCGACAGACATCGGTCCGGTCAAGCCCCGGCCGGTTGATGTCACGAACGCGCCCGGGCGTACTGTTTCACCAAGTCGATCCGCACGCCCAGCGCTTCGGCCGCGCGAAGCGTCCAGGCCGGGTCCGCCAACACGGCGCGGCCGATGAACACCAGGTCCGCACGGCCGTTGGCGACGATCTCGGCCGCTTGCTCCGGCCCGGTTATCATGCCCACCGCACCGGTCGCGATCCCCGCCTCGGTCCGCACCCGCTCGGCGAACGGCACCTGGTATCCAGGATGCACCGACGGGATGCGGGCCGCCGGCGACACCCCGCCGGTCGAGCAATCGATCAGGTCCACGTCGCCCCGCGCCTGCAGCCAGCGCGCGACCTGAACTGCGTCGTCCGCGGTCAATCCGCCGGGCAGCCAATCGGTGCAGGACAGCCGCACGAACAGCGGCAGCTCGTCCGGCCATTCGGCCCGCACGGCGTCGATCGCCTCCATCAGCAGCCGGGCACGCCCGGCTAGGTCCCCGCCATAGCCGTCGTTGCGTGTGTTCGAGATCGGCGAGAGCATGGAGTGCAGCAAATAGCCATGCGCGCCATGCAGCTCGATGACCTTGAACCCGGCCTCCCGCGCCAGGCGTGCCGAATGCGCGAACTCGGCGATGACGCCGCCGAGCTCGTCGACGCTCATGGCGTGCGGCGTGATCGAATTGCCGTGGAACGGGATGGGGCTGGCGGCCAGCGGCGTCCAACCGCCGTCCTCCGGCAGCAAGGCCTGGCCACCCTCCCACGGGCGCTGGCTGCTCGCCTTGCGCCCGGCGTGGCTGATCTGGATGCCCGGCACCGCGCCGCCATACTCGATCAGCTTGGTGACCCGGCGCAGGAACGCCATCTGATCGGCGTCCCATAGCCCCAGGCAGCCGTGCGTGATGCGCCCGATGCCCGAGACATGCGTCGCTTCGGTGAACACGAAGCCCGGCCCGGCCATCGCCTTCGAGCCCAGGGTCTGGATGTGCCAATCATCCCCCAGACCGTCCTCTGCGCTGTATTGGCACATCGGCGAGACCGCGATGCGGTTGCGCGCCGTCACCGATCGGAAGGTGATCGGCTGGAACAGCAAGGGATCGGGCATGGCGGCGGGCTCCTGCAAGGGGTCGGCCAGGCGATAATGGGGCTTTGGGCGGCCTGCAACCCCGTTGCCGCCCACAGGGCTGCCGGCTAGCGTAATGTCTCCAGTGCGGGGATAATAGGACAGTGAACATCCTGTCGATCCAGTCCTGGGTCGCCTATGGCCACGTCGGCAACGCGTCCGCGATGTTCCCGCTGCAGCGGCTCGGCGCCGAGGTCTGGGCCGTGAACACCGTGCAGTTCAGCAACCATCCGGGATATGGCGCCTGGACCGGGCAGGTGTTCGATGGCGCGGCCGTGCGGGACCTCGTTGACGGCATTGCCGCGCGTGGCGTGCTGCCGGCCTGCGACGCGATCCTATCGGGCTACATGGGCGACCCCGGCATTGGCGACGCCATCCTGGACGCCGTCGCCCGCGTCCGCGCCGCCAATCCGGCCGCACTCTATTGCTGCGACCCTGTCATCGGCGACGATGGCCCGGGCATCTTCGTCCGTCCAGGCATCCCAGAACTGATGCGCCGCCGCGCCGTTCCCGCCGCCGACATCCTGACGCCGAACCAATTCGAGCTGGAATACCTGGCTGGCAAATCCATCGACACCCTCGCCAGCGCCCGCAATGCGGTGGCGCAGCTTCGGTCCATGATGACGCCGGGCGGCCCGCAGATCGTGCTGGTCACCAGCCTGCGGACGGACGAGACGCCGCCGGACGCGGTGGACATGCTCGCCGCCGATGCGGACGGCGCCTACCTGCTCCGCACCCCGTTGCTGCCAATGACTGTGAATGGCGCTGGAGACGCGGTCGCGGCCCTGTTCCTGTTCCACTATTTGCGGACCCGGCAGGCGCAAGCCGCACTGGAGGCAGCGGGCAGCGCCATCCATGGCCTGTTGCGCCGCACGTGCGAAGCCGGCTCGCGTGAGCTGCTCATCGTCGCCGCACAGGACGAATTCGTGAGCCCATCTGCCTGGTTCCCTGCACAACGGACCTGACGACGCGTTTTCCACAAGTTTTTCCAACTACTGCCCTGTTCTTGCCGCGATGTCCCCGTAGGTGTGAATGGCGCGGCGCTGCGGCGCACGCACTCGGCCCAGTCACCTTTGCATCCCGCGGATGGTCTTCATGCGCTTTCTCAAAATTTACGGTCAGGCCCTGGCCGTGTTGCGGAACGACAAACGCTTGGCGATCATGCTTGGCGTCGCGAACATTATTGTAGCTGGGCTGCAGTTCCTGGACCCCGTCCTGTTCGGCCGCGTGATCGGGCTGTTGACCCGGTCCGACACGCTGCCGACGGACCAGCTCTGGTCGCAGGCCGGCATCCTGCTCGGCATCTGGTTTGCCGTGGGGGCCGCCGCCATTGGCGCGAACATCGCGACCGCGCTGCATTCGGAGCGCATGGCCCACCGCAACCGCCTGCAGACCATGAACCGCTACTTCGGCCACGTGCTGTCGCTGCCGCTGTCCTTCCACGGCGACATCCACTCCGGCCGTCTGATGAAGGTTATGCTCGGCGGGTCGGACGCGCTGTTCGGCTTGTGGCTCAATTTCTTCAAGGACCAGCTCGCGACCTACATCGCCGTCGTCGTGCTGCTGCCGTTCACCTTCCTGCTGAACTGGCGGCTGGCCATGACCCTGGTGGTCCTGGTGGTCATCTTCGTAGCCTTGACAATTGCCGTCGTGCGCAAGACCGAGGCCGGGCAGCGGCGGGTCGAGTATTACCATTCGCATCTGGCCGGCACCGCGCAGGACGCACTGGCCAACGTGATGGTCGTGCAGTCCTTCACCCGGCTCGCCGCCGAGAGCCGGCTGTTCGGCCAGATCGTCGACGACGTCATCCGCTACCAGTTCCCGGTGCTAAACTGGTGGGCCGTCGTCACCGTGCTGACCCGGGCCGCCAGCACGCTCGCCGTCATCGCCATCGTGCTGATCGGCACCATCCTGCACATCCAGGGCAAGGCGACGGTTGGCGAGATCGTGTCGTTCATGGGATTCGCCACCTTGCTGATCGGCCGCATGGAGAGCGCCGTGCAGTTCGCCTCGCGCCTGTTCCTGCAGATGCCGATCCTCGAGGATTTCTTCGGCGTACTGGATGCGAAGTCTTCGGTCCCCGAGCGTCCGAATGCGCTGGAGCTTGCGGCGCCGCGCGGCGAGGTCCGGTTCGAGGGCGTTGGCTTCGCCTATCCCGGCGGCCCCGACATCCTGGCCGACGTCTCGTTCACCGCACGTCCGGGCACGTCGGTCGCGCTGGTCGGCCAGACCGGCGCCGGCAAGTCCACGGCGATGAACCTGCTGCAGCGCCTATGGGATCCGGTGCGCGGCTCCATACAAATCGACGGACAGGATCTGCGCGACGTGTCGCTTGAGAGCCTGCGGCGTTCGATCGGCGTCGTGTTCCAGGAAAGCCTGCTATTCAACCGCTCGATCCGGGAGAACCTGCGCATCGGCCGGTTCGATGCGACCGACGAGGACTTGGAGCGCGCCTGCCGTCAGGCCGACGCCCACGAGTTCATCATCCGCCAGCCCCAGGGCTACGACACCGTGGTGGGCGAGCGTGGCGCCACCCTGTCCGGTGGCCAGCGGCAGCGCCTGGCCATCGCCCGCGCGCTGTTGAAGGATCCGCCGATCCTGATCCTCGACGAGGCGACCAGCGCGCTCGATGCCGCGACCGAGGCCCGCGTTTCCCGTGCGATGTCCACGCTGATGAAGGGCCGCACGACATTCATCATCGCCCACCGGCTGAGCACGGTGCGTGAGGCGGACGAAATTCTGGTGTTCGACCAGGGGCGCGTCGTGGAGCGCGGCAGCTTTGAGCAGCTTATCGCCCAACGGGGCCGCTTCGCCGAGTTGGTCGCGACCCAGCTCAGCCCGGCCTTGGCCCACGCCGCCGAATAACGATGGTCTCGCCGGATTGCTGCGGCTGCTAACAGACCCGTTGCAATCCGGCCCTTCCTGCGCGCAGCATGGCCGTTTCCGTTATGGAGCACCGCCATGACCATCGCAGCAATCCTCAAATACAAGGGGCACGAGGTCGCCCATGTCGCGCCCACCGCGACCATTGCCGAGGTGGCGCAATTGCTCGCCGCCCGGCGCATCGGCGCGGTCCTCGTGCTGGACTCCGCGGATCAGCTTCTTGGCATTGTCAGCGAACGCGACATCGTCGGCAGCCTGGCTGAGCAGGGCACGCACACGCTGGAGATGACTGCAGCGCAATTGATGACCCGCAACCTGCACACCGCCACCATGGCCACCACCGTGCCGCAGGCGACGGAGATGATGACCACCGGCCGGTTCCGCCATCTGCCGATCATGGACGGCAATAAGCTGCTTGGCATTGTCAGCATCGGCGATATCGTAAAAGCCCGGCTCAGTCAGCAGGAGCAGGAGGTGGACAGCCTAAAGGCCTACGTCGCCGGGGCGGCGTGAGCTTAGCGGTTCGCGCCAGGCGTCCATTGCACGTCGCCGCCGGGGTTGAGCCGACGTCCGAGCACGAATAGGTGATCCGACAGCCGGTTCAGCAGCCGGATAACCGCCGGGTTCACCTCCTCATCGTGCGACAGCCGCACCGCCAGCCGTTCCGCCCGCCGCACGATTGTGCGTGCCAGGTGGGCATGGGCCGCCGCTGGCGTGCCGCCCGGCAGGATGAAGCTGGTGAGCGCCGGCAAGCTCGCATTCATGGCCGCCACCTCGGCTTCGAGCCGCACGCTGGGGGCATCGGTGACGCGAAGGCGCTCGCCAGCGACGCCCGGGACGCATAGATCGGCGCCGACGTCGAACAGGTCGTTCTGCACGCGGCCGAGCATGGCGTCGGCTTCCGGGTCGGACGCCGTGTGCAGGCGCAACAGGCCGATCGTCGCATTCGCCTCATCGACGGTGCCGTAAGCCTCCACGCGCAATGCGTCCTTCGGGACCCGCGTGCCGTCGCCCAACGACGTCTCGCCGCCGTCGCCGCCTCGGGTCACCACACGGTCGATCCTGATCATTGCCGGTCTCCAAGGATAAAACGGATGTCGAGCGGATAGTCGAACGGCACCGCCGTGCCCTGCAGGCGCGCCGGGGTGAAATGCCAGCGCTGCACGGCGTTGCGCGCCGCATGATCCAGGGTCGCGCTGCCGCTGCTGCCGGCGATTACCACATCCTGCGGCAAGCCTTGGGCCGAAACGTGCACCAGAAGGCTTACTGTCCCCTCCGCTCCCATCCGAGCCGCCTCGATCGGGTAAACGGGCGCTTTATTGCGGAAGGCGCTGTCGGGACCCGGCGGAACGACGCCCCGGCCAGTCACATCGATGCCGTCCAGGGTCTCGTCCGCATTCCCAAGGTTCACCGCAGCCGACGACACAGGTTTTGCGGCCTGGGGCGGCGCGCCAGCCGGCTGGAGTGCGGCTTCCGCATCGGCTGGCATGGGATGCTCGGCCGCGGCGGGTACGCTCGCCGCACTCGCAGGCGCTGCGCCGCGTGTCGTGTCGCGCTGCTGCACGAGCTCGACCTCGATGGGCGGCGCTTCGGCCTGCCCTGCGCCTCCGCCGACTGGCCACGGCAGCAACGCCGCGAGCGCCGCCGCATGCAGCAGTGCTGACACGGGCAGGACCCACGCCTTCATCCGGAATGTGCCATCAAAGCACCAGCACACCGCTATGCTTCGCCTTCAGTTCTGGCTCGACATGGATGGTGATGACCAGTCCCTCGACCTCGGCCTTCAGCGCCGCCTCGATGCGGTCGCAGATAGCGTGCGCCTCGGCCACGCGCATGTCGCCGGGCACGACGAGGTGGAACTCGAGGTAGGTGAGCCGTCCGGCGTGACGGGTCCGCAGATCATGCGCCTCGATCGCGCCGTCCGCGTGCTGGCCGACCAACATGCGGATGCGCTCCACGATGACACCCGCCGGCGCAGCGTCCATCAAGCCACCGACGCTGTCCTTCACCACGCCCACCCCCGACCATAGCACGTTCGCCGCGACCCCGACCGCCAGCACGGGGTCGAGCCACTGCAGCCCGGTCTCCACCGCCAGCACCACGCCGACGGTGATGCCGACCGAGGTCACCACATCTGTCCACAAATGCCTCCCATCCGCCGCCAGCGCCGGCGAACGGTAACGCTTGCCCGCCCGCACCAGCACGCCGGCCCATCCTGCATTGATGGCGGTTGAGAAAGCGTTAAGACCCAGCCCAACCCAAGGCTGCTGCAGGAGGCCGGAGTGGTTCCAGGTCTCCCACGCATGTTCCAGGATCGACCCGGCCGCCACGATGATCAGCACGCCTTCGATGACTGCGGCGAAGAACTCCACCTTGTCGTGCCCATAGGGGTGGTTCGCATCCGCCGGCCGGGCGGCCAGGCGCAACGCCCCGAAGGCGACCAGGCTGGCAACCACGTTCACCACGCTCTCCAGCGCATCGGAGTACAAGGCGGCGCTGCCGGTCAGCCACCAGGCGGCTGCCTTCATCGCCAACACGCCGATGCCGATGGCGATGGTGCCGCCGGCGATGCGCCCAACCTGGTTCAATGCCGCCCCTGCGCCTGTCGCGGGACCGCCTTAGCAGGCGGCGGCTAGACGGAGAAGTACTTCGCCCGCGGGTTCAGCACGACGATGGCGCTGGTCGACTGTTCCGGATGCAACTGCCACTCGTCGGACAGCGACACGCCGATGCGCTCGGCGTCCAGCAGGCGCAGCAGCGGCCCTTGGTCCTCAATCTTGGGGCAGGCCGGGTAGCCGAATGAGTAGCGGGACCCGCGGTAGTGCTGGGACAGCATGCGCTCGATGTCGCGGTCATCCTCGCCGGCGTAACCGAGCTCAGCGCGGATGCGCTTGTGGGTGTATTCGGCCATCGCCTCCGCGACCTCGACCGAGAGGCCGTGCAAATAAAGGTAATCCTGGTAGCGGTTGTCCTCGAACCACAGCCGCGCCGTGTCGGACGCCTTCTGCCCGACGGTGACGACCTGCAGGCCGATCACATCGCGCTCGTTGTCGTCCACGTCGCGGAAGAAGTCGGCGATGCACTCGCCGTCCTCCTTGGGTTGCCGGGGCAAAGCGAAGCGGCACAGCTCGGTCTGGCCGTCCTGCTCGAACACGATGAGTTCGTTACCCTGGCCGGCTGCCTTCCAGTAGCCATACAACGCCTGCGGACGCAGGATGTTGTCAGCCTCACATATAGAAAGCATCCGGCGCATGACCGGGCGCAGCTCCTGTTTGGCCCAGCCCAGGAAGTCCTCCAGAGTCTTGCCCTGCTTGCGGAAGCCCCACTGGAATTGGTACAGCGATCGCTCGTTCAGGAACGGGATGACCGCCTTGGGCGCGGCCTCAATCATCCGTGCGCCCCAGAACGGCGGCACGGGCGGCGGCACGTCGGCGGTCAGTCGGCGGCGGCGCGCCTGCACCGCGGCGAGGTCGACCGGGCGGAAGGCGCGCTGGTCGGCCTGGCCCAGGGTGCGCTGCGTGTTGCGCGCCTTGCCGGACCGCTTGGCCTGTATCGCTGCCAAATAGTCGTCGAAACCGTTGCCCGTCACCCGGTCCATCAGGTTCAGCCCGTCGAATGCATCGCGCGCATAGGCAACACGCCCGCAGGCATAGGCCCGCACGCAGTCGTCCTCGACGTAGTTGCGGGTCAGCGCCGCGCCGCCCAGCATGACCGGGATTTCCAGCCCTTGCCGCGCCATCTCCTCAAGGTTCTCCCGCATCACGACGGTGCTCTTGACCAGCAGGCCGGACATGCCGATGGCGTGGGCCTGGTGCTGCTTGGCGGCGGCGACCATGTCGGCCAGCGGCACCTTGATCCCGAGGTTAACCACCCGGTAACCATTATTGGTTAGGATGATGTCGACCAGGTTCTTGCCGATGTCGTGCACGTCGCCCTTCACGGTCGCCAGCACGATGGTGCCTTTCTCCTGCCCGGCCACCCGCTCCATATGCGGCTCCAGATGCGCCACCGCTGCCTTCATCGTCTCCGCCGACTGCAACACGAAGGGCAACTGCATCTTCCCGGCGCCGAACAGCTCGCCCACCACCTTCATGCCGTCCAGCAGCACGTTGTTGATGATGTCGAGCGGCGCGTTGGTCAGCATCGCCTCATCGAGTTCCTCCGTCAGCCCCTTGCGGTCGCCGTCGATGATGCGGTCCTTCAGCCGGCCCTCGACCGTATCGGCGCGGACCTTCTTTACCGCGTCCGCCAGCTTGCGGTCGGCGAACAGCTCCAGCAGCCGCTGCAACGGGTCATAGCCTTCGCGCCGGCGGTCGAACAGCAGGTCCTCGACCACCTGCACCTCCTCCGGCGGGATCAGATGCAGCGGGCGAATCTTGCTCACGTGGACAATGGCGCCCGTCATGCCGGCGCGCACGGCGTGGTCGAGGAACACCGAGTTCAGCACCGCGCGCGCCGCCGGGTTGAGGCCGAAGCTGATGTTCGACAATCCCAAAATAATCTGGATGTCGGGGAAGGCGTCGCGGATCAGCTTGATGCCCTCCAGCGTCCACTGGCCGAGCTTGCGGTCGTCCTCGCTGCCGGTGGCGACGGTGAAGGTGAGGGGGTCGATCAGCAGGTCCGACTGCGGCAGGCCGTGCTTGTCGCAGGCGAACTCCACCAGCCGCCGGGCGATGGCGAGCTTGGCTTCGGGCGTCTTGGCCATGCCGGTCTCGTCGATCGTCAGCGCGATCACCGCCGCGCCGAACTTCTTGGCCAACACCAGCCGGTCATGCGCGGCCTGCTCGCCATCCTCGAAGTTGATGGAGTTGATGATCGGCTTGCCGCCGTGCAGCCGCAGCGCCGCTTCCAGCACGATCGTCTCCGTGCTGTCGATCACCAGGGGAGAATTGACGCTGCTGGTGAACCGGGTAATCACCTCGTTCATCTCGGCAACTTCATCGCGGCCGACGAAGGCGGTGCAGAGGTCGAGGCTGTTGGACCCTTCGGCGACCTGCTCGCGCCCGACGGAGACGCAGCCGTCCCAGTCGCCCTTTTCCTGCAACTCGCGCCACTTCTTCGAGCCGTTGGCGTTGCAGCGCTCGCCGATGGAGAAATAGCTGTTCTCCTGGCGGAGCGCGGTTTGGCCATAGAGGCTGGCGACGCTCGGCACCCAAACCGGCTTGCGCAGGACCGGCGCCGGGCGGAAACCCTCGCCCCGGCGGCGCAGCATGGCGTCGAGCGCGCGGATATGCGGCGTGTCGGTGCCGCAGCAGCCGCCGATGAGGTTCAGCCCGTCCTCCTGGATGAACCGGTCCATCCAGCTCGCCATCTGCTCGGCGTCGAGCGGGTAGTGCGTGCGCCCGTCCACCAGCTCCGGCAGCCCGGCGTTGGGCTGCACCGAGATCAGGCCGGGCCAGTTGGCGGCGAGCCAGCGCACGTGCTCCGACATCTCCTGCGGCCCCGTGGCGCAGTTCAGCCCGATCAGCGGAACATCCAGCGCGTGGACCACCGTGGCCGCGGCGGCGATGTCGGGGCCGACCAGCAGGGTTCCGGTAGTTTCGACCGTCACCTGGACGAAGATGGGCGTATCGGTCCTGGCCTCGGCGCGGGCGATCTTGGCGCCGTTCACCGCCGCCTTGATCTGCAGCGTGTCCTGGCAGGTCTCGATCAGAATCGCGTCCACCCCGCCGGCGATCAACCCGCGCGACTGTGCCGCGAGCGCCGCCTCCAGCGGATCGTAGGCGATGTTGCCGAGCGACGGCAGCTTGGTGCCCGGCCCGATGCTGCCCACCACCCAGCGGTGCCGCCCATCCGAGAAACCCTCTGCCGCCTCCCGCGCCAGCTCGGCCGCGGTCTTGTTAATCTCGTGCGCGCGGTCGCCCAGGTCGAACTCGCCGAGGGTGATTGGGGAGCCGCCGAAGGTGTTGGTCTCGACCATATCTGCACCGGCCTCAAAGTAGCCGCGGTGGATGTCGCGCACCAGGTCCGGACGGGACAGGTTCAGCACCTCGGTGCAGTTCTCCTGGTTCCAGTAGTCGCGCTCGATGTCGAGCGTCAGCGCCTGTACGCGGCTGCCCATGCCGCCGTCGCACAGCAGCACCCGGTCACGCAGCGCATCGAGCAGATGGGGTCGGGTCATCAGGCGTCCTCAGAGACAAGTTCGGGGGCATCGGCGATCGAGCGGGCCGGCATCGTCGCGGACCAAAGCCGGACTTCGAGCGGGCCGGGCACGGAAAGCGGCGTGTCCGGCAATAGGCCAATCTGGTCGAATGCGGCGCTCATGGCGGGGTCGGTGAAGCCGGGCCAGCGGTGCGCCAGGCGTTCCGTGAGATCGGTGCGGGCGTGGGCCGCGAGGTCCACAACGATCAGCCGGCCGGACGGCGCCAGCACGCGCGCGGCCTCGGCCAGCGCTGCGGCGGGGTCCTCGGCGTAGTGCAGCACCATCTGCAGCACGACGATGTCATAGCCGCCGGACAGCGGCAGCCGGTACATGTCGGCCTGGCGCACCGTGCAATGCGCGAGCGCCGGTTTCGCTAGCCGCGCCCGCGCCAAAGCCAGCATCGCCCGGCTGGCGTCGATGCCCAGTCCGGCCGAGACGCGCGGCGCAAGCAACTCCAGCATCCGCCCAGTCCCGGTGCCGATGTCCAGCACCCGGCCCAGCCGCGGCCCCGGCAGCAACCGCAGCAGCGCCGCCTCGACGTCGGCTGCCGGCAGGCCGAGCGCCCGCATCTCATCCCAATCCGCGCCTTGTTTACGAAAGCTCTCGGACGCAATGCGCGCCCGTTCCGCCAAGACGCGAGCTGCGCCGCGGCGGTCGGCGGACAGCACCGGGTCGTCCTCTGGCAGGCGCGCCAGCAACTCTTGGATCAACCTGGCGTCGGGCGGCAGGCCGAACCAGACGTTCGCCCCCTCCCGCACCCGCTCCAGCAACCCAGCGTCACAGAGCAGTTTTAAATGCCGGGACAGGCGCGGCTGGCTCTGCCCGAGAATCTCGGTGAACTCCATCACGCAGAACGCGCCCCGCGCCGTGAGGGCCAGCAGCCGCAGCCGGGTCGGTTCGGCACAGGCGCGCAGGGCGGTAAGGAGAGTATCCATGGCTTGCATATAATATAAGGATATCCTTATGTCTATCCTATGGCACTGATGGTTGATGCACGGATTGGGATAGTTTTCGGCCGCGCTTCGGAGCGGCAGGAGAGCGATGTAGTGCTGAGCGGTGGCCTGTCCGGCCCGGCCCATCTGGCTGGATGCGCCTGCTGCACGTCACGCACGGCGGCAGCAGACGCGCTAGGCCGCCTGTTCTTGCAACGGGCACGGGGCGAAGTGGCGTTCTTCCGGCGGGTCCTCGTCGACATGGACGAAGTAGGCAAGGAAGCAGTCAGAGCCGCACTGCAGTCAGACCCGGTCGTATCCGCCCGCTTTCGTGCTGCTTAATTGCATCATGTCCGCAATCGCATTTCATTGGCGTGTTGTGTGGTGCGGAAATCAAGAATGGCGCAACAGCCCTATTAGTGCGGCAACCACCATTGCGATAGCTCCAATAATACCCACGATAATCGGAGTTTTAGGATTATCTGGTCGGTGGTTGTAATGATTGTTCAGATTTATGATTGCGTCGTGCCCTGCAAATACATTTTCGACCGATTGCTTCGGTGAGGACGGTCGTCGCGATGCGGCCATTTCCTCCTTATGCAAAAGCTCTTTCACCTCGGAAATCCACTTTGTTAGCTTCCTTACCTCACCTGAACAAAACGCTGCGATGATGATCAGTGCCCATCCCAGTAGAGCGGTCAGCGCTAGGGCCAAGCTCAATGGCCATCCGAAAATTCCGTAATCTGACAACCATGGCCAGACCCAGTTGAGGGCGCTGGGCATAATCGCGAGTAGCACACGTAGTATTCCCCCGATTGGATCGAAAAGGGGGGCGGGCTGGCCCACCTGATGATTGAACTGGTAACCTATCTTTAGAACGCTTAGCGCCAGTGTTGGTAAACCAATGATCGCTGCGCCCCCGCCTAGCAGCACGTAGTTCCGCCGGTATGCTCTCGCTTGGTCGTTTGTCATGCCTAGGCCTTGTTGTCCTCCTACACACTTTCAAGGCTGCTCTTCAAATGGGCAAGGGCGGGGGTTTAAGAGTTCGTGCATAATTCAAGACTTTTGTACCGGCAAACTGTGTTACTTTGGCGCATTATGAGAATAGAGCCGCCACAGCCACACGATCTCGCAAGCCTATATCATCGTGCCTTCGACGAACACGGCGCGCGCGCGCTATGGAACATGCACCCGGTTGAGGAGCCGACCCCGGCGGATGCCTTGGCCATCACCAAAGCACTGCGCACGTACGGGCGCATGGATGGACGGCGGCTCGCCGAGCAGATCGAACAGCTTTGCCGTGCCGATCAGTAAATTCCAATCGGACGTGTTGCGGCTGCTGGCAGCACAGCGCAGTTCAGACAGCTACATCGCTGGGGGCATCGCCATCAACCGAAAAGGCCCACGCTTCTCTGCTGATATCGACATCTTTCATGACTCTGCTGCCCGGCAAGATAGCGCCGTCAAGGCAGACGAAGCGGCGCTCGCTGCCGCCGGCTACACAGTCACATGGCCACCCCATCAACGCACCGGGAAGCACGAGGCCATCATCGAAAAAGACGGCGAGCACATGCAGCTCGAGTGGGTTACAGACTCCGCTTTCCGGTTTTTCCCAACGCAGCCAGACGAACTGTTCGGCTACGTGCTGCATCCTGTCGATCTGGCGACCAACAAAGCTTCAGCAGCCGCAGATCGCCGAGTGCCGCGCGATGTCGTCGATCTCGTCACCATTCATGAGACTGTCCTGCCGCTTGGCGCCGTCGTCGCGGCGGCGGTCGGCAAATTCATCGGCACCACGCCCGAGGAAATGCTGGCCGAGATCACGCGGCACAGCCGGTTTACCGGCGAGGAATTTCAGGTGCTGGCGACCGAGCGGCCCATCGACGTGCGCGGCTTGCACGGCCGCATCCGCCGCATGATCGAGGATGCCGAAAGCTTTATCGCCAAGCTGCCGAGCGATGCCGTGGGCGTGATTTTCATGGACGGCGAAAAGCCGGTGCAGCCGGACATAAAGGCGCTCGACAAGTATCAGTGGAACCCTGGTGCGCCGCGCGGCATCTGGCCATCATCGCCCGAAATCTCGCGGGCAATGCTGGAACGTTACGACAAGCCGAAGCCCTAGTGGTCCGACGGTCCATCGCTTTAGCCAGACGATGGTTATTTGGTTCGGATCAGTCGGTGCTGCTTTCTACCAGCCGATAGCTTTACCGCACCATCCCGCAAGTCGGCCTCGCTGACCATCGCGGCTTCGTCTGTGAGCGGCACGTCATTAACCCGGGCGCCACCACCACGAATAAGGCGTCGGGCCTCGCCGAGGCTCAAGACAAGGCCGCTATCGGCGAACAAGCGGATAGCGGTGATACCAGCTTTAAGGTCAGAAGTTGCAACAAGGTGCGCAGTCAAAGTATGAGCAGTCGTGCTTTCCTCAAAGGTTTGCCGAGCCGTTTCAGCTGCGGCTTCGGCAGCCTCACGCCCATGCGCCAGCACGGTAGCCTCGGTCGCCAGCACCTTCTTCGCCTCATTGATCCCAGCGCCTGGCAATGCCTCGAGCCGGGCAATCTCCTCCAACGGCACATCCGTAAACAGCCGCAGGAACCGACCCACGTCCCCATCCTCGGTATTGCGCCAGAACTGCCAGTAATCATAAGGCGACAGCCGCTCCGCCGCGAGCCAAACCGCCCCACGCGCCGTCTTGCCCATCTTCGCGCCACTGCTCGTTGTAATCAGCGGCGTCGTCAGCCCAAACACCTGCCGGCCCTCGGTCCGCCGCACCAGCTCGACGCCGGAAACAATGTTGCCCCACTGGTCGGACCCGCCCATCTGCATCAGCACGCCCTCGCGCCGGTGCAGCTCGCGGAAGTCGTAGCTCTGTAAAATCATGTAGTTGAATTCGAGGAACGTCAGCGGCTGCTCCCGCTCCAGCCGCAGCCGCACGCTGTCGAAGGTCAGCATGCGGCCGATGGTGAAGTGGCTGCCAACGTCGCGCAGCAGGCCGATGTAGCTCAGCGCATCCAGCCACTCGGCGTTGTTCAGCATCACCGCGTCCGCCGGGCCATCGCCGAACCGCACGAACGGAGCAATGCAGCCGCGTATGCCGGCCATGTTGGCGGCGATCTGCGCCTCGGTCAGCATTTGCCGCGCCTCGTCCTTGCCCGACGGATCGCCGATGCGTGTGGTGCCGCCGCCCATCAGCACGACCGGGCGGTGGCCGTGGCGCTGCATCAGCCGCAGCAGCATGATCTGCACGAGGTTGCCGACATGCAGGCTGTCGGCAGTGCAGTCAAACCCGATGTAGCCGCCGACCGGCCCGGCGTTCAGCGCGGCGTCGAGCGCGGCCTCGTCGGTGCACTGGTGGATGAACCCGCGCGCGGCGGCTTCGGTCAGGAATGGGCTGTGCGACATGCGCCGCGCCATACCACGCGCGGCGCGGCCCCGCTACGTCCGCCGCACCACGTAGCTGCCGGCCAATGACTGCACGATCGCGTCGGCATGGGCCGGGTCGCGCGCCTCGACCATCAGCTCCAGCTCCGCCGTCTGCACGCTGGGCGCGTCGAACAGGCGCTGGTGCACGACTTCGATGATGTTGCCGCCGATGCCGCCGATGCGCCCGGCGATGTCGGCCAGCACGCCGGGCCGGTCCGGGATGTCCATCGTGAGCCGCAGCAGCCGCCCGTCCCGCAGCAACCCGCGCAGCAGCACGTTCGCCAGGATGCGTCCGTCGATGTTGCCGCCGCACACCGGGATGCCTACTCGCCGCCCAGCGAAACGGGCCGGATGCGCCAGCAAAGCTGCGACCCCCGCCGCCCCTGCGCCCTCGGCGACCTGTTTCGCACCCTCGGCCAGCAATGCGATCGCGTCTTCGACCACGCGCTCCGGCACCACCAGCACGTCCGAAACATGGGCGCGGATGACTTCCAGGCAGTGGGCGCCGATCGTGTGCACGGCGATGCCTTCGGCGATCGTGCTGCCGCCGGTCCGCACGGTCTCACCGGCCAGGGTCTGGCTGAGCGAGGCATAGGCGGCGACCTGGACGCCGATGACCTCGATGCCGGGCCGCATCGTGCAGGCGGCGATGGCGCAACCGGAAATCATGCCGCCGCCGCCGACAGGGATCACCAAGACGTCGAGGTCCGGGGCGTCCTGCAGGAATTCGAGCGCCAGCGTGCCCTGGCCGGCCATGACCGCCGGGTCGTCGTAGGGATGCACGAATACGAGGCCGTCGCGCTCGGCCAGCATGCGGGCGTGGGCGGCGGCGCCGATGAGGTTGTCGCCATGCAGCACGACTTCGGCGCCCCAGGCGCGGGTGCGCGTCACCTTGGTGGACGGCGTAAAGACAGGCATGACGATGACCGCGCGTATGCCGAGCAACGATGCATGACGCGCCACTGCCTGCGCATGATTGCCGGCGGACATGGCGACGACACCGGCCCGGCGCTCGGCCTCCGTCAGCAACGCCAACCGGTTCGCCGCGCCCCGCTCCTTGAATGATCCGATGGCCTGCAGATTTTCGAGCTTCAGCGTCACCCGTGCCCCGGTGGCGCGGCTGACGGCGTCCGACGGCAGGGCCGGAGTGCGTAGGATGCGCCCGGCGATGCGGCCAGCCGCGGCCTCGACGTCTGCGAGGCCAATCACGGCATAACCCCCCTTAAATGAAGTTTACGGCCAGGATCTCATACGTGCGATCCCCGCCTGGCGCCGGAACCGAAATGGTATCGCCGATCTTCTTGCCGATCAATGCCTTGGCCAGCGGCGATGAAATGCTGAGCCGCGCGTGCTTGATGTCGGCCTCATGCACGCCGACGATCTGATAGGTCGCTTCCTTGTCCGTTTCCTCGTCCACCAGCTTCACGTGCGCGCCAAATTTCACATGGTCGCCGGACAGGCTGCTTGGGTCGATCACCTCGGCCGCCGAGACAATTTCTTCTAATTCGATCACCCGGCCCTCGATGAACGACTGCCGTTCGCGCGCCGCGTGGTACTCGGCGTTCTCGCTCAGGTCGCCATGGCTGCGCGCCTCGGCGATGGCGCGGATGATCGACGGCCGCTCCACCGATTTCAAGTGGCGGAGTTCTTCTTCGAGCCGCTGCAGCCCTGGTCCGGTCATTGGAAACTTTTGCAAGATGCGCCGTCCCGTGATGTTCTAAGTTGGAGCGTTCGCAACCGCTCTAAAACGATCCGCGAAAGTATGACTGTAACGGTGCGACTTCAAGCGTCCCGGCTTTCAGCGCCGCAATCGCGTGCACCGCCGCCCTGGCCCCAGCGATGGTGGTATAGTGCGGCACGCCATGCAACAGGGCGCTGCGGCGGATATCGAAGCTGTCCGTCACCGACTGCGCCGACCCGGCCGTGTTGATGACCAACTGCACCTCGCCGGACCGGATCGCATCCACGCAATGCGGCCGGCCCTCCAGCACCTTGTTCACCACCCTGACCGGCAACCCGGCGTCGCGGATGCGGGCGGCGGTGCCGCGGGTGGCCATGATGGCGAACCCCATGTCGGTGAGGCGCCGGGCCATGGGCACCAGGCCGACCTTGTCGCTTTCCCGCACCGACAGCAGCACCGTGCCGGCGTCCGGCAGCTTTACCCCGGCGCCCAACTGCGATTTGGCGAAGGCGCGCTCGAAGCTGGCGTCGAGGCCCATGACCTCGCCGGTCGATTTCATCTCGGGGCCGAGGATGGTGTCGACGCCGATGAAGCGGGCAAAGGGGAACACCGCCTCCTTGACCGCGACGTGCGGCGCGATGGCCTGGTCGTCCAGGCGGAATTCGCTGAGCCGCGCGCCGGCCATCACGCGGGCGCCGATCTTCGCCACCGGCACGCCGGTCGCCTTCGCCACGAACGGCACGGTGCGGGAGGCGCGCGGGTTCACCTCCAACACGAAGATCACCCCGTCCTTGATGGCGTACTGCACGTTCATCAGGCCGACCACGCCGAGCGCCCGCGCCATCTCCTCGGTTTGCAGCTTCAATTCCGTGACGGTGCTGGGCGACAGAGAGTACGGCGGCAACGAGCAGGCGCTGTCGCCGGAGTGGATGCCGGCCTCCTCGATATGCTCCATGACCCCCGCGACATAGACCGTCTCGCCGTCCGAGATGCAGTCGACGTCGACCTCGATGGCGTCGTTGAGGTAATGGTCGATCAGCACCGGGCTGTCGCCGGACACCCGCACGGCTTCCCGCATGTAGCGGTGCAGGCCGGCGCGCTCGTGCACGATCTCCATGGCGCGTCCGCCGAGCACGTAGCTGGGCCGGATGACGACGGGGTAGCCGACGCGGTCGGCAATAGCCTCGGCCTCGATGGCGGACCGTGCAGTGCCGTTCTCCGGTTGGCGCAGGCCTAGCTTCTGCAGCAGCACCTGGAAGCGCTCGCGGTCCTCGGCGACGTCGATCGCGTCGGCGCTGGTGCCGAGGATGGGGATGCCAGCGGCCGACAGCGCCTGCGACAGCTTCAACGGCGTCTGCCCGCCATATTGCACGATGCAGCCCAGCACTTCGCCGTTCTCCTGCTCCTTGCGGACCAGGGCGATGACCTCCTCGGCGGTCAGCGGCTCGAAATACAGCCGGTCGGAGGTGTCGTAGTCGGTGCTGACGGTCTCTGGGTTGCAGTTGACCATGATGGTCTCGAACCCGGCGTCGCGCAGCGCGTAGGCGGCGTGGACGCAGCAATAGTCGAACTCGATCCCCTGGCCGATGCGGTTCGGCCCGCCGCCGAGGATCACGATCTTGCGGCGGCCGGTGGGCGCGCTCTCGCAGGACGGCACTCCGAATCCGCCTTCATAAGTGGAGTACATATAGGGCGTGGCGGAGGCGAACTCGGCGGCGCAGGTGTCGATGCGTTTATAAACGGGATGCACGCCGAGCCGGGCGCGGGCGGCGAACACGGCGTCCGGCGTGCCTCCGGTCAGCTCGGCGAGCCGAATGTCGGAGAAGCCCATCGCCTTTAGCCGGCGCATCGTCGTGGCGTCCGAAGGCAGGCCAGCATCGGTCACGTCGCGCTCCGCGTGCACAATGCGTTCGAGTTGCCGCAGGAACCAGGGGTCGAACTTGCAGGCGTCATGCACGTCCTCGACCGGCAGCCCCGCCCGCAACGCCTGGGCCGCCATCAGCAGCCGGTCCGGCCGCGGCGTCGAAAGGGCGGCGCGGAAGGCGTCGTGCCTGCCGTCGCCCGGCGGCTCGACGGGATCGAGGCCGTTATACCCCGTTTCCATGCTGCGCAGGCCCTTCTGCAGCGCCTCCGCGAAGCTGCGGCCGATCGCCATCGCCTCGCCGACCGATTTCATGCTTGTGGTCAGCAGGGCGGGGGTGCCGGGGAACTTTTCGAAGGTGAACCGGGGGATCTTGATGACGACATAGTCGATCGTCGGCTCGAAGCTTGCCGGCGTCGTGCGGGTGATGTCGTTGGCGAGCTCATCCAGCGTGTAGCCGACCGCAAGCTTGGCCGCGATCTTGGCGATGGGGAAGCCGGTCGCCTTCGACGCCAGCGCCGAGGAGCGGGACACCCGTGGGTTCATCTCGATGACCACGAGACGCCCATCCGCCGGGTTGACCGCGAACTGCACGTTGGAGCCGCCGGTGTCGACGCCGATCTTGCGCAGGCAGGCGATGCTGGCGTCGCGCATCATCTGGTATTCTTTGTCGGTGAGCGTCAGCGCCGGGGCGACGGTCACGCTGTCGCCGGTGTGGACGCCCATCGGGTCGACGTTCTCGATGGCGCAAACGATGATGCAGTTGTCGGCGCTGTCGCGCACGACCTCCATTTCGTATTCCTTCCAGCCGAGCACGCTTTCTTCAATCAGCACCTCGTCCGTCGGGCTGGCGTCGAGGCCGCTGGCGACGATCTGCTCGAACTCCTCGCGATTGTAGGCGATGCCGCCGCCGGTGCCGGCCAGGGTGAAGCTCGGGCGGATGACCGCGGGCAGGCCGGTCGTGGCGAGGGCGGCGCGGGCCTCGGCCATGCTGTGGGCGATGGCGCTGCGCGGGCTTTCGAGGCCGATCTCGCTCATGGCGTCGCGGAACTTCAGCCGGTCTTCGGCGCGGTCGATGACGTCCGCCTTGGCGCCGATCAGCTCGACGCCGTGCCGTGCCAGCGCGCCGTTGGCGAACAGCTTCATGGCCGTGTTGAGCGCGGTCTGCCCGCCCATGGTCGGCAGCAGCGCGTCCGGCCGCTCGCGGATGATGATTTTCTCGACGATGTCGGGGGTGATCGGCTCGATGTATGTCGCGTCGGCCAGGCCCGGATCGGTCATGATGGTGGCCGGGTTAGAGTTGACCAGGATCACCCGGTAGCCCTCCGCCCGCAGGGCTTTGCAGGCCTGCGCGCCGGAGTAGTCGAACTCGCACGCCTGGCCGATGACGATCGGGCCGGCACCGATGATCAGGATGGATTTTATATCGGTGCGTTTGGGCATGATCAGGCTTGCTCCATCATCGAAACGAAGCGGCGAAAGAGGTGTTGGCTGTCGGTCGGGCCGGGGCTGGCCTCAGGGTGATACTGTACGCTGAAGGCCCGGCGGCCGTCGCAGGCGATGCCCTCGTTGCTGCCGTCGAATAGGCTGATATGGGTGATGCGCACGCCCGAAGGCAGGCTGCTGTCCTCGACCGCGAAGCCGTGGTTCTGCGCGGTGATCTCCACCTTGCCCGTCGCCAAATCCTTCACCGGCTGGTTCACTCCGCGATGGCCGCGGTCAAGCTTGTAGGTCCGTCCACCCAAGGCCAAGGCCAGCAGTTGATGGCCTAAACAGATGCCGAACAGCGGGACGCCGCGGTCCAGCACGCCCTGGATGGCCGGGACGGCATACACGCCCGTGGCGGCCGGGTCGCCGGGGCCATTCGACAAGAAAACGCCGTCGGGCTCGTGGCGCAGGATGTCCTCGGCGGTCGCTGTCGCTGGAACGACCGTGACGCGGCAGCCGGCGGCGACCAGGCTGCGCAAGATGTTGCGCTTGGCGCCATAATCGACGGCGACGACGTGATGCCGATGCGGCGGCGTGGCGTGGCGGTCGGGCCAGGCCCAGGTGCCCTCGTCCCAGGTGTAGGTCTGAGTGCAGCTTACCTGTTTCGCAAGGTCCATGCCGTCGAGCCCCGGCCAGGCCTGCGCCTGGGCCTGCAATGCGGCAACGTCGAAGCGCCCGTCCGCTGGATAGGCGATCACGCCGCTGGGGGCGCCCGTGTCGCGGATGCGGATGGTGAGCGCGCGGGTGTCGACGCCGGCGATGCCGGGCACGCCGCAGGACCGCAGCCAGGCATCCAGCGGTTGAGTGGAACGCCAGTTGCTCGGCTCCGTCACGTCCTGCTGCACGACCAGGCCCAGGGCGGCGATGGTCGTCGCCTCCAGGTCCTCGGGGTTCACGCCGGTGTTGCCGATATGCGGGAAGGTGAAGGTGATGACCTGCCCGGCGTAGGACGGATCGGTCAGCGTCTCCTGGTAGCCGCTCATGCCGGTGTTGAAGCAGACCTCGCCGACGCGTCCAGTGCTGTGGGCGCCAAAGCCGCGGCCCCAGAACACCGTGCCGTCCGCGAGCACGAGCGCCGCCGTGGCGCCGGCGGGTACTTCGGACTCGGGCATGGCGACCTCCTGGTTTGATGCGCCCGACAGGGCAGAGAGCGGCAGTCCGGTCGTTGCGATCACCGCGGCCCAGTGCTTGCTGGGAACGGCACGTGACTGCCGCCACTTGCGGATTGCTTCGGTGCCGACGCCGGTCAGGCGAGCGGCAGCTTCCGCCCCGCCCAGGCGTTCGATGATCGCGTCGATGTCAAGCATGGTCAGACGATATGGGAAGAAGTTTCCCGTGGCAACCATGCCGCATTGGACCGGAAAACTTTTCCTCGGATGGAAACAACATTATATGAGCGCAGGAAACTGAGGACTGCGCGACGCAATGGGCATTCGGGATGAGTTCACGGACGGGTTGAAAGCGTCGATGCGGGCGGGGGATGCGCCACGCACATCGACACTGCGCATGATCCTGGCTCGTTTGAAGGATATGGATATCGCGGTGCGTCCCAAGGGCATCACGGCGATCCCCGACGACGACGTGCTGTCCATGCTGCGCAACATGGTGAAGTCGCGGCGCGAGTCGGTCGAGTTGTATCAGCAGGGCAACCGGCCGGAGCTTGCTGCAAAGGAAGAAGCCGAGATCGCTGTCATCGAGGGTTTTCTGCCGCAGCAGATGAGTGAAGCGGACCTGACCGCTGCCGTAGAGGAGGCGGTCGAGGCATCTGGTGCGGCGAGCGTCAAGGACATGGGCCGGGTGATGGCGGCACTGAAGGCTACGCATGGCGCGGCGTTGGACATGGGCCGTGCTGGGCCGCTGGTGCGGGCGCGCCTGTCCGCCTGATGCCGCTGCCGCCGGCATTCCTGGACGAACTGCGGGCGCGCACGCCGCTTTCGGCTTTAATTGGCCGCCGGGTCAAGCTGTCCAAATCCGGACGCAACTGGAAGGGCTGCTGCCCTTTCCACGGCGAGAAGTCGCCAAGCTTCCATGTGTATGATGACCATTTCCACTGCTTCGGCTGCGGCGTGCACGGCGACGCCATCAGCTTCGTCATGCAAAGCGAGGGTGCATCGTTCCCGGAAGCGGTGGAGCGGCTTGCCGGAGAGGCCGGGCTGGAGGTGCCGAAGCCGTCGCCGCGCGCGGTCGAAGCGGAGCGGCAGCGCCTGGACCTGCACGGCGTGCTCGACCTGGCGCAGGCCAGCTTTGCCCGGCGCCTGCACGAGCCGGAAGGAGCGGCGGCGCTCGACTATTTGCGCCGCCGTGGCCTGTCGCCTGCGACCATCGCGCAGTTCGGCCTGGGCTGGAGCGGCGACGGCCGCGGCTCGTTGGCGGCCGAACTGGCGCGTGGCGGGGTCGAGTCCAGCCGGATGCTGGAAGCCGGGCTGCTGCGCGAGGCGGAGGACGGCCCGGCGCGCGAGCTGTATTGGAACCGGGTGACGTTCCCGATCCGCGACCGCCGCGGCCGGCTGGTGAGCTTCGGCGGGCGCACCTTGGGAGATGCGAAACCGAAGTACATCAATGGGCCGGAAAGTCCGGTCTTTTCCAAGAAGCGCAACCTGTATGCGATCGACCTGGCGCGGGCCGGGCTGCGGGCGGGCCAAGACACCAGGCAGGCCCTGGTGGTGGCCGAGGGCTACATGGACGTGATCGCGCTGCACCAGGCGGGGTTCACCGGGGCCGTGGCGCCGCTCGGCACCGCGCTGACCGAGGAGCAACTGGAAGAACTGTGGCGCCTGGCGCCGGACCCGGTGCTGTGCTTCGACGGCGACGCAGCCGGCGCCCGCGCCGCCGCACGGGCCGCTGAGCTATGCCTGCCGCTGCTGACGCCCGAGCGCACCCTGCGGCTGGCGGCACTGCCCGGCGGCGACGATCCCGACACGCTGATCCAAAAACAGGGGCCGGCGGCGTTCCAGTCGGTGATTGACGCGGCACGGCCGCTATCCGAGGCGCTGTATCATATCGTCTGCGAACAGGGCGGCGGCGACACGCCGGAGCAGCGGGCGGCGCTGCGGGCGCGGCTGGTTGCGGCGGCCGGGCGCATCACCGACCGTTCGCTCGCGGCCGAGTACCGCAGTGCGTTGCTTGATCGGTTCTATGCCAGCCGGAAGCGCTCCGGCAAAGCGGCAGCGCCCGCAGCCCGGCCCACGCGCACGTCCGTCACCCTCGATGCGACCCAAGCCGAGCGTGGCCGTTGCCTCGTTGCGATCCTGCTTCGCCATCCGGACCTGCTGCGGGATACCGAGGAGGCGTTTGCGGCCCTCGAGCTGTCGCCTGCCATGTCGCGGCTGCGGGACACACTCTTGCATCTATCCGAACGGGATGTGCTTGATTCTACGACCTTGCTGTCCCAATTGAACGCATCTGGTGCGATGGAGGAGGCGGCCCAAGCTTTGTCGTCGACGCTCTATCCGTTGCCGGCCTGCGCCCACGCCGACGCCATGCCCGCGGAGGCGGAGGCTGGGTGGTGGCACATCTTTGGCCTGATGCACCGGTCGCGCCTTGAAGACGAGGTCGCAGCGGCGAGCCGGGCCTTCATCGACCAGCCGGACGAGGCGGCCCAGCGCCGCTTGATTGCGCTCTGCGCCGCCCGGGATGCGCTGGCTGTGCCCGACCAGGGCGCGGAGATTGAACCTTGATGTGCCGCACGGGACGCTGTGCGGCACGCATTATTGGAGTGCCCTGAGCAATGGCGACGAAGCAAGCCGTGACTGCCGACGCAGCGCCCGCCGACCACGACGGCGACACCACGTTGCTCGATACGAACGCTGTCGCCGTCAAGCGCCTGATCGCCAAAGGCAAAGAGCGTGGCTACATCACCTTCGACGAACTGAACGCTGTCCTTCCGTCCGAGCAGAACAGCTCGGAGCAGATCGAGGACGTGATGGCGATGCTCAGCGAGATGGGCATCCAGGTCGTCGAGAGCGAGGAAAACGAGGACCCGGAGGCCCCGGCCGCCAAGATCGAGAAGGCCGAGGGCGAGGAGGAAAAGGAGAGCGATGAGCCGACCGGCAATGTCGACGAGGCAAACCTCGGCCGCACCGACGATCCGGTCCGCATGTACTTGCGTGAGATGGGCAGCGTCGAGCTGCTGTCGCGCGAGGGTGAGATCGCCATCGCCAAGCGGATCGAGGCCGGGCGCGACATGATGATCGGCGGGTTGTGCGAAAGCCCGCTGACCTTCCGCGCCATCATCACGTGGCACGAGAGCCTGAAGGCGGGGCGCATGCTGCTGCGCGACATCATCGACCTGGAGGCGACCCAGGGCGGCCCCAAGGAGGTCGCCGGCGAGCCCGCCAACACCGTCGCCGAGACGTTCGAGCCGGCCGAGGAACTGGATGACGACGGCGAGGGCGAGGGTCCCGGCATGTCGCTTTCGGCGCTTGAGGAGAAGCTTAAGCCCGACGTGCTCGCCAACTTCGAGGAGATCGAGGAGCTCTATAAAAAGCTGCACAAGGTGCAGGCGCGCCGCTTGGAGACCATCACGGCGGGCGAGGAGATGAACATCCGGACCGAGCGCACCTATGAAAAACAGCGCGAAGAGGTCGTCGGCAAGGTCGAGCAGGTCCGGCTGCACAACAACCGGATCGAGGAGCTGGTGGTCCAGCTCAAGCAGATCAGCCAGCGGCTGAATGGGCTGGAGGGCCAACTGCTCCGCATGGCGGAGGCGGCGAAGGTCGGGCGGGACGAGTTCCTGCGCGAGTATCGCGGCCACGAGCTGGACCCGAACTGGCTGGAGCGCGTGAACCAGTTGCCCGGCAAGTCGTGGAAGGCCTTCGTCACCCGGCACATCGACGGCATCCAGGAGGTGCGGGCCAAGATCGGCGTGGTGGCGTCCGAGGCGGGGCTGCCGATCGCCGAGTTCCGCCGGGTATATGCGACGGTGAGCCGCGGCGAGCGGGACAGCGCACGCGCTAAGAAGGAAATGATCGAGGCCAACCTGCGCCTGGTAATCTCGATCGCGAAGAAGTACACCAACCGCGGGCTGCAATTCCTTGATTTGATTCAGGAAGGCAACATCGGCCTGATGAAGGCGGTGGACAAGTTCGAGTATCGCCGCGGCTACAAGTTCAGCACCTACGCGACGTGGTGGATACGGCAGGCGATCACCCGCAGCATCGCCGACCAGGCGCGCACGATCCGCATTCCCGTGCACATGATCGAGACGATCAACAAGCTGGTCCGCACCAGCCGGCAGATGCTGCACGAGATCGGCCGCGAGCCGGCGCCGGAGGAACTCGCGGAAAAGCTCGGGATGCCGCTGGAGAAAGTCCGGAAGGTGCTGAAGATCGCCAAGGAGCCGATCAGCCTGGAGACGCCGATCGGCGACGAGGAGGACAGCCACCTCGGCGACTTCATCGAGGACAAGGCGGCGATCATCCCGCTCGACGCCGCGGTGCAGGCCAACCTGCGCGAGGCCACGACGCGGGTGCTGTCCTCCCTCACGCCGCGCGAGGAGCGGGTGCTGCGCATGCGCTTCGGCATCGGCATGAACACCGACCACACGCTGGAGGAGGTCGGGCAGCAGTTCAACGTGACCCGCGAACGCATCCGCCAGATTGAGGCGAAGGCGTTGCGCAAGTTGAAGCATCCGAGCCGCAGCCGTAAACTACGGAGCTTCCTGGACGATTAGGCGGGATGTGGACCACCAATGGAGCCTGAGCCGTGCAGCCGACTAGCCGAGTTGCCGTCAAAGTCACCTTCCTCCGCATGGATGAGCGTCCGACCGATCCGCCGCGGCCGCTGCCGGACACCACGCCGCTCATGACCCTGCAGGCCTGCACGGTGCCGTTCTACCGGTATTTATATGACACGGTTGGCGGCCCGTACCTTTGGTGGCTGCGGCGGTCGCTGCCGGATTCGGCAATTGAAGCCCTGTTGCGCGACCCGGCTGTCCACGTCACCGTGCTGTATCGCGGCGGCGAGCCGGCGGGGTTCTTCGAGCTTGATTATCGGCAGAGCCCGGTGGTGAACCTCAGCTATTTCGGCCTGATGCCGGCTGCGATCGGCGCTGGGCTCGGCACTCCGCTGCTGTGGGCGGCGGTCGACACGGCATTCCGCTGCGGCGCGCGGTCGATGACGGTGAACACCTGCACGGCCGACCACCCGCGGGCGCTGCCGGGCTATTTGCGCGCTGGGTTCCGGCCGGTGCGCGCGGTGCGCGAGATCTGGGACGTGCCGACCCGGCTTGGCCTGTCCATCCCCGAGCATCTCCGGGTATAGGGTCCGGCGACGTAGCAAGCTCTGGGGTGTTGCACCCTGATGGACGGGATAAAATGTTGGGCAGCATTTGGACGATCGCTAAAGAAACCGTAAACGACTTCATTGACGACAATGTATTGAGCCGCGGTGCGTCGGTTGCATACTTCACGACTTTCTCGATCGCGCCGATTCTGGTCATCTGCGTCGCCATCGCCGGCTTGGTGTTTGGCGAGGACGCGGCGCGGGGCGCCATGGTGGGGCAGTTGCGCGGCCTGATGGGCGACCAAGGGGCAGAGGCAGTGCAGAGCATGATCGCCAGCGCAGGCAACAAGTCGAGCGGCATCTGGGCGACAGTCATCGGCGTCGTGACCCTGCTGATCACCGCGACCGGTGTCCTGAGCGAAATGCAGTCGGCGTTGAACGCCATTTGGAAGGCAGAGGCGCCGACCGGGGTGACTGGCATGTTGAAGGCGCGTGCTGCCGGCCTCGGCCTGGTCGCCGCGCTCGGGTTTTTACTGCTGGTTTCACTGGTTGTAGGTGCTGCGCTTGCGGCTTTAGCCGGCTATCTGAATAGCTTCATCCCGGGAATTGGGACCATTCTGCAAATCGTGAACTTCCTGGTTTCGTTCCTGATGGTGGCGGCCCTGTTCGCGGCGATCTACAAGATCCTGCCGGACCGCCAACTGAACTGGAAAGACGTGATCGTCGGCGCGCTGGCGACCTCGCTGCTGTTCACGGTCGGCAAGACGCTGATCGGGCTTTACATTGGCAGCAGTTCGGTGGCGAGCAGCTACGGCGCCGCCGGTGCGCTGGTGATTGTGCTGCTATGGGTTTATTATTCGTCGCTGATCTTCCTGCTGGGGGCCGAGTTCACCAAGGTTTGGGCCAGCCATCACGGCAGTTCCGAGGCCTTCGCGGCCCGCACCGACCAGCCGGCCGTCACAGCCCCGGCCGTGACGCCACAGACCGCCGTCCAATCGGTGCTTGCGCACACCGCCACGCGCAAGACGCCAATTGGAGTTTTCGAGGTGGCAGCGCTTGGTACGCTGTTGCTGGTGGCGTTCCAAGGGCATAATCGCCGCTAACCGGGCCCGCTCTGGTTATGAGGGTTGAATTGCATTGCTGGCCCTGCTCCGTTCGCGGAGCAGGGCCAGTTCACGGCATTTCGACTGGACTGGCATTGGCCGGCGAGTGGATCGCGGACGTGGCGAGATGAAGTTCCGCCATTGATGGATCAGCGGTTTGACCTATCCTACGACGCGCGAAGCCGAAGCGAAAATCATCCTCGGCCGCCACCTGCAGCAATGCGCTTGTTGCGTGGCCGTCGATAGGCTTGCTGAACAGATAACCTTGGCCGCGATCACATCCCCATTCGCCCAACAAGGCAGCCTGCTCGGCCGTCTCGATGCCTTCGCCCGTGACCTTCAGGTTCAGCGCGTTGGCAAGCGCCATGATCGCACGCACGATGGCGGTGTCTTCCTGGCTTTGACCGATGCCGCTGACGAACGAACGATCGATCTTGAGCACGTCCAGCGGCAGCCGCTTGAGGTAGGCCAGCGACGAATAACCAGTCCCGAAGTCGTCGATGGCAATCTGCAGGCCAAGGTTCTTCAGCTCCCAAAGAGTCCGGATGGTGGCCTCGACATCGCGCATGAGGACACCCTCGGTAATCTCCAGTTTGAGGCAGCGGGCGGGCAAGCCGGACTCGTGCAGAGCTGCGGCTATGTCGGCAACCAGGAACGGCTTTTGGAACTGGCGTGGCGACAGGTTGACGCTGAGCGTGAGCGGCGGCTCGGATGGAATTTGTTTGTGCCAGGCTGCAACCTGGCGGCAGGCCTCTTCGAGCACCCACTGGCCGAGCGGGATGATCAGTCCTGTCTCTTCGGCGAGCGGGATGAAGTCTGCCGGCGCCACCAAGCCGCGCGTGGGATGCTGCCAGCGGACCAGTGCCTCGACCTCGCTTAGCTTGCCTGTGTCCATCGCCATGATCGGCTGGTAGTGGACCCGCAACTCGCCATGGTCGAGCGCGCGGCGCAGGTCGCCTTCCAGCTCAAGCCGGGCGAGTGTGTCAGTGTGCATGCTCGGGTCAAACACGACGTAGCGTGCCCGCCCGTCGCTCTTGGCCCGGTACATCGCCAAATCGGCGTTGCGCATGAGGCTGTCCGCGTTCTCCTGGCCGGCGTCGCTAAGGGCGATCCCGATGCTGGCGGTAATGACGACCTCGCGCTCCTCAAGCTTGAACGGCCGGCTGAACTGGTGCGCGATGGCCTTCGCCACCGGCAGGGCGTCGTCCTCTCCGGCCAACAGCTCAAGCACCACCACGAACTCGTCCCCGCTCAGGCGGGCCACAGTGTCCTGGGCGCGGACGCAGCTTTGCAGGCGTGCCGCCGCCTCCTTCAGCAGCTTGTCGCCGACGTGGTGGCCGAGGCTGTCGTTGATCAGCTTGAAGTTGTCCACGTCGATGAACAACAGCCCGACGGCATCCTTGCGCCGGCCCGCGCGGACCAGCGCCTGCTTGAGGCGGTCCAGCAGCAATACGCGGTTAGGCAGGCCGGTCAGCGCATCGAAGAACGCCTGCTGCGTCAACTGCTGCTCGAAGGCTTTGCGCTCGTTGGTGTCGCGCACCGTCACCACGATGCCCTGCACGGCCGGATCGTGCAGCAAGTTGGTCGCGATCAGCTCGGCATGCCGCCAGGCGCCGGCGCCATCGCGCAGCCGCAGCTCGGTCGTCCTGGTCGCGCCTTCAACAGCCGACGGCGAGGCTTGCCGTAGTTGGTCCCAGAGTTCCCGCAATGCCGGTTGGTCGTCAGAGTAGGTCAGTGCCATGACCGCCTCGCCGATCAGCGCAGCATCCGGAAAACCCCAGGCGCTCTCAGCAGCAGGGCTCTGATAAGTGATGGTGCCCGGAGCCGCGCAGATCAGGATCAAGTCCGAAGCGTTCTGCACAAGGCCACGGAAGCGCCGCTCACTGGAACGGGTGGTGGCGGCCTCGCGCAGGAGGCTCTCCTCGCCCCGGCGCTGCGAGGCATGCAGCACCATCCAGAAGAAGGCCACCAGGCCCACACCGAGGGCGAAGACGACAGGCGTGGCGATCAGCACGCTTCGCTGGATGGCGGCAAGAGCAGCCAAGTGCTCGGCGGCATCGATCCGATGTTGGTCAGCCGCTGCATCGACCTGGGCCTCGACCTGGTCAAAGACAGGATCTGTCTCGCCCTTGTCGATGGCGTTGGTGGCTTCTATGTCGCCGGCATCCACTGCCGCGAACATGCGGCTAATCCCCTGGAGATATTGTTCATGCCGGGCCAGCACGTCATCGACCAGCAGGCGGTCGGCGGGCGTGCCAAGTGTGCGAGCCCGCTGCAAGGCGGCAGCCATGGCGATCGCTGCCGACCGGTGGTTGCCTCGCACCTCTTCGCCAGGCTCCAGGCGGTATTTGCGCTCAAGCGACTCCTCCGCTCCGACGGCGTAGCGCGCTGCCTCGAAGGCGTTGCTCAACTCTGTGGCGTGCCTGACTGCGACGCCCGTCCGATACACCGATGTCGCGCCCCACATCGCAAAACCGGGAAGGGCCACCAGCACAGCGAGCAAGCCGAGCGAGGCGAGGCGGCCGTGTCCGCCTGGCCGATGCAGCACAGTCCGGAGGCGGCGCAGCAACGAAATGTCCATGGTGCACTTTAACTCGGTGAGGGAGAGCCACACCGTCGCATAATGTCATTAAGATTTGGATAATGCAGCGCTGCCGCCTCGGAGGCACCGGGCTCCAAAACTGGCCTTACCGCTAATACCGCTTATACGGCAAGAACTTGCCGGACATCGTCATCTTCACCCGGTCGCCCTTCTGGTCAGGCTGGCGCTCAAGCGTCATGTCGAAGTCGATCGCACTCATGATGCCGTCGCCGAACTCCTCGTGGATCA
>CAXSGE010000032.1:0-41317 GCA_964236715.1 uncultured Acetobacteraceae bacterium | reverse complement strand
TCGACCACCATCGGGACCAGCGAGCTATTGTAGACCTCGACCGGATCGCGATCCCTCATTCTATATCCCTTTCCATGGCCGCCCCAAGATCATCATATAGGGGCCGGCGGCCTTGCCCTACATGGTCTGCAATTTCGGTGGTTCCAGGCTGCCCCCGCCAGTTGCCGGGGTAGCGCCGTCATCCCTGGGTTGGAGGCGCCTCGGCTGGCACTGCCTCGTCCGGCCGCTCCTCGGTCGGCGATGGCTCAGCCGACGGCTCCTCGGCAGATGGCGGCTTGGCGGATGGCGGCTCGGCAGATAGCTCCTCAGGTGACACGGCCTTATCTTCGACCTTGGCTAGCTCAAGGATGAAATCGACGACCTTCTCCTCGAAGATGGGTCCGCGCAGGCTCTCGGCTGCCTGCGGGTTCTTGCGGAAGAACTCCATGATCTGCGCCTCCTGGCCCTGGTAGCGCGCCGCCTCCGTCCGCATCGCGCGGGTCATCTCGTCCGGCGCCACCTGCACGCCGTTGGTGCGGCCGATCTCGGAAAGCAGCAGGCCAAGCCGGACCCGGCGTTCGGCGATGGCGCGATACTCCGCCTTGAGCGTCGCCTCGTCCTTGGCTTTGTCTTCCTCGTCGCCCTTGCCCTCTTTCAAGTCACTCTCGACGCGCTGCCAGATCGCGGCGAACTCACCCTCGACCATGCTTTCCGGCACCATGAAGCTTGCGCCGTTCGCCAGGCTGTCCAGGAGGTCACGCTTGATGCGCATCCGGCTCACTTGATCGTATTCACGTTGCATCTGCTGCACGATCAGCTTACGCAGATCTTCAAGGTTCTCGAACCCGATCTTCTCGGCGAATGCATCGTTGATTTCCAACGGCTTCGCCTGCTGCAGCGCCGTCGCCTTCAGGTCGAAGGTGGCAGCCTTGCCGGCCAGCTCCTTGTTCCCGTATTCGTCGGGGAAGGTCACGTTGATCTGGCGCTCATCGCCGGGCTTCATGCCTTCCATTCCCTCGGAGAAACCGGGGATGAACCCGGCGCCGCCCAACTCGACCGCCATCCCAGTCCCAGTGCCGCCCGGGAAGGCAACGCCATCAACCTTGCCTTCGAAATCGACTGTCAGGGTATCGCCGATCTTGGCGCCGCGGTCCTCGGTCACCGGTTCCAGCTCGCGCTGCCGGGCGGCAATCTCGCCCAGTGCCTTGTCGATGATCTCGGCGGACGGCTCGGCGCGCAGCCGGGTCAAGGCGATCTCGCCGAAATCGGGCATGGCGATCTCGGGCAGCAACTCCACTTCGACGTTGAACTGCAGGTCCTGCTTGTCGTCGAGCGAGGTCACGTCGACCTTCGGCTGCGCGGCCGGGCGCAGGCCGCGGTCGGACAGCACCTGCTGCGTGGCGCTGTTAACGCTTTCTTCAAGCACTTCGGACATGATGGCGGTGCCGTAGCGCTGGCGGACGACGGTCATCGGCACCTTGCCCGGCCGGAAACCCGGCAGCCGCACGGTCTTGCCAATCTCGGTCAGCTTCGCCGTACGCTTGGTCTCGATATCAGCCACCGGGACGACCACGGAATAACCACGCTTCAACCCCTCGGAGAGCGTCTCGGTAACCTGCATCTGCAACCAGTCCTTACTGCTCAATATGTCTCTGTCTTGCCGGCGCCAGGTCGGCGGTGGTGCGGGCGGAGGGACTTGAACCCCCAAGGCTTGCGCCACCAGATCCTAAGTCTGGCGTGTCTACCATTTCACCACGCCCGCAAGCCCTTATCAGGCGGCGCGTGTAGCGCACCCGGCGGCGGCAAACAAGGCAGCGCCGTTCAGCCTAGCAATGCCTGGGCGCACGCATCCAGGATCGCATCGGTATCCAGGCCATATTCGCGATACAGGTCCGGCAGGTCCCCGCTCTGGCCGAAATGGTCAGGACCCAACGGGATGACGCGCTGGCCGCGGACTGCGCCAAGCCAGGAATGCGCGGCCGGATGCCCGTCCAGCACCGTCACCAGTGCAGCGTCGCGAGCTAGCGGGGCGAGGATGCGCTCGATGTGCGCCTGGGCAGGTTGACCGGAACGCCGGGTCCGGGCCGCCTCGATCCAGCCGGCGTGCAGGCGGTCCGGGCTGGTGATCGCCAGCAGGCCGGCGTCGGGGACCTCGGTCCTCAGTTCGGCGAATGCCGCCTCCGCCTCGGGCGCCACGGCGCCTTGGTAGGCCAGCGCGATCCGAGCGCCCGGCTCCGGCGGCACGACCCAATGCGCGCCGGCGATGACTGCGGCCGGGTCGAGTGTGCGTGCGGGCTGCTCCAACTGCCGGGTGGACAGCCGAAGCCACGCGGCCGAGCCGTCCGGCGCCTGCATGTGGACCAACGCGTGGCGCAGCAGGATGGCGAGCTCGTCGACATAGGCAGGCTCGAACGACGCGAGCCGGTCGGCCGCCATGCCGATCAGCGGCGTGTTGATGCTCTGGTGCTGCCCGCCCTCCGGCGCCAAAGTGATGCCCGAGGGCGTGCTGACCAGCAGGAAACGGGCATCCTGGTAGCAGGCATAGATCAGCGCATCGAGGCCGCGGTTGACGAACGGGTCATAGACCGTGCCGATTGGCAGCAGCCTGGCCCCATTCAAACTGTGCTGCAGGCCTGCCGCGGCCAGAAGTAGAAAAAGATTCTGCTCGGCAATCCCCAGCTCGATATGCTGGCCGGTGGGCGACATGCCCCAGCGTTGCGCGCTGGCGAGCTTCGCATCGCGAAACACGTCGTTGCGGGTATGCCGGTCGAACACCCCACGGCGGTTCACCCATGGCCCCAGGTTGGTCGAGACCGTCACGTCCGGGCTGGTCGTCACGATATGCTTGGCAAGTTCGGTGAATTCGCCCTGCCCGCGCCCGATTTCGGCCAGGATGTCGCCGAACCCCGCCTGCGTGCTGGCCCGGCGTCCCGGCGCGCCCGAGACCGGCAGCACGGCGGGAATGGCGACAACTGGTGTCGTGAGGCTGCGTCCCGCAGGGGTCAGCTTTTGCGAGAACGGTGCCGCGTCGATCACGGCGCGCAGCTCGGCCGGTGAGAGGTCCAGGCCCTCCGCCACGTCCCATTCATGGCCGGGCCGGACGCGCTGGCTTTCCTGGTAGGACGCCATCTGGTCGCGGCTCATCAGGCCCGAGTGGTTGTCCTTGTGCCCGGCGAACGGCAGGCCCATGCCCTTGATCGTGTAGGCGATGAAGCAAGTCGGCTGGTCCCCTGCCGCGTCGGCCAGGCGGAACTGCTCTATGAGCGTGTCCACGTCGTGGCCGCCCAGGTTGGTCATAAGCTCGGCCAGTTCGTCGTCGGACATCGGGTCGAGGATGGCGCGCACGCCGGGCTCGCGGCCCAGCTCGGCCAACAGCGCATGACGCCAGGCAGCGCCGCCCTGGAACGTCAGCGCGGAATACAGGCTGTTCGGGCAGTCGTCGATCCAGCGGCGCAGCGCCTCGCCGCCCTCACGGGCAAAGGCGGCTTCGAGCAGGCGGCCGTATTTCAGGGTGACGACATTCCAACCCATGTCGCGGAACAGGCCCTCGATGCGGCCGAACAGCCGATCGGGCACCACGCTGTCGAGGCTCTGCCGGTTGTAGTCGATCACCCACCAGACGTTGCGGACGTCATGCTTCCACCCCTCGAGCAGGGCCTCGTAGATGTTGCCCTCGTCAAGCTCCGCGTCGCCCGCGATCGCCACGTGGCGGCCCGGCGGCAGGTCCGCACCCAGGTTGTGCAGCCGGACATAGTCCTGCATCAGCGCCGAAAAGCTCGTGAGCGCCACGCCAAGCCCGACCGACCCGGTGGAGAAATCGACCTCCGGCCCGTCCTTCGTGCGGCTCGGATAGCTCTGGAGGCCGCCCATCTGGCGCAGCCGGGCCATCCGCTCCGGCTGCTCGCGGCCCAACAGCAGGTTGATGGCGTGGAACACCGGGCCGGCGTGCGGCTTCACGGCCACCCGGTCCTGCGGGCGCAGAATCTCGAAATACAGCGCCGTCAGGATGCTGATGCAGCTCGCGCAGCTTGCCTGGTGCCCGCCGACCTTCAGGCCGTCGCGGTTCGGACGGATATGGTTGGCGTTGTGCACCATCCAGGCGGAAAGCCAGAGCAGCTTTTTCTCGATCTGCCGCAGGTCGGCAATGCGCGACGATGTCTCGCGGACGACTGGAGCCGGCGCGTTCATGATAGTCTTCCTTTCACGACCAGCCCCTCGCCAAGCGGCGCACCGCAGTGCTGGCATTGCGTTTGCCCTCGCCGGCGTAGTCTTCGTGGTATTCCTCGATCTTCGCGGGATCGTAGAGGTAGTTGACCATCAACGTAGCGCTTTCCTTGACGCCTTTGCCGCCGGTATCGGCGCCCATCACGATACGCTCGACCCGGGCGCCGTTCGAGAGGTGAAAATGCGCAACAGAGTCCAGCGCGCGGCTGCCGCGGGACTCAGCCAGCAAATAGCGGGCGGCGAGGCGGACCAGCACCGGCTCGGCGGCCTTCTGCATCGTCGCATCCCGGAACCAGCCGCGGTGTTGCAGGATTGCGCTGAGCGCCTGCGCCCCGGTTTCCGACGCGGGCGCGCTGGCGGGGGCGGCGGTGCGCAGGCTCGCGGCCTCCTCCTCGCTCAGCAGCGCGGGATCGCCCTCGTCCAGCTTGGCAGCCAGCCACTTGCCGTAGCCGGGGATGGGAGACAAGGTCGCGAACGCTTTGAGATTGCGGAATTCGTTGCCCAGCAGCTCGACCACGCGCTTGATCAGGAAATTGCCGAAGCTGATGCCCGCGAGGCCGCTCTGGCAGTTGCTGATGGAGTAGAAGATGGCGGTGTCGGCGACCTTCGGGTCCAGCAGCGGCGCCTTTTTGTCGAGCAGGCGCTGCACGCTGTCGGCCAGGCCGCGGACGAGGGCGACCTCGACGAAGATCAGCGGCTCGTTCGGCATGCGGTGGTGGAACAGCGCGTAGCAGCGGCGGTCGCTGTCCAGCCGGTTCTTCAGGTCGCTCCAGGAGCGGATCTCGTGCACGGCCTCGTAGCCGACAAGGCGCTCCAGCAGCACAGCCGGGCTGTTCCAATCGATGCGCTGTAGCTCGAGGAAGCCGACGTCGAACCAACTGGCGAGCAGGCCGCGCATGTCGTGCTCGAGGGCTGCAAGGTACGGGTCGCCGTGGGTCAGTGTCAGCAGGGTAGCGCGCAGGTCCACCAGGAACTTCATGCCGTCCGGGATGGTGGTGAACTGGGTGAGCAGGCGGACCCGCGGCGGCTCCAGCGCACGGCGTAGCCTGACCTTTGCGGTCGCCCGTTCGGCCGGATCGGCGGCGGACTGCACGGCCTCATAGGCGCGGGCCACGGCGTCGGCGTCGCTGTCGAACGAGGCGAGGTCGCGCAGGAAGCCCTGCCGTCCGGCGGCGTCAAGCCCCAGATAGGCCCGGGCGAGCTTCGCCGCGCGATTGCGGGCGCTGAACTCGCCGCCGCGCCCGTCGAGGCAGGCGCGCATCTGGCTGGCGATGCCCTGGTCTTCGTCGGTGGACACGCGGTCGGCCATGTCGCGCCACACGCCGGCGATACGGCGGATCGCGCGGTCGAACAGGCCGGGTGGCGCTGCGGTCTCACTCATGGGATGGCTCCGTGTCGCTGGTTCTTACCATGCGGCACGGTAGCCTCATAGGGCGCCGGTCTCGGCGACCGCGGCAGCAATGTTGCCCAACAAGTCCTCAGCGATGAGGCCAGGACCGGCCAGCGCGGCAGCCCGTCCGTGCAGCCAAGCGGCGGCGGCCGCGGCCTCCCAGTCGGCCATGCCCTGCGCCAGCAATGCCGCGACCAAGCCGGCCAACACGTCCCCTGCCCCGGCGGTCGCCAACCACGGCGGCGCGCTGCTGTTCACCGCCACCCGCCCATCTGGCGCCGCGATCACGGTATCCGCGCCTTTGAGCAGCACGATGGCCCCGACCTGGCGCGCCGCGGCCCGGGCGGCGGCGATCCGGTCGGGGCCGACGGGGCCAAACAGCTTTTCGAACTCGCCCTCGTGCGGCGTCAGCACGGCGCAGCCCGCGAGCGACGCCGGCTCGCCGGCATAGGCGCCGAGCGCGTCGGCGTCCGCCACGACCCGGCGCTTCGCAGCCAGCAGCGCCGGCAGGGCAGCGCGGGCAGCGTCGTGCCCCAGGCCGGGACCGCAGACCCAGACCGTGCGGCGCGGGTCCGCGAGCAGTTCGGCCAGCGGCGCGTCGCTGACGATCAGGCCAGGCTCGCCGCTGCGGTAAACGTCGGCGCTGCCGGCGGCGGCGATCGACACCATGCCGGCCCCCCCGCGCCGGGCAGCGGCAGCGGAAAGGCGGGCCGCGCCGGTCATGCTCGCGCCCCCGAGCACGGTGACATGGCCGCGCGTGTACTTGTGGCTGTTGGCACCCGGCGCCGGAACGCGCCAGAGCGCCGGGCCGTTGTGCCAAGCCTGTGGGCAAATGCCCTGCAGCACGGTTGCCGGCAGGCCGATATCGGCCAGCACCACGTCGCCGCATAACGTGCGTCCAGGCAGCAAAAAGTGGCCAGGTTTCAGGCGGAAGAACGTGACCGTCACGTCGGCCGCGCGAACCCGGCCGCGGGGCTGGCCGGTGGCGCCGTCGAGGCCGCTCGGCACGTCGACCGCCAGGATGCGGCGTGCCGCACCGAGGGTTGCGGCTACGATGTCCGGCACATCGGCGGACAAGCCGGCGCCGAAGACCGCGTCGATGACCAAGTGAGCGCGAGCGGCCTCAACGGGATCGAAAGGCCGGACAGGACCGTGCCAGCGCCCCGCAGCGGCTTCAGCGTCCGACCCGGCGCGCGGTGGATGCAATGCGGCCACCTGCACCGGCCAACCCTGCTGGGCCAACAGGCGTGCGGCGACATAGCCGTCTCCGCCGTTGTTGCCGGGTCCGCACAGCACGAGGGTCCGGCAAGGGCCGAAGCGCCGCGCAGCCCGGGCGACGGCGCGTCCGGCCGCCTGCATCAGCGTGGGTCCGGGCACGCCGACCTGCGCAGCGGCGGCGTCGGCCAGCGACATTTCGGCGGGGATCAGGAGTTCGTGGGCCATGATTGCTATTGTGCCAGCTTGCGGGCTAGGGAAAGCGCGACTCGCGATGTTGTGCGATGCTGCGGTTTGACGGTTGGGATTTCGGGCATGGCGGTCGTGATCACGGTGGCGCAGCAAAAAGGCGGCGCGGGCAAGTCGACGCTGGTGGCCAACCTGGCTGCGGCTTTGGCGTCCGTCCGGCGCGTGGCGATCCTGGACATCGACCCGCAGCACAGCCTGGCGCGGTGGCACGCGCTCCGCATGGCACGCCCGGTGGCCGCCCCGGCGTTGACGTTCTCCGACCTTTCCGGCTGGCGGCTAGCCGGCGAGTTGGACCGGTTGCGCCGGGAATACGACGTGGTGCTGATCGACAGCCCGCCGGTGATCGACGCCGATGCGCGCCGGGCAATCCGGGGCGCCGACCTCGTGGTGGTGCCGGTGCAGCCCAGCCCGCCGGACATCTGGGCTGCCGAGGGAACGTTGAAGCTAGCCGCCCAGGAGAAACGTCCGGCCTGCCTGATCCTGAACCGCGTGTCGGGCGGCAGCCGGTTGCGGGAAACGACGGACCACGAACTGCGCGACCGCGGATTGGCGGTGCTTCCGGCGGTGCTGGGCAACCGTGCGGCGTTCAGCCATGCGTTCGCCGAGGGCTTGGGCGTCACGGAGTTCGCGCCGCGCAGCCAGGCCGCAAGCGAGCTTCGGGCATTGTTGGGGGCAATATTGACTACGATTGGGTGAGCATGCCTGGCCGTCGCGCTGGTTTACGGGGCAACTCCGTGAAGCCACGTCAATGTTCCCCTTCGGTATTCGCTTGCGACCTGACCGCGTTTTTCGCATACTGACTAATCTAGTCAGCTATGGGGTTAGAGATGTCTAAAGCGGTGCCTGCCGCAACGGACGCCGGCGCGGCAGCGCTTCCGGCTTGGAAGTTGGAAGATGCAAAGGTTCGTTTCAGCGAGGTTGTGCGCCTTGCCCGCGAGCAGGGGCCGCAACGTGTTACGGTGCGCGGGCAAGACGCTGTGATCGTGCTCTCGGTTGCCGATTACGCCCATCTAGCGCCGTCCGCTGCAAAACCCAGCCTATTCGCCTTGTTTGCAGACAGCCCCTTTGCCGATTTGGCAGATTTCGGCGAGCATCTCGTTTACGAGAAGTCGCCATTCCGTGACGTGCCGGACTTCTAACGCATGGCCGCAAGCCCGCGTGGCTGGCTGCTCGACACGAATGTCGTCTCGGAGATCAGGAAAGGCCCGCGTGCCAGTCCCGGCGTTCGATCCTGGGCCCAAGCCGTGCCGCCGGCCGCGTGTTTTTTAAGCATGGTCAGCGTGGCCGAAATACGACTTGGAATTGAACGGGTTGCCGACCTTGGGCTTCGTGCCGAGCTGGATGCCTGGCTGCGCGATGGCGTGCGGGTCTGGTTTGGCGACCGCATCCTCGCGGTGGATGAAAGCGTGCTGCTGACGTGGCGGCGCTTCATCGTTGAGGGTCAAAAAGTAGGCTATACCTACTCCCAGCCGGACGCCCTGATCGCGGCGACGGCAATCGTGCACAGCCTTGGGGTCGCAACTCGCAACACCGCCGATTTCGAGCGGGCTGGCGTCGCGCTCATTGACCCTTGGGTCGAGATGGGCCGTTAGGCCGCGCGCTGTTCGAGGTCGATCGATGCTTCCACTACGTCGGGCTCCTCGGGCGTGCGCCGCATGGTGAAACCCAGGCGGCGCATGAAGGCCAGCATCGGCGCGTTCTCGGATAGCACCTGGCCGGTAATGCTCGTCATGCCTTTGCTGCGGGCCCAGTCCATCACCCGCTGCATCAGGTGCCGGGCGAGGCCGCGGCCCTTCATGCCGGGTTCGACCAGGACGGCGAACTCGCCGGAGTCGGTGTAGGGTTCGCGCACCAGGCGGCAAACGCCCACCGTCTCGTTGGTGGCTTCGCGCACCGCGACGAACGCCATCTCGCGGTCGTAGTCCACCTGGGTCATGCGGGCGATCTGTTCGTGGGACAGGGTGCGGAGCATGCTGAAGAAGCGGTAGCGGATGTCCTCGGGCGTGAGCCGGGTGAATAGCGCGGCGTGGGCCTCGGCGTCCTCCGGGCGAATGGGGCGGATCAGCAAAGTCTCGTTCCCGGCGGTCCAATGCTCTGCAAGCTCCGCCGGGTAGGGGGCGATGGCGAGTTCGGCGGCGTCGCCCGGCGGGCGCAGCGCGATCCAGGCGTCCGCGACCGAGACGCCAGCCGCGTCGGCGAAAATCGGGTTCAGTTCGAGTTCGGCGACCTCCGGGAAGTCCACAAGGAGCTGGCTGATGCGGACAAGGACGTCGGCCACGGCGCTGCGGTCGGCGGCGGGCTGGTCGTGCGACTCGTCGAGCGAGCGGGCAGCGCCGGTGCGGGCGACCAGGCCAGCGGCGAGCGCCAGGTTGAGCGGCGGCAGGTCGAACGCCATGTCGCCCAGCAGTTCCGCGGCGCTGCCGCCCTGGCCGAAGCCGATGGCAGGGCCGAACATCGGATCGTCCAATACGCTGACCCTGAGCTCGCGGGCGCGGCTGGCCTGGCGCTGCACCAGGAAACCTTCGGCCAGGCCCTCGTCGCCGATGCGCTGGCGCCGGCGGTCGAGCCGGACGCCGGCGGCGCGGACGGCGGCGGCGCTGTCGAGGTCGAGCGTCACGCCGCCGGGTCCGCCGACGCGAGGCTGGGCGCTGCGGCGCAGCTTGAGCACGGCAGGGAAGCCGAGCAGGGCCGCGGCATCGGCAGCGTCGTCGACCGACAACGCGGCGCGGCTGGGCACCACGGGGATGCCATAGGCGGACAACACCGACAGCGCCTCGTCTTGCAGCAGGCCGCTGCGTCCGGCACGGCGCGCGTCCTGGAACAGCGTGCGCACCGCCGCACGGTCGGGGGCGAGGCTCAGCACGGCGCTGGGCGGCAGCTCGCGCGCGCTGGCACGGGCGCGGCGCTGCTCGACGAGCTGGTCGAAGCCGCGCATGGCTTGTTCTGGCGAAGCGAACGCCGGCACGCCAGCCTCGGCCAAGGTCCGGCGGTGCGGTGTTCCCGTCGTCTCGCCCATGACACAGGCCAGCAGCGGGATCTTCATGCTGGGGGCGCAGGCGGCGATTGCGGCGATCCCGGCGGCATCCGCGGGGCCGGAAGGCGCCATCACGACGACCACGCCGCCGACCTCGGGAACTGCGGACAGCATGGCCGCGGTCTCGGCCAGGCGTATGGGCTGGCCCGGGCCGGTCCAGACCAGCGATGAGCTGACCGGGCTGGGCGGCAAGGTAAGCCGCAGGACCTCGCGCGTCGGTGCGGTCAGGCTGGCGAGGGGGATGCCGAGCACGAGCGCCGTATCCGCCGCCATCTGGCCGGGGCCGATTGCGTTGGTGACGACGGCGACGGCCTCGTTGCGCGGCGGCCGGCCGCGGGTCAGGGTTTCGGCTGCGGCAAGCAGGTCCTCAAGACGTTCAACCCGCACGACGCCGGCGCGCCGGAGAGCGGCGTCGAACACCGCGTCCGCCCGCCCGGTCGGGTCCTGGAGGCGGCCACCGGCGTGGATGGCGACGACAGGGCGCAGCCGTGCGGCCGCGCGGGCGGCGGACATGAAGCGGCGGCGGTCCTTGATGCCCCGGATGTCGAGCAGGATCGCCCCGGTGCCGGGGTCGCGCGACAGCCAGTCGAGCACGAGGCCGAAGCCGATGTCCGCACTGCCGCCGGTGCCGACGATATGGCTGAAGCCGACGCCGTTAGGCTCGGCCCAGTCCAGCACCGCCCGGCAGAGCGCCGCGGATTGCGAGACCAGCGCCACCTTGCCGCGCCGCGGCTGCAGGTGGGCGCTTGAGGCGTTGAGCCCGATGGCCGGGACGATGATGCCGAATGATGACGGGCCGAGCACCCGCACGCCGGCGGCTCGCCCGGCCGCCAGCAGGTCCGGCGCCGGGGTCACGCAGACGGCGGCGAAGGTGCCGCGGGCGGCGAGCGCCAGCAATGCCGGGGCGACGCTGTCCGGGTCGGTCGCGATCACGCCGAGGCTCGGGGCGACGGGCAGCGCCGCGATGTCGGGATAGGCCAGCACGCCGTTGACGGATGGCAGGCGCTCGCCGACCGGGAGCACCGCGCCGCCAAAGCCGGCGGCGAGCATGTTCTGCATGACACTGCCGCCGAGCTGTGTTCCGGCGCCGACGACCGCGACGGACTCGGGGCGGAATAGCTGCTCGGCGTGGAAGCGGCCGGGCGATGCGGGTCGGGTTAGCGGCATGGTCCCTCCATTGTGCAGTGCAACATAGGGACGATGCAGCGGCTTACCTAATCACGGTTGCCGATCATATGATTGCGGGCGGAAGGCAGCGCCCGCCTATAGCGGACGCTTGATCAATGCCGCGATCTCGCCGACGACGCCGCGGCGGAACGCCAGCACGCAGGCGACGAAGATGAAGCCCTGCGTCACCGTAACCCATGAACCGGCGCTCGAAAGTGCGTTCTCGGTCCAGACGATGATGCCCGCGCCGACGACGGGGCCGAAGATCGTGCCCATGCCGCCCAGCAGGGCCATCAGCACGACCTCGCCGGACATCGAATAATGCACATCGGTGAGCGTCGCGATGCCGAACACCAGCGCCTTGGCGCCGCCGGCGATGCCGGCGATGAAGGTGCTGAGCACGAAGGCGATCAGCTTGTAGTCGTCGGTGCGGTAGCCGAGCGAGGTGGCGCGCGGCTCGTTCTCGCGGATCGCCTTCAGCACCTGGCCGAACGGCGAATGCACGATGCGGTGGATCAGCAGGAAGAAGATCAGGAAGACGACGGCGACGACCGCATACATCGCGAGGTCGGACCGCAGCGAGAACAGGCCGAACAACGCGCCGCGCGGCACTTGCTGGATGCCGTCTTCGCCGCCGGTGAACGGCGCCTGCAAGCAGAAGAAGTAGTTCATTTGCGCGAGTGCTAGGGTGATCATGGCGAAGTACAGCCCCTGCCGCCGGATGGCGAGCGCGCCGAACAGGCAGCCGAGCGCGCCGCCGGTCAAGCCGCCGAGCAGGATGGCGATCTCGGGCGTCACGCCCCAATTCTTGGCGGTCCAGGCAGTGACATAGCTGCCCATGCCGAAATAGGCGGCGTGGCCGAAGCTCAGCAGGCCGACGAAGCCGATCAGCAGGTTGAAGGCGCAGGCGAACAACGCGAAGCAGAGCACCTTCATGAGCGCGACCGGGTAGAGCCAGAATGGCCCCACGGCCAGCAGCGCGATCATCAGCAGCAGGGCGATCGCCTGCGCGCTGCTGAAACCAAGGATGCTGAACGGACGCTGCGCTGCGGTTCGCGGCAGGGCTGTCGTGATGCTCATGCTATGCCGCCTTCCCAAACAGGCCGGCTGGACGAACCAGCAGGACGATGACCATGACGAGGAAGATTACCGTCGCCGAGGCTTGGGGATAATACACTTTCGTAAGCCCCTCGACGACGCCGAGGCCGAATCCGGTCACGATGCTGCCCAGGATGCTGCCCATGCCGCCGATCACCACGACCGCGAACACGGTGATGATGAAGTTGGACCCCATGTTCGGGTTCACCGAATAGATCGGCGCCGCCAGCACCCCGGCGAAGGCCGCGAGCGCCACGCCGCCGGCATAGGTCAGGCTGATCATCCGCGGCACGTTCACGCCGAAGGCCTGCACCAGGCCGGGGTTCTCGGTGGCGGCGCGGAGCCGTGCGCCAAGCTGGGTGCGCTCGATCAGCAGCCAGGTGATCAGGCACATGCCGCCCGCCGCCACCACGACCCAGCCGCGGTAGTTCGGCATGAACATGAAGCCGAGGTCGGTGGCGCCCGACAGCGCCTGCGGGATGCGGTACGGCATGCCGGAGCTGCCGAACGCGTTGCGCGCTAGCCCCTCGATAATCAATGCCATGCCGAAGGTGAGCAGCAGGCCATACAGGTGGTCGAGCTTATAAAGCCGCCGGATGATGGTGCGCTCCAGCAGCAGCCCGAACGCGCCGACAATCAGCGGCGCGACGATCAGCGCCGGCCAGTAGCCGAGGTTGAGCCAGTCCGGCACCATGAGGTCCGGCGAGATCATCGCAAGCCAGGTGTTCGGCGTGAGCAGCATCCAGCCGACGAACGCGCCGAGCATGAACAGCGCGCCGTGGGCGAAGTTGATGATGTTCAGCATGCCGAAGATCACCGCTAGGCCGAGCGACAGCAACGCATAGAACGCGCCGTTGATGAGGCCAAGCAGCAATTGGCCGAACAGCAATGGAGCAGGCACGCCGAAGATCATGAACATCGCGCGTTCCCCTTTATGCGCGGACCAGGGGGCAGCCGCCTTCGTTGAGCGGCTTCCAGGCCTGATCTGCCGGGGTGGTGGCCACCAGCTTGAAATAATCCCAGGGATATTTGCTCTCGGCCGGCGTTTTGACCTGGAAAAGGTAGGCCGGAACCAGGGCCAGGCCGTCGGCGCGTATGCTGGCCTTGCCGAAGGCGTCGTCGTCGGTCGGCATCGCCTTCATCCGGGCCACCACCGCCGCGCCGTCGGACTTGGCGCCGATGCCCAGGTCCTGAATTGCCTTCAGGAAATGCAGCGTTCCCGCGTAGTTGCCGGCAGTGGTCATGTTCGGCGTCGTGGCGGGCATGCGGGCCTGCATGCGCTTGGTGAACGCGCGCGTGCGGTCGTTCATGTCCCAATAGAAGCTCTCGGTCAGGTAAAGCCCCTGCGCGGCCTCAAGGCCCAAGCCATGCACATCGTTGATATACATCAGCAAAGCCGCGATCTTCATCTTGCGGGTCAGCCCGAACTCGGCCGCCTGCTTGATGCTGTTCACCGTGTCCGCCCCGGCGTTGCACAGGCCCAGCACCTTGGCGCCGCTGGATTGGGCTGAGATCAGGAACGAGCTGAAATCGGTCGTGCCGGGGAACGGATACAGCGACGCGCCGGTCACCTTGCCGCCGGACGCCGTCACGAAATGGGTCGCGTCGCGCTGCAACTGCTGACCGAACACGTAGTCGGCGGTGACGAAATACCAGCTATCGCCGCCAGCCGCGACCATCGCGCCGCCGGTGGAGCGCGCGAGCATATAGGTGTCGTATGACCAATGGACCGTGCAGGGCGTGCATTGCGCGCCGGTAAGGTCCCCAGTCGCAGCGCCGGTGTTGATATAGGCGCGGTTTTTCTCCCGGGCGACGTTGTTGACCGCGAGCGCCACGGAGCTGGTCGGCACGTCGACGATCAGGTCAACGCCGTCGCGGTCGTACCACTGCCGGGCGATGCCGACGCCGATGTCAGGCTTGTTCTGGTGGTCGGCGGCGACGACCTCGACCTGCATGCCGCCGCCAAACTCGGCGACCGCCTGCTTCACGGCGGCGACGCCGAGCATGCCGCCGATGTCGCGATACGGGCCGGACTGGTCGTTCAGCACTCCGATCTTGATGACGTTCTGCTGCGCCCGGCCCATGCGTGGCACGGCCAGGCCGGCTGCAGCGGCGCCGAGGAGGGTGCGGCGGTTGATGGGCATGGTCGGTCTCCTTAGACGTGCACGAAGGAACAGCCGCCTTCGGCCAATGGACGGAAAGCCTGGTCTGCCGGCGTGGTGGCCACCAGCTTATAATAGTCCCAGGGCGCCTTGCTCTCCGACGGCTTCTTGACCTCGAACAGATAGACCGGATGCAGCTTGCGGCCGTCTTGGCGGATCGTGCCGGCGCCGAACGCGTCGTCGTCCGTCGGCATCGCCTTCATGCGCGAGACAGTGGCCGCGCCGCTTTTCTTCGCCTCGGCGGCGCCCATGTCGGCGACGGCCTTGAGGTAGTGCACCGCGCCCGCATAGCACCCCGCATGCGACATGGCGGGATAGGCGCCGCCGGTCTTCGGCAGCACCCGCTTGGTGAAGGCCCGGGTGCGGCCGTTCAGGTCCCAGTAGAAGCTTTCGGTCAGCACCAGGCCCTGCGCGGCTTCGAGCCCCAAGGCGTGCACGTCGTTCAGGAACACCAGCAGGCCCGCAAGCTTCACCCCGGAGCGCGTGAGGCCGAACTCCGCCGCCTGCTTGATGGTGTTCACCGTATCGGTGCCGGCGTTGCAGATGCCGACCACCTTGGCGCGGGACGCCTGCGCCTGCAGCAGGAACGAGCTGAAATCGGTGTTGCCCGGGAACGGGTGCCGCACGCTGCCCAGCACCTTGCCGCCGGCCTGCTGCACGAAGTTGGTGGTGTCGCGCTCGAGCGCGGTGCCGAACGCGTAATCGGCGGTGATGAAGAACCAGGTGTCGCCGCCCGCCTTCACCATCGCTCCCCCGGTGGAATGGGCCAGCATCCAGGTGTCATACGTCCAATGGATCGTCGTCGGCGCGCAGGCCGCTCCCGTCAGGTCCGCGGTGGCGCCGGTGGAGTTGATATAGACCCGGTCCTTCTCCTTGCAGACGCCGTTCACCGCCAGCGCCACGCCGGAATTGGCGACGTCGATGATCATGTCGACGCCGTCGCGGTCGATCCACTGCCGGGCGATCGTGGTCCCCACGTCGGTCTTGTTCTGATGGTCGCCGGAAACCACCTCGACCTGGAAGCCCTTAGAGCCGAACTCCTCGACCGCTTGGCGCACGCAGGCGACGGAGGTGGGTCCGCTGATGTCCCGGTACACGCCGGACTGGTCGTTCAGCACGCCGATCTTGATGACCGCCGGCTGGGCGCGGGCGGGCCGCACGAGCGGGGCGGCGGCGGCCGTGGCAAGCAGGGCGCGGCGGTTCAGGATCATCGCCGTACCCTCTTAAACGTGGACCAGGGAGCAGCCGCCCTTGTCCATCGGCCGGAACGCCTGGTCGGTCGGGGTGGTGTTGAGCAGCTTGTAATAATCCCAAGGCCCCTTGCTCTCGGATGGCTTCTTCACCTGCCACAGGTACGCTGGGCACAGCTTGCGGCCGTCGGCGCGAATCGTGCCGGACCCGAAGGCGTCGTCGTCCGTCGGCGTCGCCTTCATCTGCGCGACCGTCGCCGCGCCGTCCTGTTTTGCCTGCGCGATGCCCATGGCCGCCGCGACCTTCAGGTAGTCCAGCACGCTCGAATACACGCCGGCCTGCACCATCCCGGGGCGCTGGTTCGGCTTCTTAGCCTTCAGCCGGTCCGAGAAGGCGCGGGTGCGGTCGTTCATGTCCCAGTAGAAGCTGTTGGTCAGCACCAGTCCCTGCGCCACTTCCAGGCCCATGGAATGCACGTCGCTGATGAACACCAGCAGCCCGGCCAGCGTCATCTTGCCGTTGAGGCCGAACTCCTGCGCCTGCTTGATGGTGTTGACCGTATCGGCGCCGGCGTTGGCCAGGCCCAGCACCTTGGCGCCGGACGCCTGCGCCTGCAGCAGCACGGAGGAAAAGTCGGTCGTGCCAGGGAACGGATACTTGATGCTGCCGAGCACCTTGCCGCCCGCGCCCTCGACGAAGCCGGTGACGTCGCGCTGCAGCGCCTGGCCGAAGGTGTAGTCGGCGGTGATGAAGAACCAAGTGTCGCCGCCGGACTTGACCAGTGCGCCGCCGGTGGACTTCGCCAGCATGTAGGTGTCGTACGCCCAGTGGATGGTGTTCGGGTTGCAGCTCTTGCCCGTCATGTCGGAGGTTGCTGCGCCGGAATTCAGGTAAACCTTGTTCTTGTCCTTGGCGACGCCGGCCACCGCGAGGGCGACCGCGCTGTTCGCCACCTCGACGATCACGTCGACCCCGTCGCGGTCGAACCACTGCCGGGCGATGCCGGAGCCGACGTCGGTCTTGTTCTGGTGGTCGGCCGAGATGACCTCGACTTTGAAATCCTTGCCGGCGGCGCCGAAGTCCTCGGTCGCGAGTTGCGCCGCCAGGACGGCGAGCGGCCCGCCTACGTCCTGATACGGGCCGCCCATATCGGTCAACACGCCTATCTTAAGCGTGTTGGCGTTCTGGGCTCGGCCTGGCCGCGCGGCCAGGATCGGCAGCGTGGCGGCTGCGGACCCCAGCAGGCCCCGGCGGGAAATCGGCATCAAAAACTCCTTGCTGACAGCCTGGCGCCGCGGCCAGATCCGTTGTTACACACCCAGATATTCGTGCAGCTTGTCCATGTTCGCCGCCAGCTCGCTGTTCGGGATCATGTCGATGATGCGTCCGTGCTCCATGACGTAGTGCCGGTCGGCCACCGTCGCGGCGAAGCGGAAGTTCTGCTCGACCAGCAGCACGGTGAAGCCGCGTGCCTTGATCTCGCGGATGGTGTGGCCGATCTGCTGGATGATGACCGGCGCCAAGCCCTCGGTCGGCTCGTCGAGCAGCAGCAGCCGGGCGCCGGTGCGGAGGATGCGGCCGATGGCCAGCATCTGCTGCTCGCCACCCGACAGCTTGGTGCCCTGGCTGTTGGCGCGTTCCTTCAGGTTGGGGAACAGCGTGTAGATCTCGGCGACGGTCATGCCGCCGGGCGCGATCTGCGGCGGCAGCATCAGGTTTTCCGTGACGTTCAGGCTGGAGAAGATGCCGCGTTCTTCCGGGCAGAAGGCGATGCCGGCGCGGGCGACGCCGTCCGGACGCATGGTCGTGGTTTCGGCGCCGTTGAAGCGGATGCTGCCTACGCGCCGAGGCACCAGGCCCATGATGCTCTTCATGGTGGTCGTCTTGCCGGCGCCGTTGCGGCCCAGCAGGGTCACGACCTCGCCTTCCCGCACCTCGAAGTCGACGCCGTGCAGGATGTGGCTCTCGCCGTACCAGGAATTGAGGCCGGCCACCTGCAGCATGGCGCCGCCATTGCCGGTTGCGTCAAGCATGGGTCGCGTCAAGCATCGGGTGCCCCCAGATAGGCGGTGATGACGTCGGGGTTCTTGCTGACGGTGGCGTAGTCGCCCTCGGCCAGGATCTGCCCGCGCGCCAGAACGGTGATCTTGTCGCACAGGCCCTCGACGACGCTCAGGTTGTGCTCGACCATGAGGATTGTCCGGCCGGCACGAATGCGCCGGATCAGCGCGACGACGCGGTCCACGTCCTCATGCGTCATGCCGGCCGTCGGCTCGTCCAGCAGCAGCATGGTGGGCTCCAGCGCCAAGGTCGTGGCGATTTCGAGCGCACGCTTGCGGCCGTAGGAAAGCAGGGCGGCCTGCTCGTCCTCATAGCCTTCGAGCCCCACGTCGACCAGCAAGGCCCGGGCGCGGTCGTCATAATGGTGCAGCAGCGACTCCGGACGCCAGAAGTCGAAGCTGTTGCCGCGAACGCGCTGCAGCGCCAGCCGGACGTTCTCAAGCGCGCTGAGATGCGGGAACACCGCCGAAATCTGGAAGCTGCGCACCAGGCCAAGCCGGGCGACGGCGGCTGCCTTCAACCCGGTGATATCAGCGCCCTTGAACTTGATCGTGCCGCGCGTCGGCGCCAGGAATTTGGTGAGCAGGTTGAAGCAGGTCGTCTTGCCGGCGCCGTTCGGGCCGATCAAGGCGTGAATCGTCCCCTCCTGCACGTTGAGGTTGACCCCATTCACGGCGATAAAGCCGCGGAACTCGCGCGTCAGCCCCGATGTCTCAAGAATGGCGCTTGGCACCCTGCCCGTCTCCCCGCTTTGTGCATTTCTTATATCGTTGATTTGCATATCGGGCGATGGGGCGCAAGATTGTTCCACGATGGGCGGCCTCGAATGCACGCGCCGGGGTGTTCGCGCTCGGTGCAAAGATGGCCAGCCAGCCCCATTTGAAGATGGCTGCCCGTATCCCTTCCGTCCGCCGACCGGTTTCCGGGCCGCGTGGGGTCGGGTGCCCGCCCGCGTATTGCCATGATGAACCGGATCGACTCACGCGCATGACTGTCGACCATTCTCTCGTTTCTGACCAGGACCTGATGGCGCGCACCGCCGACGGCGACCGTGCGGCGTTTGACGCGCTGGCGGGGCGTTACCTGCTGCGGCTGCGCCGGGCGGCGCTGCGTGTCCTGGGCGACCCGGCGGCGGCCGAGGACGTGGCGCAAGACGCTTTGCTGCGGGCATGGACCCGGGCGCGGTCCTATGATCCCGCACAGGCCGGCGTCGCCACCTGGTTGCACCGCATCGCCGTGAACGCGGCCATCGACCGGGTGCGGGCCGCGCGCCCGAGCGTGGCGGTTCCGGAAAGCCTGCACGACACCTCCCCTGCGGCGGACGCGGTCGTCGCTGACCAGCAGCGCAGCCGTCTGCTTGCGGAGGCCCTCGCGACCTTGCCCGACCGCCAGCGCACCGCGATTGCCCTCACCTACGACCAGGGCTGGTCCGGCCAGGACGCCGCCCAGGCTTTGCAGGTATCGACGCGGGCGTTGGAGGGATTGCTGCACAGGGGCCGTAAGGTGCTTCGCGCCTACCTGGAAGCGCGGGACGCATGATGGGAATGACGCCCCGGCGCCTGGACTGGACATTGCGCCTGCATGGGACGGACCTGACGGCTTGGCCGGCCGCCGAGCGGGACGCGGCGTTGGCCCTGTTGCGCCATTGCGGCCAGGCGCGGCAGATCGTCGCCGCGGCGCTGGCCCAGGACGATGCGCCGCCGATTGACGCAGCGCTGCTTGCCGATATGCAGCGGCAGCTCGGGCGGCGGCTCGCTGCGCCGGCCCACACGCTTCCCGCCATGCGCTGGGGCGCGCTGGCCGCCTGCGCGCTGGCCGGGCTGTATCTCGGCGCCGCCAACGCCGACGCCGAGCAGCCGGACCTGTTTGCAGCCGTGCAGTCAATTGCAATCGAAGCGGCGCTGTGACCGACAAGACGGTATAATGTTCGTGTTGCGTGAACCCTGGCGCACCAGGGCGCTGTGGCTGTCGATTGCGGGCAACTTGTTCAGCGCGACGTTGATCGGCGCGCATTTGGCCGCCGGCCGGCCGCCGGGTCCGCCGGGCCTTGCAGGGGCGGCGGAGCGCATGGCGCGCGACCTGCCGGCAGCGGACGCCGCCCGGTTCCGCGCCACGCTAGACCGCGAGCGGCCGTGGTACGACATTGCCCGGCGCCGCATGGCCGAGGCGCGCGCCGATCTGTCGCACAGCATCGCCCAGAGCCCGTATGACGAGGCCGCCGTCCGCGAGCGGATGCTGATTTACCAGGCGCGCTGGGCCGAAACTTCCGGCCGGTTCGGCGAGAGCCTGTTGACGGCGATTGGCACCCTATCCCCCGAGGGCCGCGCCAGGCTGGCCGAGACCACACAAGCATCGGGCCCGCGGTGACGCGCCGCCGTTCGTTTGGGCTGGCCGGGATGGCGCTCGCGGGGCTGTCTGGATGCAGCCTCGGCCCATTCTATCAGCGCCCCGTGCTCGATATCCCGCCGACGTTCCGCGCCACGGCGGACACGGCGGAGGCTGCATGGCCCTCCGAGGAATGGTGGCGCAATTTCCGGTCGCCGGAACTGGACCGGCTGATCGCCGACGCCCGGGCCTACAACAATGACCTCGCCGCCGCCGCCGCCCGCGTGGTGCAGGCCGACGCCCAGGTGCGGATCAGCGGCGCGCCATTGCTGCCGGCCATCGACGCCACCGCCAGCGACAATTATCGCCGCACCGGGCTGACCAGTGGCCGAAGCGGCGGGTCGAGCTTTGGGATCGATCCTGTGACGGGCGGTGCCGTCGCCGGGTCGGGTGGCAGCACGCCGCGGTATTTCGACAGCCGCAGCTATAGCGGGGCGCTGCAGGTTTCGTACGACCTCGACTTCTGGGGCCGCAACCGCGCGCTGGCGCAATCCGCGCAAGCCAGCGCGGTCGCGACCCGGTTCGACCAGGTGACGGTCGCTTTGAATGTGGTGACTTCGGTTGCCACCACCTACTTCCAAGTGCTCGCGGCGCAGGACCGGCTGGCGACCGCCGTGCGCAACTTGCGCGATGCGGAGCGCATCCTGGGCGCGTTCCGGGCTCGGCTGAGCGTAGGCACCGCCAACGCGCTGGACGTATCGCAGCAGGAGGCGCTGACGGCTGGGCAGCGGGCGGCCCTGCCGAGCCTGCGAAGCCAGATCGAGCAGCAGCGGATCGCCCTCGGCATCCTGACCGGCATACCCCCGGAGCGGCTGCCGGTTGCCGGCGGATCGTTGGAGAAGCTGCCGCTGCCGCTGGTGGCGCCGGGCCTGCCGAGCCAATTGCTGGCGCGCCGCCCGGATGTCGCCAACGCGGAGGCGCTGCTGGTGGCGGAGAACGCCAACATCCGTGCCGCCCGTGCCGCGTTCTTCCCCGATGTGCAGCTCACGGCGTCAGGCGGGCTGACGAGCGCCGTGCTGGCCAGCATCACCGGGCCGGGCACGGTGATCGCGACGCTTGCCGGAAACCTGACGCAAACCATCTTCGACAACGGGCAGCGCCGCGGGCAGCTCGACCAGGCGAAAGGCCGGTATGGCGAGCTGCTTGCCGATTACCGGCAGGCGGTGCTGCAAAGTTTTACGGACGTGGAACAATCACTTTCGGCGCTGCGCTACACCACTGAGCAAGAAACGCTCGAGCGGCAGGCCATTGCGGTGGCGCAGCGTTCGGCCGACATAGCGGCGGCGCAGCTCCAGGCAGGGACCATCGATATCATCACCTCGCTCAACACCCAGGTCACGCTGTTCAACGACCTCGACCTGCTGACCCAGATCCGGCTGGCGCAGTTCCAGGCTTTGGTGAACCTTTACAAGGCGCTCGGCGGCGGCTGGTCGCAGCCTGCGGGGGCCGGCCTATGAGGCGCGTGCTGCTGATCCTGTTGCTGCTCGTGGGGGCAGGCGGCGGGGCTGCGTACTATTATTGGCATCATGCGGACCCGGCCGAGCAGGCGAGCGCTTCGGGTGGGCGGCGGCGCGGGGGTGCAGGCGCCGCTGACGCTACGCCCATCCCGGTGCTGGCGGCCCGCAGCGAGACACGCGACGTGCCGGTCTATTTGGATGGGCTCGGCACGGTGCAGGCCTTCAACCTGGTCTCGATCCGCCCGATGGTCGACGGTCCACTAATAGAGGTGAAGTTCCGGGAGGGCCAGGACGTGCACGCCGGCGACGTGCTCGCGCGCATCGACCCGCGGCCCTACCAGGCCAGCCTCGACTCGGCGAGCGCCAAGAAGCAGCAGGACGAGGCGAACCTGGCCAACGCGAGGCTGGACGCCAACCGCTACGCCAAGCTGGCCGCCACTGCCTATAGCAGCGCACAGCAGTATGACACCGCCCGCGCCGCGGTCGCGCAGCTCGAGGCGCAAGTGCGCGGGGACCAGGCGCAGATCGACACTGCGCGGACGCAGCTCAGCTACACCACGATCATGGCCCCGCTCGATGGGCGGATCGGCTTGCGCCAGGTCGACAGCGGCAACATCGCGCGGGCGGGCGACCTGCTGCCGCTGACTGTCATCACCCAGTTGAAGCCGATCTCGGTCGTGTTCACCCTGCCGCAGCAGGCGCTGCCGGTGGTGGCGAGCGCCATGCAGGACGGGATGCCGGAGGTGCTGGCGCTGAAGCAGGGCGGGTCGGTTTCGGACCCGCTCGACCGCGGGCAGCTCGCGGTGCTGGACAACCAGGTCGACCCGGCGACGGGCACGATCAAGCTGAAAGCGACCTTTCCCAACGACAAGCTGCTGCTCTGGCCCGGCGGCTTCGTGAACGTGCGGATGCTGGTGGAAACCCAGCGCAGCGTCGTGACGGTCCCAACGGCGGCAGTGCAGCGCGGCCCGCGCGGCGCATTCGTGTTCGTGATCAATGCCGGCCCGGGCGGACAGGAACTGGCGCAGCGGCGCACGGTGGCGGTCGGCCACGAGGACGAACAGCTCAGCGTGATCGCGGACGGGCTGCGCAGCGGCGAGCAGGTCGTGATCGACGGGGCGCAGCGGCTGACGGACGGCGCCAAGGTGGCGCTGGCCGGGCCGGACGGCAACGCCCCGGACGCGGCGCCCCCGGAGCGCAGCAAAGAGCGTAGCGCCCCCGGCACGGCGCAGCGGCGGAACCGGTCGAGTTCCTAAACGGAGGCAATGATGAGCACCGATGCGACGCTGACATTTTACCACGCGCCCAACACCCGATCGACCGGCGTGCGGATCTTGCTTGACGAGCTGGGCGCGGACTACCGGTTCGTTGCGTTGAATGCGAAGGCAGGGGAGCATCGCAAGCCGGCCTTCCTGGCGGTGAACCCGATGGGCAAGGTGCCTGCCATCGTGCATGACGGCGCGCTGGTGACCGAGCAGGGCGCGATCTATCTCTACCTCGCCGACCGTTTTCCGGATGCCGGGCTAGCGCCACCGATCGGCGATCCGCTTCGAGGGCCCTATCTCCGCTGGCTTTTCTTCTATGGCTCAGCATTCGAGCCGGCGCTGGTGGACCGGGCAATGCAGCGGGATCCCGGCGGGGTCGCCATGTCGCCCTATGGCAGCTTCGACACCATGATGGGCACGGTCGTTGCCCAGCTTGGGCGCGGGCCGTTCCTATTGGGCGAGCGGTTCACCGCTGCGGACGTGCTGTGGGGCACCGCGCTCGTCTGGACGACGCGGTTCAAGCTTGTGCCGGAACATCCTGATATCGCGGCTTACGTTGCCCGGATTGTTGGACGGCCCTCGGTGGTGCGGGTCCGCGCGCTGGATGACGCGCTCGCGGCGACACAGGCGGCGGCTGCCGGGCGCAGCGAAACCAAGTGGTTTGCGCGCGCATAACGGCGTTCTGGCATGAACATCTCCGCCCCGTTCATCGCGCGCCCGGTCGCGACGTGCCTGCTGGCCTTGGCCGTGCTGCTGGCCGGCGTGCTGGGCTACCGGGCACTGCCGGTGGCGGCGCTGCCGACGGTCGATTTCCCGACCATCCAGGTGACGACGCAGTTGCCCGGCGCCGGGCCGGACACGGTCGCGACCCTGATCACCGCGTCGCTGGAGCGGCAGTTCGGCCAGATCACGGGCTTGTCGACCATGACCAGCACCAGCAGCGAGGGCACCAGCCAGATCACGCTGCAATTCAACCTGAACCGGCGGCTGGACAGCGCGGCGCAGGACGTGCAGGCGGCGATCAACGCGGCCACGGGGACGCTGCCGGTCAACCTGCCGTATCCGCCGATCTACGCCAAGGTGAACCCGGCCGACGCCCCGATCCTCTCGCTGGCGCTCACTTCCGACAGCGTCACCGTCGACCGCATCAGCGACGCGGCGGACACGCTGCTGCAGCCGAAGCTCAGCCAGATCGACGGCGTCGGCAAGGTGACGGTGCAGGGCGGGCTGCGTCCGGCAGTGCGGGTGCAGGTCGATCCGGCGCGGGTGGCGGCGTATGGGCTGTCGATGGAGGACGTGCGTAACGCGGTGGCGTCGGCCAACGTCAACGGGGCCAAGGGCGGGTTCGACGGGCCGCGCCAGGCCTATGCGCTGGGCGCCAACGACCAACTCGTGACGCCTGCGGCCTATCAGGACCTGGTGATCGCCTACAAGAACGCGGCGCCGGTGCGCTTGTCCGACATCGGCACGGTGATGGCGGGCGTTGAGAACAACCGGGTCGCCGGATGGTATAACGGCACCCCGGCGGTGGTGCTGGACATCCAGCGGCAGCCCGGCGCCAACATCGTTTCCACGGTGGCCGCCATCAAGGAGGCGCTGCCGGGCCTGCAGCGCGCGATCCCGGCGGGGGTGGCGATGGCGGTCGTAGTGGACCGGACCGAGACGATCCGCGCCTCGGTCAACGACGTGCAGTTCACCCTGATGCTGTCGATTGGGCTGGTGGTGTTCGTCATCTTCCTGTTCCTGCGCAGCGCGCGGGCGACGCTGATTCCGGCCATAGCGCTGCCGCTGTCGCTGATCGGCACCTTCGGGGTGATGGCGCTGTGCGGCTACAGCCTCGACAACCTGTCGCTGATGGCGCTGACGGTCGCGACCGGGTTCGTGGTGGACGACGCGATCGTCATGATCGAGAACGTGGTGCGCTTCATCGAGGACGGGGTGCCGCCGCTCGAAGCCGCCTATCGCGGCGCGGCACAGATCGGCTTCACCATCGTGTCGCTGACCGTCAGCCTGGTCGCGGTGTTCATCCCGCTGCTGTTCATGACCGGCGTCGTCGGACGGCTGTTCAACGAGTTCGCGGTGGTGCTGAGCACGTCGGTGATCGTGTCGGCCGTTATCTCGTTGACGCTCACGCCCATGATGTGCGGGCGGCTGCTGCGGGCCAATGAGCGGCCGAGCCGTCTTACCGGCTGGTTCGAACGCGGCTTCAAGGCCCTGACCCGAAGCTATGCCCGCACCCTCGCGGTGGCGCTGCGCTTCCAGGGCACGATACTGCTCATCGCGGTCGGCACCTTGGCGGGCACTATTATACTGTATGTCGCCACTCCGAAGGGGTTCTTGCCGCAGCAGGACACCGGAGTGATCGTGGCGGTGACGGAGGCGGCGCAGAGCGCCTCGGTCTCGCGCATGTCCGCCTTGCAGACGCAGCTCGCCGCCATCGCGCAGCACGATCCCGCGGTCGCCGGAGTCGTGTCGTTCGTCGGCGCCGGCACCATCAACGCGACGCCGAACACCGGGCGGCTTACCATCGCGCTCAAACCCCGCCGCGAGCGCGACCCGGCGCCGGCAGTGATCGCGCGGCTGCAGGCGGCGATGGCGGGCGTCCCGGGCATGTCGGTGTTCATGCAGGCGGTGCAGGACATCCAGATCGGCACCCGCATCAGCCGCACCCAGTTCCAGTACACCCTGATCGACACCGACGCGGACGAACTTGCGGCCTGGGCGCCGCGGCTGCTCGGGCAGCTTCGCACGATGCCGGACCTGCAGGACGTCGCCAGCGACCAGCAGACTGAGGGCTTCTCGACTCGCATCCAGGTGGACCGCGACGCGGCGATGCGGCTGGGCGTCAGCATGCAGGCAATTCAGGACACGCTGTATGACGCGTTCGGGCAGCGGCAGATCAGCACGATCTTCAGCCAGGCCAACCAGTATCGCGTGGTGCTGGAGGCCGATCCCGACTGGCAGGCCGACCCGCACTCGCTCGACCGGCTGCGGCTGCCGGGGTTGAACGGGGCGCAGGTGCCGCTATCGGCCATCGCCACCATCATTCACGGCACCGCGCCGCTGGCCGTCACGCACCAGAGCCAGTTCCCGTCGACGACCATCAGCTTCAACCTGGCGCCGGGTTCCAGCCTGAGCCACGCGGTGGCAGCGGTGGCGCAGGCGGAGCGGGAGATGGGCCTGCCCCCCACCATCGTCGGCAGCTATTCCGGCGACGCGGCCGAGTTCCAGGACAGCCTTGCGAGCGAGCCTTGGCTGATCCTGGCGGCGGTCGTCGTGATCTACATTGTGCTCGGCGTATTATATGAGAGCATGATCCATCCGGTGACCATCCTGTCCACGCTGCCGTCCGCCGGCATCGGCGCGCTGCTGGCGCTGGATTTCGCCGGGCAGGACCTGTCGTTGGTGGCGCTGGTGGGCATCGTGCTGCTGATGGGCATCGTCAAGAAGAACGCGATCATGATGATCGACTTCGCCCTGGAGGCCGAGCGTCTGCGCGGGCTTTCGCCGCTGGCCGCAATCACCGAGGCGTGCCTGCTGCGGTTCCGTCCGATCATGATGACGACGGCGGCGGCGCTGCTGGGCGCGCTGCCATTGGTGATCGAGAGCGGCACCGGGTCGGAGCTGCGCTATCCGCTGGGCCTCACCATCGTGGGCGGGCTGCTGCTGAGCCAGGTGCTGACGCTTTACACGACGCCGGTCATCTACCTAGCGTTTGAACGGATGCGGCTGCGCTTCGTGCGGGCGCGAGTGGCGCCGGCGGAATGAACATCTCCGCCCCCTTCATCCACCGCCCGGTCGCGACGTTCCTGCTCGCGCTTGGCTTGCTGCTCATCGGCATTGTCGCCGTGCGGTTCCTTCCCGTGGCGCCGTTGCCCAGCGTCGACATCCCGACCATCGTCGTGTTCGCCGCCCGCCCCGGCGCAGATCCGGAAACGATGGCCGCCAGCATCGCCGCGCCGCTCGAACGCCGCCTGGGTGAAATCCCCGGCGTGACCGAGATCACCAGCACCAGCAGCACCGGCAGCACGTCGATCGTGATCCAGTTCGACATCGACCGGCCCATCGAAGGCGCCGCGCACGACGTGCAGGCCGCGATCAACGCCGCCTACTCCGACCTGCCCTCCGACCTGCCGACCCGGCCGTACTACCGCAAATTCAATCCGGCCGAGGCGCCGATCCTGACCCTCGCGCTGACGTCGGACGTCTTGAGCACGGCGCAGGTCTTCGACGCCGCCGACACCATCCTGGCGCAGCGGCTGAGCCAAGTGGAGGGCGTTGCCCAGGTCCAGGTGAACGGCGCCGAGAAGCCCGCCGTCCGCGTGCGGCTGAACCCGGCGGCGCTGCGGGCGGCGGGGCTCAGCAGCCAGGACGTTTACACCGCCATACGCAGCGCCAACGTGAACGGCGCCGTCGGCGGCTTCCAGGGGCCGGAACGCGCCGAGACGATTGAGGTGAACGGACAGATCACCCAGGCGTCCGACTACGCCGCCCTCGTGCTGAAAACCAAGAACGGCGCCACCGTCCGGCTCGGCGACGTGGCGGAGGTGCTGAACGGCGTCGCCAACACCAAGCTCGCGGCGTGGCAGGGCACCCAGCCGGCCATCCTGCTGACGCTCACGAAAACCGCGGGCGCCAACGTGATCGACACGGTCGACCGGGTCCGCGCGGCACTGCCGCAGTTGCTGGCGTGGATACCGCCCGATATCCGCCTGGCGACGATCTCGGACCGCACGACGACCATCCGGGCCAGCGTGCATGACGTGGAATGGACCCTGCTGATCAGCATCGCCCTGGTGCTGATGGTGGTGGCGCTGTTCATGCGGCGGCTGGTGCCGACCCTGGCGGCGGCGGTGACGGTGCCGCTCAGCATCGCCGGCACGCTCGGGGCGATGTACCTGCTGGGCTACAGCCTCAACAACTTTTCGCTGATGGCGCTGACGATCTCGGTGGGTTTCGTAGTCGACGACGCCATCGTCATGATCGAGAACATCTTCCGCCACCAGGAACGCGGCCTGTCGCCGATGCAGGCGGCGCTCGTGGGGTCGCGGCAGATCGGCTTCACGGTCGTGTCGATCAGCATCTCGCTCGTGGCGGTGTTCATCCCGATCCTGTTCATGGGCGGCCTGCTGGGCAAGCTGTTCCACGAGTTCGCGATGGTGCTGACGATCGCGATCGCGCTGTCGGCCGTCGTTTCGCTGACGCTGACGCCCATGATGTGCGGACAGTTCATGGGCGCGCATGTGGCGCCGCGCGGCGTATGGGGCTGGATCGACCGCAGCGTCGACCGTGCGATCAATGGCGCCCAACGGGGCTACCTGCAAAGCCTCGACAGCCTGTTGCGCTGGAAATGGGTGATCCTGCTGGTGACGCCCGCGATCATCCTCGGCATCGTCAAGCTGTATGGCTACGTGCCCAAGGGGTTCCTGCCGACCCAGGACACCGGCCTGCTCACCGGCAGCACGACGGCCAGCCCGGACATCAGCTTCGAGGCCATGACAGCCCGGCAAAAACAGGTAGTGGGCATCCTGCTCGCCGATCCCGCCGTCGAGAACGTCGGCAGCACCATCGGCATCACCAACGGCTGGTCCAGCCTCAACCGCGGCCAGCTCACCGTGTCGCTGAAGCCACTGGCTGAGCGCAAGATCAGCAGCGAGGAGGTGCTGGCGCGGCTGCGGCCGAAGCTCATGCAGATGTCCGGCATCCAGACACAAATATACTCGGCCCAGGACCTGCGCGGCGGCGGGCGGTCCGACGGCACCGGCTTCCAATTCGTGCTGCTCGACGAGAACCTGAACGAATTGCGGGAGTGGACGCTGAAGCTGCAGGAGGCGCTGCGCGGCGTGCCGGGGATCGAGGATGTCTCGAGCGACCAGGACCGTCCGGGGCCGCAGGCCAACGTGGTCATCGACCGGGACGCCGCATCCCGGCTCGGCGTCCCCGTGAGTGCGATCGACGCGGCGCTGAGCAACGCGTATTCGCAGCGCCAGGTGTCGATTATCTACACCCAGCGCAACCAGTATCGCGTGGTGCTGGAGACGCTGCCGGACCTGCAGATCGACCCGGAGCTGCTCAACCGGCTGTATGTGCCGGGGACCGGCGGGCAACAAGTGCCAATCACCAGCGTCGTGCGCCTCGATCTCGCGACCGCGCCGCTGGCGGTGCGCCACCAAGGGCAGTTCCCGTCTGCCAGCATCAGCTTCAACCTAAAGCCCGGCACCTCACAGGGCGATGCAATCAACCTCGTAACGGACGCGGCGCGGAACCTGCGCATGCCGGAGGGGGTGCGGACGGAGTTCGCCGGGAACGCCAAGTTCCTGCAGCAGTCGCTTGCCACCCAGCCGTTCCTGATCATGGCGGCCATCGTGTCGATCTACATCGTGCTCGGCATACTATATGAGAGCCTGATCCATCCGCTGACCATCATCTCGACCCTGCCCTCGGCCATCCTCGGGGCGTTCCTGGCGCTGTTGCTCACCGGCGGGGAACTGAATGTCCTCGCCATTATTGGGATCGTGCTGCTGCTGGGCATCGTGAAGAAGAACGCGATCATGCTGGTGGATTTCGCGCTGGAGGCCGAGCGGGAACAGGGCATGTTGCCCCACGCGGCGATCATCGAGGCGTGCCGTGAGCGCTTCCGTCCGATCATTATGACGACTTTGGCCGCTTTGCTGGGCGCAGTCCCGCTGGCGCTGGCGTCCGGCACCGGGTCGGAGTTCCGCCGTCCGCTCGGCATCGCCATTTGCGGCGGGCTGATCCTGTCGCAGATCCTGACACTTTATACGACGCCGGTGATCTATTTGGCGCTGGAACGCCTGGCGACCGGGCGGCGAAAGCGGGCCCCCATCACTGCGCAGCCGGCGGAGTAGTTTAGAATGGCGTGCTGCCGCGTTTCTTGCCGGAAAGGGTGAGGGCAGCGGTCACCAGCGCCACATGACTGAATGCTTGCGGAAAGTTGCCGGTGAAGCGGGCCGCTTTGGCATCGTACTCCTCGCTTAGCAGCCCGACATCGTTGCATAGCCCAACCAGGCGTTCGAACAGGGCGTGCGCCTCGTCTGTCCGGCCCTGGTTATGCATGGCGGCGGCGAGCCAGAAGCTGCAGGCGAGGAAGGCGCCCTCCCCCGCTGGCAGGCCGTCCTTGCCGTCCTCGGTGCGGTAGCGCATCACGAAGCCATCAACCAGCAGGTCGCGCTCGATTGCCGCGACGGTGCCGCGGACGCGGGGATCGTCGTGCGGCAGGAAGCCGTTGGCCCCAATCAGCAACAGACTCGCATCAAGCGCCTTGGAGCCGAAACTCTGGACGAAGCTGCCAAGCTGCTCATCATATCCGTCACGGCAAACCGTGGCATGGATGGCGTCCCGCACGCTGCGCCAATGTTCGACCGGAGCCTCGAGCCCAAAATCTTCCACGGCCTTGATGCCGCGGTCGAAGGCGACCCAGGCCATTATCTTGCTGAAGGTGAAATGCCGCTGGCCGCCCCGGGTCTCCCACAGGCCCTCATCCGGGCTCTGCCAAATGGTTTCAAGATGCTCCAGCAGGGCGCACTGCAGCGACCAGGTCTTGCTCCCGGCCAACAGATTGGCATGGCGCGCAGAGTGCAACGCGTCCATCACCTCGCCGTAAACGTCCAGTTGCACTTGTGTTGCGGCGGCGTTGCCTGCCCGCACCGGGCCGGCGCCCTGATAGCCCGGCAGGAACGAAAGTTCTTGTTCCGTCAGCCTCCGCTCGCCGGCGATGCCGTACATGATCTGCACCTGGTCGGGGCTGCCAGCGATGCTGCGGTGCAGCCAGTGCGCCCAGGCAACGGCCTCGTCGTAATATCCCGTCGACATGAAGGCGAACAGGGTGATGGTGGCGTCGCGCAGCCAGCAAAACCGGTAATCCCAGTTTCGCGACCCGCCCAGGGCTTCGGGGAGCGACGTGGTCGGCGCAGCGACGATGCCGCCGGTCGGCGCGTATGTTAGGCATTTCAGGGTCAGCAGCGAGCGCTTGACCACCTTTGCCCATGGCCCATCGTAGGCTAAGCGCTTGGACCAGGCGGCCCAATGCTGTTCGGTTTTATAAAGGGCGTCGTCGGCGTCGACGCTGGGCGGCATCGGCAGGTGCGATTCGCTTTGGGTCAGGACGAAACTGACGCGCTCGCCCTCCCCGACCGAAAAGTCGGCGACGGTCTGCATCGACTCGCCGCGTAACGGGACGTTGGTGCGCAACACGACCATCTGCGGCCCGGCGACCGCGACGACTCCATTGCCGCCGGGCCGCCTGGTGACCCAGGGGACGGAGTTGCCGTAGTCGAAGCGCAACGTCAGTTCCATGCGCATCGGCACGGCGCCGCGGCGGCCCTCGACGATGCGGACGATGCAGCTATTCGGGCTTTCGGGCACCATGAAATCGAGGACGGCGACCTGCCCGTCCGGGCTGTCGAACACCGTTTCGAGCACCAGGCTGCCATCGCGGTAGCTGCGTGTGGCGGGACCGTTCTGCGCCACTGGGGCGATGAGGAAGCGGCCGTTCCCTTCATCGCCGAGGAGGGCCGCAAAACATGCGCTGCTGTCGAACCGGGGCCAGCATAGCCAGTCAATGCTGCCGTTGCGGCCGACCAGCGCCGCAGTGATGCAGTCGCCGATGATGGCGTAGTCTTCGATCGGCAGCGCCGTGGCAGGGGAATTTGTCATTACTATGTAGGACGCCGAACTGCTGACGGGGTTGCATCGAACCATCGGCGCATCAGCTTTATCGTTTCGTCAGGCTGCTCCATCGGCAGCAGGTGCCCGGCGCCTTCAACGATCCGCAAGTCGGCGCCAGGGATAAGGCCAGCGATCTCGCCCGCGAGTTCCGGCGGGGTCAGTTGGTCGCCAGCGCCGACGGCTACCAGGGTGGGCACGGCAACGCGCGCGAGGTCCGGGCGGCTGTCGGGCCGGGCGACGATGGCGGCCTGCTGGCGCAGGTAGGCCGCCTGCCCTACTCGGTCGGCCATGGCCATGACCTCGTCGCACATCGCCTGGTCATCGAGCCGGTCGGGATGCAGCAGCATCGGCAGCAGGCGCGGTGTCACGCCCTTGAAGCGGTGCCCGCGGGCGACCAGCGCCATCATGCCGCGGCGGCGTCGCGCCTGCTCCGGCGTATCCGGACGGGCGCTGGTGTCCATGAGGCATAGGGCGGTGACGCGCTCGGGCGCCAGGCGCATCAGCGCCATGGCCGCGTAGCCGCCCATGCTGAGCCCGGCCACGGCGAACCGGGCTGGCATTGCGGAAAGGGCGCGTCGCGCCATGGCATCGAGACTGTCGTCTTGCGTGCAATCGGCGACGATGCAGGTGATGCTGTCGGATAGCGCCTCTACCTGGTCGCGCCACAGGCGGGCATCGCATAGCAAGCCGGGGAACAACAGCAATGACGGCCTGCTATCGGGATGTGCCGCCTCGGCCATGACTGGTTTATACGATGCCGTATTCGCGCTGAAAAGCTTGACTTTCGTGCATTATTTACCGATATGCCAGCCGTAACGCGCCCTTTTGGCGCGATCGCCTCGCGTTGGCGACTAAGCACCTTTACAGCATCGAGATGTATTTTTGACGAATATCACGGCCGCCCCTGCGGAAGATGACGTGCACGCGGACCCTGCGCCGGCCAGTGCGGCGGAACGCGCGCATGCGGAGCGTGGGCAGTTGCATGTCCCGGGCGGTGCATCGGAGGACGTGATCGCGCCCGAGGCCCCCAGCAGCATGACAGCGGATGAGGCAGCCTACCACGACGAGGTGGAAGTGGAGCCGAACGGCTTTGCCGACCTCGGCCTGTCGCCGGAAATCCTGCGGGCGATCGACGACATGGGTTATCGCACGCCCACGCCTATTCAGGCCCAGGCGATCCCGACCGTGCTGATGGCGCGCGACGTGCTGGGGTGCGCGCAGACCGGCACCGGGAAGACTGCGAGCTTCGTGTTGCCGTTGATGGATATCCTGTCTGGCAGCCGCGCCCGCGCCCGCATGCCGCGCAGCCTGATCTTGGAGCCGACGCGCGAGTTGGCGCTGCAGGTCGCAGAAAATTTCGTGCAGTATGGCAAGTACCTAAAATTGAACCATGCCTTGCTGATCGGCGGCGAGAGCCTGTCAGACCAGAAAGAGGCGCTGATGAAGGGCGTCGACGTGTTGATTGCGACGCCGGGCCGGTTGATGGACCTGTTCGACCGTGGCGGGTTGCTGCTGACCGACACCAAGATCCTGGTCATCGACGAGGCCGACCGCATGCTCGACATGGGATTCATCCCGGATATCGAGAAGATCGTGGGTTTCCTGCCCAAGGCGCGGCAGACCTTGCTGTTCAGCGCGACCATGGCGCCGGAGATCAGGCGGCTCGCGGACGCGTTCCTGTCGAACCCGAAGGAGATCACCGTCAGCCGTCCGGCCAGCGTGGCGTCGACGATCGTGGCCGGGCTGACCGTGGTCGATGACGGCGACAAGCGCGAGGCGCTGCGCCGGCTGATACGCAGCGAGGACGTGCAGAACGCCTTGATCTTCTGCAACCGCAAGCGGGACGTGGACATCCTGTATAAGTCGCTGAAGCGGCACGGCTTCAGCGTCGGTTCCCTGCATGGCGACATGAGCCAGCCGGAGCGGTTCGCGACATTGGCAAAATTCAAGGCGAACGAAATCCGCTTGCTGGTGTGCAGCGACGTGGCGGCGCGCGGGCTCGACATCGGCGGGCTGAGCCATGTGTTCAACTTCGATGTGCCGATCCATGCCGAGGATTACGTGCATCGCATTGGCCGCACCGGGCGCGCGGGCTTGACCGGGCACGCGTTCACGCTGGCCACGCCGGATGACGGGCAGTTCGTCGACGCGATCGAGCGGCTGATTGGCGCGCCGATCCCGCGCATGCAGGTCGAGGGCATGGCAGCGGCCGCATTCGCCGAGGATGACGGCAAGCGGCGGCGTGGGCGCGGACGGGGGACGAGGGTTGCGCCGCGCGTTGCGAAAGCTGCGAAGCCGGCGGCCGAGCTTGATGAAGCGGCGCCCAAGGCGGCCAAGCCGCGGCGCAGCCGGGCGAAGAAATCCGACGCAACCCCCGTGACGCAAGACACGCCGCAGCCGGAGGCAATTGCCGTGCCCGCCGCTGCGGTTGAAGCGCCCGCAGCCATCGCGGCGCCAATCCAAGTGGCCGAGCAGGCCCCGCCCGCGCCGGCCAGGACGGGGCGCTCTGAGCCGCGCCGTGGCGGACGCAACGAGCCGCGCCGCGATGAGGCCCGCCGCGAGGAGCCTCGTCAGCCGGATGTCCGCGCGCCGGACATGCGGGCGGGCGATAGCCGGGGTGGCGATCGCGGGCGTCCGCGTGACCATCGGCGGCGCGACGAGGACCTGGGTCCGGCGGTGCTCGGATTTGGGGACGACGTGCCGGCGTTTATGCTGCTACGTTCCCGCGCCGTGCGCAGCCCCGCGCCGGAGCCCGTCTCGAGCGAATAGCCGGAGGACCCCAGCATGAACGTCACCTCCCCGATCCAGCAACCCGAGGCCGCCGAGGCCAAGCTGACGGAGAATCGCCCGGCGGCGTCCCGCAAGCTCGGTCCGTTCAAGTGGGACGACGCCCTGTTGCTGGAGGACCAGCTCAGCGAGGACGAGCGCGCGATGCGCGACGCGGCCCATGCCTATTGCCAGGACAAGCTGTTCACCCGCGTGCTGCAGGCCAACCGGCATGAGCGGTTTGACCGCGAGATCATGAACGAGATGGGCGAGATGGGCTTCCTGGGCGCGACGCTCGACAGCCACGGCTGCGCCGGCGTCGGCTACGTGGCCTATGGGCTGATCGCGCGCGAGGTCGAGCGGGTCGACAGCGGCTATCGCAGCGCATTCAGCGTGCAGTCATCATTGGTGATGTATCCGATCTGGGCATTCGGGTCTGAGGACCAGAAGGACCGTTTCCTGCCGAAGCTGCAAGCGGGCGAGTTCGTCGGTTGCTTTGGCCTCACCGAGCCGGACGCCGGGTCCGATCCGGCCAGCATGCGGACCCGGGCGCGCGCGGCAGATGGCGGCTTCGTGCTGAACGGCTCGAAGACCTGGATCACCAACTCGCCGATCGCCGACGTGTTCGTGGTTTGGGCGAAGAACGACGCCGGCGACATTCGCGGCTATATTCTGGAAAAGGGCATGGCCGGGCTGTCGGCGCCGAAGATCGAGGGCAAGTTCGCGTTGCGGGCGTCCACGACTGGCATGATCATGATGCAGGACGTGTTCGTCCCGGTGGAGAATGAGCTGCCGCACGTGAAGGGGCTGCGTGGTCCGTTTAGCTGCCTGAACAACGCGCGCTACGGCATCAGTTGGGGCGCGCTCGGGGCGGCGGAGTTCTGCTGGCACCAGGCGCGCAGCTACACCATGGAGCGGCAGATGTTCGGCCGCCCACTGGCGCAGACGCAGTTGATCCAGAAAAAGCTTGCGGACATGCAGACGGAAATCACCCTGGGCCTGCAGGGTGCGCTGCGGCTGGGACGGCTGATGGAGGAGGGCCGTGCTGCGCCCGAGATGATCAGCTTGATGAAGCGCAACAACTGCGGCAAGGCGCTCGACATCGCGCGGGTGTCGCGGGACATGCACGGCGGCAACGGCATCGCCGACGAGTACCATGTCATCCGACATGTAATGAACCTGGAAGCCGTGAACACCTATGAGGGCACGCATGACGTGCATGCGTTGATCCTTGGCCGCGCCCAAACCGGCCTCTCCGCCTTCGGCGGTTAACGCAGCCGCACCCGTCCGTGTCCAGCGCATGGGCGCGGATGGGGACGGCGTGGCGGCGTTGCCGGACGGGACGGCGCTCTATCTTCCCGACACGCTGCCGGGCGAGTTGGTGCAGCCGGGCATATTGGCGCGGCGCGGCGAGGGTTGGACGGCCGAGGCTGTGGTCCTTGAACCGTCGCCTGATCGGGTCGCGCCACCCTGCCCGCATTTCGGCCCCTGCGGTGGCTGCACGTTGCAGCATTGGCGCGACGGCGCTTACGCTGGCTGGAAAGCGTCCCAAGTCGTAGATGCGTTGCGCCGCGTGGAGGCGGTGGTTGCCATTCCCGGCTTGGCCCGCACGCCGCCAGCGACGAGGCGCCGCATGGACCTGGCGATCCGTCGGGAGGGGCCTGCGGTCCGCATCGGGCTGCACCGGCGCCGGTCACGCGAGATCGTGGACATGCACGCCTGCCCGGTCCTGCACCCGGCGTTGTTCGCCTTGGTCCAGGCGTTGCGCCCCGTGCTGCAACGGCTGACCGGGCTGCGCCGCGAGGGTTCGGCCGTGGTCAACCTGCTGGATAGCGGGCCGGACCTGCTGCTGCGCACGGATGCGCCACTCACCGCCGGGGACCGCGTGCTGCTGACCGCGCTGGCGAACGCGCACGGGTTGCCACGCATAAGCTGGGAGCCTAGCACGCAGCGCGGCGGTGCCGGGCTGACCGAGCCTGCATGCAACCTGCGCCCGGCTACGACGGCGTTCAGCGGCGTAGTCACGGCAGTTCCGCCCGGCGCATTCCTGCAAGTCTCGCGCGAGGGCGAGGCCGCGATTGTGGCCGCCGTGCTGGCCGCGCTGCCTGAGGCTATGCCAGCCAAAGCCCGCATTATCGAACTGTTCGCCGGCGTCGGCAGCATCACCCACGCGCTGGCGACACGCGGGCGGGTGCAGGCGTATGAGGGCGACGCAGCGGCGTATGGCGCGCTGCGCCGGGCAGCCAACCCGCGCGTCGTGGCGACGCAGCGCGACCTCGCCCGGCAGCCGTTGCAGGCGGCGGAGCTAAAAGGCGCCGGGGCAATCGTGCTCGACCCGCCGCACGGTGGCGCGTTGGCACAGATGCCCGCGTTGGCGGCGAGCGGGGCGCCGGTCGTCTATGTCAGTTGCAACCCGGCGGCGCTGGCGCGGGACGGGCGCGTGTTGATGCAGGCGGGATACAGCGTCGCATCGGTCGCGGCGGTCGACCAGTTCCTGTGGTCCGCCCGCGTCGAGAGCGTGGTTGCATTCCAGCCCCGGCCTACCCGATGACAACCTTCCGTGACGCCATCGAGGCGGACCTGCCGGCGGTCGTGCGGATGCTGGCCGACGACCGCTTCGGCCGCGGCCGCGAGCGGGACGAGACGCCGTTGCCAGAAAGCTACATCCGAGGCTTCCGCGCCATGCTGGCGCAGGGCGGACGGCTGATCCTGGCGGAGCAGGACGGCGCTGTCGTCGGCTGTCTGCAGTTCAACGTGCTGCACGGCGTCTCGCAGCAGGGACAAAGCCGCGCGCAGGTCGAGGGCGTGCGGGTCCATAGCACGCTGCGTGGCAGCGGGATCGGCGCGGCGCTGATGCGATACGCGATGGAAAACGCGCGGGCGGCTGGTTGCGACGTGATGCAACTGACGACACGGTCCGACCGGACGGAGGCACAATCGTTCTATGCGCGGCTAGGATTTACGCATAGCCACGCGGGGATGAAGATTTCGCTTCAGACGTGAAAGCTTTCCCCACACCCGCACCGGCCCTTCTCGTTCGGATTGGTGAACGTGAACCCGGAAACGAGGTCTTTCACCTCGTAGTCCATCACGCTGCCAATCAGGAACAGACTAGCCTTGCGGTCCACCAGCACCGTTAAGCCCTTGTCGGATACTGTCTCATCGCCGGGTCCCGCGGCGGGGACCCAGGTCATGTCATAGCTCAAGCCCGAGCAGCCCTTGGTGTTGACGCTGATACGCAGCAGCATGCCTTGCTGACCCTTCGCATACAGGCCGCGCAGCCGATCCGCAGCGGCATCGGTCAGCGTCATGAGTTGCGGCAAAGCCCGACGGGGTCTGGCGGCGGTCTGGGTGGCGCTCATCATAAGCTCCGTCAGAACATGTTCAGCGCGAGGCGCGCGTCTTCGGTCATGCGGCTGGGGTCCCAGGGCGGCTCCCAAACGGTGTCGACCTGGCACGATGCGACGCCGGGCACCGCCATGATCGCGTCCTGCACCTGCACCGGCAGCTCCTGAGCGCTCGGGCAGCCCGGCGCCGTCAGGGTCATCTCGACCTTCACCGCGTTGGCGTCGTCGATCTCGACCGCGTAGATCAGGCCAAGTTCATAGATGTTCACCGGGATTTCCGGGTCATAGACTGTGGCGATAGCGGCCAGCAGCGCGTCCTCGGTCGGCTTCGGGTTGACCTCGCCGTCCGGGGTCCAGGTCGACACTTCACTCACTTGTCGTCTCCTTTTCGCCATCCAGGGCCGCCAGCAAAGCATGCCATGGCAGGGTCACGCACTTCACGCGCGAGGGATACTCGTGCACGGCCGACAGCGGGTGCAACCGGCGCAGCGCCTCGTCGCAGGCATCGCAATGGCCGGTTCGGGCCATGGCGGCGACCTGGTCCGACAGCGCCCGGATGCGGTCCACCCGCTGGTCGCTTACGGCCTCGCACATGAGGTCAGCGCTGGCGATGGTGATCTCGCAGCCGCGCGCCTCGAACCCGGCCTCGGCCACGCGGTCGCCGTCGCGGCGGACGAACACCTGCACGCGGTCGCCGCACATCGGGTTATCACCCTTGGCAGCGGCGTCGAACGCGGCCAGGCGCTGTCCGTGGCTTGGGGTCCGGCCGTGGGTGCGGATTTCAGCGCTATACAGGTCGCGGACGTCGTTGAAGATTTCTGGGTCAAACATCTAGCCAAAGAACTCCCGCACGCGCACCAGGGTATCGGCGAGCACGTCGATCTCAGCCTCGGTCGTATAGATGCCGGTGCTGGCCCGAGCGCTGCTGTCCACGCCCAGGCGGCGCGACAGCGGCTCGGCGCAATGATTGCCGGCGCGCACCGCAATGCCCTGGCGGTCCAGCAAGGTGGCGATGTCGTGCGCGTGGGCGCCCTGCATGGTGAAGCTGAACACGCCGCCTCGGTCCTGCGCCGCGCCGAGCACACGCAGGCCCGGTATGGCGGACAGCCGTGCCAAGGCATGATCGGTCAGCCGGCCCTCATGCGCCGCGATGGCGTCAAAGCCGATCGCCTCGACATACTCGATCGCCGCCGCCAGGCCGATGGCCTCGACGATGGGCGGGGTGCCCGCCTCGAACTTATGCGGGATTTCGGCCCATGTGGTGCACTCATACGTTACGGTGCCGATCATGTCGCCGCCGCCCATGAACGGCGGCATGGCCTCCAGCAGTTCGCGACGCGCCCACAGCACGCCGATGCCGGTCGGGCCATAAAGCTTGTGGCCGGTGAACGTGTAGAAATCCGCGCCGATCGCCTGCACGTCCACGGCGCGGTGCACGGCGGCCTGGCTACCGTCGAACAGCACTTTCGCGCCGTACTCATGCGCCAGCGCCGCGACGCGGCTCGCCGGCACGACGGTGCCGAGCACGTTGCTCATATGCACGATCGACACCAGGCCGACCTTGCGATCCCCGAGCAGCGCCTCCAGCCCAGCCATGTCCAGCTCGCCGGCGTCGGTGATCGGGGCGACGCGCAGCTCGATGCCGTGCGCGTCGCGCAGCATCTGCCAGGGAACCAGGTTCGCGTGGTGCTCCATGGCGGAAATGACCACCGCCTGGCCGGGCTTCATGATGCCGCGGCCATAGCTGTGCGCGACCAGGTTGATCGCCTCGGTGGCGTTCTTGGTAAACACGATCTCATCGCGCGACGGCGCATTCAGCAGCCGGGCGACGGCATCACGGGTGCCCTCATAGGCGTCGGTCGTACGCTCGCTCATCCAGTGCAGGCCGCGGTGGACGTTGGCGTATTGCGTTTCCATCGCGGTGGCCATGGCGTCGATCACCTGGCGCGGCTTCTGCGCCGACGCGGCGCTGTCCAAGAACACCAGCGGCTTGCCCCGGACCGTTTGCGACAAGATCGGGAAGTCGGCGCGGATACGCTGCACGTCGAAACCAGGCTTAGTCATCATGTTCATGCGCGGCGTTCCCACCATTGTTCGATTGCGCGTTCAAGCAACCCGCGGGCCTCGACGTGTGCGATCGGGTCCATCGCCTCGGCGAGGAATGCACGGACCAAGATCGCGCGCGCCTCGGCGTCGGGCACGCCGCGGCTGCGCAGATAAAAAAGCTGGTCGGCGTCCAGCTCGCCCACCGTCGCGCCATGGCTGCATTTCACGTCGTCGGCGTAGATTTCGAGCTGTGGCTTGCAGTCGATCTCGGCATGCGGCGACAGCAGCAGCGCCTGGTTCATCTGGTAGCCGTCGGTCTTCTGCGCAACGCGGGCGACCTCAATGCGGCCCTGGAACACGCCGCGCGAGCGGTCAGACAACACGTTCTTAACCGTCTGCCGCGATCCGCAATTCGGCGCGTCATGCGCGACCACGGTGGTGATGTCGCCGTGCTGCTGGCCGCCCAGCAACTGCGCGCCATTCAGATGCACCATGCCATGCGGGCCGATCAGCCGTGCGTGGATCTCGGTTCGGGCAACCTGGGCGCCAAGGGTCAATACGAATGTGTCATAGGTGCCGCGCCCGGCGATCTCGGCAAAGGTGGTGTTGACGTGAAACGCGTCCCGCCCCTCGTCCTGCAATCGGATATGGGTCAGCGATGCCCCCTCGGCCACCACGACCTCGGTGACGGCGTTGTGGAGATAGGTCCCCTCCCCGCGCGCGATTTCCAGCATCGTCAGCTTGGCGCCGGGTTCAAGGTGGATGCTGTGGCGTGGGTGGAAGGCGATCGGGCGGTGGCCGTCGGGCGTGACCGACAGCAGCACCAGCGCCCCGGCGTCGACCCCCGCGGCGACATGCAACTGCACGCCGTCCTCGGCCAGCATGGTGTTCAGCGCCGCCATCGGCTGCGCATTGTCGGGCAGCCGGCCAAAGTACGGATTTTCCGAAAACAGCGTGACCGTAACGCCGGCGGGGGGCGTCGACAACCCGGGCTGATAGCGGCCATCGACCAGCACCAGACGGGGAGCATCGATGATTTCGCCCAGGATCGGCGCCTGGGACACGGCGCTCAACGGCTCCTGGAAGTCGCCCTCGGCCAGGGCGCGCAGGCTGGTGTAGCGCCAGGCTTCGTCGCGCACGCTGGGCAGGCCGCCCTTGGCGAACGCGGCCGCGGCGGTGGCGCGGATGGCGGGGTCGCCGGGCAGGCGGTCATGCAGGCCCTGGAAGCGCGCGAGGAACGCATCGGCGCCGTTGCGCAGCGACTGGTTCATGCCGCCTCCGCCACCACGCCGGCGTAGCCGTTCGCCTCCAGCTCGCGCGCAAGCTCGGGTCCGCCGGACCGGATAATGCGGCCCTGGGACAGCACGTGCACGCGGTCCGGCACCAGATGGTCGAGCAGCCGCTGATGGTGCGTGATGACCAGCGCCGAGAAATCCGGGCTGCGCAGCGCGTTCACCCCGTCGGCGACGATGCGCAGCGCGTCGATATCGAGCCCGCTGTCGGTTTCATCTAATATGGCGAGCTTGGGCCGCAGGATGGCCATCTGCAGCACCTCGTTGCGCTTTTTCTCGCCGCCGCTGAAGCCGACGTTGA